>JAVBVK010000020.1:0-17634 GCA_031554335.1 Desulfarculales bacterium
CCAAGACAGCGCACCCTCATTAACTACAAATAATTGCGTTATTGTCACCCCGGAAGTGGCGCCAGCCGCTATCCGGGGTCCATGCTTTTAAAGCTAACAGCCTGGATGCCGGATAGCCGCAAAGCGGCTTCCGGCATGACATGCCACCTTACTGTTGATTAAGCAGCCTGTTCACACAAGCAATTAATGAGTCCTGAGCCTAGGTAAGAGTTATAGTTGTCCATCATCTGGCGTCTTCGCCGATTGTTTTTGTTGTCTTTGTTATTTTTACTGTGCTCCGCAAGCCACCGCTGGCGGCTATCTGGAATTCATGTATTTAAAAGCACAACAGCCTGGGTTCCGGATAGCGGCTAAGGCCGCTTCCGCTAGTGACCATGTCTCTTAACATGCTTATGCTTATTAGCTAATTGCTGTAATTGAGCATATCGTTGAGTGAATATTGGACCTAACAAATCTTGATTATAGTTGTTTAGCGCCGGTGGCCTGACGTCGGCCAGGGCTATACAGGGTATTGTCCATCGGCCAGTTTATGTTTTTTACCCGCGATAAAGAAAAAGCCCTGTATTTAACAGGGCTTTTAGTGTCTCAGGGTGTTTCCTGGTGTATATGAATGGTAGTCCGGAAGGGATTTGAACCCTTGACTTCCACCGTGTGAGGATGGCACTCTCCCGCTGAGTTACCGGACTTTGAGAGATGGTTTACTTTTACTTCTGGTGGTTTTTTTTACCTTATACGCTTGATTTTTGCAAGAGTTTTTTTTATGTCCGGGCGAAGCCTGCCCCAAGCCCACACTCTGCTGCAGGGCGCTAACTTCCTGCTTGCTAAGCTCCCTGAATTTGCCGCGGGTTAAGGCGCCCAAGCTAAGGCCGCCTATTTTAAGGCGCACCAGTTGCAGCACCTGGTGGCCAATGGCCTGGCACATCAGCCGCACCTCGCGCTTGCGCCCCTCGGTAAGCACTATTTGCAACTGGCTGCGGTAAAGGCCCGCGCGCAACAGGCTTACCTGGGCGGGTGCGGTTTTCTTGCCTTCTACCATCACCCCTTGGCGCAGGCGTTCCAAGGCTTGATCTTCCGGCTGGCCAGTTACCCACACCGCATAGGTTTTGGGCACGTTGAATTTGGGGTGCATAAGGCGGTAGGCCAGCTCGCCATCGTTGGTAAGCAACATAAGCCCTTCCGAATCCAGATCCAGCCGGCCCACCGGGTACAGGGCGGCGCGGTAGCTTGGCGGCACCAGGCTCATTATGGTAGAGCGGTTTTGCGGGTCAGAGCGGGTGGAAACCAGGCCCGGCGGCTTGTGCAGCATTAGGTAGTGGTATTGCGGGCGTTTGCTTATGGGCTTACCGTCCAGGGTTATCACCTGGCTGTCAACGTCGGCCTTGCTGCCCAGGCTGGTTATGGTTACGCCATCCACCGCCACCCGCCCGTCCAGTATCATGCCCTCCGCCGTGCGGCGGCTGGCCAGGCCGGCGTGAGCCAGTATTTTTTGCAAGCGTTCCATTTAGTTATTCCGTGGGTTTATTGAGTTTGTCGGTTTCATCTTCCATGCCGGTCTCGGCCTCCCTGGCGGCAAGTTCTTGCGGGCTTTCCTCTTCCTGGGCAACGCGTTTAGGCCTATGCTCTTCATCTTCTTCAGCCATGGCTTCCACTTCCTGCAAAGTGGGCAGGTTAGATTCGTCGTCTAAGGCCGGCAGCAACTCGTCCTCATCGCTGGCGGCAAAAGTTTTCAGCTCTTCCAGGGTGGGCAGGTCGCTTAAATCGTTCAAATCGAAAACTTCCAAAAATTTTTTGGTGGTTCCGTAAATAAGCGGGCGGCCAGGCAGGTCTTGGCGCCCCACGGTGCGCACCAGGTCTTTTTCCATAAGCATGCGCAAAATGCTGCCCACCTCCACCCCGCGTATTTTTTCCACCTCGGCCTTCATAATGGGCTGGCGGTAGGCCACAATGGCCAGGGTTTCCATGGCCGCCCGGGAAAGGCGGGTTGCTTGGGCGCGTTTAAGCTTACGCAGCCAGAAGGCGTAATCGCCTTTGGTGCGAAAGCAGAAGCCGCCCGCCACCTCCACCAGGTTAAAGGCATGGGGGCTGTCTTGGTAGTCGCGCGCTAACTCAGCCAGCGCGGCGGCTATCTCGGCGTTTTCCACGTTTTCCAACACCGCGGCTATCTGCGCTTTGCTTAAGGGGGTTTCCGAGACAAAGAGCATGGCTTCAATTATTCTTTTCAGTTCGGTGCTCACAAGGCTTTCCTCATTAAAGCGCGGCCCCGGCGCGGCTAGGCCGGTTAAGTTGCGCCACGGCAATCGTTAAAACGAATTCTTATCATGCTCCAACTGGGGTCGTCGTTGACGGCGGAGCGCTCCTGGAAAAGATCTAACATGCCCTGCCTGGCCAATTCCAACAGGGCCAGCAAAGTAACCACCAGTTCATCCTTGTCGGCGTTTTCGCCAAAGCATTCTTCAAAGCTCAAGCTGGCCGCCTCGCGCAGGCGCCCCAGAAGCCAGCTCATTTTCTCTTCCAGGGAAACCCGGCGCATGGGGCGGAAGTTAAGGGTTTGCTGGCTGGGCTGGCGGCGTTTAAGCAGGCGCTGGAAGGCGCTTACCAGCTCAAAGACGCCTATTTTAACTATTTCGTCAGAGGCCTTAAGCTCGCCCACCTCGCTTTGGCTAATGCTTCTGGTAAACACATCGTGGTTGAGGCGGGGCCGGTTTTCTAAAAATTTGGCCGCGTTTTTAAGCCGGGCCGCATGCTCGCGCAGTTGCTGCGAAAGCTCGCTGCGCGGGTCATCCTCTTCTTCGGTTTCACCGGTTGGCTGCAGAGGCAGCATCATTCTGGTCTTTATCTGAATGAGGGTGGTGGCCATTACCATGAATTCGCCGGCCAGGCTTATGTTGAGCTCCAGCATAAATTCAAGGTATTCCAAGTATTGCCTGGTTATCATGGCCACCGGTATGTCTTGAATGTCCACTTCGTTTTTGCGGATAAGGTGAAGCAAAAGATCCAGCGGGCCTTCGAATATTTCAAGCTTTATGGTGGTATCCACTTACTTATCTCAACAAGAAGTTAAAGAGGCCCTGCGCGGGCTGGCGCACAATGGCGTCTAAAATATCGGGCGCCTGCGAAGTTAGGCTGGGCAGCACAATTAAGGCCAGCAAAATGAAGATGCCGTAGCGCCCCACTCTTTGGTATTCCCTGGCCAAGGCGGGCGGCAAGAGGCCGGTGACAATACCCGAGCCGTCCAGCGGGGGCAGGGGCAACAGGTTGAAAAAGCACAACACCAAATTAATCCAGACCATGGCGGCCAAAAATTTGTAAATATTAAACTCAATAAAAAACTGGGGCATTAGCGCCTGCAGCACGTGAAAGATAACCCCAAGAGCAAGGGCGGTAAGTAAATTGGCCGCCGGCCCGGCGGCGGACACGGCAATAAAGCCCAGGCGTACGTTTTTCATGCGCAGGTAGTTGAAGGGCACGGGCTTGGCCCAGCCAAAGCCCATACCCATCCAGGCGGTTATCAAAAAGACCGCGGTGCCCATGGGATCCAGGTGGCGCAAGGGGTTCAGGCTTACCCGGCCCAGGCGCCTGGCGGTGTCATCGCCCATGCGCCAGGCCACCAGGGCATGGGCAAATTCGTGCATGGTAATGGCTAACAGAATGGCCGGCGCCAGCAGCAAAAATTTAGTTATAGTGTCTTCCAAAAAATGCTCCTAAAAATTATAAACACAAAGCCAGGCTGGCAACTTAAGCAGTAATTTTACTGGTATAAGCGCATATGGGCAAACCGCCGGGCTTCAGCCGCCGGCCTCTTCCAGTTTTAAGGCCAGGTTTTCCCAGCGGGTGCTGAGCTTTTCCACCTGGTCGGTAAGTTTGGCGTGGCGGGTGCTTAAGTTTTGCCAACGCTCGCCGTCGGCATAGGCCCCGGCGTCGGTCATCTCCCGCACCACCTGATCCAGGGCGGCTTGTGCCGCTTCCAGTTCGTTCTCCAATTTGGCCAGCTCTTCGCGCATGGGCTTCAGTTTTTGATAAAGCGCGTTGCGCGCGGCCGCGGCCTCGCGTTTTTGCTCTTGGTTTTTTTTGCCCTCGCTGGCCGCCGTGGCTGGCTGGCCCTGGTTTTTTAATACGGGCTTGGGTTTTTGCCGCTCGGGGCTGTAGTCGTCTTTTACATTCAGCCCTTTGCGCCACAGCCGCTCGAAGTCGTCGTAATTGCCGGGGCAGATTGTGATGTTGCCGTCATCCACCCATACCACCTGGTTGGCGCAGGCGTTTATCAGGTGGCGGTCGTGGCTCACCAGCACCATAGTTCCCTGGTAGCCGCTAAGCGCCCGTTCCAGCACCTGCCTGCTTTCTATATCCAAATGGTTGGTGGGCTCGTCTAAAAACAAAGTATTGGGCGCGGTAATGAGAATTTTGGCCAGCACCAGGCGGCTACGTTCCCCTCCGCTTAACACCTTAACTTTTTTGAATACGTCGTCGCCTCTGAACAAAAAGCTGCCTAAAATGGTGCGCAGCCGGGAAAGACCCAGATGCCCGGCCACGGTACCCAGCTCGCTCAGCACGTCGTTATCGGGCTGCAGATCTTGCAGGGCGTGTTGGGAAAAAACGCCCATGCTCACCCTGCCGCCCACCAGGCGGCGGCCGCTTTGCATTTGCACCTGGCCGGTCAAGAGCTTAAGCAAAGACGACTTACCCGCGCCATTGCGGCCCAGAAAGGCCATGCGGTCGCCCCATTGCAAGGTAAAATCCAGGTCTTTGTATACCGCGCGGCTGCCATAAGTCAAATTGACCCCCAAAAGCTCCACCACCACCTTGGAGGCGCGCTCCACCGGCGGTATGTGCAGGCTCAAACTTTCCTCACTTTCCGGTGAGGTCAGCATTTCCATGCTTTCCAGCATTTTTATTCTGCTCTGCACTTGTTTGGCCCGGTCCTTGCGCGAGCGGTTGCGGTCTATAAAGTTTTGTATTTCGCGTATGCGGTCTTGCTGGTTTTCAAAAGCCGCCATGGCCGCCTGGCGCCGGCTGGCCCGCAAGCTTTCATACTGGCTGTAGTTGCCGCCATAAACATAGAGCTTGCCCTGATCCACTTCCACAATGCGGTTTACTACCTTGTCTAAAAAAACCCGGTCGTGGCTTACCAGCACCAAAGAGGCCGGGCTGTTGACCAAATGGTTTTCCAGCCACAGTAAAGATTCCAGGTCCAGGTGGTTGGTTGGTTCATCCAGCAAAATGATGTCGGGCGCGGAAAGAATGATTCTGGCCAGGGCGGCGCGCATTAGCCACCCGCCCGACAGCGTGGACACGTCGCGGTTGAGCTGTTCCGGCTTAAAGCCCAGGCCCGCTAAAACCTTGCCGGCCCGGGCCGGCAAGTCGTAGCCGCCCAGGTCTTCGAAAATGCTTTGCAGTTGGCCCTGGCGCAGCACCAGCTCTTCTATTTTGTCTGGCTCAGAGGCGCACGCCAGTTCATCGTGCACCAGCGTAAGTTCCTCCTGTACTTCTTCCAGGCTTTCGCCGGTGTCCATGGCCAATTCCATTACGGTTTTGCCGGAAAGCTGCAGCAGGTCTTGCGGTAAATAGCCCATGCGCAGCTTACGCGCGCGAAACACCGAGCCCTGGTCTGGCTCCAACCGCCCCAGCATAATGGCTAGCAGGGTGGATTTACCCGCGCCGTTAGGGCCCACCAAACCCAAGCGTTCGCGTGGGCCCACATGCAAAGAGGCGTCTTTCAGCACATCTTGCTTGCCGTAGAATTTATGTACTTGATGCAGGGTTATCATAACATAACATTAAGGTGCTTGGCTTAAGGTGAAGTTTGCTGCGGGCATGCGGGTGTTTCCTCTTTTTTGGGCACCAGCGCGCCCAGCACGGCGCTGGCCAGCGGCAGAAACACCAAAAGCCACATTACGCTGAGCACGCCGGCGTGGTCGGCCAGCACGCCCATTAGGGTTGCGCACAGCCCGCCGCTGCCAATGCTGAAGCCCACCATCAGCGCGGAGGCCATGCCCGAGCGGTCGGGCATTATGTCTTGGGCCATAACCAGCATGGAAGACCAGGGAGCCATAAGGCAGGCCGCGCTTAAGCCCAGCCAGACGAGCAGCCACAAATTGCTGTACGCCTGCAGGAATAAAAAGTTAAACGGGGTTACCAGGATGACCGAAAGCAGAAAAAAACGCTTGGGCCCCAGCTTTTGCCCCAACTGCCCGCCTAGCATGGTGCCCATGGAGCCCACGATAAGATAAAAAGTAAGCATTGGGGCAATGTCTAGGGTGTCCCAGCCCATATGGCTGGTGAGATAAAAGGGCATGAAGATGGTAAAGCCCATTTGCACGCTGGAGCGGAAAATGACGGAGGCAAGCAGCAGGGCCATGGGGCGCAGGCGGCCGGCAATGGGTTGGGGCGGGGGCGCGGCCGCCGCCGCCAGTGCCTGAGAGGCATGGTTTTTACTGAGCATGCGCGATACCCACAAGCCAATTGCCAGGGCCGGCACGGCAAACAGCATAATGCCGGGATGCCCCAATAAGGTTACGCATGCCATGACGGCCACCGGCCCCAAAGCAAAGCCCGTGTTGCCGCCAAGCATAAACCAGGACATGGCCACCACCCGGCGTTTTGATGTGCCCAGCGCGCCTTTGGCGCCTTCGGGGTGATAGGCGGCCACGCCTAAACCGCTGATAAAGACAATAAGCATTATCTGTAAATAACTTGTGGCCAGGCCTAAGCAGGCAAAAGCCACACCGGCCATTATTACGCCGGTGGGCAGCATCCAGCGGGTCCTGAAGCGGTCGCTGAAATAGCCGAAAAGAGGCTGGATAATGGAGGATGAAAAGGTCATGGTCATCAAGATGGCCGCGGCCTGGGTGTAGCTGAGCTGAAGGCTCTCTTTCAGGCTTGGCAAAAGCGCGGGTAGAGCGCCCTGGTTAAGATCCACCGCCATATGCCCAAGCACCAGTGCGGCCAGCAAGATGTGGTTTACATTTTTAGCCATTACCACTTGCAATCTATACAGGGCTGGCCGGTGTATTCGATTATCGCTTCCACGCGGCCGTCGTAGGCGATAAAGAAAATGCGATCCACATAAAGCACGCCATATTGCGGATGGCCAACCCGGTAGGTGTGGCGCATGCCCCAGCGATAGGCCTTGCTTTCGTCTTCTTCAAATAGCACCAGGGCGCTGAAATACAAGGGCTGGTAAGATTCGGGGTCGGGCAGGGTGGAGAGCAGGTAGCTCTCTACGGTTTCCATTATATCGGCGTCGGTGGCTTTTGGCGGAGCGGGCTTTTCCGCAATTCTGCCATAGGGGGGTGTAGCCTGGGTGGGCGCCGGCCCGGCCAGGGTTGGGGCGGCGGTAAGCAGCAAAAACGCAATAATGAATAAAACAACGCGCATAGCAGAAAAGTTAAAATAATTATTTAATACGGGTTCTGGCCGGATAAAACCCGCCAGCCACCGCCTGGCATGGCGCCACTGTGGAGCGCTTACCCATAACCACCCCCGGGTTGGTTACGCTGTTGCAGCCAGTTTGGGTGTTGTCTCCCAAAATGGCCCCGAACTTTTTGCGCTTGCAATTGAAAGTTTGGCCGTTTACCACAAAATGATAAGGTGTGGGGCCGAATTTCAAGTTGGCCAGCTTGGTGCCGGCGCCCAGGTTTACGTCGTTGCCCAAAATGGAATCGCCTAAATAGGCAAAGTGCCCGGCCTTGGCCTCATTGAGCATGGCGGTGTTTTTGGCTTCGGTGGTATGCCCCACCACACAGCTTTGCCCAACAAGGCAGCCGCCGCGCAAATAAGCGCCTTGGCGCACTTCGCTATTTTGCCCGATATAAGTGGGGCCTTTCAAAAGCGCGCCGGCTTCCAGCAAAACCCCTGGACTTAGGTGGATATTATCGTCTTTTAGAATAACCCCGGCTTCTATTACACATACCTCGTTCAATTCTTGGCCATCTAAAAGCACTCGCATCTTGCCCTTGGTGGGGTCGCCGCCCAGCAGTTTAAAGCCCTGGCTGTAAGCCTTGTTTTGGTAGAGCACAGTGGTGGCGCGCACAAAGTCGCCATGGGCGCGCAGGGCCGCCACATTGGCGCCATGTTCTTCCACCAGGGCCTCGGTAAAAGGCTCTATTTTATCAAGCGCTTCAAAAACAAGCTCCACGCCGTCGAAAAAATTTTGCCACCAGCCGGTAAGGTTAAACAGGTTTGCGGGGGTTAGCATAGTAGATTCCTAACTTTTACTGCCAGTGCAGGCGCACGGGAATGTTTTGGCCGTGCAGATATTGCTTTATCTGCTCGATAGTGTAATAGCCGTAATGGGTCATGGAGGCCACCAGGGCGGCGTCGGCCTGGGCCTCGTTAAGCACTTGCGCCAAGTGTTCGGGCTTGCCGGCCCCGCCCGAGGCAATAACCGGTATGGATACATTTTGGCATACCATGCGGGTAAGCGCTATTTCATAACCCGCCTGGGTTCCGTCGGCATCTATGCTGTTCAGGCATATCTCGCCGGCGCCGCGCGCCTCCACTTCTTTGGCCCAGCCCAGCGCGTCCATAGCCATGGCTTTGCGGCCGCCATTGATGTAGATTTCATAACCGCTGGGTATCCGCTGGCTTATCGGAACTTTAAGCACGTCCATGCCCACCACCACGCATTGGGCGCCAAACTGGCGCGCGCCCTGGTCTATCAGGCTTGGGTCGCGCACCGCCTGGCTGTTCAGGCTTATCTTTTCGGCGCCGGCCGCGAGCACCGCATACATGTCTTGTAAAGAGCTCAGCCCGCCGCCCACGCAAAAGGGCATAAAAACCTGCGCCGCCACCTTGCGCACCACTTCCAGCATAATGCCGCGGGCCTCCGCGCTCGCGGTAATATCGTAAAACACAAGCTCGTCGGCCCCGGCCTCGTAGTATTTGGCCGCCATTTCAACAGGGTCGCCAATATCCACATTGCCTGCGAATTTTATTCCTTTGGTCAGCTTGCCGTCGCGCACATCCAGGCAGGGAATAATTCTTTTGGAAAGCATGGGCGTTCCTCTATAAAAAGTTTAAAGCTTCCAATTGGCAAAATTGGCCAGCAGCCTTAAGCCCGGCTGGCCCGATTTCTCCGGGTGGAATTGGGTGGCCACCAGGTTGTTTCTGGCCAGCATGGCGGTGAAGTTGAAGCCGTAGTCGCTTTCCGCCACTATGTGCTCGGGGTTGGCCGGGGCCGGGTAATAGGAGTGGACAAAGTAGAACTGCGACCTTTCATCCATGCCCCGCATTATAGGGTGCGAATTTTTCAATTGCAGGCTGTTCCAGCCCATGTGGGGCACTTTAAGGCGCGTGCCCCGCCCGTCGATATGGCGCAGAGGGAAGCGCCTGGTTTCCCCCGGCACCAGCTTAAGGCATTCGGTATCGCCTTCCTGGCTGTGGTCTAGCACAATTTGGCTGCCCAGGCAAATACCCAAAAGGGGATTGCCTTTTTGGTAAACTTCGCGCAGCACCTGGTCTAACCCATATTTGCGCAAGCTTTGCATAGCGGCCCTGGCATGGCCCACCCCGGGAAAGACCACGCGCCCGGCGGCCAGTATTTCCTGGTGGGCGCGGGTTATTTTGGCCGGAATGTTAAGGGCGTTAAAAGCCCGCCATACGCTGGTAAGGTTGCCGGCTTCATAATCAACAATAGCAATCAAAAAACACCTTTAATTTTTCGCCATATTCTGTTTCATGTACAAAATGTACCGCTTGGCCTCGGCAAAGTTGCCGTTAATGGTTAGCGCCTTGCGCAACGCCTCCACCGCTTCTTTGGGCTTGCCGCCCTCAAACAGGCAGCGCCCCATGTTAAACCATAAGTTTTCATCACCGGTGGAAATGGTTAAAGCCTTGCGGTAGTGGCCAGCCGCCTCGTCAAACATGCCCAGCTTACGTAGCTGCATGCCGAATTCGTTGAAAATATGCTTGTTGTCGGGACTCAATACCTCATCAATGCTTACCAGCTTGGTAAAAACCTCTTTGGCCTTTTCGGTTTCCCCCATGCCCAGATAAGTTTGCCCCAGGCCAAAGTTGGCGCGCACGTTGTCTTCATTGAGCTTGAGCGCGTTGCTGAATTCGAATTCAGCCGAATTATACTCGTTTTTGGCCAAATGGCGCTCCGCCCGCGCGGTTATCTGATCTATTTTAATTTGGTCGGGGTCTTTGCGCGGTGGTTTGAAATTGGCGGGCAGGGCGGTAAAGCGTTTGCCCAGCTCCGCCAGGGGAACCACTTCGGCATAGCCGGTGGGGCTATAATTGTCGTCTAACAACGTCATTTTCACCTGCTCGCCGCCAGCCACCGCCTCAGCTATCCAGAAGTTTTCCATAGTGGCCTTTTTAGCGGTATCACCGGTGCCAACCTTGCTGTGAATAATTTCGATCCAGTATTTTGCTATGTCACTCATGGTTTATTCCAAAAAGGCTTAAAAGGGGTGCGCGGGCCTGCGCAAAGCATTGGATTTTTCAGCTAACTGCTTTGTAATGTTACAACTAATTGGGCCAGTTGCAAGCCCCTATAAGTAGGCACCCTTGCTCCAGGCCGACATGTAGCCCAGGGAAGCCATCAGCCCCAGGAAGATGGAGGCAATAATGCCCGCCAGGCCTATTTCGCTGATTATGGCGCTATCTAAGTAGGCTCCTAAAATAATAAAGCCCATGGCTGCGGACAATACCCCGGTTTTGAACTTACCCCAGGCGTTGGCGGTTACCAGCGGCGGCGGCCACAGCTTAAGTTTCAGGCGCACCCGGCGCCGCCAGATGAGGAAGGGCAGCAGCCATACATGCAGATCCACCAGCAAAGCCAGGATAAGCAGTTTAAGGTCAACCAGCCCCCGGCTCCATAGCACAACCGCCACCACAAAGGCGAAAAGTTTGTCGGCCATAGGGTCTAAATAGGCGCCCAGCGCGGTTACCTGTCCACGGCCCCGGGCCAGCCAGCCGTCAAAGGCATCGCTCATAATCAGGGCGGCCATCAGTAAAATTAACCAGCCCAGGCTTATATCAGAAAAACCCAGGCCCAACAGAACCAGCGAACCCAACAGGCGGGCGCTGGTAAGGGTGTTGGGGGTTATCCAGTTGGGAACCAGTTTGATCAGAAGCGCATTCATGGGCCAAATCTCAAAAAACAATGGTAATAGCTCTTATTATATACAAATAGCCTGTAGTTAACTTATTAAGGATAACAAAAAAAAATTTTTTTGCCTGTCCGGGCCGTTTTTAACGGCGAATATTTGTGCTAATCTTATATAATTGGCCAAGATCAGCATTATAATTATATTTTTTGTTACGGAGAGACTATGAAAGGCATTGTTCTGGCCGGCGGGGCGGGTACCAGGCTATACCCGGTAACCCAGGTAATGAGCAAGCAGCTTTTGCCTGTTTATGATAAGCCCATGGTGTATTACCCGCTGTCTATGCTAATGCTGGCGGGTATAAAAGATATTCTGCTTATCTCCACCCCGGAAGACCTGCCGCGCTTTCGGCAATTGCTGCAAGACGGTGGTCAGTGGGGGCTTTCCATTGCTTACGCCGCCCAGCCCAGCCCCGGCGGCTTGGCCCAGGCCTTTATTATTGGCGAAAAATTTATTGGCGCCGACAAGGTGGCTATGGTGCTGGGCGATAACCTGTTTTTTGGCCAAGGGTTGGCCGAGCGCCTGCAGGCGGTTGCCAGGCGCGGCGTTGGGGCAACCATTTTCGCTTATCCGGTTAAAGACCCGGAACGCTATGGGGTAATTAGTTTCGACAGCCAAGGCAACCCGCTGGCCATTGTGGAAAAACCAGCCAAGGCGTTATCCAATTTTGCGGTAACCGGCCTTTATTTTTATGACAACCAGGTGGTGGAACTGGCCAGGAGCTTGCGACCTTCGGCCCGGGGCGAGCTGGAAATAACCGACTTAAACCGCCTGTATTTGGACAAAGGGCAATTAACGGTTGAAAAGCTGGGCCGGGGCACCGCCTGGCTGGACACCGGCACCCATGCCTCTTTATTACAAGCCGCTAATTTTATTCAAATATTAGAAGAAAGGCAAAACCTCAAGGTTGCCTGTCTGGAAGAAATAGCCTGGCGCATGGGTTTTATCGATAGCGCCCAGCTGGCACGCCTGGCCGATAGCGCCTTGGGCAGTGAGTACCGCGCTTATTTGCTGGCTGTGCTTAACGAGGGCGCAGGCAGGGAGGATAGAGGCTAATTTTGCTAATCCACGCCATATAAACGGAAAAGTTGTATGCTAAAAAAAGTATTATTGCTGGTTGCGTTAATTGCCTGCGGCGTTAGCCCGGCTTTAGCCGAGAACATAAAAATAGCCGTAAGCCCTGGTTGGCCGCCCATGGAATTTTATGATAACGACGGGAAGTTAACTGGTTTCAGCATAGATTACGCCACCGCCCTGGCCACGGAGTTGGGTATGGAGGCGGATTTGCTATATGTGCCCTGGAGGGAACTGTTCAGTGGTTTGGTTAACCGCGACTACGAACTGATTGTGGCCTCGGTCAGCATAACCGGCGAACGCTCCACCATGTTTGCTTTTTCCCGCGGTTACCTCAACGTGCGGCAAACGCTTTTGGTTAAAGCCAACCAGCCAAGGCTGCGCCTGTCGTCTTTGCAAGACAGGCGTATCGGGGTAAGGCAATTTACCACCAGCCATTATCTGGCCAAGGCCTGCGGCGCTAAAGTTCATTATTACGACGATGTGACAGAGGCGGTAAACGCCCTTATTGACGGGCGGTTGGACGGCGTGTTGTGCGACAGCGCGGTGGTGGCCTATTACGAAAAAGATATGAACCTGTGCGGGCAGCTTGAAGTCAGCGACCACGGAGATGATTACGAGCAATACGCCATTGTGGCGCGCAAAGACGATGCCGAGTTGCTTGAGCGGGTAAACCAGGCCATGGATAATCTTAACCGTAACGGCGTGTTTGCCAGGCTTGCGGCTAAATGGCTGGGCAAAGATTTTTTAAGCCAGGCAGCGGTCCGGCCATAAGGTTTTAGCTAGGCTTAAGAATCATTAAACGATATGCTTACTTACAGTAATTACAAGCCATTTCATAAAAGGGCTTGTAACGCCGCCTGGAACAGGCTTACATGGCGGCGTTGCGCTGGGAGCGAAGCAAAAATCACACTTTTTGCTTCGCGGTCCGTCATAAATCCCCCTTTAGGGGGATTTATGAAATAACTTCTAGCAATTAATGATTCTTAAGCCTAGCCAATAATATTGGCTGGAAAGGTTGGCAAGATGAAGATAGACACCCATTTAGCCATAAACCAGCGTTTGTGCGGCCGGCCGCTTATGGTGGGCGGGGGCCGGGCGCGGGTGGAATTGCTTACGGTCGCGGAAATGGCGGCGGATAAAGAGGGGCTGGCGCATGGTGGTTTTGTCTTTGCCCTGGCCGACTACGCCGCCATGCTGGCGGTTAATCATCCTTATGTGGTGCTGGGCGGGGCGGTCTGCAAATTTCAGAAACCGGTTATGGTGGGGCAAACGGTAGTTGCCGAAGCTCAGCTAAGCGAGAGCAACGGGCGCAAGAGCCTGGTTAAGGTGGAGGCGCGGGTGGGTGATATGCTGGTTTTCAGCGGCGAATTTACCTGCTTTATTTTGGATGGGCATGTACTGGCCTGATTTTGCGTGGCCTTAAGCTTGGCCCGCCGGGCACGAAAACGTCTCCAATTAAAGCCAGCCAGGCCAGGCTTACTGTCAGGGTTTACATTTTAAGAGTAGTCTGTTACATTTAGTCGCATTTAAGAATATGTCCAGAGCCTGCAATTTGGGGAGATGCCCGACATGAACAAAGAAAAAATTGAATTTTTCCGTAACTTGTTGCAAGAACAAATGGACTCCCTGCTTAAAGAGGCCGACCGTACGGTGGTGGGCATGACCGACAGCAAAGAAAATTTTCCCGATCCCACCGACCGGGCCGCGCTGGAGTCGGACCGTAATTTTTTGTTGCGCATTCGCGACCGCGAGCGCAAGCTTATATCTAAAATTCAAGAGGCCCTTATGCGGCTTGATGATGACAGCTACGGCATCTGCGAGTCTTGCGGCGAAGATATAGGCTTTGAGCGCCTGCAGGCCCGTCCGGTTACCACCTTATGCGTAGACTGCAAGAAGAGACAAGAAGCTAACGAACGCGCGCGCGGTAACTAACCTTGCCCTGGTTGAGCTAGGTTGCCATGTTACAGCGGCGTTTGCACCTATATCGTTTTCTGCTGTATGGCAGCGATTTGTGCCTGGTATTTTTGTGCTGGCTGCTGGCCTATTGGCTGCGTTTTACCTTCTTTGCAAGCCCGGCGGGCATTCCCCCCTGCACCATCTATTTCTATTTGGCCTTTTTGCATGTAGCCATATTTGCCGTTATCTTCCCCGCAACCAGCATCTATCGAGGGCCTGGGCGCGGGCTGGCTGGAAGTTTGGGCCGCATTTTTAGCGCTTGCGTTTTAGGTGTGCTGCTGGGGATATGCATAGTCTATTTTATCAGGCCTTACGACTTCAGCCGTGGGGTTTACATTATATACTTCTGCGCCCTTTGTTTGGGCATCACCTTGTATCGCCCGGTTTTTTTCAAAGTTTGGAGCTACCTGAGCGCGCAACCAGCCGGCGACCGTGCGCTTATCGTGGGCTCTGGGCGCTTGGCGCAGCAATTTTGCGAGCACGTGAAACTGCACCCGGAACTGGGCATTAATCTTGTGGGCTTTGTCGCCGAGTTTAAGCAGGGGGTAGACGGCTTGCCCCGGCTTGGCGACTTGTCGTCTTTGCCCCGGGTGTTGCGCGCCGCCGCCATTAACACCATAATAATCACATTGCCTATGGAAAAATATGATGATATGCAAAAACTCATCAAAAGCATAGGCAATGAGCTGGTCGACATCAAAATACTTCTGGATTTCAGTTCAATTACACAGCTTAGAGGACAGATGACCATGCTTGACAACTTCCCGCTGATAAATTTGCACGGCAACGCTCTGGAGGGCTGGCCCAGGGTGGGCAAACGCCTGTTAGACACTTTTGGCGCCATGGTGGCCATGATATTATTCAGCCCGATTATGCTGGGTATTGCCATTTGGATAAAAAAATGCTCGCCAGGGCCGATTATCTACCGCCAGCAGCGCATGGGCTTGGATGGCAGGCTTTTTTACATGTATAAATTCCGCACCATGGTGATGGATGCGGAGCGCAACACCGGCCCGGTATGGGCTGCGGATGAAGACCCGCGCTGCATTCCCTTTGGCAACTGGCTGAGAAAGCGTAATTTGGACGAGCTTCCGCAATTTTATAACGTGCTTAAAGGCGAAATGAGCTTGGTTGGACCCAGGCCCGAGCGGCCCGAGCTTATTGCGGAGTTTAAAGACCGTATTCCCGGCTACATGCTGCGCCACCGGGTTAAGGCCGGGGTTACCGGCTGGGCGCAAATCAACGGCTGGCGCGGCCCCACCTCGCTTGAAAAACGCATTGAATACGATTTATACTACATTGAAAACTGGTCGTTCAAGCTGGATATAATGATTATTGCCCAAACCATTGGGCAAACCATTGCCCCGCGCCGCAAGGGGGGAGATGCGTAGGATTTTAAGCGCCGAAACCATGGCGGGCATGGTTTTGCCCGCCATGGTTTACTTTGCCTGGCCCAAGGGCAGCAGTTATGCGGCGTGGGTATTTGCCGCCGCCATGGCCTGGCTTTTGTTGGGCCCGTGGTTTCTTAAGCCCAAAATTCAATCAGACGACAAGGCGGTTATCAACCACGCCTTGTGCCGTGCCATCTGCCTGGCTTTTGCCCTGGTTTTTCTGGCCGTATGCTTGTTGGGCGAGTTGTGCGGCAATTATTTGCTGTGGTTAAAGGCGGCCTACTACATTGCCTTTAGCGGCCGTTTGCTCTCGCTGTTGTATTCATTGCCAAAAGGCGGTAGTTACTGGCTTAAGATGGGCTGGCTGTCTCTCTGGGCCATATGCGCGCTAACGCCCCTGTTGTGGTCAAACGCATCGCTGGGTGGCCACAGCCTTTACCTGGCCATGCTTTTGCCTCTTTGGGCCATTGGCTGCACCTTGCTGTTGCTTTTGCTGCAAAGGCGCGCAGCCATGCACGGGCTTGCTATGGCCTTATTGTGCTTAGGGCCTCTGCCGCCCATGGCTTTGGCTTGGCCCTTGTGGGCTTGCTGGATTTTGGGCGGCCTGGCGTTTTTATTCCTGCTGATATTGTGGTGGCGCAAGAATCTGCCAACTCCGCCGCCAGCCTCCGCCGCTGAGGAGCGCGGCAAGCTGTGGCTGCCGTTATGGTTGTTCCGTACCGTATTTTTAGCCTGGTGGTGCCTGGGCTGCGCCCTATGTCTTTCTTTGGCCTGGTGGCCGCCCGGCCATGATCTTTATTTTGAATATAACGCCTGGCTTAAAGCCTTTGCCTTGGGCTTATTCGTTCTTATCTGTATTGGCCTTTTGGTGGAATATCTCATGCCGCTGTTAGGCCGCCCCGAGCCGGAAGGCCATTGGCGGCGCGACGCCAGTTGGGGGCCCATACTCTCGGCCCTGGCCATGATGATGGCCTTAACACCGGCATTGCTGCTGCCTTATCCGCACTCGCCATCTCCACAGTATCAAGATAGAGTGCGCGCGGTGCTTTTGGACCAACCCATGACCCTGGACGCCGCGCAGCCAGATATAACCTTGGCTTTGCCGGAAGAAATAACCAGTATTAACCGGGTGTATATAGTAAGCCGCCTGGTGCATGGGCAAAATTTGGTACAGGCGCAGCCGGTGGCGGTGCTGGCGGTAATGGGTGAATCCGGCCTGCCCGATATTTATTACCTGCGTGCCGGCATAGATACCGCTGAAGAAAATTTGGAGCAGAGCCGGGTATTGGCCACGGCCATGCACGAGGCGGTGGAACGAGCCAGCCAAACCAAAGTGTTTTCGCCAGACGGGCAGGCCTATTACCGGCAAAGTTATTTGGGCGGCCTCTTTTTACAGGACGCCCCCGAGCGGTTGCGCAGCATAAGCCTGCATTACATGCCTTCCATGGAAACCGCTGCCACCCCGCCCGCCCCCTATCTGGTGGTGGAAAAAGTCATGGTGGAATAGGGTGTGCAAAATAAACGGTGTTTTTATCTTCCACGCCAGAAGCAGCTAGGCTTAGGGCTCATTCGCAGTACATTCGTGGTGGTGGCAAACCGCTGGCGGTTAGACACCATAAGCCACGGCCAGCCCTTCACGCCACCGGCATCAATGAAAAACAAGCATTCCCTCATATGGTTAAGCTGAAGGCCCTGCATTCGTCATGCCCTAAAGGGCCGCCCATTCGTCATCCTGAGCGCAACGCGCGGCCCTTCACTCCGTCATTCAGAGCGAAGCGAAGAATCCATGCCTTTCGCCTTTTGCCTTTCTGGGCCGCCAGCGGTTGCTGCAAAATAGCCTCTGCCGCGCCGAGGGTGTTAGATACGCTGGTCCGTAGGTGAGGGCGTAACTTGCTATTTAAAATTTTGGGCAAACCTTGGCGGCGCCAAGCTGGGTAGGGGGCTAGGGGCGGCCCCACAGGGGCTGGTATCTGCCGGGCATTTATATGTTAAGCACAGGTAGGATGTGCAAGCGTAACATTTACCCAGCCGCGCGGCTGCCCTGGCCCCAGTCGTTGACGAGGCTCAAAAATACATAGTATTTTTGAGTGGCAGCGAAA
>JAVBVK010000038.1:0-8324 GCA_031554335.1 Desulfarculales bacterium
GTGGCAATAATGGTAACCGCATAGGTTTCAAAAAGGTCGGCGGCCATGCCCGCGCAGTCGCCCACGTTGTCTCCCACGTTATCGGCAATCACCGCGGGGTTGCGCGGATCGTCCTCAGGTATGCCGGCTTCCACCTTACCGACCAGGTCGGCGCCCACATCCGCGCCTTTGGTAAAAATACCGCCGCCCAGGCGAGCGAAAATGGAAATGAGCGAGCCGCCGAAGCCAAGCCCCACCAGCGGTTTGATAAGCTCTACCGGCGTGGCGCCGGTGAGCACCTGCAGCAGCAGATAGTAACCAGCCACCCCGGCCAGCCCCAGCCCCACCACCAAAAAGCCGGTAATGGCGCCGCCCTTAAAGGCCACTTGCAAAGCCGCCGCCAACCCCTGTTTGGCAGCCTCGGTGGTGCGCACATTAGCGCGTACTGAAACGTTCATGCCAATAAAGCCGGCGGCGCCAGAAAAGATGGCGCCCAAAGCAAAGCCCATGGCCGTACTGATGCCCAAGGCCAGCCATAACAGCACAAAAAGCGCCAACCCCACAATGCCGATGGTAAAATACTGGCGCTTGAGATAGGCGCCGGCACCTTCCTGGATGGCACTGGCTATTTCCTGCATTTTCAAGTCACCCGCTGAGAGCACCAGAATATCCCGGCTGGATTTCAGGCCGTACAAAATGGCAAAGCCCGCGCATGCCAACGCAAATATTAAGCCCATATTTGTCATAATCTTCTTCTCCGCCCAATGAAGGCATAATTATCTAAAAGAGGAAAACTAAAACCATTTCCTCAAACCTCTTATCAAGCCTAATTAATATGCTTCGCCACCAGGCTAGCTATTATTAATTTGGCTGCGGCCCGTTTAGCTTGCCATTTAGCCACAGCAAATGTTGGCTAATTGCAAAAAATCACAATAAACAAAAAGCAAACCGCATGGCCCGCAGCCAGGCACAGGCCATAAATGCGGGCTTTTACAGACGCGACAATCATGTTTAGCAATTAGCGGCAGCAAAAATAAACAACTGGTGTTTATTAAAGCGCCAGGAAGCGGCCTACACCGCTACTAGATTATCTTACTGTTTTAATTGAAAAATGGCCTTAGGAAGCCACAGTAAAGGACGGTCCGTCTCTGCCCCAGGGGCTGTCATATTTATCAACCGCCCCCACTGCCGACTGCGCGGTAGAGCAAGTAAGAACTAAGCAGTTATTGATAATTTCTTCTATAATTACAGGCTGGTCTGCCTGACAGGTCCACATATAACTTGTGGCCGAATGGCTTGGCAATTCTATAACCATCTGTTTGTGGGGCGCAGCGCCGCCATCCAGCGCTTGCACATTACCGGCGCTGCCACTGACACTGGCTACCATTACTAACAAAAATAGCCAAGTTATATAGTTATTGATAGGCACAGTAAAAGTCTCAGTTAGTAATATCTCGGGCTTAAATACAAGGCCCTGTGTACGGCAGACCATTATACCACATCCGCCCTGCGCTTCCCGTCTTTACCTTGAGAATATAACCCGAATGCGTTGGGATAGCTACCCGCACAATCACCTATCTTTTCTTCATCCATCAATTATACGTTTTTATTATCTATAAAATAACTATTTTTCAATCCTTAAGCTTTGCCACCGTAATGCCGGCTGCGCCGGGGCGATTGGCCGGCGAGGCATATTCCGCCACAAAAGGGTGGCTGGCCAAAAACTCACGCACCGCCGCCTTCAGGCGGCCACTGCCCAGGCCATGCACCACCTCTAGGCTGCTACGGCCGGCCAACACCGCCTTGTCCAAAGCTTTGTCTAGTTCATCCAAGGCTTCATCCACCCGCATGCCCAATAAATCCAGGGCCAGCCCGTCATCGGCCTTGGCATCCACCCTTATCGCGGTAGTCAAGGGCTTGGCTGCCAGAGCCTCAGCCGGGGCCAGCTGGTTGAGCTCCGCCATAATCCGCACCCCCTTAACCCCCACCGCCACCGGCACTAATGTCTGCCCGGGCTTGGGTGTTTCCAGCACTGTGCCATTTTGCCGCAAATGTAAAATTTGCACCGCCTGGCCAGCCTCAATGCTAAAGGGCGCTGGCGCTGGTAAAGGCTTTTCCGGCTGAGGGGCAAGCGCCGTTTCCATTTCCGCCTGATACTGGCGACGGGTTTCGTACAGCTCCTGTCTGGCTCGGCCCAAGGAAACCTGTTCCCCCTTTGCTTTGCCCTCTTCCACCCTGTTCATTATTTTTTCCAGGCGTTGTTCGAAACGACGAATCATTTCACGCACTTTGCGCTTACCTTCCGCCAAAGCCCCAGCCTGCCGCTGCTCGGCGGACTTTAAAAATGCCGCCGCCTGCTGACGGGCTTGAGCGGCCTGCATCATTTCCGCCTTAGCCTTCATAAATTCCTGATTGGCTTTTTCTCTAGCCTGGTGGGCCTCATGTAAAAGGGCAATGGTCTGGCTTTCGCTCTCATCCAACTGCTGGTAGGCTAACTCCAGGAGCTCTGGCGGAAAACCCAAACTTTTACTGACTGTAAGCGCGCCACTGAAACCCGCCAGCCCATAGTGCAGTTGATAAGTGGGTTGGCCGCTTTTTTCCTCAAAGGCCACCGATACGTTTTCCACGCCTGGGGTGGTGGCGGCATAGGCCTTCAGGCGGTGATAATGGGTGGTGCACATCACCCAACTGCCGGCATCCTGTAGCCAGTTAAGCACGGCCAAGGCCAAAGCCGCCCCTTCGTTGGGGTCGGTACCGCCGCCTATTTCATCAATTAGCAAAAGCGTGTCGGCCCTAGCTTCCTTCACCATCCAGGCAAGACGGCCGGCATGGGCGGTAAAGGTGGAGAGAGCCAGATCCAGGCTCTGCTCATCGCCGATTTCAGCCAATACGCGCCTGAACACCGTAAGCCGGCTGTGTTGAGCGCAGGGCACATGCATGCCGCACATGGCCATCAAGGTAATAAGGCCCATGGTCTTTAAGGTGGCGGTTTTACCGCCGGCATTGGCCCCGCTTATCACCAGTACGCGCTGGCCCGCGGGAATATTTATAACAATGGGTACGGCCTTGAAGCCCCCCTGCCCCAGAGCGCGCCAGGCCAGCAGGGGATGGCGCGCCTGGTAAAGCGCTATTTCACCGTTTGCGCTTAAGCGCGGCTCCACACACTCCAGCTTCCGGCAAAAAAATGCCTGGGCCAACAGGCAGTCCAGTTTAATAAGGCAGGCGTGGTTCTGCTTCAGCACCGGCAGATCTTGCGCCATAAGCGCGCTGGCCTCGCGCAAAATACGCTCTTCTTCTTCCTTTTCCTTGCGTATAAGCAAAGCCAGCTGATTGTTGCCTTCAATGGCCTCCAAAGGTTCCACAAAGCAGGTGGCTCCGGTGCCCGAGGTATCGTGAATAATGCCGGACAAACGGCCCTTGGCATCACTGCGCACCGGCAAAACAAAGCGTTCGGCCCGTTGGGTAATTATCTGGTCGCTGAAAACGCCGTTAAGTTCATCTCGTTGCAATAGGCCGCTTAAGGTAAGGCGTAAGGCGTCGCGGTTGCGCGCCAGTTCGCGCCTAATCCGCCCCAATTCCACCGAGGCCAGGCTGCTCACTGAATTGCCCGGCCCCACCAGCTTGCGAGCGTGTTTGGCCAGGCTGGGCAAAGGCGCTAGCTGGTTGGCCAGGCGGGCCAGTTCATTGTAGGCTTGCGTCTCATCCGGCAGCGCTTCATTGCTTTCTAAAAAATTCATTACGCCGCTCAGGGAATCCAAGAAATCCGCCATTAACAGCAGTTCGACAGGCAGTAAAAAGGCCCCCTGCACGCTCAAGCGGTTAAGCAAGGGCTCCACTTCATCCAAGGCCACGATGTCTGGCCCCGGGTTGTCGGCCAGCAAGGCGCCAAGCTGGCTTAGCCGCGCCAGCCTGCGCTCCACCGTGGGCAGGTGCGGGCATGGCTGCAAACTTTTAACCATGGCCGCTCCGGCCCGGCTTTTAGCCAAGGAAGCTATTTTTTGTAAAAGCGAAGGGAATTCGAGGGCAGCCCAGGTAGAGGCGTCCGCCACCGGTTGGGCAGGGTTGGAACTGGTCATAATATTAAGGTTAGCTATCCTTCAAAACGTTGGCGCACCAGTTGGCTAACTAACTTGCCATCCGCCCGCCCAGCCAAGCGGGCCATGGCCTCTTTCATAACTTTGCCCGTATCCTTAGGGCTGGGGTTGAGCTCGGTAAAGACCTGATCCAGCAGGGCATTGATAGCCGCCTCTCCCATTTGAGCGGGCAGATAGGCCTCAATAATGGCCAGTTCCGCGTTTTCTTTGTCAGCCAAATCTTGACGGCTGGCCTGCAGATAAAGCTCGCAGGCTTCACGGCGCTGTTTCATTAAAGTTTTAAGAGTTTGCTGCTGCTCTTCATCGCTAAGTTCGCGCAGAAGGTCTTTACTCTTAACTTTAATGGCGTTGCTAGTAAGCCGCAAACACGAAACCTTGAGTTCGTCCCGGTCTTTCATCGCCTGTTTTATGTCGGCATCTATACGTTTAAGCAGCTCCATGGCAACTCCTGAAAAATATAACCAATGATTGATGTTATAAATTATAACTCTATTCGCCCCCGGGTCAAGCCAGGCATTTTTGTGTTTGCCTTATCCCCTGGCTTGCCTATAAAATATAAAAATTATTTTTACATCAACCGCAATTAAAATTTTTAATGCCCATTGTCATAGATAAATCTCATTTAACCTCGCCCGCCTGCGCGAGCAAAGGCCCCATGGTATGGCCCTGGCTGTTCAGCATGGGCTTTCATGCCGCGTTAGCGATGTTTTTACTGGTAGGCACTGTGGGGCCGCCGGGTGGAGCCAAGCCTTCGTTATACCTGGTAACTTTACTGCCACCGGCGGGCAGCGGCGCCACCCAGGGCCATATGGCGGCCGCCGCTTCCGCCTCCGCGACCGTTGGCCAGGCCGCCCCCGCCCGCCCTTCCGCTACCGCCGCCCGGCCCAACCGCGCAACCGCCGCGTCAGCCAGGGGCAGCTCAAAGCCAACGGGCGCGCTGGCCGCCCAAAAACCCGGCGAGCGCGCGGAGTTGGCCGCCAACAGCGGAAGGACCGCGGCCGGCCCGGCGGCCGCAATAGGTTCAGGGCCTTTGAGCGCGGCTCAGGTAGATCAAATTCCCCGTTTGCTGCACAAAGTGGAGCCAGCTTACCCTATGGCGGCGCGCCGCCGAGGGGTGGAAGGCTGGGTGGAAATTAAATTTTTGGTTAACCGCGCCGGGGCGGTAATTCAAGAAAGCGTAATCAAGGCCGAACCAGAGGGCGTATTTGAAAACTCCGCCTTAACCGCTTTGCGTGCCTGGCGTTTTACCCCAGGCCTGCTGGAGGGTAGGGAAGTGGATACCTGGATGGTACAGGTCATACGCTTTCGCCTGGCTGGCGCTGGCTAGCTAAGGCTGGTGCAGCGCGGGCCGGCACTGAGCCAGCAGTTCGCGGTCTTCTTTAGTGAGGCGCATTTTCTTTAAAACCACCTGCATGCTGTCCACCGCTCTGGGCGTACGGGCCAACTCCGCCATGCCCACGCCCTGCTCTTTCAGCGTTTCCCCATAAGGGCTTAGCACCATGGCCAAACTTTGCTTTTCAAAGCGGGCGCTACTCCACCCCAGGCGCCAAAACCATTCACAGTAATATTGCCAGCTTCCTTCATTAAAGGCGCGTACATGGGTGGGGTCTTGCCAGGCGCCCAGGGAAAGGTCGTAGGGCACATAAATGTGCATCAACCCGCCCATACGCAACAGCTCCAGGCAACTGGTCATAACCGTGGCCAGTTTTTTTATGTGCTCCAGCACATCTAGCGCCACAATACTTTCAAAACTGCCGGCGTGCAGGGTAATATGGCCAAAGCGCCTGGTGTCGAACTGGCGCACACCGTTTATTAAAAGCGGCTGGTTGAGATCGAATAAGATATCCGGAGCAAATTCCGGATCAATATCCAGGTTGAGGTAATTGTCCTTAAACCTGGCCCCGCAGCCCATATTAAGTTTCAGAGGATAGCTCATATTAAAACCGCACGCTCAGCTTTTGTTTTTTTCTTCCTCGGGAAACTGGGCCATCAGGGCTTCAGCCGCCGCTTTTTCCTCAGGATGGCTGTGCATAATGTTGAGCAACATGCTCCTGGCTGATTCCCATATGCCGCGCACCATATAGAGCTTGGCCAAATTAAGTTGATAAATTGGCTTATTAGGCTCCAGTCCCACCGCTTTTTGCAGGGCCGCCTGGCCTTGTTCCAGCCAACCGCCGCTTATCAGCGAGGCCCCCAAGGAATTGAAAGCGCGGGCACTGGCGGGGTCGGCCTCACTCCACTTACGGTGCACGGCAGCCGCGGTGTCAAAGTCCCTGTTTTTCATCAGCGCATGCCCCAGTTCTTCCAGAGCGCCGCCATCTTCCGGGGAGAATTCCCCCAGTTCATTTAGCATGCTAAGCGCGGCTTCGCGACCGCCGGCGGCAAAAAGTTCTTTCACCGCAGCCAAGCTGGGGGGGCCAGTGGGCAGACAAGGTTCTGGTAAAGCGGCCGCTTCTGCCGCCACGCTAGGCTGGGTAAAGGCAAAAGCGGGCTTTTTTTTGGGTAACTGACTATATATACTTTTCTTTTTTTTGTCTTTCTTGTCTTTTTTGGCCAAGTTAAACTTCCTCTCATAAGGTTGCGCGGGCATTTTTATTATTATATATCAATATCCATGCCATTTGCTTTATAAAAAATGCCGCACTTTATTTACTGGCGGCGCATAAAAAAATCCTGGAGCGTCTTGCGACACTCCAGGATTTACTTAATTAATCAGCTTGGTTTCAGCCGATGAGCTGCAAGGCCAACTGTGGCAGGGCGTTGGCCTGGGCCAGCATGGCGGTGGCCGCCTGAGCCAAGATGTTATTACGCGTGAACTCGGTCATTTCCGTGGCCACGTCCACGTCACTTATGCGGCTCTCCGCGGCCTGCAGGTTTTCCGCCTGAATCTGCAGGTTGGTGATGGTGTTTTCCAAACGGTTCTGTACCGCACCCAGGCCGGCACGGGCGGTGTCCTTCTTCAAAATCGCGCCATCCAAGGCGTTCAGGGCCTTCTGGGCGTGAGACTGGGTAAGGATATCGGCGCCGTCCCACTCGGTGGTGCCGGTGCCGTTTTGCGGCTGCAGCCATTCGCTCTGCTCATCCAGCTTGCTGTAGGTGCGCAGGTGCCCGCCGACACCAATGGTGGCATTAGTGCCGCTTGCCAATTGGGCCATCCACACGTCGCCAGAGACCGTGGTCATGGTTACCCCGGGAATCTGGCCGCCCATAATGGTGGCCGCGCCCACGGAGACAGAAGAAAGGCCGAAGGTCTGTACCTGATGCTTTTCGCCACCATGATTCATCTGGATCTGCAACTGCCATTCCTTTTTAGTCTCGTCATAATAGGCCGAGGCATTGAGCAGCTTGTTACCGCCGCCATCCAGAGTTTGCTGGTTGGACTTCACTACCGTGCTGTTGGTAGCCACATCAATGCTGTTACCCGCCACCCCGAATGTGTGGGCCACCATCTGCAGGGTGGTACCGTTTACCGCGCCATACACGCCAATGCTGGCGGCATGATTGTTCAGGTACGCGGCTATCTCTTTAGTCATGTTGGTAGCGTTCGTAACACCGGAAAGATTGATTACCCCGGTGGTACCGTTGGTGTAGCTGGAGCTACCGGCGGTAGTGAAGGTGAACACCTGGCCGTTAATGGTAAGGCTGCCTGTCTCAATAAAGGCGGTGCTACCAGCTTTGATGCTCAAGGTACCTTGCGCCTGCGAACCCTTGTTGATGTTCTGTACTATATCGTTGATGCTGGTGCGGGAGGCGTCGATATCCACATAGCCATACAGGTTCCATTTGGCGCTGGCGGCGTTTTCCGCGTTAAACTCTTCAGTGTAGCGAATCCCGAAAAAACCATCGTTGGTGGCGGCAGCGTCTGGTTCCAGCGCCTCGGTGGAACTGGCCGCGCTTAAATTGGTGGTGCGCAGGGTGTCTTGGGGGTCGGAGTTGCCAACACGCAGGCCGCTGGCGTAGGTGGCGCGCACATCGCCAATGTTGACAAAATAATAGTCTTCCGCGGCGTTGTTGCCCAACCCAAAGTGAATCTTCATACCAGAGCCTTCGTGGCTCTGTACCATGGAGCCATCCAGCAGCTTAACGCCGTTAAAGCTGGTGGCATTGGCAATACGGTCTATTTCCGCGGCCATGGCCTGGTATTCAGAGTTGATGATTTCGCGCTGGGCAGTGGTGTAGGTACCGGTAGCGGCCTGTTCGGCCAGCTCTTTCATACGGGTCAGCTTTTCGTCGATAACGCTCATGGCGCCT
>JAVBVK010000014.1:0-299707 GCA_031554335.1 Desulfarculales bacterium
GCCAGAGTGGCGCCGCTGGCCCGGGTGGTGGCCAGCGGCTCGCCGCGCGTTAAAAGATCCGCCTGGCTTATGTCGAACTGCCCGATGTTCAGCGCGGCCAGCCAGTAGGCGCCGGAAGCGCCGGCAAAGGAGAGGATATCCACTTTATATGTATTGGATATTGACGCACCCTGGTTGTTGAAAAGCAGGTTGGTGGTGGGGCTGGCGTCGCCGGTGTTGAGCGCCCCGCTCAGGTCAAAGGCCAGGGTGTGGTTGGCATTGGTTTCAAGGGTGCCGCAGTATATGGCGCTGCCCACCCCGCTGGCGAGAACGGCCCCGGTGTTAAGGGTGAAGCCGCCGGTGTTGGCGGCTGTGCCGTACACCGCCCCGCCCTTGAGGGCCAGGGTGCCGTTGTAAACCGTGGTGTTGCCGTGCACGGCGGAAAGCTTGTCCGCCGCATTAGTCCAGCGCGAGCCGTCCAGCACCACCCGGCCGTTGTGGCCTGCCCCGCTGTTAATGGCGATGGTAAGGCCAGGCTGGGCGCTGTTGCTGGTCACCGGGTCGTAAAAATAGATGCCCCGGCCCGCGTTGGCGGCCAGGCTTAAGGTGTCGGTGCCCGCGTTGTTTCCCGCATGCAGGGCGTTGGCCTTTTCCCCGGCCGCGCCCGCGTTGTCGCGGTTGCCGGCAAAGACCAGGTCGCCGTCTTTGGCCGCCAGGCTGGCGCCGTAATAGGTGTCAATGGCCCCGCCCAGGCTGCCGGCCTGGTTGTTCACAAAGCTGTTCACCCCGCCGCTGATGGTGGTGGCGCCGTTAATGGCCCCGCCGCCGCCGCCGCCGCTGTTGCCGCTGAAAATGTTAGTGCCGCCGCTGATGGTGGTGGCGCCGCTAATGGCCCCGCCGCCGCCGTCGGCGCTGTTGCCGTTGAAGGTGTTGGCCCCGCCGCTGATGGCGGTGGCGCCGCTAATGGCCCCGCCCAGGCCGATGCCGCCGCCAATGGCGCTGTTGCCGCTAAAAATGTTAGTGCCGCCGCTGATGGCGGTGGCGCCGCTAATGGCCCCGCCCAGGCCGTCGGCGCTGTTGCCGTTGAAGCTGTTGGCCCCGCCGCTTAAGTGAACCGTGCCGGCGCTGTAAATGGCCCCGCCGCCTCTGGCGCTGTTGGCGGAGAAGGTGTTGGCCCCGCCGCTTAAGTTAACCCCGCCGGCGCTGTAAATGGCCCCGCCGACGATGCTGGCGCTGTTGGCGGAGAAGGTGTTGGCCCCGCCGCTTAAGTTAACCGCGCCGGCGCTGTAAATGGCCCCGCCCGCGCCGCCGGCGCCGCCGCTGGCGTTGTTGCCGCTGAAGGTGTTGGCCCCGCCGCTTAAGTTAACCCCGCCGGCGCTGTAAATGGCCCCGCCCTGGCCGATGCCGATGCCGCCGCCGCTGGCGCTGTTGGCGGAGAAGGTGTTGGCCCCGCCGCTTAAGTTAACCCCGCCGGCGCTGTAAATGGCCCCGCCCTGGCCGTCGCCGCCGCCGCCGTCATGCTTAAAGCCGGACAGACTTACCCCGCTAAGGGTAAAACCCCCGCCGCTGGCAAAGCGGTAGCTGTTTGGGGTTTGCGGGGTTATTTTAAACTCCCCGCCGTTTATGGTTACCTGCGCCGTGCCGAAGTTAAAGGCTTCGGTCAGGCTGGCGTCGCTGGCCAGCAGGGTAATGCTGTCGCCGTCGGCCCAGGTTATGCTGGCGGCGCGTAAGTCATCCAGACTGTGGAAATTGGTGGCGCTGGTGGGCTGGGCCGGGTCCACGGTGTAGCTGGCGGCAAAGGCCGGGCCGGCGTTTAGCGCCAGCCAAAAGGCCAGAACCAGGCCGGGCAGCAGCTTGGAGACAGTGGCGGGTGTTATTTTCATTGGTATCTCTCCCTTAAGGTGTGGCCAAGGCCGGCGCGGCAACTATATTTTATTAATTTAACAAGAAAAAGGGCAAGCATGGATGAGGGCGCAAGGTGGCTCAAGCGGGGGCGCCTGCCTTATTTTTCCAGGTTACACTTAATTAGATGTTATAGCAAGCAAATAAGGGGCAATGGGTGAAAAAAACGGGCGGTTTCCATTGCCGCCTGCCGGGCATGAAGCTCTGTTTGTTTTAGCCCCCCCCGGTTTGTCATACCGGTTTACACTACCCCTGTTTGTCATTGTCGCGCAAGCGGGAACCCATCTGTTGAATTTTATAAGATGAAAACCTGGATTCCCGCTTGCGCGACAATGACACCCCCCTTCCCGGGAGGGAAGAGGGAATAAGAGTTAAAACCAATTTTTCTGGGGGGCAGCCCCCCAGCCCCCCGCGCCGGCGAGTTTTTAAGCCGTTTGGGATTTGAACCCGTGCACCAGCATATGCTGGTTTAGTTAGGTTCAGGACTCATTAAAGTGGAATAGTAGGAGTAACGATAAGTCATTCATCAGGAGGTGAGTGATGAGCAAGCTATTTTATCTTTCACAGAAGCGACTTAATCAGATCAGCCCGTATTTTCCGCACGGCGGCCAGTGGCTTTGCTGCTCACAGCGGGTCAGGTCAGCAATTACACGGGAGCCAGGCTTTTACTGAAGTCCTTAGCCAAAGCCAGCACACCACTTGCCGACAGAGGTTATGATGCCAACTGGTTGCGGCGAGCACTGCTCAAATGCGGCATTACTCCATGCATCCCACCCAAACGCAACCGAAGACAAACCATAGCCTACAACAAAGAGTTTTATAAACAACGCCATAAAACCGAAAACATGTTCGCTAAAATCAGGGACTGGCGAAGAATAGCCATGCCCTACGACAGATGCGCGCATACCTTCCTCTCTGCAATCTGTATCGCGGCAACTGTTATCTTTTATCTTAATTAATGAGTCCTGAGCCTAGCTGGGCTCCGCTCGTGCGCCTAAGCTCACTCGCGTTGCGGGCTTCCTGCCCGCTGTGTGCAATAATACTTTTTGGCCTTTCATCAACCATGCGGCTAAAGCCTTGCCAGGCCAGCCTGTTAATTAAGCATTGCTTGCGGCCTAAAGGCCGCCGATATTTTTGGCTTGTTTTTGGGATTTTAATAGGGGCAGGACACACCCATAGCGCCCTAATTGTGGTGTGCTTATTTTACACTACTACATATTGTATTTGTCAAGAAGTAACTATGCAAATCTATTTTTAAAATAGCGCCCTTTGGCCAATGCCTCATTTAAGTCGCCCTGTTTGCCACCCGGTATGTAACAGCGCGCCAAGTAAAGTATAATGAAGGCGGTTTTTTAGAATAGCTCAATGTTCCGGCTTAGGCCGGCGGAAATTGGGCCAATGGAAATAACGGCTTTGTAAGCTGCGGCGGTTGCCCTGGCAAACGGTCCGTACCCCGCGCGCAAAATTTATTGGCTCAAGGCGCGGAAGTTATTTTACTGGCCGCTGCATCAAAAAAGCACCCCCGCAGACATGGCCCGCCCCCATTATGAGGCTTATGAGGCTATGGGAAAGGCCATTGCCCCAAAATGGCTGGCGCACGGCTCACCAACTGGACTCACGGAGCTTATAAGCAAATTTTAAAAATTGCCAATGGGCACAGTGGCTGGCAGCCGCCAACCACTGTGCCTTTAGTAGCGCAAGCACGCTCCATGCCGCCAACTATGATGCTATTTAAGACCCGCCATATTTTTTTCATGATAGGGCAAAGCAAAGGCTTTTTCCTGGGACATTTGTAAATAGTCACAGGCCAGAGCCGCGGTTTCGCCTATAATGCGCATGCAGTTGGCGCGGCGGTCCTTATTGGCCGCCCAGTCGGGATAAGGGGCGCAGATGTCCCGGCAGAGCACGCCTTTACTGAGCTTGTCAAAATCGTGGGTTAGGTTGTTATAAAGGCGGTAGTATTTTTGCTGCAGTTGCTTGCCCCGTTCCTCCTGAGGGGTGGCCCAGGGGTCTTTGCGGCCCTGGCCCGCGCCCACCGCCATAACCGCCGCCGACAGGGCGCCGCAAGTATAGCCGGCCAAACCTATGCCGCCGCCAAACCCCATGCACATGGCCGAAGTTTCCGAAGAAGCGCCTATGGCGCCAATTTGTATTAAGGCGTTATAAACCGCCTCTGAGCAGTTAAGGCCATTTTTATAATTTTCCATGGCTTGTTCAGCCGCCCGCGCGCGCATATCAGTTACCATCAGCTTACTCCCTTATTAAAGTTACAGTTGCGCAACACCCTAAAACCCTCTTACCCATATTGATAGCCTACTAATACTATTTTAAGTTGTAAAGCCTTTTTTGGGGCCATACTATTCTAGCGCACAAAAAAAACGGGCGGGTAAATCCCGCCCGCCGCACCCGGCTTTTGCTGGGTTTTTTATCTGCCCGGCTGTCTGAAAACGGCTATGGGCTCGCCTTCCACGCTAAGGGTAAGCAGGCTATTAGTTAAAAGCAGTTCCGCTTTGGCGCTGCCCTGCACCACCAGGCTGGCGTGGCTTGCGTCCTGGCTTACTATCTCAATTGTTGCTTTATCAACATTGCCTTCCGCATCGCTTATATCATCGTAAAGCGAAATCGTACCCTCGGCCACGCTGCAAGAAAGCCCGGTGTTGCCATACTGGCTGGTAAATTCCTCCTGGCCCAAATCTTCCAGGCGCTCGTTGGCCTTGGGGCAAACTTTAACGCTTTCGTTCAAGTCGATCTGCCATATCTGGCCATCTATCTTTGCCAACAAAGGCCGGTTGTCGCTTAAGCCGCCAGCGCAGCCCACCACAGCCAGGGCCAGCAAAGCCACCACAAAAAATCGCACCATCTTTTCCTCTCTTCCAATCACCAGCAATAAAGCGGGTGGTAACGCAATATAAAAAAGGGCGGGCCTAACGCGCCCGCCCAAGCTCAAATCCAAACAGATGTCTTATTTAAGGTTAGACAATTCCTGAGCCGCGGCGGCGTGGCCGTTGCCGGCCGCCTTTTCCAGCCAGTACTTGTATTTTGCCATGTCGGGAGCCAGTTCACTGTTATCGCCTTCGTTAGGGTACTTTATTTCATCGTTGTGCAGCTTAACCCCATTGCGATAAACCTGGGCCAAGGCATACTGGGCTTCAGGGTACTGGGAAGACTTGGCGTAGTCATTGGTAAGCACATGCATGGCGTCTTCATCACCATTGGCCACCGCTTTACTAAGCCAGTAAACCGCCTTGTTTTGGTCCTCTTCTATACCTTCGCCAATTTTGTAAGAAATGGCCAGGTTATATTGGGCATCGTCATTGCCCTGCTCGGCCGCTTTCAAATACCATGCGTTGGCGGTTTCGTGGTCGGTTTTAACGCCACGGCCAAAGTCATACATAATGGCCAGAAAATACTGAGCATTGGGGTTGCCAGCCTCGGCCGCTGGCTTAAGCAGGCCAAAGGCCTTGCTGTAATTACCGTCTTCATAGGCTTGTTTACCCTGATTGAACTGGTCTTTCATTACTTCCCTTGTATCCACAGAGCCCATGGTGGCGCAGCCCACGCAGAAGACAAGTACCAGTAAAAACAGACTTAATTTTTTCATCTCTCTTTTCCTCTAATTTCAAAATTTGGTTGGCGGGCGGGCTGGGAAGGCCAGTTAGCCCTTTTTCTCTAAAAATGTGAAAACTATCCTCATAATACCACGCGCCCCAATAATTAACAGAGCTTTTAATTTTTTTAAGCAACTTAGCCATTGGACTTGTCGGAACCCTTCCCGTTATATAAATTTTGCATATGATAGAATATTTACTTTATGCCTTTTTGGCGCTCATCCTCGCTTTTCTGCTGCTTGTTGGCGCGCCCTTTATAGTCGGGCGCCTGCTGCCTGGCGCGGGCTTCGCCTTTATGCGGCGCTTTGGCGCGTTTTCTGAACGCCTGTTTCATTTTATAAAACCAGATATGGACATAAAAATTTTAGTGGCGGCCAGCAATTGCTACTACAAAAAAACCTATCAGCGCACCCCCTACAGCCAGCGCTTTGTATTCCTGCCCTTTTGTTTGAAACCGCAAAACTGCCCGGCCCCCATAACCGCTGAAGAAGGCCTGCTTTGCCGCGGCCAGTGCCAGGGCTGCAAGCTGGGCGAACTGCGCCAGGAGGCGCTTGCCCTGGGTTATAGCCGGGTTTATGTGGTGCCCAGCTCGCGCCTGGTAAAGGGGCTTAACCTGCCGCCCAGCTCGCAATTTATAAAGGCCAAAATAGCCCAGTACCAGCCTCGGGCCGCTCTGGGGGTTATCTGCGCCTGGCACCTGCGCAACCGCCTTTTGCCCAGCCACAAAAAAGTGGGGCGTCAGGGTTATGTAACCCAAGACAAACAAAAAGGCGCGGCGCTGTTTGGGGTTTTGCTAGAAGGCAAAAACTGCGCGGCGGCCAAAGTTGACTGGGACAGGTTGCGCAATGCCATGCATTTGCATGATGCCTGAATATGCGTACAATTATTTCATAAACCTCAAAAGGAGTAAGTAAAATGGACGCTAATATGCAATGGTTTTATGAAAAACGCTGTCAGGCGGTGGTGAAAGCGTTAGAGGCCAACCAGTTTGCCGCCTACTTTGCCAAGGACAAAGGCGCGGCCAAGAAACAAGTCCTCAAACTTATGCCCAAGGGCGCTTCGGTGGCTTTTGGCGGTTCCATGAGCCTGCTGGAAGCCGGCATTGTGGAAGGCGTACGCCAGGGTTCTTATAAGCTTATTGACCGCCATGCCCCGGGGCTAAGCGCGGAAGAGCTGCGCAACATTGCCCTGCAATCTTTGCATGTGGACTACTTCCTCGCCTCGGCCAATGCGGTAACCGAAGACGGCCAGCTTTTGCTTGTGGATGGCGCCGGCACGCGGGTGGGGCCGGTACTGTTTGGCCCCACCAATGTGGTGCTGGTGATAGGTGCCAATAAAATCTGCACCGACCTGGTCTCGGCCGAGGAGCGCATGCAGGTGGTTGCCAGGCCGGTAAACGCCAAACGCCTTAGCTGTAAAACCCCCTGCGTGGCCGACGGAGTGTGCCACGACTGCCAGAGCCCGGCCCGCATCTGCAACACCACGGTGGTGCTGCACCGCCAGCTTCTGTGGGGCGAACGCCACAAAATACATGTGGTAATGGTGGCTGAAGATTTAGGCTATTAAAATAGTTAGGCCGCTCAATGAAAAGCTCTTTTTTGATGAAGCCGCTGTTATGGCTGGCCGGGCTGCTGGTGCGCCTTAATTTTGCAACCTGCCGCAAACGCTATAGCGAGCGCTCGCAGAACTATGGCCCCCACCTGCGCGACATGTTGGGCGTCACCTGGCACCGTGGCGCCATTTTCGCCCTTTATTTGTTTGCCTCCCACAAACCCGCGGTTTTAGTGAGCCGCAGCAAAGACGGCGAACTGCTGGCCACCTTTATAAAACAACTGGGAGCCATACCGGTGCGCGGCTCTTCCAGCCGGGGCGGGGTGGCCGCGCTTACCACCATTTTGCGCATGCTCAAATCGGGCCAGGCACTTAGCGCCGCCACCGTGGCCGACGGCCCCCGCGGCCCGCGCTACCAGGCCAAAGAAGGCATGATTATTTTAGCCATGAAAAGCGGCCTGCCCCTTTTGCCCCTTATGTGGTCTTGCGACCGCGCCTGGGTGTTTAAAAATGCCTGGGACAAAACCATGGTGCCCAAACCCTTTGCCAAGGTATGGATAGAGCTGGGCCCGCTGCTGCGCTATCCGGCTAGCATGAGCAAAGAAGAACTGGAGGAGGCGCGCCTTCATTTGCAACAAACGTTAGAGGAAATGCGCCTGCGCCTGGATGCCCTGGCCGGCTATCAAGAACCGTGAGGCTTGCTGAGCCAATGGGCCAGCCCGGCCAGCCCGGCAAAGGCCGCGCCCACATAAGTTATGCTGCCCAACCCCAGCCAATTGAAAGCCGCCCCGCCCAGCATGGCTCCCAGCCCCAGCCCAGCGTTGAAAAATATGGCATAGAGCGACATGGCCAGATCCGTGGCCTCAGGCGCGGCCTTGAAAACTTCGCTCTGCATCAGCACAGTGCTGGCTGACATAGCTGCCCCCCATAAACCACAAAAAATTATAACCGCCGCCTGGCCCGCGTTTAAGGCCTCAGGCGCTAAAACAAAATTGCCGGCCATAATAAAAAGCGCCATTGTCCCAACCGCGGCGCGGCCACCCTGCCATCCGCCCACAAAACTGCCAACAGCCCCGCACAGCCCAAAAAGCCAAAGCAGGGCCACCGCGCCCTCTGGGCTAAAACCGCCGGGGCCGCGCATGAAAGGCGTAAAGAAAGTAAAGGGTGCGCAGTGGGCTATGGTCAGCAGGGCCACCACAACATATATCTTGAGCAGGGCCGGCCTTTTAAGCAGCAAAGAAAGATTTTTAAGCGGCGCCAGGTTTAAGCTTTGCAAAGAGGGCAACAAGGCCAGAAGAATTAGCATTAACAGGCCGGCAAGCGCGGCCACCGCAATAAAGGCGGCACGCCAGCCCAGGACATGCCCCAGCCAGGTACCCAGGGGCACCCCGGCAATGGCGGCCAGGGCCACCCCGGCGCCTATAACGGCTAAACCGCGGCCGCCTTTGCCCACAGGCGCCAGGCGCACCGCGGTGGGCGTGGAAATGCCCCACAGCACCGCATGGGCGGTGGCGGCCGGCAAACGAGAGATTAAAAGCTCGGCAAAGCTTTGCGCGGCTGCCGACCACACATGGCTGGCAATGAACACCATAAGCAAGGCCATAAGCAATGTGCGCCGGTTAAGGCGCGCGCACAGCATGGTGAGCGGCAGGGTGAGCAGGGCCGAGGCAAAGGCATAGCCGCTGATCAAAAGCCCGGCATAGGCCTGGCTTACCTCAAAGGCTGAAGCTAGTTCGGGCAAAAGGCCTATGGGCAGCAAAGAAGTGCTGACAAAAATAAAGACTGTAAGGCCCAGGCAGCAAATAGCCATCCAAATTTTGAGACTGTCTCGATAACCACCCATAACATTTACTCTTTTTAAAAATAAAGTGGCACCGCCAACTCTTTTGCTATATGGTAGACTAACGCTTAAACCAACCCCTTGTCAATTACCGGCATGGTTTCGAAAAATAGAAAGGTACGCGGCAGCATGCCAGCCCACCCCGGCAGAGAAGAAATTGTAGACTGGCTTAGCCCCCAAAGCTGGCCCGCGCTGCTGCCGCTTATGACCCAGGCATCGGCTTTAGTGAGCAGGCCGCAAGATCTGGAACTTTGCGCCATAGCCAACATTGGCTTTGGTTCCTGCGAGCAAAATTGCGCCTTTTGCGCGCAAAGCGCGCATGCCCCGGCCATAAACCATTTTGTCATGCCCTATGCCGAAATTCTAGAACGCGCGCAAAGGGCGCGGGCCCGCGGAGCCAGGCGCTTCGGCCTGGTGGCCACCGGCGGCTATTGTCCAGAGGGCAAAGCCTTTGTCCGTATCTGCCGTATTATCGAAAAGCTGCGTGCCTCAGGCATCATATCCCCTTGCGCCTCTTTGGGCATTTTGCGGCCCGGCCAGGCCAAAAGCCTGTTTGCGGCGGGGCTTGTTCGCTATCACCACAATTTGGAGACCGGTCCTGACTTCTTTCCGCAAATATGCACCAGCCACACCTGGCAGGAACGCTGGGGCACCAACCTTATGGCCCGTGAAGCCGGGCTGGAAATATGCTGCGGCGGCCTGATAGGCCTTGGCGAAAGCCCGCACCAGCGGGCGGAGTTGCCCTGCCGCCTGGCGGAATTAAAACCTGAGAGCATACCGCTCAACTTCTACATTGCGGTAAACGGCGGGCTTAAAAACGCCGGCATAAGCCCGCTGCAAGCGCTGGCCGCCTGCGCGGTGTTTAAAATCTTAAACCCAACAAGCGTGCTGCGCCTGTGCGGCGGCCGCGAGCAAAGCCTGGCCGCCTTAAGCCCGCTGGCCCACCTGTGCGGCATGGAAGGCATGATGGTGGGTGACTACCTTACCACCAAAGGCGCGGAGGAACTGGCGGACCAGGCGCAAATGCTGGCTTTGATGCGCCGGCCCAGCGCCAAGCCTGTATAGCGCCCACTACTTCCCGCCACAAAACCGCATCTTCATATAAAAACTGGCTAAGCCTGGCCGCGAGCGGAAGTTTTGTCCTATATCTGCACACTATTTTTCGAACCGCGTAATTTTTATATATTTATTTTTGCTTGGTTGTATATAAAATATGAATAATTTGCTTCTGAAACGCTGATTTTATTAACCGACTTGAATAGGAAAGAACCATGAAAACCGCTAGTAAACTGCTGTTGGGCGCGCTGCTGATGCTGGGGTTATGCCACACCCCGGCAACGGCCTATACCATTACCGTGCAGCCGGAATATGAGCAAACCATCATTGCCCCGGATTCTTCCTCGGTACATGTTGTCATTCGCTTCCGCGCCCAGCCTGCGCCTCAAATAACAGCCCGCGCGCCCATGAGCCTGGCTCTGGTTATCGACCGCTCTGGTTCGATGAGTGAGGCGGGCAAGCTGAGCTATGCCAAAATGGCGGCCCGCGACCTGGTGAACCGTTTGAATGAAAAAGACTTCTTGAGCTTGGTGGTATATGACACCAACGTAGAGGTGCTGATGCCGCTTAGCAAAATGACTAGAACAAATCAAGCCAAAGTGCTGCGCCTAATAGATGAGTTGCGCCCCAGTAGCGCCACCAACCTCTCAGGCGGCATGCAGGCCGGAGTTAAGCAAATAGCTAAGGCCGACACCCCCGGGGTTAAACGGGTTATTCTGCTTTCCGACGGTTTGGCCAATCAGGGTGAAACCATGGCCTCGCGCATTGCCGCCCTGGCGGCCCAGAGCAAACGCGGCGGGGTAAGCATTACCGCCATGGGCCTGGGCGAAGACTATGACGAAGACCTGATGCAGCTTATAGCCCAGCGCGGCGGCGGTAACTATTACTATATACGCAACCCCGAAGACTCCTCGCGTTTCTTTGCCAGCGAGCTTAAAGGCGTGCTGGCCGGGGTGAGCAAAAACATAACCCTGGAGCTTGTTTTGGGTGAAGGAGTGCGCGACGTTAAGGTGTACGGCTACAACCTAACCGGCAGCGGCAGGAACCGCCAGGTGGATATAAGCGACTTTTACGCCGACGAAGAGCGCATGATGGTTATTGAGTACCAGCTTAAACCGCTAAGCGGCGATGCGCTTAGCCTGGGCGATGTGCGTCTTAACTATGAATCTTTGCCCAACGGCGGCAAGCCCGAATTACAAGACTTACCCTTGGCGGTTAAAGTAAGCGCCAACAAAGAGGCGCAGGAGGCCAGCGTTAACAAAGACGCCAAGGTGGAAGTGCTGGCCCTGCAGAGCGATGAAAAATATGCGGCCGCGGTTACCGCGGTGAGCGAAGGACGTTATGAAGAAGCCAGCCGTATTGTGGCGCAAACCGAATCGGAAATAAAAGCCAGCGCCTATGCCTCTGGTTCGGCGGTGCTGGCCGACAAGCAGCGCGCCCTGCTGGTGGAACGGCAGCGCATTGCCGCCATGCCCGCCGCGCCGGCGGCCGAGCAGCAAGACTTTGTCAAGCAAGCGCGCAACCGCATTTATAACGCCAGCCAGGGCAAAATGAATATGCAGCGCATGAGCCTGGGCTCGCAGGGCCTGGAAGTGGAACTTTTGCAGAACGCCCTGGCCAAGCAAGGCTTGTACAAGGGCCCCATAGACGGCAACTACAGCGCCGAAGTGGAAACGGCGGTGAAGACCTTCCAAAAAAACAATCACCTCACCGTGGACGGCGTGGCCGGCCCGGAAACCCAAAACGCCATGGGCCTGTTTTAGTAGCGTGTTTGCCTGCATGAAAAGCGCCAGGTATTAACCTGGCGCTTTTTAGAAGACATGTTACAAATGACCTAACCGCCGCCTGAATAAGGCTTAAGCGGCGACATGAACTCTAGTGCTTTTTATCCGGGGTTAGCACCGGCCCGCCACCACCGGCGGCCACGGGCGGCGGCGGCGGGGTTAGCGCCGGGCCAGGCACAATAATGGGCAAGGCGCCGGGCAAAGACTTGCTCGGGATTCTCTTCATCTTCTTCATGCGGGCCGGCGATATGCTCTTTTGAATGAAAGCGCTTATAGTTTCAGCCTTCAAATTAGGCAGCACTTTGGCCAAATTGGCCAAAGGCAGTTCCGCCCGGGCCACGGTGCTGTGCCCGCCAGCCGGCCCCAGTTCCTGGAAGGCTTCGCTGGCCAGTTTACCCACATTACCACGGCTGTGCGACGCCACTCCAAGATAGCGCATGATAATGACAAGCTTTTCATCCAACACCCCGCTTACCACGCACATATCCACGCTGTCCACCTTTAGAAAGAAGTCGGCCAATTGCACCAGGGTGTCGGCATTGGGGCTGGGGTTTAAGTGCAAGTAAACGCAATTGCGCTTCATCACATATTGGCTTAGGGCTATTTGTAGATAAGCCAGGTCTTTAACCCGCATTTCACTACTTTGGATATTGCGAAGCAACCCGGCGTTTACATGGGGGTAAAGGCTTAAGAAAGCGCGTACATCCTGCTGCAAGTTGGCGCGCACAAACAACCCGGTGTCAGTGCGTATACCGTAAATGAGCGCGGTGGCCAAACGTTCGGACGGCTTAATGCCCGCGGCCAGCAGGTATTCATACATAATGGTGCTGTTGGCCCCGTAGCCTGAACGGATATCGCTGAAAAGCACACTGGAGCTTAAAGGCCCCGGCGGATGGTGGTCTATTACCACACTGACCTTGAGCCCGGCAAATTCCTTGCTGTGGTGCGCCTGGGAATCCACCAGCACCACCTTGCTGAACTGCTCGGGCTTCACCTGTTTAAAATTCTTCAAGGGAATTTTCAGAAGCCTTATCATTGCCAAATTGTCGGGCCGGTAAACAAGGTTGTGATGGGCAATGGTAACCGCCGCCACCCGACGCCACAAAAGGCGCTTCATGGCCATGGCCGAGGCCATAGCATCGGGATCGGCGGTGATGGCAATAAGCACCCTGTCTTCGGGGACAAAAGCGCTCATCAAAGATTTAAGCTGCTGTTGCATCTCCTTAGTGGGGAGCTCTAGTAGTCCGGACATAGTCTTCCTTCGTAGGGCTTGCTCTAACGCTATAAAGTTAGCACATTAAAGGCAAAAAACCAGGCCGGAAAAGCCAGCCCACCCTAGCAAACAACACACCTGCCAGCCTATGCCAGCGCGCCTGTAAAACGCCAGCACCCGCGCGAACCTGAAAAACAAATCGCTGACTAGTAGGCTATTATTTTAATTTTAGCCACATTGCTTGACTTTTATCTGTTATTCCATAAAATTCACAGATAATGCCAGCAAAATGGACATGCTGGTTACTTTATTAAGTTAATTACTAAAATGGAGTTTACAAGCGTGAAAAAAACTACTTCCATCATTCTGCTTTCCTTATGCGTGCTGCTTATGGCGGCCGTAGCCAGCGCGGCCGACAACCGCCCCATGAACCAGCGCCCGCAATACACCACCAGCAACGCTGACTTCCACAAGGGGTTGAAGGCCTATGATAATGGCGACTACAAGCAGGCCCTTAAATTTTTCACCAACGGCGCTGATGCCAATGACCCAGACAGCCAGTACTATCTGGCCATTTTACATGACTTTGGCCGGGGTTTGCCCGTAAACCATGAAAAAGCGGTGGAATGGTACGCCAAGGCCGCGGAAGGCGGGCAGATTGAAGCCATGTATAATCTTGGCGTTTCTTACGACCAGGGCGAAGGTGTGGAGCAAGATCACGAAAAAGCCGTGTACTGGTACACCAAGTCCGCGGAAGGCGGCGATGCCGACGCCATGTTCAATCTGGCTGTTTCTTACGATATAGGCGAAGGCGTGCCCCAGAGCGACGAAAAGGCCAAGTACTGGTATGAAAAGGCCGCGGAAAAAGGTTCTACCGACGCCATGTTCAACCTGGGGGTAATGTATGACGAGGGTCAGGGCATGCCGGTCGATCATCAGAAGGCTTTCAGCTTGTTCCGCAAAGTGGCGGAAAGCGGTGATGCCGATGGCCAGTATGAACTGGGCATGATGTATGCCGAAGGCCGCGGCGTAAGCAAAAACCTTATGCTGGCTAAACAGTGGCTGCAAAAAGCGGCGGAACAGGGCAACAGTAAAGCGGTCACCGCCCTGCGCAATCTTAAATAAAAGCAACACTATCCAAATAGCAAAACCGCCGGAGAAGCAATGCTCCGGCGGCTTTTTGATAGTTACATTTCAACAATAATCCCCTTCCATTTGGAAGGGGATTATTATTTGAGCCATGTAAACTTCTTACTTGTTATAGACGTAGAACCCTCTGCCGGTCTTAACGCCCAGTCGGCCAGCGCGCACATACTGCCTGAGCAGGGGGCAGGGGCGGTACTTGCTGTCTTTAAACCCTTCGTACAGCACTTCCATTATGGAAAGGCAGGTATCCAGGCCAATTAAATCAGCCAGGGCCAAGGGTCCCATGGGGTGGTTCATACCAAGCTTCATTACCTGGTCTATGGCATCAGGCGTGCCCACGCTTTCATACAGGCAGTAAATGGCTTCGTTAATCATGGGTAACAGCACACGGTTGGAAACAAAACCGGGAGAGTCGTTTACCTCTACCGGCACCTTACCCATTTTCAAAGTCAGCGCCTCAATGGCCTTGTACACCTCGTCAGTGGTTTCCAGCCCGCGAATTATTTCCACCAGCTTCATCACCGGCACCGGGTTCATGAAGTGCATGCCAATTACTTGGCCAGCCCGCTTGGTTACGCTGGCCAGCTCGGTTATGGGAAGAGAAGACGTGTTGGTCGCCAAAATGGCGCCCGGTTTGCAAATGGCATCTAGCTTTTTGAAAATTTCCTGCTTGATGGCCAAATTCTCCACCGCCGCCTCAATAACCGCGTCGCAGTCAGCCGCCGCATCCAGGCTTACCGAAGCGCTGAGGTTGGCTAAAAGAGCGTCTTTGTCGGCCGTGGTTTTTTTGCCTTTGGCTATGTCTTTATCCAGCAGTCTGGCTATGTTGGCTATGCCTTTGTCTATGAATTCCTGCTTAATATCGTTAAGCACCACTTTAATGCCGGCTCCGGCCGCCACCTGGGCAATGCCACCGCCCATTTGGCCAGCGCCTATCACCATTATCTTTTTCATATCAACACTCCCTTTTTTAATGTTAAGGCCAACAGCCTAAATCTTTCACCTAACAACTCTGGGTGCAATGGGTTATTCGCTTCATTACATTGCGCTCAGAATGAGTTCCAAACTGGAGTTCATTTCATCAATCCCCATGCTGGGGGTCGATGAAGATCGCCTCGCCGACAAAGGTAGTTTTCGACGGGCTTCCGGCGGCTAAGGCGCCGGATAAACCTGAATAAGGCAGCGTCAGAAGCCAGTTAAAAATAACTTCTACAAGTCACTTCATAAATGGCTTGTAACGCCGCCGGGAGCGAAGCAAAAATCTCACTTTTTGCTTCGCGGTCCGTCATAAATTCCCCTTTAGGGGGATTTATGAAATAAGTTCTAGTAATCGCAACGCACCAAAATAGCGTCGCCCTGCGCCGCACCGCTGCATATGGCGGCAATGCCGTACTTGGCCTTACGCCGACGCATTTCATAAACCAGGGTCATTATTATGCGCGCGCCCGAAGCCCCAATGGGGTGGCCGTAGGCCACAGCGCCGCCGTTTACGTTTACCCTGTCCATATCAGCGCCTATTATCTTGCCGCTTACCAATGCCACCGCCGCGAAAGCCTCGTTTATCTCTATCAGGTCTATGTCTTTTATGCTAAGGCCGGCTTTGCGCAAAAGCTTGTTAATGGCGTTGCCGGGCGCGGATGCTATACGCGTGGCCTCTTCGGTTACCATGGCGCTGCCTAAAATGGTGGCCAAGGGCTTTACCCCGTTAGCTTTGGCGGAGGCGTCACTCATCACCACTATGGCCGAACCAGCGTCGTTGGTGGAAGGAGCGTTGCCCGCGGTTACCGTGTTGTCTTTGCTAAACAACACAGGCAGCTTTGCCAACCCCTCAAGGGTTATGTCGGCGCGCGGGCCTTCGTCGGTGCTTACCACCACATCGCCCTTTTTGCTCTTTAGGGTCACAGGCACTATTTCATCATTCATGCGCCCGGCCTTTATCGCCTCCACCGCCTTTACCTGGCTGCGGTAGGCCCACTGGTCCTGCTCTTCACGGCTAACATTAAACTCTTTGGCCAGCACGCCACCGTGCACCGCCATGTGGCAGTCGTGCACCGCGCACCAAAGACCGTCGTAAACCATCAAGTCCAAAACCTGAGAATGGAACATGCGCTGACCCCAGCGCATATCCTTGCTGGCAAAGGGAGCATTGCTCATGCTCTCCATGCCACCGGCTATCACCACGTCCAAATCGCCACTGCGAATCATCTGGTCGGCCGCCGTCACCGCCCGAAAGCTGCTGGCGCAAACCTTGTTAAGCGTCTCCGACGGCAGGTCTATGGGCAGGCCCGCGCGCAGGGTGGCCTGGCGCGAGGGAATCTGGCCGCAGGCCGCCTGCAGCACCTGCCCCATTATCGCCAGTTCAAACTTGTCTTCGCCCAAACCGCTACGCTTAACCGCCTCGCGTATGGCTAAACCGCCAAGCTCCACCGCGGGCAACTCCTTAAACACACCGCCAAACTTGCCTATGGGCGTACGCGCCGCGCTCGCTATTATGCTCATGTCTTTGCTCCTTGTTATAGGGTTAACTTAGTGTAAATTTTGTACTGAGTACATTTTTACTAAAGATATATTTCGTAACTGTAGCACATTTTTGTTCTATATTGATAAAAAAATATTCCCTCCAGCAGATATTTTTATACTGAGTACTTTTTCCTGTCGGCGGCCCGGGAAAAGTAGCCCAAATCCCGACAAAGAAACGCAATTTTACATTTTGCGTAAATTTGGCAATATTCCACAACCCGCCGCCTGTTTTCATATGCGCCAACAGCAACATTTTTCTTAATAAAGTTATTACAATGAAAAATTAATCCTACAATTTTATTATTAAAAATATAATGAAAAATTAGCAGAAATTAATGTTAAATTTTTATTAAAAATAGTTAATTTTAAGTATTTATTTGCAAGTTTTTTGTGTTATAAATAAAACTAATTGTGCTAATTGTCTGTACGCGGAAAAGGAGATTTATTAATGCCCAGGGTATCGCGCTGGTCTGCCGAAGACAGAGCAATCTTACTTAAAATGGTACGCGAAGGCGAACCGGAACAATACATTAGAGATCACTTTTTATATTACGATAAATATGGCGTGCAGCACAGTATGTCTGCCATGAGCTTTGCTCAGCAGCTTAAGCAGGCCATGGTGGAAGCCGGCGAAATAAAGCAGAAAAACCTCAAAACCAAGGAATCTTTGCAGTCAGTTTACACAGTTACCAGCACCGGCCGCCTCACTATATATGATTTTCAGCATCGCACGGGCGCCAATCCTCACCAGGAATTTATTATGTTGCCGCCCAAGGGGCGGTCTAAAGCCTGGCGCATTGTTCCTCGGGAAGCTACTAAAGAGGCTAATTAATATAAACTAATTAATTATAAAAAAATAATTAAAATTAATTAATATAGTATTATTAAATTTAATAAATCTTTATTATTTAAATTAATAAATTTTATTTTACAATTAAGTTAACCATAAAGTTTAATATTTTTCGTATTTAATTATAATCGCGGTGGGCAATTTAATAAATAGTTTACAAACATGTTTAATAAGTAAAAGAGTCGGCGGTTTTCGTAAGAGAGAAAGAATGATACACCAGTATCACTATTTTATACCCTTTTAATAATGTAGGAGTGAAAGTCATGAGCCAACAAGAAGTAAAAATATATAATGCCGACCCCGGCGCCATAGGGGTGTTCGGCCTGGCGGTTATCACCTTGGTAGCATCCTCGCAAAAACTGGGGCTAACCAGTGGCAGCGCCTTGCTTATTCCCTGGGCTATCTTCCTGGGTGCCGGGCTGCAAGCCTATGCCTGCGTGGAAGAAGTAAAACGTGGCAACATTTTTGGCGCCTATGCCTTTGGCGGTTTTGCCGGTTTCTGGTTTGCGGTAGCCATGAGTTGGATGACCTTAAACGGCGTATTTGGCCCCGCCATGCAGGCCGCGGCCGATCCCAAACAACTGGGCTTTGCCTTCCTGGCCTATATACCTTTTGTTATATTTTTAACCATAGGAACCCTTTACATCAATAAGTGTTTCTTCCTGGTGCTCATCTTTGTAGACCTTCTGGTGATAGGCCTTACCATGAACTCTTTCGGCATTGCCCCCAAGTTTGGCCATGACTTGGCCGCCTGGTCGGAACTGGCCACGGCTATCGTGGGTTTCTACACCTCGGGCGCGCTGTATCTCAACCAGTTCATGGGCCGTACGGTGCTCACTTTGGGTAAGCCTCTGCTCACCAAGTAGCCCCGCTGCTTGCCAACGGGCAAGTTATCATGTATAAAATCACCAGGCCCTTCCGCGAGGAAGGGCCTGGTTGCTTAATGGGGAGGATTTATGGGGCTATTGAAGGGCGCGGTAGCGTTAAGCCGTTTTAATGTACAAGGCGCGTTGCCCAATAATTTTTGGGAATGGGCGGGCCGTCAAATTGCGGCTAACGCCTTCATGGATATTGAGTCCGCCTATGAAGAAAATTCTTGCGGCTGGGTATCGGCCCACGACTACTTTGACACCGCTTTTGCCTACGAGGTGTACAACTTAAACCCCTACCTGGTGCTGGGTGTACGCCAAGACAAACGAACATTAGGCGCCGCCGTTTTACGCAAATACCACCGTCTGGAACTGGCTAAGGCCAGAGAGGCCAACCCTCAGGCCAAACTTGGCAAAGCCGAACGCGAGCTTTTGAAGGAAAAGGCCAGGCTTGGTTTGCTTAAACGCGTTCCCCCACAAACCTATGCCTGGGAGATGTGCTGGAACACGCGCAGCCAGCAGCTATGGTTTACCAGCGCCAACAAAGCCCAACTGGAGCAAAGCCAGGAGCTGTTTAGCCGCACTTTTGCCCCGCTAACCCTTGGCGCGCAAATTCCATTCGTGCTGGCAAAATCTCTGTTATCCTCCCAGCAGGCCCAAGCCCTGGAATTCCTGGCCCCTCTGGATTAAGGCAACCCATGGATATATTATCGCTTTTGCAGGAGAAAAGTTTTATTGGCCAAGAGTTTTTAACCTGGCTTTGGTGGATGTGCGAACAGGACGAGGCCTTCACCATGGCCGACGGGCGCCAGCTTAGTCTGGCCATGGGCCAGCGTCTTAGCCTTAGCCCAACTTCTAGCCGCGAGGGCAACCGGGTGGCGCTAGCGGGCAGCGACCCGGGCCTGGCCGAGGCGCGCGAGGCTTTGCGCCAGGGCAAACTGGTGGACAACCTGCGCCTGGCCTTTGTGATAGACAGCGAAGAATACTGGCTTAGCCTGGATGCCACCTGGCTGATGCCCAAAGGCGTGCGCCTGCCCGCCGCGGCTGAAGCTGAGGAGCCCGGCCTGGATGCCGATGCTTTAGTTTTGGAACGCATTGCCCTTTTGGAAAACCTGACCCAGGCCTTGGACCATTTGCTGGCAGCTTTTTTGAGCGAACGCGTAAAAGGCGCCAATGCCTGGCCGGGGTGGCATAACTGGCGGGCCGGACAAGACTAAATCATTTATCCGGGCCAGTTAGCAACAGCCTCTTTTCCCCTCTTCCGCACAAAGCTTCTTGCCCTCCTTTATTTGGCGGGCCGTTTATTCTATAATTGAAAACGGCGCAAAACTATAATGCCCCGCCAGAGTTGCGGCACTGTTCCCGCACCCTAAACAACGGCTGGCCGCGTAAAAATTAACCAGGCGAATAAAGGAGACGACATGAAACCGTTGAGAATCCACCATATTGGCATAGTGCTGCCCGACATGGAAAAAGTGAAGGCCGTAATGGACACCCTGGGCCTGGAAACAGACTACACCGGTTATGTTAAAAGCTATACCGCCGACCTGGTTTTTACCAAGTACGGCCAGTATGACAGCCCAATTGAATTTATTGTGCCCCGCGAAGGCGTGCTCACCAAATTTAACAACGGCAAGGGCGGCATTGCCCACATTGCCTTTGAAGTGGACGACATCGAGGCGGTGCGCCAGGAGTTTGCCGCCAAGGGCATGGAAATGCTCGAAGAAAAAGCGGTAGAGGGCACCAGCGATATCATTGTCAACTTCCTGCGCCCCAAACATTCCGAAGGTATTTTGTTCGAGTTTGTACAGACGGTTGCCCCCATTGAACGCGACGGCCAGGCGCCCGGCAAATGAAAAAACCGCAATTCAGCACAACTGGCGAGCCTATGCTTGGTTGGCCATTAATATGATATACTTGCAGGCAAATGCGAAGGTGGCGGCCTTATGACCGCGCGCCGGGCACCCGGCCTTTACTGCTTGGTGGTGGGGCTGCTGGCTAGCGATGAGTGCAAACGAACCCGGGCGTTAACAAAGCTTAGCGCGCGCTTTGGCGCGCCCTTTTATGTTTCCGCTCCCCTGCCCTTTACGCGCACCAGCTATTATGAGCGGGAAATGGGCACGGGCCTTAACCGGCGTCTGGCCGCCTTCTGCCAATTGGTGAGAGAAGGGTGCCTACCGCTGATAAAAAAGCATTGCATAAGTTTGGAACATGACTTTAGCGCCCAGGGAAAACGCGCCCTTAATTTAGACCCAGGGCTGCTTAACGCGGGCAGTTTGATTTTGGCCAGCACTAAAGCGGCCGCCCACCGCCTGCCCATAGGCGGCGGCATTTACGGAGAGCTTACCCTGCTTTGGCAGAGCGGCATGTTCAACCCATTGCCATGGACGTACCCAGACTACGCAAGCCAGACCTACCGCGAACTGTATTCTGGCCTGCGCAGCCGCTATCTGTGGCAATTAACCACGAAAAGGATTTAGCTTTGATAAAATCTATGACCGCCTTTGGCCGCGGCCGCTCTCCCCATTACAGTGGTTTCTGGCTGGTGGAAATAAAATGCGTTAACGGCAAATTTTTAGACTACCACATGCGTACCCCGCAAAGCCTGAATGCGCTGGAGGAGCGCATCAAAAAACATGTGGGCCTGCATCTTAGCCGCGGCCGCATAAACTTGAACATTAGCTTGAGCGGGGCCAGTGAAACCCAACCCAGCTTAAGCCTGAACCTGCCCCTGTTGCGGGAATACAAAAGAATCTGGAACCAGTTGGAGGCGGAACTGGGCGGCAACCTGGAAAAGCCCAACCTGGGCGCGTTGCTCAATAACCGTGATTTGGTGCTGGCTGATGAACCGACCCCTGATTTGGAGATTTCTTGGCAAAGCCTGCTGCCCGCCCTGAACCAGGCCTTGCATGAGGCCGACGCCATGCGCGCCGCTGAAGGCGCCAACCTGGCGGCAGATTTGCGCGAGCGGCTTAATTTGCTGGAGAGCATGTTTGCCAAAATGGCGGAGCTGGCCCCGGCCATTGTGCACAACTATAGAGAACGGCTGAAAGAACGCATAGCCCGCCTTTTGGATGAGGTGGAAGTAAACCAAGAACGCCTGGCCCAGGAAGTGGCCTTTATGGCCGACCGTTGCGACATCAGCGAGGAACTGGTGCGGGCGCAAAGCCACTTGCAGCAGTTTCGCGGCTTCTTGAAAGCTAAAGGGCCGGTTGGCCGCAAGCTGGACTTTTTAGTGCAAGAGCTCAACCGCGAAGCCAACACCATGGGATCCAAAAGCCCGGACGCCGCGGCCCAGGCTTTGGTGGTGGAAGTTAAGGCCGAAATAGAAAAAATACGCGAACAAATCCAAAATATTGAATAGGGGAACACATGGCGGGCAAACTGGTGAATTTGGGCTTTGGCAATATGGTGGTGGCAAAAAGGGTGCTGGCCATCGTAAACCCCAACAGTTCGCCCATGAAGCGCCTGCGCGAGGAGGCCCGTGAAGCTGGCCAGCTCATCGACTCTACCCAAGGCCGCCGCACCCGCTCCATCATTATCACCGACTCTGGCCATGTTATTTTAAGCGCGGTGCAGGCTGAAACCGTGGCCATGCGCTACGAGCAGGCCAGCTTTGATGAGCAGCGCATTTCGCTGGTGGAAACGGAGGGAGAGCTGTGAGCGGCCAGATATTTGTCATCTCCGGCCCGCCCGGGGCCGGTAAATCCAGCCTGGTAAAAATGCTGCTTGAGCGTGTGCCCGGCCTGAAATATTCCATAAGCCACACCACTCGCGCACCCCGCGCCGGCGAAAGCGACGGCGTAGACTACTTTTTTGTAAGCCGCGAAGATTTTTTGAATAACCTGCAAAGCGGCCATATGCTGGAACATGTGGAAGTGTTCGGCAATTTATACGGTACCTCGGCAATTCACCTGCGCGGCATGCTTGCCGCCGGCCGCGACGTGGTGTTGGATATAGAAGTAAAAGGAGCGCGCCGCCTGCGCGAGATTATTGCCGATGGGGTGTTTATCTTTCTGCTGCCGCCCGACCCGGCCACTCTCAGACAAAGGCTTATGGCCCGCGGCACGGAAAGCGCAAGCATGATAGAAGAGCGCCTAAATCGCTTAACTTTTGAGCTTGGCCATATTGAAGAAAACTATGACTACCTGGTAGTTAACCAAAATCTGGATGAAGCCTATGCGCAATTGGCGGCTATTGTGGCGGCGGAGCGCCTGCGCACAAAACGCCGATGGCCGCCTATGCGGAAAAAATGGGGGATATGAGACATGGCGGAAAAGCTTACCGTAGTGGTGGGGCGCCACGCTGTGGCCGCTATTTTGCAAAGCCAGCCCGACCAAATAAGCGAGCTGTTTCTGGCCAGTGACGAAAACGTGCTGATGACTCAGCGCCTGGCCGAATCAGCCCGCAGCCATGGCATTAAAGTACAACGGGTGCCCAAAGTAAAACTCAACGCCCTGGCCAAAGGGGCGGTACACCAGGGAGTGGCGGCCATTCTCTCGGCTGCCAGTTATGCCAGCCTGGAAGACATCATTGCCGCCTGCCGCGCGGCGGGCGATAAAGCCTTGGTACTGGTGGCCAGCCACATGGAAGATCCGCACAATTTAGGCGCGCTCGTCCGTTCGGCGGCCGCAGCCGGCGCGCAAGGCGTAATTATTGCCAAAGACCGCGCCTGCCAGCTTACCCCGGCGGTGAGCAAAGCCGCGGCCGGCACCTTGAGCCTTATTCCGGTATGCCGGGTGGTGAATTTAACCCAGGCGGTGGAAAGGCTGAAAGACGAAGCCGGGCTGTGGAGCTTAAGCGCCGACATGGGCAGCCACCCCGCGCCATGGGAACTGGATCTTAAACGGCCTTTAGCGCTGATTATTGGCGGCGAGCACAAGGGCGTGGGCAACAGGTTGTTGCAGCATAGCGATATGACCACCAGCCTGCCTTTGGCGCCAGGCGTACAAAGCTTAAATGCCTCGGTGGCGGCTGGGGTGATGCTTTTTGAAATTGTGCGCCAGCGCGGCCCCAGCCTGGTGGTGCTGGACTAAAATACGGCCCATGCCTACCAAGGCATGGCCACAAAAAAGCCCCGGCCACATACAGCCGGGGCAAAGTTCAAAATAAAAACGCGCTACTTCAGGTTAGACCTGATGCCATCTAAGATTCTGTTTTCCAGCGCGCCCCTGGACACACAGATCACCTCGTCTTCCAGCTCCCCCACCTGAGTGCTGTTAAACTTGCCCACCGAAATGCCGGTTACCGGCAGAAGCACTTTTTCCTGGCCCAGTTGACGGGTGGTATAGGCGGTCACCTTGCGCTCCAGCAAATAGTCTATATCAATGGATACCTGGCTTTTGTTGCCAGCAAGCGGGGTAACAACGATATTGGCCTGCCCCACCAGCGACAGGAAGCGGGAAAGGGTGTCTTTTTCGCCAAAAGCCAACACTATTTCCTTTATTGCCACATCATACTTCCAGTCTTTAACCAGCCTGTCGCCATCGTAGTAGGCAAAATAATTAACACCGCAGTCCAGGCAGCTTTGCGGCTCCGCCACGTTAAGCATAATGGTGGCCGAGGCTTTGTTGCGGTTACCGCTTTGGTAGATGTTATGGGTAAGCACAAAGGGCGCGGCAGCCTGGCTTTGCGCGTAGGCCTCAATGGCCTTGCACACCTTGCTCACCGAAGCGTTCAGCGTAATTTTAAGATTGCCGGGCAAAGGCGGCTTTATGCTGGGCGGGGTGTATTCGTCAACCGCCCGGGCGTGGCTTATCTGGTCTTGGGTCATGGGCTTCATATCTCTGTCTGAAGCGCAGCCGGCTATGAAAGCAAAAACTATAACAGCTAGTAAACAAATAAAACGCTGCATGGGCAAAGTACCTCCTTAAGGTTTATAAAACTGTTCATACATATTTATATATTCACGGGCGCTTTTATCCCAGGAGAAGTCCTGGCCCATGGCGCTGGCCATGAGGGCCTGCCAGATGCGGGGGGTACGGAACACTTTGTCGGCGCGGCGTAAAGCCTGAAGGAAGCCTGGCACGCCATAGTCGCTGAACATAAAACCCGTGCCCTGCCTGGTTTTAGGGTTGTAGTCGCTTACCGTGTCTATAAGCCCGCCGGTGGCATGCACTACGGGAATGGTACCATAGCGCATGGCATAAAGCTGGCTTAGGCCGCATGGCTCGTAGCGGCTGGGCATAAGCAGCATATCGCTGCCCGCCTGCACCAAATGTGCCCAGCTCTCGCTGAATTCGCTGATAAAACCAACCTGTTCTGGGTAAGCGCGGGCCAATTCAATCAACATTTGCCTGTAGCGCTCTTCTCCTGAACCCAGCACCACCACCCGGCAGTCGTTTTCCGCCATAAATTCCGCCAACGCCGGCGCCATTACATCTATGCCTTTTTGATAAGCAATACGCCCCACCACACCCAACACAGGCGCCTTATCAACCGGCTTAAGTTTTAGCTTTTGCAGCAATTGGTTGCGGCAGATTTTTTTGGGTTTCAAATTGCCGGCATTAAAACTGGTGGGCAGCAAAGGGTCTTTTTCCGGCGACCACACGTTATAGTCGGCACCATTGACAATGCCAAGCACGTGATCGCCGCGTTTACGCAAAATACCGTCCATGCCGCAGCCTTGGGCGGGGGCTTTTATTTCCGCGGCATAAGACGGGCTTACCGTATTTATAGCATCGCAGCAAACAATACCCGCTTTAAGCAGCGAGATGTTGCCCCAAAACTCTATGCCTTCCATATTGTAAAAGGCGGTTGGCAGGCCGGTGAGATGATATTGGTCGGAAGGAAAAATGCCCTGATAGGCCAGGTTATGAATGGTAAGGATTTTACAGGCCTGGCTAAGCGGGGTGGGCTCCACCGCCCCGGTATCTAAAATAGCCGGCAATAGCGCGCTTTGCCAATCGTTAACATGCAGCACCTGGGGCTCCAGCTTAAGCGCCTGGCCAAGCTTGATGACCGCCCGGCAAAAGAAGCTGAATCTGGTTAAGTTGTCGGCATAGTCGCCATGCTGGTCGGCATAAATGCCTGGCCGTTCAAACAGCGCCGGGCAGCCCAGCAGATAAATGTCGTGATTGTTGAGGCGCCCGTGAAACGCTTCAATGGGCCAGTCGCGCCCGGCCCAGGCATGGGCTCCATGCATGTCCAGCGGACGAAAGGCGCTTTTATCTATTTGCCCGTAGGCGGGAATTACCAGGCTTACCTTAACCCCTAGCTTGGCCAGCGCCGCCGGTAAAGCGCCGGCCACATCGCCCAACCCCCCGGTTTTTACCAACGGGGCAGCTTCTGAAGCCACAAATAGTACTTCAAGTTTAGCCAAAGCGGCGCTCCTTGCAAAATGGGCGAAACAATAAGTTAATTCTAGCGGTTTTTTAAATTTTTACCCACAGCCGGCCGCTGTGGCCCTAACCGCTTTAATGAGCGGCAGCCGGGCTTGCGCGGGGTTAAGTTTTTCCCAAAAAATTAGCGGGCGCGCCTTGGCCGCAAACGCCATGGTGCCATTGGGGGTAACAATCACATCCGCGCTTATGTCCCATGGCTCACAGGGCAGGCTTGCCACCATCTGTTCTTCATGGGCCAGCGCTAGCACGGGCGCGTTTTGGGGCAGCACTTTAAGCTGGTTAAAAAGCGCCACCAGCACGTCCAGCAGGCCGCGACCGTCGTGCAGAATAACGCCATTTTTATCCAGCGCCAAGGCCGTGCTCACCAGCATATCTACCTGCCCCAAGCGCGAGTGCGGCAGGGGCAGAGGTTTGCCCGCCTTAAACATGGCGTTGCCCTGCAAATCAATATGGCGGCGCGGCATGGGCACAGCCTGGCCGGTAAGGCGCACCAAGCCCTGCTTAAGCCCCGGGGTGGCGGCCAACAGCACCTTGCCGTCCATTAAGGCGTTTATGCGCACCTGCAATAAAGCCGGCTCCGCGGTTACGGCAATAACCTTGGCCAGGCGATAAGCTGGCAGGCGACGCAAATTTTCCGCCGCCTTGGCCGCGTCGGCGAAAAAGGGCGTACGGGCCGGGGGTGCGTTCTCTTCCGACCACAGTTGTCTGTATCTGGCCCGCAGTTCTTCGCGCAGGCGCTGTTTGGCCTCATTCATAACTACGTTTCACCAAGCGGCCGCTTTGCAGGGCTTCTTCCAAAGTTTGCCGCAAAAGCGCCTCAGGCTTGTAGCGGCCAAACCAGCTTAGCATATCGGCGCGCTCGGCTAACGGCAGGTCATCGCTTATCTTTTGCAGGCTAAAGCTGGTGCTTGGCGCATTGTCCCAGCTAACCCAGCGCCCATCTTCCAGGGGCGCGGCCAGGCGGCGCACCGCAACATTGATAGATAGCGGCTCTTTATTCAAACCTAGTTTATGGGCGTAAAAGGTGTTGCCCGGTGCCTGCACCAGCGCCACCGCCGTGCCTTGGGCGCTTTGCCCGTCCGCAGCCAACGTATACAGGCCGTAAAAGGGCGATTCCTGTGAATAGTACCAATGCATCTGCAAGATATTGCCCTGCTGTAAAATAAAAAATTGAGCCCAGCCATCGCCCCGCCAACTACCGCTCCAACTGACGCTTACCGGCCCGGATGGCAGCGCGCCCAGGGGCGGCTCATATTTTATGCTGGGTGGGGGCGAAACGGGGCCGGTCGGCTGCGCGCCTTCGCGCACAAGGGTAAAGTTTACAGATGTCGCGGCCCTATCGCCGGCCGGGTCGCCGGCCACCCAGAACTGGCCACTAATTTCAAGCTGGTTTTCCGAGACCATTTTTATACGCAAACGCCCCTGCTGGCCACAGCAACGGCCAGGCAAATCGCGCACGGTGGCATGCAACTCCCCCTGCTCTAAAGCTATGGCCACTCCACGGCTTAAGTAACGCGGATCGGCCGCGCTGCCGCCATAGGCCGTAAAGCGGAAGCCCTCTTCCGTGCCGTTTATCTCCCAGAAGTCATTGCCCGTGCGGCTGTCCACCCACAGCCCGCTAAGCGGCGCCTGGGCGGACGCCTGCGCGCAGCAACCCAACCAAAGACATAAAATCAACACGATTTTTTTAAACATAACAAACCTAACCGGCCCATCTAGCTTTAACTTGCAAAAAAATAATCTATAATAATACCATACTTGACTTGATTAATAAGATAATTATTATTTTTTAAGCGCTAGCTTGAGGAGTTTGTTTCAGTCATTATTTTATGGCTAAAAGCGCCGGTATTTGGTAAGAGTGCATAATGCAAACTAGAGCCCGCCAGTGCGGGCCGCAAATATTTTTAGGAGAGCGGATATGCCCATTTATGAATACATCTGCAGCAAATGCAACAAAACCAGTGAGGTACTGCAAAAAATTAGCGATAAGCCCCTGGCCAAATGCCCTTATTGCGGCGGTGGGGTAAAAAAACTTATGAGTCAAAATTCGTTCCAACTTAAGGGCGATGGTTGGTATGTCACGGAATATAAGGGCAAAAAACCAAATCAGGCAGCCAACTCCACAGAGGCTCCGGCTGCTAGCCCCGCCCCCGCTACCGACTAATTGCTATTTTCCAAAAATTTTAGGGGCGGGTGCAGGTGCGGCATGCCTGCTTTTTTATCGCCGCTTTCTGATAAAATGAAAAAATTACTTAGGCTCAGAACTCATCAACCGATATACTTAGTTACAGTAATTAGGCAATAAGCATGTTGAGAGCACGTCATTGTGGAAGCGGTCTTAGCCGCTACCCGGAATCCAGGCTGTTGCTTGTAAATGCATGGGTCAGGATAGCCACTGGTGGCGGCTTCCGGGGTGATAGCAAAGACAATGGCGCAGATGTAAGATGGTGGGCAATTATAATTTTCAACTAGAAGTTATTTCATAAATCCCCCTAAAGGGGGATTTATGACGGACCGCGAAGCAAAAAGTGCGATTTTTGCTTCGATCTCGGCGGTTTGCGCCGCCGCGCAAGCCTGTTCCAGGCGGCGTTGCAAGCCATTTATGAAATGACTTGTAGTAATTAATGAGGCTTGGGCCTAGTTACACAACATAACCCAAAATAGGCAATGAGCAAACGCGTTTTATTCGTATTAGTGATAGTTGGCATGTTACTTGGCACGGTCTGGTTGTTTAAAGACCTGCAGACCACGCCCAGCGGTAGCTTATATTATCTGGGCAAGGCCATCTATAATCACGATTCCCATTTGTTTTTTGATTATATAGATTACCAGCGTATAGTCGGCGGCTTGCAACCAGAGGCTTCCAAAGAGGGCGGCTTTCTGGCACAGGCGGTGCGGAATGCGTTTGCCGGCCTAAACGAGCATGGCGAGCAGTACTTACGGAAAATAATTGAAGACCGAGACCGGCCCAACCTACCGGGTTCGCTGGCCCTTTTACTGGCCGCGCAACAGGGCCAGCCGCTAAACGGCCAAGTGGAAATAATGCTGCCGCCCATGCAGCACGGCGGGCGGCCATTGCACTTTACCATGTCCCAATATGGCAATATGTGGAAAGTCACCGCAATAAACAGCCGGGATCTGCAGTGGCTGCTTATGGGTTATTTGGGCATTGCCCAGGCCGACTGAAAACAAAAACCAGCGCGGCAGCCACGGCCGCACATGCCCCAACTACCCAGCCAGCTTGTACCTGCCTTATGTTACCTGGCCACGCCCCATATTGGCCAGCTCTGCCAGCAGAGGGTCTACCTGGTTAAACCACTTGCCCACGCAACGGCTCAAAATAAGGCCCGCCGCCTCTAACGGTCCGGCCAAACCCAACACCGGCACCCCGCTGGCATAGGCAATACCCACCTCGGCCGCCGCGTCTTGCCCGGCCGGCCCCAAATAAACAACCACATCGGCCCGGGCGCAGGCGTTAGCGCAAAATGTAAAAATCTCGCCGCGTTCGTCGCTGTCTAGCAAAACGCGCCTTTTCTCCATGGGCATACCATCGGGCAGTGGCGGGGCCAAGGCGCTCCAGTCCATCACCTGATGACCCATGGCCTGCAACTTATCACGCAGAAGATGCACTCCATGCAAATTTTTAAACGATGAAGCTATATATATTTTCATGGCCATTCCCTCTCAAGCGCCTGCTTGGGCAGACGCGGATAACAGGCATTTTATACCGCCATTCCCCTAAAAACAGCGCTTTTTCAATATTTTTTTTGCCATTGCGGGCGCTGGCTATGCCAGGAGGAATTATCATAGCGATAACTATAAATTTTTATTACTAAAAAATGCAAATCCCGCACAGGTGCCATTTATCGGCAAAAAGTGGGTAAAAGTGGTAAAAAGTGGGTAAAAGTGGTAAATTTTAGACAATAAATGCGCTTCGCAATTTTAACCCAAGGGGCACGGTTTGTTTAACGGCACGTCATACCACAGTTTGGACAGTAAGGGGCGTTTAGCGGTGCCCACGCGTTTTCGCGACAGCCTAAGCGAAGGCAATGGCCGTTTAGTTGTGCTAAATGCCTCGCGCTGCCTTACCGTCTACCCCTACGCCCACTGGGCGGGCATTGCCGAGAAACTTAACAGCCTGTCTCAGTTCGACCCCAGAGTGCAAGCGGTGCGGCGCTATTTTATAGCCGGCGCGGCCAACTGCGAGTGCGATCGCCAAGGCCGTATCCTGCTACCCATGGCCGCGCGCCAAGTGCTGGCTGGCGATGAGCTGGCGGTAGCCGGCCTGGGCAGGTTTTTCGAAATCTGGGGCAAAGAGCTGTGGGAGGCCGAGCACGCCAAAGTGGCCGCCGAAATAGCCGAACTTGGCGCGGCGGTAGCTGAGTTGGGGATTTAGGCATGCACCACCAGCCAGTACTGCTGGAAGAGGTGGTGCGGATGCTGGCTTTGAAAAAAGATGCCTTTTATGTGGATGCCACCCTGGGCGCGGGCGGGCATGCGCTGGCGCTGCTACAAGCCCTTAGCGGGCAAGCCAGCCTGTTTGGTATAGACCAAGACCCGGCCGCCCTGGAGATAGCCCGCGCCAATCTGGCCGGCTACGATGTTAACACCAAGCTGGACAATTTTGAACACCTGGCCAGCTGCTTCACTGAATTTAGCCTGCCGCCAGCCCAGGGCATACTGCTGGACTTGGGCGTAAGTTCCATGCAGCTAGACTGGGCGGAACGAGGCTTCTCCTTCATGAAGGAAGCGCCGCTTGATATGCGTATGAGTAGTCAAGGAATGACCGCAGCGGAGTTAATTCAAAGCTTGGAAGAACAAGAGCTGGCGCGCATATTGCGCCATTACGGCGAAGAGCCCTTTGCCCGGCCTATTGCGCGCAAGCTTAAAAGCGTATCCATGGTGGAAACCACCGGCCAGCTCAGCGCTTTGGTGGAGGCGTCTTTACCGGCCGCGGAAAGAAGACGGCGCAAAATTCATCCCGCCACCCTTACCTTTCAGGCTTTGCGCATTGCGGTGAATAATGAGCTTGCCGCGTTGGAAAACTTTTTGCAACAAGGGCCGGCGCTTCTGGCTAAAGGCGGACGCCTGGCTATCATAAGCTATCACTCGCTGGAAGACCGCATGGTTAAAAGGGCCTTTGCGGCTTTGGCCAACCCCTGCACCTGCCCGCCTGGTTTGCCAATTTGCCTGTGCGGGCAAAAAGCGGCCTACCGGCTGCTTGGCAAAAAGGCCATTAAACCAACGCCTGTTGAAATAGATTTTAACCCGCGCGCGCGTTCGGCCAAGCTGCGCGTGCTGGAAGCGATTGCGGAGGCATAAAAGTGCAATTTAGCCTGCGCCATAAAAACAAACCACTCAAAGGCCAGGGCCTAGGCGTCAGCTTGCGCCTGGTGGTGGCCAGCTTGTGCCTGCTCACACTAGTTGGCATATTTTACGCCTACTCCTCGGTACGGGCGCTAAACACCTCCTACCAAATCAGCCAGGCCTTGAGCGTGCAGCACGAGCTTAACGAAACCGGCCGCCGCCTTAAGGTGGAGCTTAGCAATCTGCGCTCTATGGAGCGCCTGGAACAACAGTCCGCCTCTTTTGGCCTGGTTAAGCCTCAGCCCAGCCAGCTTAGGAGGCTGCAATGAAAAATGCCGCTCAGCAGAAACAAGCCATCCGGGTAAGAATATTGCTGGTGGCGGCATGTTTTGTGCTTTTCTTCAGTGTATTAGCGCTGCGCGCATTGGATTTGCAAGTGCTGCAACATGACGAGTTGAGCCAGATTGCCCAACGTGAATTTAAACGCCAGGTGGAATTCACTTCGCGCCGCGGAGTTATTTTGGACCGCAATCAGGAAGAACTGGCGGTAAGCCTGGATACCGATTCCGTATACGCCCGACCCTTGCAGATGGAAGATATAAACCAGGCCAGCGTTAGGCTGGCCGCGGCCATGGAAGACGACAAGCAGAGAATACTAAAAAGCTTAAACGGCGAAAAACGCTTTGTTTGGCTGGCGCGTCGGATAAATCCGGCCGCGGCTCGCGCGGTTAAGGAAATGCAGTTAAAAGGCGTGGGCATTACCGTGGAGCCCAAACGTTTCTATCCTTACAGCACCTTGGCCTGTCATGTGTTAGGTTTTACCGGCACCGACGCCAAAGGCCTGGAAGGCTTGGAAATGCGTTACAACAGCGAACTAACCGGCACCAACCGTACCGCCGATAGCCTGCGCGACGCTTTGGGCCGTACCATTCATCTCAACCCTGATGAGTTTGTCGATCTTCCCGAGGGCGATCATCTGTTGTTGACCATAGACAAATATTTGCAGTATCAGGCGGAAAAGATCTTAGCCGCCGCGGTGGCCCGCCATCAGGCCAAAGGTGGGCAGGCTATTGTTATGGTGCCGCAGACCGGCGAAATTTTGGCCATGGCCAGCGTGCCGGTTTTTAACCCCAACATGTTCAGCAGCTACCCGGTAACCACCTACCGCAATCGCGTGGTTACCGATGCTTTTGAGCCAGGTTCCACGTTCAAGATGTTTGTGGTAGCGGCGGCGCTCAATCAAGGCACCATTTCCCGCAACCAAAAATTTTTCTGCGAAAATGGCAGATGGCAGATAGCGGGGCGCCAAATACGTGATACCCATGAATACGGCGAGCTGACCATGAGCGAGATAATTAAATTCTCCTCCAATATAGGGGCAGCCAAGCTGGGGCAGATGGTAGGCAGTGAAACGCTTAACCAAACCTTCCGCGCCTTCGGCTTTGGCCAGCTTACGGAAATAGACCTGCCTGGTGAATCGCGCGGTATTTTGCGCCCCATAAGCAGCAGCCGCCCGGTAGATTTAGCCAATATGTGTTTTGGCCAAGGGTTGGCGGTAACCGCCATCCAACTCACCGCCGCGGTAGGCGCGGTGGCTAATGGCGGCACTTTAATGCGCCCGTACCTGGTAAAAGCGGTTATGGACCCCAAGGCCAGGCTTATTCGCGAAATACAGCCTACCCCGGTTGGCCAGGTTATGACGCCAGGCGCGGCCAAGCTGCTTACCGCCATGCTGTGCATGGTAACCGAACCCGGCGGAACCGCGGCTCAGTTAAAAGTAAATGGCCTGCGCATAGCCGGCAAAACCGGCACCGCGCAAAAAGCGGTGGCGGGCGGTTATTCCGCCGATGACTATATTGCAAGCTTTGTGGGCTTTTTGCCTGCCGATAATCCGCAGTTGGTTATTTTGGTGCTTATCGACAGCCCCCGTGGCAGCCACTTTGGCAGTGTGGTGGCCTGCCCCGCCTGGGGGGCTATCGCCAAAGTTGGGCTGGAGCGCCTGGGCATAAATGAAGCGCCGGCTATGCAACAGGCCGCCGTCGCGCCCGTTGCCCGCGTGGCCGCGCCACACGCGGCGGCCGATCCAGAGCCAGCCGTTAAAAACGGCTATATGCCGGATTTGCGCGGCTTGAGCTTAAGCCAGGTGCTTATGCTGGCCAGCCGTGAAGGCATAGAAATAAAAGCCGACGGCTTTGGCCGAGTGATAAAACAAAGCCCGTTAGCCGGCAGCGCGCTTAACCAGCATAACAGCTGGGAGATAAAACTGGCCCCAGTTGAGGGAGGCGTGTGATGGCCGCTATAGCCCTGAAGCACATACTTGCGGGAGTCATGATTGAAGGCAACCTGCCCGAAAGCGTAGCCAACATGCCCATTACCGGCATTACCGCAGATTCACGCCAAGTGGAACCCGGCTTTTTATTTGTGGCCGTTAAGGGCCGCGAAACCGACGGCCACCGTTTTTTATCGCAGGCCCACAACAAGCTGGCGGCAGTGGCCTTGGTGGAGCGCGCTGACGGCCAGGTGCCCTTGATGCAAGTGCTGGTGCAAAATTCTCACCAGGCCATAGCGCAGGCGGCCATGAATTTTTACGGCCGGCCCGGGGATGCCATGAACATAATCGGCATTACCGGCACTAACGGCAAAACCACCACTAGCTATCTTATCGAAGCCTTGCTCAAACCCAATGTAGGTGTGATAGGCACGGTGGAATTGCGTTATGGCAATAAATGCACGGTCAGCGGCATGACCACCCCCGATCCAATTAGCCTGGCCCGCAATCTTAAAGACATGCGCGAGGCCGGGGTGGGCAACCTGGTTATGGAGGTGTCCAGCCATGCGTTGGAACAAAAAAGAGTGGACGGGCTCAATTTCAAAGGCGCGGTCTTCACTAACCTCAGCCGTGATCACTTGGATTACCACACCACCATGGACGGCTATTTTGCCGCCAAAAAACGCCTGTTTGCCGAACTTCTACCAATGGCCCAAAAAAATGGCGTAACCCCATGGGCCGTGGTTAACATGGAAGCGCCACAGTTGCAAGTATTGCTTGATCTGTTGCGGGTTCACCACATTAAATTTATGAGCTATGGCGCAAACGGCATGGTAAGGGCGCTAAGCGCCGACTATAGCCTGGATGGCATTCAGGCCATTGTGGAAACTCCGCGTGGCCAACTTGTGCTAAGCAGCCATTTAATAGGCGACTTCAACCTGCAAAATTTATTGGCCGCGGTGGCTGCGGGCCTGTGCATGGATATGCCGCTAATTGACATAAGCCAGCGCCTGGCGGCCTGCACTTCTGTTCCCGGCCGCCTGGAGCGTGTTAACGCGCATGCTGGCAATGGGCCGGTGGTACTGGTGGACTATGCTCATACGGATGACGCTTTACGCAAGGCGCTTAAGGTTATACGCGGTCTGTCCACAGGTCGCCTAATTTGCGTATTCGGGGCAGGCGGCAACCGTGATAAAGGCAAGCGCCCGCTTATGGGCCAGGCTGTGGGGGAGATGGCCGATGTGGCGGTAGTAACCAGCGATAACCCGCGCATGGAAGAACCCATGGCCATAATAGATATGATTACTCCCGGCCTCATGCAAGCTGGCTTCAAACAAAGCGCAAGCTGGCCAGAAGGCAGGCGGGAATTCATCTGCGAGCCCGACCGCGAAAAAGCCATTAAATTGGCCATTAGTCATGCCAACCTGAACGACGTGGTACTGATAGCCGGCAAAGGCCATGAAAGCTATCAAACCATTGGCAGAGAGAACTTTCATTTCGACGATCGCGAAAAAGCTTGCTGCGCGCTGGAGACATGGAGCGAAGATGGTGTTTGACCTTGGTTTTGTAAATAGGGCGCTGGCGTTGCCGCCATTGGCGCGAGAGCTGGAAGAGCTGGGCGTAAATGGTGTTTGCACAGACACGCGCAAGCTTACCCCTGGCCAGCTGTTTGTGGCGCTTAAAGGCCCTAATTTTGACGGCCACAATTTTGTGCCGCAAGCCTTTAAGCTGGGAGCCGTAGCCTGCTTGGTGGAGCGCGGCTATCAATATAAGGGCGATGCCTTGCTGCTGCAAACGCAAGATACCTTGCAGGCGCTTGGCGATTTAGCCCTGGCCTGGCGTTCCGAACAGCCGGCCAAAGTGCTGGCCGTAACTGGCAGTTCTGGCAAAACCACCAGCAAGGAAATGCTGGCCCTGGTGTTAGCGCAACGCTATAACGTACTTAAAACCAAAGGCAACTTAAATAACCTAATTGGGCTGCCTCTAACCCTGCTGGAGCTCAATGCCAGCCATGGCGCGGCGGTAGTAGAAATGGGCATGAGCTGGCCGGGCGAAATTGCCAGGTTAACCCAAATAGCCGAGCCTGATTTGGGCCTGATAACCAATGTGGGGCCAGCGCACCTGCAAAATATGGGCAGCCTGAAAAACATAGCCGCCGCTAAAACCGAGCTGTGGAGCAATATTCACGGCATTGCCGTGGTCAATTTGGACGATCCCCTGTTGGCCCCGTGGGCACGCAAATTCAACGGCCAGGTAATAACTTTTGGGCAAAACCCTAAAGCCCAGGTAAAAGCCGGCAAAATACAAAATATGGGGTTTGCCCAAACCTTTATGCTGGAGCTGCCCGCAGGCCAACCGGTTTTGGTTAAACTTGGCGCTCCCGGTGAGCACAACTTGCAAAATGCCCTGGGTGTGGCCGCCGCCGCCTTTGCCATGGGCTTAAGCGCCGAAGAGATCAGAGAGGGCCTGAGCGGCTATCAGGCGGGCAGCGGGCGCTTTCGTATGCTTAGCTCAGCTAACGGCGCCCTCATTTTAGACGATGCCTACAATGCCAACCCCTCGTCCGTGGCGGCAGGGCTAAAAACCATGGCCGGCCTGCAGCATTATTACGGGGGCAACCGGCGGGCCGTGGCGGTTTTGGGCGATATGCTGGAGCTGGGGCCGAAGTCTCCCACACTGCATCGTCAAATAGGAGAGCTGGCAGTGGACAGCAACTGCGAGTTGCTGCTGGCCTATGGCTCCATGGCGCCGGAAGTGATAAAAGGGGCGAAGAGCGCCGGTCTTGCCGCCGCTTACGCCTTTGGCGAAATGAACGAATTACGCAAAGCTTTGCTGGAAAAACTTACCGGCAAAGACATTGTCCTGGTAAAGGGGTCCAACAGTATGGGTATGGAATCCATAGTAACTTTTCTTGAACAAGAGTTGAAGGAAAACTGATGCTTTATTCCCTCCTCTATCCCTTGCGCGATGCTATAGGCGCATTTAATGTGGTGCGCTATATTACCTTCCGCACTATTGTGGCCATGCTTACCGCCATGCTGGTGTGCTATTTGCTCGGCCCCTGGTTCATAAGAAAAATGCAAGAATTGCAAATGGGCCAATATATCAGAGAGCTGGGCCCCAAAAGCCACCAGGCTAAAGCGGGCACGCCTACTATGGGCGGGGTTCTTATTTTGTTTTCCATTCTGGCCTCCTGCCTCTTGTGGGCCGATTGGACTAATTTTTACTTTCTTATGTGTTTGCTTACCACTCTGGCTTTCGGCGCTATTGGCTTTATTGATGATTACAGCAAAAAAGTGGCCAAGCGCAACGAAGGCGGCCTTAAGGCCAAAAGTAAAATGTTGTTGCAAATAGCAGTGGGGATAGTGGTAGGCTTGCTCCTGGTGCAGCACTCCGGCTATGAAACCCAACTGGCTATCCCTTTTATTCAAAAATGGGTGGTTCCGGAATTGGGCTGGGGATATGTAATTTTGGCTGCTCTCATATTGGTTGGCAGCAGCAACGCGGTTAATCTTACCGATGGCCTGGATGGTCTGGCCACCGGCCCGGTGGCTATTGCCGCCACCACTTATCTCATATTCGCCTATTTGGCCGGCAACATTATCACCGCCAAATACCTGCAGATATTTTATGTGCCCGGCGTCGCCGAAATCACCGTGTTTTTGGGCGCACTGGTGGGAGCGAGCATAGGCTTTCTTTGGTACAACACCTATCCCGCGCAAATATTCATGGGAGACACCGGCTCTCTGTCCATGGGGGGGGCACTGGGGGTAAGCGCGCTTTGCACCAAAAACGAAATATTGCTTTTAGTGGTGGGTGGCCTGTTTGTGGTTGAGGCCCTAAGCGTCATCTTGCAGGTTGGTTTTTTCAAAATCACTAAAGGCAAACGCATATTCCGTATGGCGCCCTTGCATCATCACTTTGAACTCAAAGGCTGGGCTGAGCCCAAAGTTATAGTACGGTTTTGGATTATTGCCATTGTGCTGGCCTTGTTGGCTTTTTCAACCCTGAAACTAAGGTGATACAGCATGCAACTGATAAATAAAAAAGTTTTAGTGGTTGGTTTAGGCGCAAGTGGCATTGCCGCCAGCAAACTGTGCCTTAAAAAAGGCGCAATTGTTCGCGCCACCGACACCAATAAAAATCCCAAAGGCGCCAAGGAACTAGCCGCCTCAAACGTGGAGTTGAGCCTGGGGGAGCACAAAGCCAGTGACTTTGCCTGGGCGGATATTATCGTGGTGTCGCCAGGGGTAGACCACCGCTCCTCTGAGTTTACTCTTGCCAAGGAACGCGGCGCGGTGGTTATGGGCGAGCTGGCTTTAGCCTATCAATATATAAGCTGCCCTAATATAATGGTAACCGGCAGTAACGGCAAAACCACGGTTTGCACTCTTATCGCCAATATTTTGCAGGCCGCCAATTACCAAACCTTTGCCGGCGCCAATTTGGGTATCCCTCTAAGCCAACTTATCTTAGACGATAGCAAGCCTGATTGGGCGGTGCTGGAAGTAAGCTCGTTCCAAACCGACACCAGCGACAACCTAAAACCCAATGTCGGCATTGTTCTCAATCTATCGCCCGACCATATGGACCGCTACAACATTTTTGAAGACTACGCCAACAGCAAATTCAAAATTTTTGCCAACCAAAGCGGCAATGATCTTGCCATTCTGTGCATAGATGATCCGCAGGTGGCGGCCAGACTACCATTGGCTCCGGCCCGGGTGCTGCGTTATGGGCAGGACTACCCGAAGTTAGATTCTTCAGCCTGGCTGCAAGGTAATTTTATGGTAATACGGCTACCCAACCGCGAACCAGTGATGATAGACATCTCTGGCAGCAAGCTGGTTGGCGGCTTTAACAAACTGAACCTTTTAGCGGCGGCTTCAGCCTGTCTGTATGTTGGTATATCACCCGAAATGATACGCCAGCAGATAGAGCAATTTACTGGGCTGCCCCACCGGTTGACGGAAGTCGGCCAAATCGATGGCATTACTTTTTACGATGACAGCAAAGCCACTAATGTGGGGTCTGCCCAGGCAGCGCTGTTGGCCTTAGGCAAACGCAGCGTTATTTTACTAGGCGGAAGAGACAAAGCCGGGCGTTTTATTGACCTTTTGCCGGAACTACAACAGTGGGGAGCCGGGGTGGTATGTTTCGGCGAGGCGGGGCCCAGCATCTATCAGCAGCTCAAAGATCACTTCCCTTGCCAGTTGGCCAGCGATCTGCCTTCAGCGCTCAAAACCGCCTACACCACGGCCAAATGCGGGCAGGCCGTCTTGCTGTCGCCCGGTTGCGCCAGTTTTGACGCCTATACAGGCTATGCCCAGCGTGGAGAGCACTTTACGCAACTGGTAAAAGAAATGATGGAGAAACACTAAACCATGTCTTACGCCCAAGCTATAGATCAACAGCAGGCGCCAAGCGCAGCGCAGTCGCGTTTTGGTGATCACTGGCTTTTGATCTGCGCGCTGATCCTAAGCGCCATTGGCCTGGTCATGGTGTATTCGGCCAGCAGTGTATTGGCTGACAAACGCTATCTAGACTCCACCTATTTTGTCAAACAGCAGCTTAAGCATATGGCAGTTGGCCTTAGCGCCATGACATTATTGGCCTGCATTAATTACCAAAAGCTGCAAAAGCTGGTGTATCCTCTTTTAGCCCTGCTCTTCATTACCCTGCTATTGGTGCTAGTGCCAGGTGTGGGGCATAAGGCGGGAGGCGCGGCGCGCTGGCTGAAAATATTCTCTTTTTCAATACAACCGGCCGAACTGGCTAAATCAGTAATGGTCATTTTTCTGGCGCGCTGGCTTTCCACGCATAAAGACGAGGCCCACACGTTTAAATCTTTTGTCATCTGCATGGGAGTAATGCTGGTATTAGCCGTGCCCATTCTGCTGGAACCAGATTTAGGCATGACCATTACTTTGGGCATGGTTACCGTGGTTATGTTATTTGTGGGTGGCAGCAGAGTACGCTATCTCATCTTCATAGCCCTGGCCTCCTTGCCGGTTCTGTATCTATTGGTATTCAGGGTTAGCTACCGCCTGGACAGGGTAACCGCATTTTTGCGCCCCTGGGACGACCCCAGTGACACTGGCTTCCAAATCATTCACAGCTTTCTGGCCTTTGGCTCGGGTGGCGTTACGGGTGTGGGCTTAGGGCATTCAATGCAAAAGCTTTTCTATTTACCCGAGCCGCACACAGATTTTATTCTAAGCGTATTGGCCGAAGAATTTGGTTTAATTGGCGTTATGATAGTGCTTAGCCTATTTTTAATAATCATATGGCGCGGTATCAAAATAGCCCTGGAAGCCAAGGATCTGTTTGGAACTTATTTGGCCATGGGCGCCACTCTCATTGTTGGCCTGCAGGCCTTTGTTAATGCCGCAGTAGTTATGGGCTTACTTCCCACCAAGGGGCTTACCCTGCCCTTTATAAGCTGCGGCGGATCTTCCCTGCTCACCAACTTTGTCTGCATAGGCCTGCTGCTTTCGGTGGCCGGTCAAAGGAGGCAGCTATGAAAATAATGATAGCTGGAGGCGGCACTGGCGGCCATTTATTTCCGGCTTTGGCCATTGCCCGCGCCATAAGAGAGCAGAAACCGGAGGCCATGATATGTTTTGTAAACGGCGGCACCGAGTTGGACAGAAAGGCCTTAGATACTGGCGAGTTTGCCTATGAAATAATAGACGCAAAACCCTTCCGAGGGCGCGGCCTTACACAAAGGGCATCTTCTCTGCTGGCGCTGTGGAAAGGCTTCAGAACCTCGCTTGGTCTGGTAAAAAAATATAAGCCCGACTTTATATTGGCTGTGGGCGGCTACGGAGCCATGCCCTTAGGCCTGGCGGCCCGTTACCAGAAAGTACCGCTGTTATTGCAAGAACAAAACGCCTCGCTTGGCATGGTCAACAGTGTGTTAAGCAAAAAGGCGCAAATGATTTTCTTAGGTTTCAGCGGGCCAGAGGAAAAAATTTCCCATGGCAGAACCATGCTTACCGGCAATCCTATTAGGGCGGATATAATGAGCCAGGCCGCGGCTGTTAAAAGAAGCGATGAAAAATTTACTATCTTAGTGTGGGGCGGTTCGCAGGGGGCGCGTAGCATAAATCAGGCCGTGCTTGATGCTCTGCCTTTTATCACCAGGCAACGCGATGAACTTAATTTCATACACCAAACCGGGGCCAAGCAAGTTGAACAGATAAGTAAAGTCTATCAAGCGGCTGGCTTCAATGCTCAGGTAAGCGCTTTTTTTGAAGAGCCCGGTAAGTGCTATGCAACGAGCCACGCTATAATATGCCGGGCCGGAGCCAGCAGCTTGAGTGAAATGATGGCTTTGGGCCGTACCGGTTTATGCGTACCCTATCCATACGCGGCAGGAGACCACCAAAGCAAAAACGCCCGGGCCTTAGTGAACGCTGGGGCGATGGAATGCGTGTCCGACAATGATTTGAATGGCTTGGTGGTGGCGGAGTTTATTGAACGCCTGCGCAGCAACCAAGCTTTGCGCGAAAAGCGTGAAGCGCTTGCCTTAAGTATGGGTAGGCCCTTTGCCGCGGCAAGCATTGCCGCTTACTGTTTGCGGCACACGGAGAATTAATATGTACCAGAGAAAGCAGCATATCCACTTTGTGGGCATAGGCGGCATAGGCATGAGTGGTATTGCCGAGTTGTTGCTCAATTTAGGGCATCAGGTTAGCGGTAGCGATTTGAAAGAAAACGAAAGTGTGCGTCGCCTGCGCGGGTTAGGCGCCATTATAATGGAAGGGCATGACGGCCAAAACGTAATCGGCGCGGACGTGGTGGTTACCAGTTCAGCGGTGGCGCCCAATAACCCTGAAGTTGTGGCCGCCCAGGACATGATGATTCCTGTGATAGCCAGGGCCGAGATGTTGGCCGAACTAATGCGCCTTAAATATGGCATTGCCGTGGCCGGCGCTCATGGTAAAACCACCACCACCTCTATTCTCGCCACACTGATGACCGCTGGCAAGCTTGATCCTACCGTAGTAGTTGGCGGACGTTTGAATGCGCTGGGCAGTAACGCCTATTTGGGAAAAGGGGACTTTTTGGTAGCTGAGGCCGACGAATCAGACGGTTCTTTCAATCGCTTAAGCCCGGTGGTGGTTGTGGTCACTAACGTGGATCGCGAGCATATGGAACACTACGGCACGGACCAGGCGGTAGATGACGCTTTTGTAGAATTTATGAACAAAGTGCCTTTTTACGGAGCCGCAGTAGTGTGCCTGGATAACCCGAGGTTGGCATCCTTGCTGCCGCGCCTGCGTAAACGGGTAATAACTTACGGGTTCAGCGCCCAGGCCGACTTTCAAGCACGCGACATAAACTCCAAGGACGGGGGCAGCTGTTTCGTTTTGCATTTTCGCAACGAAGCTCAAGGCGCGGTATGGATACCCTTTCCCGGCCAGCACTACATTCTTAACACTCTAGGCGCATTAGCCGCTGCCTGCGAGGTTGGCGTGAACATGAATGCGGCGATAAAAGCCTGTGCCAATTTCGCTGGCGTCAAAAGACGCTTTGAAAATAAAGGGCAGAGCAGGCACGGAGCAATTATCATGGATGACTATGCGCATCATCCCAATGAAATAAAAGCCACGCTAGAGGCGGCACGGCAGCGCTGGCCTGAAAAGCGTTTAATTGTATGCTTTCAGCCTCACCGCTATACCCGTATCCATGACCTGATGGATCAATTTGCCCAGGCTTTTTACGGAGCGGATGAAGTGCTGATATTGGATATTTATGGCGCTGGTGAAACGCCCATTGTCAATGTAAGCGGCAAAATATTGGCGGAGCAGATACACAAACACGGCCACCGTAAAGTGGAATATATAAACAACCCAACTGCACTATTTACGCGACTTGATGAAACCATTGACGACAACAGCGTATTTTTCACCATGGGTGCGGGCGATGTCTACCGCTTGGGTGAAGAGCTGGTAGTTGGAGCACAACTTTGAAGAAAGGAGAGCTTGCGCAGAAGATAGCCGCCATTTTAGGTGGAAGAGCCTATTTCAATTATCCCACGGCGCTGCTTACCACCTGGAAAACCGGGGGGCCCGCCTGGTGTTTGGCGCAAGCTGGCAATGTAAAAGAGCTGACGAGCCTGCTAAGGCTTATGCGGGAATATGATATTGCTTACATGCCGGTTGGCATGGGTTCTAACTTGTTATTTAGTGATAGCGGTTTTAACGGAGTACTAATAGCTTTGGTAAACGGTCTGGCAAAAATTAAAATCGAAGGCTGTTCATTATGCGCTGGCGCTGGAGCTAAACTGAGCGCTATGCTAAGGGCTTCGGCCAAAGCAGAGCTAAGCGGCTTGGAATGGGCGGCCGGTATCCCCGGCAGTCTGGGGGGGGCTGTGGCTATGAATGCCGGTTCACTAGGCGGTGATATGGCTTCAGTTGTGCAAAGCGTAGATCTGCTTACGCAGGATAACAGCGCGCTTACCTTAAGCGGCTTGCCTCAGGCAGGTTACCGTAGCGGCGGCCTTCCAGCCGGCGCGGTAGTTGTGAAGGCCACCATGGCCTTGCAGCCGGGCACAAATGTGAAGGATAAGATAACAAATAATTTGAAACTCAAAAAAGAAAAATTCCCACTTGATTTACCCAACGCGGGCTCGGTCTTCAAAAATCCGCCGAATGATTTTGCGGCCAGACTTATAGAAGCTGCCGGCCTAAAAGGGCATAGATGCGGGAACGCGCAGATAAGTACCAAACATGCCAATTTTATTGTAAACCTGGGCAGTGCAAAAGCCGATGATATTTTAGAATTGATGCGCCACACTCAGCGCGAAGTGGCTTTGCGCTTTGGGGTTGATCTAGTACCGGAAGTAAAGCTGGTGGGCCATGCTTAGACGGCAAAAAAAATTAAACGCTCGCTTACAACTTGGCCAAGCCCTGGATGCGCGCCTGGGCAAGCAAAGGGCCAAACGCCAGCAAAAACGCAGTGAGGCCGGGGCGGCGCGTAAATTTTTACTATCGCTTTTTATGCCGCTTTTCAAACTGGCGTTTATTTTGGCTGTAAGCGGCGCGCTCTTGCTGGGGGCTTACGCTGGTTTGGCCCACAGTTCATGGTTTAGCTTAAAGCATGTGCAAATTAATGGCGCTACCCATTTATCTCGGTTAGATATATTAAGCGCCGCTGGTTTGGGTCTGCACACTAACCTTATAAACTTAAAGCCCATGGAAGTGGAGGCAGGTATAAGTGAGCTTCCGTGGATACAGCAAGTAAGCGTGGAAAGGATTCTGCCCAATAAGGTTCTTATAAACGTGGTGGAGCAAGCTCCCTATGCTATAGGGCTTATAGAAGGGCAATTATTTTTGCTAAACCAGTCGTTAAAGCCCTTTGCTCCGTTCATTCCCGCGCGCAACCAAGAATTGGCATCTTTACCGGTGGTGTCGGGGTTGAGCAGGGCGGAATTTATTCAGGAAGATGAAGAGCTGGAAGAACTTTTGAATTACGGAAAAAGTATTTTAACTATTACCGGCCAAAACTCGCTTTTGGGAGCGTTAAGCCAAATAGATTTGAATCGCATCTCTGGTATTAAACTGGTATTTGAGCATGTTCCCGCCACCATAAAGATTGGCGATGACTTTAGCAAAGAAAAATTTGAGGCGCTGGTCAAGGTAGCAAGCGACCTGAAACAAAGAGGCGAACTGAGACGGGCGGTTTTAATAGATTTGACCTTAGATAAAAGCGTTACCGTACGCTTGGGGCAAGACAAAGTATGAGCAAGGGCGAATTTATTGTTGGCCTTGATATTGGCACCACCAAAATTTGCGCGGTGGTGGGCGAAATTATGCCAGGAGGCCAGGTAGAAATAGTAGGCATGGGCACCCATCCTTCTGAGGGCTTGCGTAAAGGCGTGGTAGTAAACATAGATACCACTGTGGCCAGCATAAAAAAAGCGGTGCAAGAAGCCGAACTTATGGCTGGCTGTGAGATAACTAACGTTATAACCGGCATTGCCGGCGGGCATATAAAAGGATTTAACTCCCAGGGCGTATTTGCTATTAAAGGGCGCGAGGTAACTTTGCAGGACAAAGAACGCGCGGTGGATGCGGCTAAAGCGGTAGCTATTCCTACCGATCGCGAAGTTATTCATACGCTGGTGCAAGAATTCATTCTTGATGGCCAAGAGGGCATACAAGACCCTGTGGGCATGAGTGGCGTGCGCCTGGAAGTAAAGGTGCATATGGTTACCGGAGCGGTAGCCGCTGCCCACAACCTTATTAAATGTTGCAATCAAGCCGGGCTGGACGTAGTGGATATCGTGCTGCAATCTTTGGCCAGCGCGGAAGCCGTGCTTACCACCGAAGAACGCACCTTGGGCGCGGGCCTCTTGGATTTTGGCGGCGGCACTATAGATTTAGCGGTGTTTGCCCAAGATGCCATTAAACACACTGGCTGCCTGGCCCTAGGCGGCAACAACCTAACTACCGATTTGGCGGTGGGTCTGCGTACCCCACGTCTGGCCGCCGAGCAGATAAAAAAACATTACGGATCATGCCTTAGTTCCATGGTGGGCAAAGACGAAACACTTTTGGTGGAAGGCATTGCCGGGCGCGAGCCTATGCGCATAAAGCGCCAAATTGTGGCCAGCATCATAGAGCCCCGAGTGGAAGAACTTCTGAGCCTGATCCAGATGGATTTAGACCAAAGCGGCTTTGCCAAACATATAGTGAGCGGCATGGTGCTAACTGGCGGTTCCTGCCTTTTGGAAGGCTTGCCGGAGATGAGCGAACAGATATTCAACCTGCCCAGCCGCCGCGGCTACCCCATGGGTGTGGGCGGGTTAGCCGAGGTGGTAAGTAACCCCATGTATGCCACTGCTGTGGGGCTGGTGCTTTATGGAGCCCGCAACCGCAGCAAGAAAAAATTTCGCATCCGCGATGGCAATATCTACAACCGCATTTGGCAAAGAATGCGCAGTTTTTTTGGAGACGTTTTTTGATGTTCAGGGTTTTTAAGACTGACATGCGAAATAATGTACAAGGAAGTTTATCCAATATGGATAATAACTGCTATAATAAGCAGTTGATACTAACCCATTTCGTTGGAGGGAAACGGAATGTCCATGGAAATTAAAATGGTGGAAAATACGACCTTAGGTGCCCGGCTGGTGGTAGTCGGGGTGGGTGGCGGTGGCAACAACGCTGTTAACAATATGGTGGAGGCCGGCATACAAGGCGTGGAATTTGTAGCCGCCAATACCGATATCCAGGCTCTGGAACGTAGCTTGGCTTCCGTGCATTTGCAATTGGGCCGCGAGATAAGCAAAGGCCTGGGCGCGGGCGGCAACCCAGAGGTAGGGCGCGGCGCGGCCTTGGAAGACAGAGAGCGCATTAAAGACCTCTTAAACGGCAGCGACATGGTATTTGTAACCGCCGGCATGGGCGGTGGCACCGGCACGGGTGCCGCGCCGGTAGTGGCCGAGGTGGCCAAAGAGATAGGCGCGCTTACCGTGGCAGTGGTTACCACGCCTTTTGAATTTGAAGGCACACGACGTATGGATCAAGCCAAGCTGGGAGTGGATGAACTGAAAAAAGTGGTGGATACCCTGATTTTGATACCCAATACCAGGTTGCGCAGCACTGCCCAGAAGAACGCCTCTTTTATCGAAATGCTGAAAAAAGCTGATGGCGTCTTGCGTGACGCGGTACGTGGCATTAGCGACCTTATTGTCAAGCCCGGCCTCATTAACCTGGACTTTGCCGATGTGCGCACCGTAATGAGCGAAATGGGTATGGCCATGATGGGCACCGGCCAGGCCGGCGGCGATAACCGCACCATGCGCGCGGTGGAAGAAGCTATCAAAAACCCGCTATTGAATGAGCTTACCATAAGCGGCGCGCGCAGCGTGCTTATTAATATGACTACCCCCATGGATATCACCATGGACGAACTGGAAGACGCCAGCAACCATGTGCGTGAAATGGTGCATGAAGACGCCAATATTATTTGGGGCTGCGTAATGGACGAAGCGTTGGGCCAGGATGTGCGGGCGACAATAATTGCCACTGGCATTAACGCACAAAGCCAGGAAAACGTAGCCTTACGCAAAATGGTGGTACATGGCCAGTTGCCCCTAACCAGCGCCCGCGGCGGCGAGTTTGATATAAGCGCGGTAGACCCGGTTTACCTTAACCAGGTACCACCCTATGCCCGCAACGTGAATTCGCATCTGCGGGCCAGCGGCATGCGTGGCAAGCGCGGCGCCGACAGCATTGGCGGCCCGGCTTTGGATGACGGACAGAATCGCGATATTCCCACCTACCTGCGCCGTCAGGCCGACTAAGGAGTAGGTGGAGCGCCCATACCAACGCAACCGCTTGGCATTGTTTTAATAGCTAGCGCTTGCGGCAGGCATGTGCGGTAAGAGCATGTGAGATATGGCTTGGCCCTCCCTCCGGGCCAGGCCAGGGATACGGCAAAAAACTATAACCCCAGGAGCTCAGGCCCCTGGGGTTACAGTTTAATCTGGCTTGTAAAGGCGAGGAAACGCTATTTGCCGAACGCTTTGTGAAGCGCGTTTTTGGCGGGCAGCAGATATTGGTCGTTGTTGTAGCCGTCGTCTCCTTCGCTGCTTACCGCAAGTTCGTACCAGCGTTTGGCCTCAGCGCGGCTGGCTTTAACCCCCTGCCCCTTAAGATACATATAGCCCACCATGTACATAGATCCATAATAGCCCTGCTCCGCGCCAATTTTGTAATTAAGGAAGGCCTCATTGTAGTTGCGCTTCACTCCCAGCCCATAATAATACAGCTCACCCAGGTGATGATGCGCGCCGCCCCAGTCTTCAAAAGCCGCGGCCTTTTCCATCAGCTCTCTGGCCTTGGTGTAATCTTGCTTAACGCCATGGCCGTATAGATACATATGCCCCAAATAGTGAAAGCCCAGGTTGCCGCCTTTGTCCATGGCCCTGGTAAACCAGTAAAAGGCCTTGTCATAATCCTGGCTGAAAGGCGGATTGCCCTTTTCATAGCCCAAGCCCACTTGCAACATAGCGCGCAACGAGCCGCTATCCGCCATTTTTTCCATCCAGTAAACATACTTTTCCGGGCACTGAGCACAAGAGTTGTGGCCATAGTATTCTATCAAAGACTGTACGGCCTTAATATCTCCGCTATTGGCCGCTTTTTCCCACCAATAAACCGCCTTATCGCTGTCTTTTGTAAAGCCCTTTACACCTTGGTAGTAGTTGCGGCCTAATTCGGCTTGCCGCTCCAGCACATTGCCTTCAGCAGCCCGCTGTAAATATGTTCGATAATTCTGCCAGCGCTCTTCCTGGCTTATATTCAAACTTGAACTGAGCTCCAGGTCGGAATAAATAGCTGCAAGCGAGCCAGCGGCCGGAGCATAGCCCAATTCGTCCGCCTCTTTAAGCTCATCCACCGCCAGCTTAAGCTGTTCTTTAAATTCAGGCGCGCGGCGGTTAGCGGCCAGCCTTGCCTCAGCTTTGTTGTACAATGCCTGGCCTTGCTCTTGTTTTTGCTCTGGCGTTAAATGCGCACAGCCCGCCAAAAAAAGCAGGCCTAAAAACAAAACCAGCATCTTATTTATTTTTTTCATTGTCGCCTCCAATTAAGTGACTAGCATCACCAATAAAATTTTTAAGACTAAAAAATTCCGCCCGACGATAAACGCAGAACCAAAGGATTATACACTATCATGATAAGCAGGCCAGCGGCGTAACCGCTTGCCACATATAGTGCCAACAGGCTGTGACGAAAGGCGGCCCGGCTGGGTGCGCGCTTAATCATGCGCAAAGCCAGGTATAAATAAGCGCTGCCCGCCAGCATAAATGCCAGCACAATAAGCAGCATGCCGGAAGTCATATGGCTGTATAAATAAGCGCAAAGAACAGCGCACAGGCCAATACCGCTTAAATACATAAAGGTCATAATGCGTGGCCAGAGTTTAAAACTTTCGTTCTGAAACTCCTTTTGCCCAGCCGCGTTAACCACCATGGGCGCGCGGGCCACCGTACGCAATAAAACAACGCTATAGCCCAGCCAGGCAAAAACCCCGAACCAGGCCATTATGCCAAAAAACTGAATAATTATGTCTGCGGCTACCGCCACCTTTTACTCCTCAAATTAACAGGCCAAAGGCAATGGCAAACGCATATTGCATGTATTTCCCTAGCCCGCATATTGTGGTAATTATATATGGTATCTTTTATAAAACAAACCAAGCATAAAGGTAGACCATGTCCGCAAGGCCTCAAAAAACACTGTTTGTCTTGTTAGCCGCGCTTGCCCTATGCCTGGCTCCGGGTTTTTCCAGCTATGGCCAGCCCATTGGCAATACGCTTTTTATGGAAGGCGATATCATCTTCCAGACCGAACCTTCCAAGCAGAGCCTGGCCATACGGCTGGCCACCAATTCCCCCTACAGCCATTGCGGCATTATTTTCGAAAAAAATGGCCAGCCCTATGTGCTGGAAGCCATTGGGCCGGTGGCCTTTACCCCGCTGGCCAGCTTCGTGGCCCGCGGCATTAACCAGCGCTATGTGGTGATGCGCCTTAAGGAGCGCGAAACCATGCTCGGCCCTGAGTTGCTGGCCGCCCTGCGCGAACAAATACCTGTGTTTGCCGGCCGGCCCTATGACATCTACTTCAACTGGTCCGATGACGCTATCTATTGCTCGGAATTGGTGTGGAAAATTTATCAGCGGGGCGGCGGGCTACTATTGTGCGAACCCCGTCCTTTTGCCAGCTACAGCCTCAACCATGAACAAGTGCAAAAAATTATTGAGGAGCGCTTTGGCGTTAGCTTGCCCCTTAGCGAGCTGGCGGTGGCGCCCGCCGACCTTATGCAAAGCCCACTATTGGAAGAAATAAAAATGCCGCACCCCTGAGGCATTGAATAATGAGCGAGGAGCCATGCCAGATTTAAACGCGCTACTGAACCATGACACCGTGGCCTTGGACGATACCCATAATGAGCTTGTCATCATAGACCAAACCCTTCTTCCCGGCCGGTTGGCAATTGCCCGCCTAAAAAACCAGGAAGATATTTGGGAGGCCATCAAGCGGTTGCGCGTGCGTGGCGCCCCGGCTTTAGGCGTGGCCGCGGCATGCGCCATTTACTTGGCGGCCAAAAATTTTAAGGCGCGGGGCTATGAGGAATTTGCGCAGAGCTTCGCGCATGCGCAAAGCTATTTAAATTCCGCGCGCCCCACCGCGGTAAATGTCTCCTGGGCGCTTGGCCGCATGCGCCAACGCATGCAAGCATGCGCGCATTTATCTGTAAACGCCATAGTGGCCGCCTTGAAGGATGAAGCCATGGCGATTAGAGATGAAGATATAAAAGCGTGCCTGGCCATTGGCGAGCACGGGCTCAGCTTGCTTAAACCTGGCTACGGCCTTTTAACCCATTGCAACGCCGGGCGCCTGGCTACCATAAAGTACGGCACCGCCACCGCGCCCATGTACCTGGGCGCGCAACGCGGCTATGCTTTTAAAATTTTTGTGGATGAGACCCGCCCGCTCCTTCAGGGTGCGCGGCTTACCGCCAGCGAACTTATGGCCGCGGGGCTTGATGTGACCTTAATCTGCGACAGCATGGCAGCCAGTTTGATGCGCCAGGGCAAAATAGACGCTGTTTTGGTAGGCTGCGACCGGGTGGCCGCCAATGGCGACGCGGCCAATAAAATAGGCACCTTGCCGTTGGCCATTGTGGCTAAGCATTTTTCCGTGCCCATCTATTTTTGCGCCCCCACCGCCAGCATAGATATGCGAACCGCGGATGGAAAAGGAATTGCCATAGAACAACGCGACGCCAGCGAAATAACCAATATGTGGTATGAAGAAACCATGGCTCCGGCGGGCTGCCAAGTATTTAATCCGGCTTTTGATGTAACCCCCCATAGCTTGATAACCGCCTTCATAACCGAATACGGTCTGGTTCATCCCCCCTTTTTTCCCGCGCTGCAAAAGCTCTTTGCTGAAAAAACGGCGGCGGCTAGGAGCAAAGCATGAAAACACCGCCCTTTGTTGAAGAGTTGGCCAGCATGGCACTGCAAGCCTGGCAAAAAGGCTGGCACGAGCGCAACGGCGGCAATTTAAGCTATCGCCTGAGCACGCGGGAGGCCCGCCTGCTGCCCGCGCCAGCATCTGCCTGGCGGCCTTTGGGCTTAAGCCTGCCCGCACTGGCCGGCGAAAGTTTTTTAGTGACCGGGCAAGGCAAATACATGCGAACCCTTGGTCAAGAGCCGGCCGCAAGCTGCGGGGTGATAACTCTGGACAGCCAAGGCGCCAGCTATTGCCTGCGCTGGGGGCTTAGCCAAGACGGCCGCCCAACCAGCGAACTGCCCACCCACCTTATGTGCCAGGCCGCCAAAAAAGGCGGCAACGCCGCGGAACGCCTTATCTACCATGCCCACCCGGCTAATATAATTGCTTTAAGTTTCGTGCTGCCACCCAGCCCGGCCGCCCTCAGTCAGGCGTTGTGGTCCGCCATGCCTGAGTGCCCCATGGTATTTCCCGAAGGCGTTGGAGTGGTCCCCTACACTATCCCTGGCGGCCATGCCATTGCCAGGGCCACTGCCGAGCTTATGCGCACTTTCAATGCCGTATTGTGGGCGCAACACGGCCTTTTGTGCGCCGGAGCGAATTTCGAGCAAACCTTTGGCCTTATGGAAACCGTGGAAAAGGCGGCCGAAATTTATGTAAAGGTGCTGTCTATGGGAGGGCCGCAATATGGGCCTAAAAAACAAGAATTATACGAAGTTAACACATCTTTGAACCTTGGTTTGAACCTCGACCTGCTTGATCGATAAAGCCTGTGGAGCAGCTTATGTGCCGCCCGGTAAAAAAATCGGTGTTTTTGCCTAGTGCCATGTTATAATTATTCGGCTTAAGCATGAATAAGACGGCAAATTGCCCCTAACTGCCTGCTTATCCGGCAATAAATAATCATTTTTAACGCCCTGCATCTACTTTAACCATGATTAGCCTATCATGTTTACTGCTAAAGCATGGGCAAAATTGCTACGGGAGAAAATAATGATAGGACAAGGCTTCATACTTATGGCGCTGGGCATGGGCATGGTTTTCATTTTTCTAATTATGCTTATCTGCTGCATGGGCCTATTGGCTAAACTTGTTGTTGTGCTTAACAAAATTATGCCAGAGAGCTCTCCCGCCGCCCATGCCGCCCCAAACCTTCCGGTTGGGGCCAGCGTTTCGGGTAAGCCCAGGCTGCCCGCTCAGGGAAAAGAAGATTTATCGATTGTAGGCGCGGTAGTGGCCGCGGCCTATAATTTCAAAAACCGTAAAGATAACTAAGGAACACCAGCCATGAAAAAAATCAATTTTATGGTAACCGCTTTCAGAGACGGCTTTCAGTCGGTATATGGCGGCAGAGTATATGCCAAAGACTATATGCCGGCGGTACAGGCCGCCAGAGAGGCGGGCATAATTCATATTGAAGCCGGCGGCGGGGCCATGTTCCAAAGCCCTTTTTTCTACGCCAACGAAAATGCCTTTGATAACATGGATCTCTTCCGCCAGACCGCGGGAGGGGAGGCCAACCTGCAAACCCTGTCGCGCGGGGTTAATGTGGTGGGGTTGGACAGCCAGAGCAGCGATATTATCAAGCTGCATGCCCAGATGTTTAAAAAACATGGCATGACCACCATCCGCAACTTCGATGCCTTAAACGACGTCAACAATCTTATTTACAGCGGCAAATGCATTAAAGAGGCCGGTCTGCGCCATGAGGTGGCAATAACCATGATGTCGCTGGCCCCAGGCTGGGACACCGAAGGCAAGGTGCATACCCCTGAGTTTTATGCGCAAATACTTAAAAACATCATGGATGCCGGCATAGCCTTTGACTCGGTATGTTTTAAAGACGCCTCCGGCACCTCCACTCCGCAAACTGTGTACCAAACCATTGTGTTGGCTCGCAAACTGCTTGGTAATGATGTTAACATCAGTTTCCATACCCACGAAACCGCTGGTAATTCCATAGCCTGTTATCTGGCGGCCATTAATGGCGGCGCCAGCCAGGTGGATTTATCCCTGGCGCCGGTCTCGGGCGGCACCTGCTCGCCCGATGTAGCCACCATGTGGCATGCCTTGCGCGGCAGTGAGTTTACTTTGGACATAGATATTAATAAGGTGATGAAGGCGGAAGAAGTTTTTGCCGACTGCATGAAAGACTACTTCCTGCCACCCGAGGCCACCTCGGTAGACCCGCGCATACCCTTTGCCCCCATGCCAGGCGGCGCGCTTACCGCCAATACGCAAATGATGCGTGATGCCGGCATTCTGCACAAATATGAGGAAGTTTTCAGCAACATGGGCGAATGCGTGCGCCGCGGCGGCTTCGGCACCTCGGTAACCCCGGTTTCCCAATTCTACTTTCAGCAGGCTTTTAACAACACCATGTTTGGCCCGTGGAAAAAGTTTGCCGATGGTTACGGCAAAATGGTATTGGGCTATTTTGGCAAAACCCCGGTTGCGCCCGACCCGGAAATTGTGGCCCTGGCCAGCCAGAAAATGGGCCTGGAGCCTACCACCAAAACCGTGCTGGATATTAATGATGCCAACCCCAAAAAGGGAGTGGCTCCGGCCCGCGCGGCCCTTACCCAGGCCGAGCTGCCCATTACCGATGAAAACATCTTTATTGCCGCGGCCTGCGGAGATAAAGGCATCCTCTTCCTACAGGGCCAGGCCGCTACCAGTGTACGCAAAAGCGCGCCGGCCAAGGCTTCCGCCACGCCTGAAGCCAGCAATCTGGAAGTTACGCTGGACGGCAAAAAATACGCGGTGCAACTATCGGGCAGCAATGTGACCGTTAACGGCAAGGCTTATGCCTTTGAGGTAAAGCCGGCATCTGCCGCCTCGGCCGCTGTGGAAAGCCAGGCTCCCGGCCAGGCGCCCATGCCCGCCGAAAACGCGGCCGCTCACAACCCGTCCACTATTTCAGCGCCTCTGCCCGGGGTTATTTTGCGTATTATTGTAAAAGAAGGCGAAAAAGTGGTAGAGGGGCAGACGGTAATGATAATGGAATCCATGAAAATGGAATCGGAAATAAAAGCGGAAAGTAACGGCACTATAACTTTCAAGGTAAAGCAGGGCGACCAGGTTATGCCTGATACCGTGCTTGCGGAAATCAAATAGGTATATAATTATGGATGCATCTGTTTTTACCGCCCTGTGGCAGAGCACTGGCTTAGGCGCCATTACCATTGGGCAGTGTATTATGATTACCGTATGCATGGTACTGCTGTGGCTTGGCATTGCCAAGGGTTTCGAGCCGCTATTGCTGCTGCCTATTGCCTTTGGCGGATTATTGGCCAACATACCGGTGGCCGCCATTTCCGGCCCCAACGGTTTTCTGGGCATTATTTACGCCTTTGGCATCAACACAGGCCTTTTCCCCATCTTCATATTCATAGGGGTGGGAGCCATGACCGACTTCGGTCCGCTAATAGCCAACCCCAAAACCGCGTTGCTGGGCGCGGCCGCCCAACTTGGCATATTTGCCACCTTAATCGGCGCGCTGGTACTGGCCAAGTTCGGCTTTAGCTTTTCCATTCAAGACGCAGCCAGCATCGGCATCATCGGCGGCGCCGATGGCCCCACCGCCATCTTCCTCACCAGCCGGCTCTCGCCTCACCTTTTGGGAGCCATCGCGGTGGCCGCCTATTCTTATATGGCGCTGGTGCCAATTATTCAGCCGCCCATTATGCGCGCTCTTACCAGCCAGAAAGAACGCAGCATTGTCATGAAGCAACTGCGCCCGGTAAGCAAAAGGGAAAAAATTCTCTTCCCCCTGCTCACCCTGCTGCTCTGCGCTCTTATTCTGCCCGACGCCGCCCCGCTGATTGGCGCCATTACTTTTGGCAACCTGCTCAGAGAGTCAGGAGTTACCGAACGCCTCTCGCATGCCGCGCAAAACGAATTCATAAATATTGTCACGATATTGCTGGGTTTGTCGGTGGGTTCCAAGCTCAATGCCGAACAGTTTCTGCAGCCTGAGACCTTAGGCATACTGGTGCTGGGGGCCATTGCTTTTTCGCTGGGCACCGCTGGCGGGGTTCTTCTGGCCAAATTTTTGAATTTGTTCCTTAAAGACAAAATAAACCCGCTTATTGGCGCGGCCGGGGTATCGGCGGTGCCTATGGCGGCGCGAGTGGCAAATAAAGTGGGGCAGGAAACCAACCGTCGCAACTACTTGCTTATGCATGCCATGGGACCCAATGTGTCCGGAGTTATTGGCAGCGCCGTGGCCGCCGGGGTGCTGCTGGCCATGCTGGGTTAGTTCTTCGCAGCTTAAACTGAAAAGGCCGCCCGGCGCGTAACCGGGCGGCCTTTTTCAGGTATTAGCAGCTAAACACGTATCTCCTGGCAAGGGTTGTAAAACAAGCAGCCCGACAAGTCACAATCCACAATACGGCCATAACAGTCACTATTGCCCTCACACGTCTGGATAGCACGAATAAGCTCAGTTTTATTTTTGCGCGAAAAATTATCAACCCCCACCCGTTTAGCCATCTCTTTTAAATAGGCTAAATTGGGGCCGTTTTTGCCAACAGCAGCCTTGGGAGGCTTGGCTACGGTCTTTTTGCTGAGTTTCTTCTTTGCTATGGCCATAAGCTTCTCCTTTGCAACCTTTTCATTTAATAATAAAAATATACACCCAACTCCCTACCCGCTCAATAACTGATTGTAAAAGTGTTTGCTATAGATTAAGCACGCGCCAGGCCACCTGCAACAATTACAGGCAAAAATGCCGCTATAACGCGGCCTATTGCGCAAATTTTGCTGCCCAAGGTGCCCGAGCACTGAGCCATTAATGGCTTCCCTACATAACTATATGATAATAATGTAAAAAATTTTTTCACAGCCGGCCCGTTTTTTGGCATTGCTATTGCTATACAAAACGGTAACTTGGCTGTTCTTTATTAACTTTAGGAGCCTGGCATGGAACAAAATAGTCTTAATTTTAAAGCCTTCGAACCAGAAGTTTATTGCCTGCGTTGCCAGTATATGGAATGGAACGATATGAAACGAAAATGCTCTAACTTTGAACAGCCACAATGCCCACTGTTGATCAAAAATATTTTGGCCGATTTTGAAGTAAGCTGTTTGGTGGTATAGCGGTTTTTACCTGGTAATGCTTGACAATATCTCCAAGGTGCGCTGCTGAATATCTTTCAGCTCATCCAGCTCTCTGCGCAGGGAGTTGACTTCCGAAGACAAATTTAATAACCGTGGATCCGGCTTTATGCCTGCTGTTTCATTTGCGCCCGCGGTTTGGCTGAGCCGTTCTCTTGCCTGGCGCAAGCTCAGTCCTTCATTTTTCATCCAACCGTGTGCTTGCTGTAAAAGCTCAATTGAGCGCTGGCTAAAATTGCGGCGGCGCCCCTTGCCCCGCTTTATCCCTAAATATTCTCCCAGTTGTTGATCATAGTAACGAATAGTTGAAGCAGGCAGGCCAGTTATTGCAACCACCTGGGCGATGCTCATACTTTTGTTCTCCATAACTATGCTCCTGTTTGGCATATTTCCCCCATTTTATATATTATGACTTATTTTTAGTAAGCCTTAAACAACATAAGCTATATATAATTTTTATTTTAAGCGTAAACTTACAATTTATGAACCTGCACCGCCGTATAAATATGATAGGCCCCTGGCTGCGCCGCCATTTTAACGAGCGGGTAAGCAAAATAGGGCTGGACTTACACTTGGGCTGCCCCCTGCCGGAGGGCCGTTGTATCTATTGTTCGCCTTTTGCCGCCAGCCAGGGTTTGAGCGCTTTAAGCCTGGAACAGCAACTGGCCTTAGGGCAAAGCAAACCTGGTAAAAAGCTGGCTTATTTTCAGGCCTCTTGCTCCACCTATGCCCCGGCCTCGCAACTTAGGCCTTGGTTTTATCAAGCCGCCGCCACCCCTGGCATCTCAGGCCTCATTATTTCCACCCGGCCCGACTGCCTTAATGACGAACACTGGCGCTTGTTGGCCGAGCTAAAGGACCAAGGCCTTTTATGTTGGCTGGAACTGGGCCTGCAGAGCAGCCATGACTCCACCTTAAAACTAATTAAACGCGGCCACAGCGCCGCCTGCTTTGCTGAGGCCGCCAGTAGGGCAACCGGCTTGAAACTACCGGTGGTGGCCCATGTAATTTTGGGCCTGCCGGGAGAAACCCCGCTTCATACCAACCAAACCGCGGAATTTTTAGTAACGCACAACGTATGGGGTGTAAAACTGCATTCGCTAATGGTGCTTGAAGACACCGAACTTGCCCGCTGGTGGCGCGCCGGGAAGTACATCCCCTGGGATCTGGATACCTGGGTGCGGGCCTGCGCCGCTTTTATCAGCCTGCTACCGCCCTGGGTAACCATCCATCGTCTAAGCGCCAACCCCGGCCACGGTGAAATATGCTCAGCACCCACCTGGGCTATGCACAAAAACCTAGCCCTGCAAGCCCTGGAAAATTTTCTTGAACAGCAAAACATCTACCAGGGCTGCGCCCGCTCGAGCTAGCTCCCTCCCCATTTATTAAGCGCCTCCACCAAGGCGCCCAGTTTTATAGGCTTGGGAATATAGTCATCCATGCCCGCGGCCAAACACTTTTCGCGGTCGCCCACCATGGCATTGGCCGTCATGGCTATTACTGGCACTTTAGAGTTTAGCACCGCGGAACTGGGGACGCGCAAAAGCCGAGTGGCCTGGTAGCCATCCATCTCCGGCATCTGACAATCCATAAACACCAAATCGTATTGTTTTTCTTTAAGCGCGGCTAGCACCAATAAGCCGTTTTCCACGGCATCTACCTTGTGGCCCATTTTTTCCAGCATGGCAATGGCCACTAGCTGGTTTACCCGCGAATCCTCGGCCAATAAAATCTCCAGCGGCCGGGACTTATGCTGGGCAAAGAGGTTTTCTCTTTCAGCGGGTTGGGCATCTCCCAGTAAACGCGGCAGCAGGCGGCGCAACGTATTGGTTTTAAGCGGCCTGGTGAGCAAAGCCAACTGGTTGTTCTCCCCCAGGCTCGCGGGCAAATTCGCGCCAAAATCAGCCAGCAGGCACATGGGGCTTGCATCTAACAGCATAGATACGGCTTGCGGAGGATATTCGTTAAACAAACTAGCATCCAATAAAGCCAAATGATAACTGCCGGTGGCCAGCAAATCAAACGCCTCGCCGGGGGTTTGCGCCTCGTCCACCCAAAGCCCCCACGACTGCATGAAAAACGAGCACGTGTGGCATGAGCCGGGCTGAGTGTCATAAATAAGCACCCTCTTGCCGCTGAAGTTCAGGTCTGGTTCCGCGGCCTCCTGCTCATCGGCCGCCGCAAAAGGCAGTTCCAGCCAGAAAACAGAACCTTTCGCGCCATCGCTGTCAACCCCTATACTGCCTTGCATAAGCTCAACTAAATTGCGGCTTATGGAAAGCCCCAGGCCTGTGCCGCCAAAACGCCGTGTAGTGGAAGAGTCGGCCTGGGTAAAGGGCTTGAACAAATTTTCCACCTGCTCAGCCGCCACTCCCACGCCGGTGTCTTCCACTTCTATGCGTAAACAGTGGGACAGATCATCAGTAATTTGATGGCGATAAAAACAACGTATGGCGATACCGCCCTGGGCAGTAAACTTGATGGCATTGCCCACCAGGTTAACCATTATCTGGCGCAAACGATACGGGTCGCCTTTTACTTTTTCGGGCAGATGCTTGGGCAATTGCAAGTCCAGGCTAAGGCGCTTATCTCTGGCCCGTACCGAAAACATCTCACATATGTCTTCCAGCAGAAATCGTGGAGAAAAATCCAGGTATTCCAGCGAAAGCTTGCCCGCCTCTATTTTAGAGAAATCCAGAATATCCTCAATAATAGTCAAAAGCGAGTCAGCGCTGTTGCGGATAGTTTCGGCATACTGCCGCTGCACATCATTGAGGGGGGTATCCAGCAAAAGCGTGGTAAGACCTATAACTCCGTTCATGGGCGTGCGGATTTCATGGGACATGTTAGCCAAGAACTCGCTTTTAGCTCTGTTGGCCAGCTCCGCCTCTTCCAGACGGCGGCGTTCGGTCACATCGCTGAAAAACCCCTCCACAATGCTGAAGTTGGGATCGTCATCCCTAAGTTCTATCACCCGGCTGCGCTCCCATATCCAACGCACCTCACCGCTCTTGTGGATTATCCTGAAGGTGGCGTCCAAAGGCCGGTCCACCAGCAGGGTTTTCTCATTATCGGCCATAAGCTTGGGCAGATCTTCGGGATGCACTATATCAAAAAAACATAATTTATTGTTGTTAACAAATTCTTCCGGGGCATAGCCGGTCATCTCCAGGCAGCCTTCACTCATATATTCCATGGTAAAGGTGGGCATGTCGTTACGGCAACGGAAGGCCGTACCCGGCAGATTGGAAAGCAGGGTTGCCATGCGGCGCCGGCTTTCGTATAAGTGGCCGCTTTCCAGGGCAATGGCGGCAAAGTCGGCCACAGATGCGCCAAAGGCCTGTTCCTGTTTAGTCCACAGGCGCGGGTCGCCGGCATGCTCTATGCACACAACCCCACACAGTTTGCCCCCTAAGCGTATGGGGCAGTCTAACAGCGCGCGAATGCCGCTTAAACTGTAGTCGGCGGCCATGCCGGCCAAAATACTATCGGTTTCCGTATCCACAATGACAATATTGCGTTCGCTTTGCAAAAGTGAAATATAAATGGGGTATTTGCTAAGTGCAAATGATGAGTCTACTCCGAATTTTTTGGTGCGGCGGTCATAAATAACCTGATTGATAAGCTCTGACTGGCCCAGCAGCCAAATGCCCACCCGAACCACATTTAACGTTTCCGCCGCCTCCCTGGTTATGGCTTTACAGGCTTGCACAAAATTACCCGATGTAATTACCGGGTCGCTGCTTAAGCGGCTTAGCGCGGCCTGGCGCTTCATTTCCGTGGCCATGCCGCCAGCGCTCTTAAAGCTTACACCAATGGCCACCTTGCCCTGCCAAGGTAGTGGCGAGGCATGCACCCGCCCTCTCCAACCATGTAAATTTATGAAAAAATTAGCAAAACATGCCTCATCCGCGCGCCCGCCGGCCAAAGCCGCCTGGCATACTGAGCTCATTTTTTCGCTGGCTAGAAGGTCGGTTAAAGATAGAAGCAGGTCCTCTTTTTTAAGAGCCTGCATGGTGGAAGCGAAGGCCTGATTTCCCCAAAGTAAGCTACCTTGAGAAGTGTCCAAGATGGCGACAGGCTCGTCAAGTTTCTCTAAAAAATTCCGCAGAAGCAAATAACTCATCGCCAACCTCCCCGCCAGAGCACGGGCCAAAAACAAACCGCCCTGCCCAAAAACCGGCTTTGGCAATGCCATATTCAAGCTTAGATGAAAAATTCTAATTTGCGATGCAGCAACAGCCTTAACCCAGCAGAGTTAATAATAAACTTACCTAAAAGCAGATAGTTGCGCCATATAATAAACGCCTTGGCCTTAAATTTGTGCGCCGCCAAGTGTCTTTTGCTTGTAATTATGGAAAACTCAGGTGATAATAGCTAGTCCGCAGGGAAACACTTTTGTGGAGTGCCCCTAGCCTTAACTTAAATTTGCCAGAGGTTTCTTTTCCCATTTTTCAGCGCATTTTTGCCCCAACCACTGCCCAACCGCGCTTTAGCGGTCAAAATCAATGAAAGCGTACCCCATGAGTATTAGTTTCACGTCATTAAATCTGTCTGCTGATATTTTAAAGTCAGTGGAAAGTATGGGTTTTACTGAAGCATCGCCGATCCAGAAAATGGCCATCCCTTTTATTTTGGAAGGCCGCGATGTGATCGGCCAAGCCCAAACCGGCACAGGTAAAACCGCGGCCTTTGCCATTCCGCTTTTGGAACGCTTGGACCAGCAGAGCAAAGATATCCAGGCGCTTATCCTCTGCCCCACTAGAGAGCTGGCTATGCAGGTGGCCAAAGAAATAGGCCGTTTGGCCGCCCATCTGCCGGGCTGTTTAATTTTGCCGATTTACGGCGGCCAGGCCATAGATACCCAACTGCGCGGGTTACGCAAAAAACCTCAGGTAATAGTGGGCACCCCCGGCCGGGTAATGGATCATATGGAGCGCGGCAGCATAGGTCTGGACAATATTTCCATGGTGGTGCTGGATGAGGCCGACGAAATGCTGAACATGGGCTTTTATGAAGACATGGAAAATATACTGAGCCAAACTCCGGAAACAAGCCAGCGACTATTATTTTCCGCCACCATGCCGCCCGCCATCTTAAAACTGGCGGAAGCCTTTTTGCGCAACCCGCAGATGGTTAAAACCAAAGTTAAGACCATGACCGTGGAGGCTATTGAGCAAACTTATTACCAGGTGGAGACGGGTGCCAAAGCCAGTTCTCTAAGCCGCCTGCTGGACTCGGAAAATTTTGCCAAAGCCCTTATTTTCTGCGCCACCCGGCAAGGGGCCGACGAAACCGCCAATTATTTGCAAGCCAGAGGCTTTATGGCTGAAGCTCTGCACGGCAGCCTGGACCAGGCCCAGCGCGACCGGGTAATGGGGCGTTTCCGCACGGGCGAAATACGCATGCTGGTAGCCACCGACCTGGCGGCCCGCGGGCTTGATATAGACGGAGTGGAGGCGGTAATAAATTATGACATGCCTTTTGACGCGGAAAACTACGTGCACCGCATTGGCCGCACCGGCCGGGCCGGGCACAAAGGCCGCGCCTATACTCTGGTAAGCGGGCGGGACAGCTTTAAACTGCGCCAGATAATGCGTGTGACCAAGGCTGAGATAGCTCTGGGGGAACTGCCCCCCCTGGCAAAAATTATAGAGATAAAAGCCGCGCGCCTGTTGCAGCGGGCCCAAGAGGTAGCCAGCGCTGGCGGCCTGGAGGACCTGCGCAAAGTTCTGGCTGGCTATGGCGGCCTGGATGAAGACTACGGCATGGAACTGGCCTCCGCTCTCCTGAAAATGATGCTGGCTCCCGATTTTGCCGCTTTGGCCGAACAGAAAAAACAAGTCAAGCAAAAAAAAACCGCCCAAGCGACTGTCGGCGCGCCTACAAATTTTGTGCGGTTACGCTTTAATCTGGGGCGCAAGCACAAGGTTACGCCTGGCGATTTGGTGGGCGCCATTGCCGGAGAGTCTGGGCACCCGGCACGCATGATAGGTGCTATTGCCATTTACGATACCGAATCTCTGGTGGATGTGGCGGATAGCATTGCCCCAGAGGTGATGGATGTAATGAACCACTGCCAGATTCGCGGGCACAAACCCAAGGTTAGCCTGGATAGAGGCCCGGCCCGGCCCGGCAAAAGCTCTGCCGGCGCTCCGCCTAAAAGCAAAAATTTTACCGCTGGCGCGTTTAAAAATAAAGACCGCAGGCCTGCCAGAGATAAGAAAGCCCGCCCTACTGGTAAAGATCTGAAGAAAGATAACGCTCGCCCGCGTCGGGCAAAATAACCACAATGGTTTTGCCGGCAAATTCCGCCCGTGCGGCCAGGCGGGCAGCGGCGGCCACAGCCGCGCCGGAAGAGATGCCGGCTAAAATGCCCTCTTCCCTGGCCAGACGGCGAGCATAGCTGAAGGCCTCCTCATCGCCTACCGTCTCCATCGCATCAAGCAGGGTTAGCTCCAGCACCGCGGGAATAAAACCCGCGCCAATACCTTGAATTTTGTGTGGCCCCGGCTTAAGCGGCTGACCGGCCAAATGCTGGCTTATTACCGGGCTGGCGGCCGGCTCTACCCCCACGCTGATAAGGCTTTTGTTTTTGCCCTTTAAGTAGCGACTAATGCCGGTTATAGTTCCGCCCGTGCCCACCGCCACCACCAGCGCGTCCACCTTTCCACCGGTGTCATGCCATATCTCCGGGCCGGTAGTTTTTTCATGGATGGCCGGATTAGATGGATTGTTAAACTGCTGAGGCATATAGTAGCCATGGCTGTTGGCCAATTCTTCAGCCCGGGCAATGGCCCCGGCCATGCCTTCCACTCCCGGGGTGAGCAACAGGTTGGCACCCAACATGCTAAGCACCTTGCGCCGTTCTATACTCATGGTTTCCGGCATGGTAAGGGTTAACTTGTAGCCCAGGGCCGCGGCCACATAGGCCAAGGCAATACCGGTGTTGCCGCTGGTGGGTTCCACTATTCCCATGCCGGGCTTTAGTTCCCCTTTGGCTAAAGCATCCCAGATCATGGCCGCGCCCACCCGGCACTTTACCGAATAAGACGGGTTACGCCCTTCTATCTTGGCCAGCACCATAGCCGGGCCTGGCGTCACTTTGTTGAGCCGTACCAACGGAGTATTGCCTATGGAATGCGGATTATCTATAAATACGCAGCTCATGTGATTTCCCTTCGTGACAGTGGCTAACCGCCTTATATATTAACACGAAGCCGTATTTGTGCCTATGGCATAATAAAAAAAGGCCCTCCCCAAATGGGGAAGGCCCTTTAATTTGAGGTGCAATGAGGCGCTTAGTACATGCCGCCCATGCCGCCCATACCGCCCATACCGCCAGGCATGGCCGGCATACCGCCCTTGTCTTCTTTGGGCTTGTCGGCAATCATGCACTCGGTGGTTAACAGCAGGCCAGCCACGGAAGCCGCATGCTGCAGGGCAAAACGGGTAACCTTGGTGGGGTCAATAACCCCGGCTTTCAGCAGGTCTTCATAGGTGTCGGTGTCAGCATTATAGCCATCGCCAGCGCCTTTCATGGACTTAACTTTTTCCACCACCACGCTGCCTTCGCAACCGGCGTTGGTGGCAATCTGGCGCAGAGGCTCCTCAATAGCCCGACGGATAATGCTGGCGCCAAACTGTTCGGAATCATCCAACTGCAGCTTGTCCAGCACCTTCTGGCAACGCAGGAGGGCCACGCCGCCACCGGGCACAATGCCTTCTTCCACCGCGGCGCGGGTGGCGTTCAGAGCGTCTTCCACGCGGGCTTTCTTTTCTTTCATTTCGGTTTCCGTGGCCGCGCCCACATTAATTACCGCAACCCCGCCCACCAGCTTGGCCAGGCGTTCCTGCAGTTTTTCGCGGTCATAGTCGCTGGTGGTATCTTCAATCTGGGCGCGGATGAGCTTGACCCGGCCTTCCAAGTCTTTGCGGGTGCCGCTGCCATCTACGATGGTGGTATTGTCTTTATCAATGGTCACGCGCTTGGCGGTGCCCAGGTCGTCCAAGGTGGCGTTTTCCAGCTTGAAGCCCATATCTTCAGAGAGCATCTTGCCACCGGTAAGGATAGCAATGTCTTCCAGCATGGCTTTTCTGCGGTCGCCAAAGCCGGGCGCTTTAACCGCACAGGCGTTTAAGGTGCCGCGCAGCTTGTTGACCACCAGGGTAGCCAGGGCTTCGCCTTCCACATCTTCAGCAATGATAAGCAGCGGACGGCCCATTTTGGCAATCTGCTCCAGAACCGGCAACATGTCTTTCATGTTGGCTATTTTTTTCTCATGGATGAGGATGTAGGGATTATCCAGGTTAACCACCATTTTTTCGGGGTCAGTTACAAAGTAGGGGCTCAGGTAGCCGCGGTCAAACTGCATGCCCTCCACCACTTCCAGGGTGGTTTCCATGGATTTGGCTTCTTCCACGGTAATAACGCCTTCTTTACCCACTTTGTTCATGGCTTCGGCAATAATATTGCCAATAGTGGAGTCGTTGTTGGCGCTGATGGTGCCGACTTGAGCCATTTCTTTCTGGTCTTTGGTGGCTTTGCTGATTTTTTTCAGCTCGGCTACCAACACTTCCACGGCTTTATCAATGCCGCGTTTAATGGGCATGGGGCTATGGCCGGCTGCCACCAGTTTGGAGCCTTCACGATAAATGGCCTGGGCCAGAATGGTGGCGGTGGTGGTGCCGTCGCCCGCGATATCGGAAGTTTTGGAAGCCACTTCCTTGACCATCTGGGCGCCCATGTTTTCAAACTTGTCTTCCAGTTCAATTTCCTTGGCCACGGTCACACCGTCTTTGGTAATGGTGGGGGAACCGAAAGATTTTTCAATAATTACGTTGCGGCCTTTAGGGCCCAGAGTTACTTTAACCGCGTTGGCCAAAGCATCTACCCCGCGCATCAAGGCTTCGCGGGCGCGTACATCATATTTAATTTCTTTAGACATCTAAGAAACCTCCTAAAAATTTAACCTTGCACAGGTTTAAATTAGTTGTAAAATTAGCCAATTACGCCAAGAATGTCATCTTCGCGCATAATGATGTATTCTTCGCCTTCAATTTTTACTTCCGAACCGGCATATTTGCCAAACAACACCAAGTCGCCTTTTTTAACAGTCATTTCCACCTTGGTGCCGCCTTCCAGCACTTTGCCAGGGCCCACGGCCATAACTTTGCCCTGCTGGGGTTTTTCTTTGGCTGTATCGGGGATAATGATGCCGCCAGCGGTTTTCGTTTCCTCTTCCAGCCGCTTTACAATCACGCGGTCCTGCAAGGGTTTAATTTTCATAATCCATTCCTCCTCAAATTATGTTTATTAAACAGAATCCAGTTATTACAGTTTGTCTGCAAACTATGCCTCAAAAAATTAGTCGAATTTTTAGCACTCTAGGATAAAGAGTGCCAGACCTGGATTATTAATAACCATTAGCCTTTTAATTGGCAAGGGAAAAAATGGAACTTTTTTTAATTTTTTAAAATTTTTTACCTGTGGCCGACGCACCCGCTAACTGGTAAAAAACAAAACTCTTGCGCTATAATTTTATGGCAAGCCCAGCCGGGGCCGCCCGCTTCGCCTTGCCCGCCAAAGCCCCATATGCTAGATTTATATAGATAACAGGCTGCGGCTAAATTTTGCTTTGAGCGGCTGAAATGGATGGTTTATGGCCCGCCGGGGACAAGAAGACTCTAATTACCGCCGCGCTAAAGAAGAAGGCTATGCGGCCCGCTCGGTCTACAAGCTCAAAGAGCTGGATGCCCGCTATAACTTGCTTAAAAGCGGCTATAAGGTGCTGGATCTGGGCTGCCACCCCGGCTCGTGGCTGCAATTTACCGCGGCTAAAGTAGGCGCCAGGGGACAGGTGGTGGGGGTGGATATTCAACCGCTTCAGCTTAGCCTGCCCGCTTGGGCCACTTTTATAGAGGCGGATTTATACCAGATAACGCCCGAGATTTTGCGCCTGCCGGGCCAGACTTATGATCTGGTTTTGAGTGACGCCGCTCCCCGTACCACCGGGGTGGCCCATGCCGATGCTTTGAAGAGTGCGGAACTGACCGGCATTGCCTTAGAAATGGCTTGCAGCCTGCTAAAGCCGGGCGGCAACATGGCGGCCAAAGTTTTCTGGAGCGCGGATGCGGCGGAGCTTATGAAGCGCATGAAAAATTTTTTTAATCAGGCCAAAGCCCATAAACCGGCGGCCAGCACAACTAGCAGCCGGGAGATATACTTAGTTGGTTTAGGTCTCAGGTAATTATAAGAATTAGCAGATAGGGGAAAAAGATGTCCGGTCATTCAAAATGGAGCACCATAAAACGCAAAAAGGGAGCCGCTGACGCCAAGCGCGGCCAAGTATTCACCCGCCTGATGCGGGAAATAACCATGGCCGCTAAAATGGGCGGCGGCGACATAGATGGCAACAGCCGCCTGCGTACCGCGGTGGATGCGGCCAGAGGCCAGAACATGCCCAAAGATAACATCGAGCGCGCCATTGCCAAGGGCACCGGCGATTTGGAAGGCGTGAGCTATGAGGAAATAACCTACGAGGGTTATGGCCCTGGCGGGGTGGGCTTTATTATAGAGGTTATGACCGACAACAAAAACCGAGCCGCGGCCGAGGTGCGCCATATTCTCACCAAACGCGGCGGGGCTTTGGCCAAGTCGGGCGCGGTGGCCTTCCAGTTTGAATCTAAAGGTCTATTTGTAATAGATAAGGCCCAGGCCGACGAAGACAAAATAATGGAAGTGGCCCTGGACGCCGGTGCCGAAGACGTGCTGGACGAAGGCGAGATTTGGGAAGTGCATACCGCGCCAGCCGAGTTTAACGCGGTGGGTGAGGCCTTAAAAGCTGCTGGTATTGCCGTACAGGAGGCCTCGCTCTCCAAACTGCCCAACACCACCATACCGGTAACAGACGTAAACGAAGCTAAAAAAGTTTTGGCCCTAATGGAAGCGTTGGATGAGTGCGACGACACGCAGCACGTTTACGCCAACTTCGATATTGACGACTCCATAATGGCGGAACTGGACTAGGCTTGGCCTTGCTGGCACCCGCAAACGCCGCACTAAAGGTGGTGGGCATAGACCCTGGTTCCTTAAAAATGGGTTTTGGGGTGCTGGAAGACCGGCCTGGTAAAGCGCCTTTGGTGCTTTGCTGCGGGGCGCTTGCCCCCAAGGCTGAGCTAAGCCTGCCCGCACGCTTGCTCTATTTGTTTGAAGGCCTGCGGGAAATTTTGAGCTCGCACGGCCCCAGCGAAATGGCCCTGGAAAATGTGTTTGCTGGCCGCAATGTGAAAACCGCCTTTATTCTGGGCCAGGCCCGCGGGGTGGCCATGCTGGCTGCGGCCGAGGCCGGCATCAACGTATTTGAATATGCTCCCACTACCGTAAAAAAAGCGGTGGTTGGTTCGGGCGCCTCGGCTAAAGCGCAGGTGCGCCACATGGTGTGCCGCCTGCTGGAGCTTGAACTTAACGACGCGCCGCTTGATGTGAGTGATGCCCTTTCTTTGGCCATATGCCATCTTAACTCCCGCGCCCTTTATATGCGAGGCCTGTTATGATAGCTCTGTTAACCGGTGTTGTAAAAGACAAGCGCCCCGAACAGGCGGTGCTGCAAACTCATGGCGTGGGTTATCGCGTATTTATAAGCCTGCACACTTTCTATGAACTGCCCGCCCTGGGCCAGGAAACCACCCTTTTTATTCATACGGTAGTGCGCGAAGACGCCCTGCACCTCTACGGTTTCAGCCAAGAGGACGAACGCCAGACTTTCAATAAGCTTATTAGTGTAAGCGGAGTGGGCCCCAAAGTGGCCCTAAGCATGCTAAGCGGCATCAGCACTTCCCAATTGTGGCAGGCCGTGCAGGCCCGCGATGCTGAACGTCTTACCAAAATACCCGGGGTGGGCAAAAAAACCGCGGCCCGGCTGGTGGTGGAACTGGAGGGTAAACTGCCCCAAAGCGGCATGTCTGCCAGCGGAATGGCACCAGGCTCCATAGAGGCCGATGCTTTAAGCGCGCTTATAAACCTAGGCTACCCCGAGCCGGCGGCGCGTAAGGCGCTGGAAAACGCCCGCATGGGGCTACACGAAACGGCCAGCTTGCAGGAAATGCTGAAAGCCAGTTTACTTAAGCTGGGAGGAGCCAAGTAAATGAGCGAGGAGTATGGACGCCTGCTTAGCGGACAAATTTTGGAAGATGATGAGCTGTTAGCCGGTTTACGGCCCAAACGCCTGGACGACTATATTGGCCAAGACGAGGCCAAGGCCAACCTGCGGGTGTTTATTTTGGCAGCCCGCCAGCGGGGCGAGGCCCTGGATCATGTGCTGCTGCACGGCCACCCCGGCCTGGGCAAAACCACTCTGGCCAATATTCTGGCCAACGAACTGGAAGTAGGCATTGTGGCCACCAGCGGGCCTGTTCTGGAAAGGGCCGGTGATCTGGCCGCTATATTAACCAGCCTGCAACCCCGCCAGGTGCTTTTTGTGGATGAGATACACCGCCTGAATCATGTGGTGGAGGAAGTGTTGTATCCGGCCATGGAGGATTTCAGCCTGGATTTGGTGATTGGCCAGGGGCCTGGCGCGCGCACGGTAAAGCTTGACCTGCCGCCCTTCACCCTGGTGGGGGCCACTACCCGGGCCGGCCTCTTAACCCCGCCCCTGCGTGACCGCTTTGGCGTACAGGTGCGCCTGGATTTTTACAAGCCCGAAGAACTGGCCCGGATAGTGGTTCGCTCGGCCCGCATTTTAAATATGGATATCAGCCCGGACGGGGCGTTGGAAATAGCGCGACGCTCGCGCTTTACCCCGCGCATTGCCAACCGCTTGCTAAAACGGGTGCGCGACTTTGCCCAGGTGGAGGCTGATGGCAGTATAAATAAAGAACTGGCTGATTATGCCTTAACCCGTCTGGGTGTGGATGCTTTAGGGTTGGACCGCCTGGACCGCGAATTGCTGGCCGGCATTATCCAAAAGTTCGACGGCGGGCCGGTAGGGCTTAACAACTTGTCGGCTGCGGTGGGAGAAGAAGCCCAGACCATTGAAGAGGTGTATGAACCCTATCTTATCCAGCAAGGCTTTATCAAGCGCACTCCGGCGGGCCGAGTGGCCACGGCGGGCGCCTATCAGCATCTCAAGCTTAGCCCAAGCCAAAGCGCGCAAAAAAGGCTGTTTTAAGAAAGTAGGAAGGGAGCCGGATACAAGTATCCGACTCCCTGCAGCGCGCAATTAGAGGGGGGGTTAGAGCACTGCCTGTTTTCCGTTGCCTATATATTAAGCAACAAGCATACCATGAGCCGATTTATGTATAATAATTTGTTTTTGCTATATAAAAACCCTTACCAGCAAACATTGCCTATGGCGTCATGTATAAAAAAAACACCAAAAATAAAATTCTTTACAGAAAATAATGTTTAATATTATCAAGTTAAAAAGCAGGGGTTTTTATTCACCATGGTGCCAAAATCATCCAATGCTATCTTACGCCTTTCGCATGCATGGGTTGCGCCACCGGCGCCCAACTGGCAATGCGGCTTGTAGCTTGTCGTGACGGGTATGGAAGCAAGCCATCTGTTATTTATGCGCCTGGCCCTTACCCAGGCCCGGCTGGCCTACGCCGCCGGGGAGGTGCCGGTGGGCGCGGTATTGGCAGATGGCCAGGGCGCGCTACTGGCCGCCTGCCATAACCGCACAATAGCTAACTGCGACCCAACCGCCCACGCCGAGATGCTGGCGCTACGCCAAGCAGCGCAAAAAATAGGCAACTACCGCCTGCTAAATTGCACTTTATATGTTACATTAGAACCCTGCGCCATGTGCGCGGGCGCCCTTATTTGGGCGCGCTTGGCGCAGGTGGTGTTTGCCGCCTTTGACGGCAAGGCTGGAGCCTTGGGCTCCACCATCAGCCTGCACCAGCAGCCAGGCTTCAACCATCAGCTACAGGTTAACGGCGGTTTACTGGCAGATGAAAGTGTGGCCCTTTTGCAAAGCTTCTTCGGCGCGCGGCGCCGTAAATAAAACTTGTCTTTACGCGGAGAGGTACCGAAGTCCGGTCGTAACGGGCCCGACTCGAAATCGGGTTGTCGGCTAATCCCCGGCACGTGGGTTCGAATCCCACCCTCTCCGCCAATACCCCAAAAGTCCCGTCAATGAAATCAATAAAAAGTTAATATTTGCTAAAAACTATTTTGGCTTAGCCAGGCCTTACCGCGCCTCGCATGTTGGGAAACCAGGCGGGAGTACGCCTTTAGTTATGGGGCTTATACAGGGGTAAGCGGTTTGCTCACGGGGTAAAATTGTAGGTAACACACTGTTACTAGGAGGCTATATCCCATGGCAATAAACAAACTTACTGACAGCCAATTAAAAGCATTAAAACCCCGCGCCAAACTACATAAGGAAATGGACGGCGGCGGCTTGCAAGTGTGGGTTTACCCCGCCGGCAAGATGGTTTTTCGTTATAAATTCATGTTTGGTGGCAAAGAGCAATCGTTGACCATTGGCCCCTACCCGGCGGTTTCGTTGGCCAAGGCTCGCAAGCTGGCGCAGGAAGCCAGGGAACAGATTGTGGATGGCATCAACCCGGCAGCCTTTAAGCGGGAGGCTAAAAAGCAGATAGCAATTATTGGCAAAACCTTTGAAATGGTTGCCTTGGAATGGTTCGAGTTGCATAAGTTGGAGTGGTCAGCAAACCACATAAAAGACACCGAGCAAAAACTTAGGCAGCATATACTGTCGGTCATTGGCAAAATGCCCATAGCCGAAGTGGGCAAAGCGGACATAAAAGCTGTTTTTGACAACCTGCATAATCAGAGAAAATATCCAACCCTGAAAAAGGTTAGAAGCATTACCTCGCAGATACTGCGCTACGCCTTGGAGTTGGAATTGCCGGGCGTTGACCAGGACTACACCGAGCGATTTAGGCGGCAATATACCAACCCCACAGTAAAGCATCGGGCGGCCATAACCGACCCCAGGCGGCTAGTGGAGCTTATGAAAGCCATAGAGGGCTACCGGGAAACCAACCCGATAACTGCCCTGGCGTTGAAGTTTAGTGCGCTTACCTTTTGTCGCCCTGGCGAAATAAGAAATGCCGAATGGAGCGAGATAGATAGAGAAAACCGTTTGTGGCGCATACCGGAGAACAAGATGAAAAAGCGCCAATCCCACCTCGTACCCTTGGCGGAACAAACCCTGCAACTGCTGAATGAGTTACGAACATTAACCGGACATAGTAAATACCTGTTCCCATCAACACGCAGCCTGGAAAGGGCAATGTCAGAAGCAACCGTTACAGCGGCATTGCGGCGCATGGGCTTTGGCAAGGATGAAATGTGCGCGCACGGCTTTAGGGGAACGGCCTCCAGCATACTCAATGAGCAGGGCTTTAACCGTGACTGGATAGAGCGTCAGTTGGCGCATGGTGAACGTGACGCAGTGCGCGCGGCTTACAACCATACCGACTTTTTGGCAGACCGTAAAAAAATGATGCAGGACTGGGCCAATTACCTTGAGGAACGCCAAAAAGGTTAAGGAAAATTTGGATCCTTTTTGGCATTTTTACCGGGGGATTGTTCAAACGGAGTATAATAACATAGGAGTTTAATTTTGGAACACCAGCAATGAGGGTGAGAGAGATGGCAAGAAAACCTATGTTAGCTAAAGAAATTAGTAAGATGAGGCGTACTATACCACCCCAGGAGTGCAGGGCTGGATATGAAGGGAACACACTTAACAGTAAAAACCTATACCCTACCTCCCTTTTTAATATTAGCCATATTGTAGACCCTTGGAAACTCATTGCTGGCTTGCCAGCAGCGCAACCCGAGTTTGACGCTATTGCAGTATCTGTACGCTCTGACTGCTCCCCAGGTGAGGTTAAACAAAAATTTGCCAACTTTTTTGGCAAGCCCAGGTTGAATGAGAAAAAGGACTATTGGATATTCAGCAATGGGATTAGGCTTAGCGTTATCAACACCCATTTTCACCATACAGTAATATGCCCAAGCTTGGATTTAGTAGCAGTTTTGTTACCTGTTTTAGAGTCATTTCCAGCAAGGCGCAATGGAAAGGCTCCATCATTCACCCTAACTGCAGCCGAGGTTAAGTTTGATATCCCTTTACCTGGCGTTTCCGACAATGACATTGAAAAGGTGTTGCACGCCATTGCAACAATTAGCCTGCCCAGGAAACACCCTTATGCATGTTTATACATCCACCATGGCAATGGTGAAAAAAAGCATACCTGGGATGGGGCAATAAATGGTGAGAAAACATATTACATGTCTCCATTAATGAAAAAGGAGTACATTGCACCCCCAGAACAGGCGGGATGGCTTTTCACTTTATATGGAACAGTGGATGACGGTATTTTTGCACGCCCTGACCGTAACGGCGGGCACTATACTCTAATTCCAGATACAGATACCAAGCGGCATAGCAAAATATATGCAAAAAAGTTTGATAAAAACGGGTCATGGTATATTCGCTTTGAAGTTACACTGGTAAGAAGCGGCATTAATAAAATAGGCGGCCAGAAAACCACACTTGAGGAGCTTGCCAATCTCTCTGACTCCAACAGGTTATCTGGTTTGCGGTTTTCCGATTTTTGGAAACTTGAAACTTTTGACCTTGCTAAATTTTTGAAAAAAGCTCATAAGGAACTTGCTAACTATAAAGGCAGCCGCCAGTTGGGCATCAGGACAAGGCTAATGGCTAAGGAGCTTGGTTTTCAAGATGGTTTCAACAAGCATTATCCATATGCCATACGCCAAAAACAGTTTGCCCGTTTAATTGCAGACATGCTGGGAAGTGCCAGTTTAAGGGAGCGTCTGGACAAGAATGGCTACTCTACACGTTTATTGTAAGTCACTATCCTTACAGCGCCATAGTCGCCGCCAGTAACCAGAGCTAGAACGCCGTTCCAGGCTCGCAGTAACGCGATAATAGTTAGCTCAGCAAGGGTGCCCCCTAGCCCATGACTCGCCGTTCCTCGGCTTACAGCGCGTTCCCCCTAAAAAGGCCGGAGGGGGGATTGATTGAATACAAGGCCGTCCCCGCAGTATATGGACTAAAACCAGATTTTGGAAATTCAAATTTAGGTTTGCTAAAATTAGCGGTTTTTGGGTGTGTCTATGCGCTCCGCCACCAGGTTGTACAAGTTATTAAGCGTAAATTGCAACACTTTTACCTCGTCCTCAGTGCCATTAGCCAGCAAAAAGTCAATTTGCTGTTTCATAATACTCGCCGCTTTTAGCGGTGGCCGGTCTACAGCTTCACCCGCAACGGGTATGGTTCTCTTTGGGGTAAGCAGGCTGTGCCCCAATTGCAAAAAGTCTTCATACGTATAGCCCAAGAAAGCGGCTATTTTACGTCGGGTCACTTCTTTGCCCTGCAATGTTCCCTTAACCAGCTTACTTATGGTTTGCTGGCTAACCCCCACTTCCTTGGCAAGCTTGGTCTGCAACCCCCACTGCTTGCGCAGCAGTTGCTTGAGCGCGGCTTGAAAATATAAGTTCGTGTCCTCAAGGTTCGTTATCATAATCTAAAAATTACAACCAAAAGTAGTAAAAGCAAAGCGATTTTTAAGCAAATCAAGCCATTGTGTTCAATAAATTAACTGTTGCCAACAAAATAACGCTTTGGAGGTACATTTTTTATTGAAAACACACCTAATAATTGTAAAATAAAATTATTGACAGAGGGGCGAATGAATCAAACTCATTTAGCAAAACTGGCGCACGTATCCCAGCAGTTTATTAGCAAACTGTTAAAAGGCGAGCGCCGCCCTAAATGGGCTACCGCCAAGCGCCTGGCACAAATTACAACAACAACGCCCCAGTTCTGGATGGAGGGAGAAGTCGAAGACATGGCCATGGTGTTCAACAAATGGGCAAAGCAGCAACGCGATAACTTAAAGGGGCAAGAATAATGAAAAGGCTAATAATTATTATAAGCTTGGTATGCCTTACAGCTATCTTATCTGTAGTTGTTTACAAGATTGTCGAACATCATAAAGAACAAGAGCTGGTTTTGAAGGAATTGCGAGACACAGGTAGCTTAGTGATGGCTCTTAAATATTTAGGCAATCAATCAGCATGTAATATATCAAACGAAAAAGGCTTGAATATGGTCAAGGAAAAAATACAACTTTGGTTTCCGGAAGATCCAAAGTGGGACAGTAGAATACAGAAACTAATCTTAGAGGGGCAACAGGAGCAACAAATGGGGCGCTCCGGTTTCACTTGCGAGAAGCTTCGCGAAGATAAAGGAGGTTTTTTGGAAAGGATGTTAATGGAATGACCATGAAAACTTTATGTTTATTAGCAATGGTTATATTAGCTGCAATGTTAAGCGGCTGTGCCGCCCACATGACAACCTATGTCCCACCATCCCAGCAGCTTGTAGCTTCCGAGTTTTATGAAGTCACCATAAAAGCAAGCCCAGAGGAAACGTATGACAAAGTTGTTCGGGCTATGTCAGGCTTCAATTGGCTGCAGCGCAGTGGAACGGACCTTACATACACAGGAAGGGTTGCAGACGCCAGCCAGTATGTCGATTGCGGTAAAATACTAACTCACCAGCCATCGCCCATTAGTAGCATGAACTATGCAAGCCCTCAATCTGAGTTTATGGGCATGGGGCCAGATTCAGGCTCATTTGACAGGCTGACCACATCCCTTGATATTCAAGTGGCTATAAATATTGTGCCAGCAGAAGATAGTAGCAAAGTAAGTGTGATAGTATCTTATACTTTGAATCGCGAACATGTGGAAATGCGCACTATGTTTGGCATAGAAAGCCGCCCGCCTGAAAAAAACACCCCCATACAATTTACAACACTGAATGCAGGCAATGCCGCATATGGAGTTAGCTGTAGAAGTTTGTTCACACTGGAATATGCCATAATACAAGCCATACGTGCTCAATAATTTATATAGACAGTGGTGTAAGTTCGTTTATAATATTAAAAAAGTGATATTTTATTGAGGTGCTTTTAACTATCACTCTACTATACTATGCCAACTTACAAACCCCCTTATGATAGTCCAATTGAAACGGAGTTTGCCTACCACTTTATAACAAAGTATGCAGCAGATGACTTGGAGTTCATACCACAATGTGAAGTTAACACTATATGCGGGCGTTTTATTTTGGACTTTGTTCTACGACTCCAAAATGGTTGCCAAGTAGGGATAGAATGTGATGGTCAAGCATTTCATGATACATGGAGAGATGAATGGCGCGATGCTATAATCTTAGGTGAAAAGCATGTTGATGCAATTTACCGTCTACGCGGCTATGACATTACATATCACCTAGACGATATCCTATATATTATGTCGCAACTTGAGTCCAACTTATTTTCATTTCGGGGAAAATTAAAATTGGAGAGATTGGCAACAGATGAGGCCCGTCGTTCAGTGTACGATATTGAAGAGCAATACTTGCGCGTTGATTATGAGAATAGCCATTATTTAAATTACTTATTTATGCAAGTCCGTCGAGGTAGTACTCCCAAAAACCAGCCTCGCTATTGGCAAAAGCTATATAAATATGCTGTCAAACGAGGAGGTGGGAAGCTTGATGAGATTATTAAGCATTACGAAAAAGACCGGCGACAAGTTAATTAGCAACCATTCTAAGCCTCGTTCCTAGTCGATAATTACCTACAAACCCCAACCCAAGGCCAAAAGCTAAAAAGCTCGGGAACGGGCCTTAGAATGTGTTCCCCGGTCACAGGTAATAGCGCAGGTGGGCCAGTACGGTATAGTATAATGCAAGTAACTTACTGGCGGCTTGCAGGCACCGGTGTGTTAACTCAACTGGCGTTAAAAGCTTATCAATTTATATAACGTGGTAGCTTTTGGGGCTTGCTGGCTTGGCTTAAAATAAACAGCAATTATGTTAACCCATTACAAGCCAGTTGTGCGGACACCCTCTCCGCCATTTATTGAATCGAAGAAATCCAATCAAACTCTTTTTACTATTCATATCAGCTTAATATAACGTCTGCATTACTCTAAGATGTACCATGAGATGCGCCTGAAGCCGCATTGCGCACCGGACAAGAAGCTGGACACCTCTTATATATAGTACTCTCAAGACAGTTGTCCGGTTTATGGAGGTGCGAACATGGCTTTGACCGCATTGGCTGTGCAAAAGGCAAAATCCGCTGATAAAGCCTATATCCTGAAAGATGAGCGCGGCCTGTACCTGGAAATACCTGTCAAGGGAAGTTTGCGCTGGCGTATTCGCTACTGGTTCCAGGGCAAGGAAAACCGCCTTTCCCTGGGCACCTATCCGGAAATATCCATGGCGGAAGCGCGGGCGCGGCGTGATGAAATACGGCACCAGATTGCCCATGGAATTAACCCCGCTGAAGCGCGTAAGAAGCATAAAAGGCAAAGCGTAGGTAGCGCCAGTTTTGAAAAAGTGGCCCGAGAATGGCTTGGCAAGCGGGCGCATGTCTGGTCGGCAAGCCACACCGCAACTGTGCTGCAGCGCTTGCAGCTAAATGTGTTTCCCTATATCGGCAATAAAGATATTGGAGAAATAACCACGCCGGAACTGCTGGCGGTATTGCGCCACATTGAGGCGCGCGGCGCGTTGGAAGTTGGGCGCCGCGTGCGCGGCATGTGTTCCATGATTTTCCGCTATGCCATATCCTGCGGGCTGGCTGAGCGCGACCCTGCCAATGACCTGATTGGCGCCATTACCCCGCCCCGTAAAAAGCATTATCCCTCCATTACCGACCCCAAGGCGGTGGGGCAATTACTGCGCGACATGGAACAATGCCAGGCCTCGCATGTGGTGTATTGCGCGCTGCGCCTGGCACCGCTGGTTTTCGTGCGCCCTGGTGAGCTGCGCCATGCCGAATGGAGTGAAATTGACCTGACGGCCGGAGAGTGGCGCATACCCGCCCATAAAATGAAAATGCGCACCCAGCACATTGTGCCTTTATCCCGCCAGGCCCTTGCCATCTTAAAAGACATACAGCCGCTTACCGGAGCGGGCAGATATGTGTTTCCTTCCAACCGCACCAGTGAGCGCCCTATGTCGGAGAACACCATCGATGTGGCCATGCGCCGCATTGGTTACAGCAAAGAGCAAATGACCGGCCATGGCTTCCGTTCCATAGCCTCCACCCTGCTTAATGAACTTGGCTGGAACCGTGATGCCATAGAACGCCAGTTGGCACACCATGAACGCAACAAAGTAAGGGCCGCTTACAATTATGCCGAGTATTTGCCGGAGCGGCGCCAGATGATGCAGACCTGGGCTGACTACCTGGATACCCTAAAAGCCATCCTTTAACGTCATTCCATATCACTAAATTTTGTAATTATCCTAGGTTATCTAAAATAGCCATCCTAAGCTGTCCGTAAATATCCCTTGACATCCCGCTTAAATAGGGGTTTATTTAGGGGTGTGGTCATTATTTATAGGGGTTTAATTTACGGGAGTTAAGGCTATGGCAAGACTGGTGAAACCGCTGACCGCCGCCCAGGTGAACATTTAGCGTCCGCAAACGTCCTTTTCCATCCAGGGAAAATAGGGGTTTGTTTTGGGGGTTTTGGGAAAACTATCATTTATTATTTTGTTTATAATTAATATGTTATGCGATAATTAAGCCGACTATCTGGATGAATTAAAGGGAATGGAAAAATAATTTTTCACTTTGTAGTTGGCCAATTTTGGGCAGCATGAATAATCCGCAATAGCACAATTTGCTCATCATTAATCGTGTATATAACAAGATAGTTTTTACGGACTATTAATTCCCTGGTGCCGGCAACCCGGCCGGCCCGGTAAAGATTGGGGTTATTGATTAGCTTATTGACTTTATCTACGATTTCATCTCTTAAGGCTAAAGCCGCATCAGGGTTGTCATCTGCGATATATTCAATAATAGACTTCAGGTCATCCAGGGCATGCCGCTTCCATAAGATTTTACGCATGCGCGGCCTTTTTGTTTTTACGCTTGCTGTTGATTACCGCGTTAATCTCCTGCATGGCCCGCTCATGGGGCATCAGGGGGCGAGCGTCAGCCAATGCCTCATGCACCTTTTCACGCACATAGGCATCAAAGGAGCCCTGGTCTAAAATAAGCTCTGGCGGCAAGCCGCCTTTTTTAGCCACACTGCTTAAAAGCACCCTTACCCCCTCCGACAACGTCAGGCCGTTTTTGGCAAAGGCGGCCGTGGCTTTATTTTTCAGGGTTTCATCAAGCCTTACATGTATCATGGTGGTTTCTTGGCTCATAATGCAATTTCCTTTCTTGGTTATATTATGTATCGCATATGAGATACAGTCAAGTATGGATGTTGAAAGCAGCTTGCCCCATATATCACGCCTTAACTAACGCGCATAGAGCATGACGCAACTTGCCCACAAACAACCAAAACCATGAAATATGGCGGACTATAAACTAGTAGCAACTAGTTCCGGCTATAAGTGGCCATTTGGTTAGTTATGGGCAGTAATCCGGCATATTCCAATAACACTAGCGGGCAGGATAGGTAAGGTAACTCCACCGGGTTACTTACTCATCCTGCCCTACGGGGCTTATTCGCCGACACGGCTCAACGCTGAAGACAAGAACATGTATAACAGAATGGAACGGGCAGACGGTTGCTGAAATGCGATATTGAAAATTTGAGGACACAAGGCAGGGCTATGATATCAAACGACTGATGGCATACAGACGCTGTAACTGTTCGTCGGAGCAACCCTGAATAAAGCTGATAAGTTCTTTTCTCATTTCTTCAGACGTGCGCTTGAATTCTTCCAGGGCAAACAGTTCTTCAATGCCAATAGATAAAGCAGAGGCTATACGTTCGAGGCTGTTAAGGGTAGGATTGCCCGCCCCCTTTTCCAGCGCGCCAATATGTTGCACAGATAACTCGGCATTTTCAGCCAACTGCTCTTGGGTCATGCCGCGCAGTTGCCTAAGATTACGCAGATTTTTGCCAAATGCCTTTTGATATTCGCTCACGGTTTACCACGCTATTTGAGTAAACCGGCATTCTTCAATATTTCAAGAGCATCAGCTTTCATGGCCTTACAGATTTGAAAGAACTCCACCACATCCAGACGGCGTTCACTGCTTTCATATTTGGAGACAAAAGACTGAGGCCGCTTTAAGCGTTGCGCTACATGTAATTGGGTAAGCCCTGCTTGTTTGCGGGCTGTAATCAGGGCATTTATAAAATTTGTATATTCTGGTGAGTGGAGGGATTGCATAGCTCATCCTTTAAAATATTAATAAGATGAGCGTATATCCTGCTTGCAAATATCCCAAAATAGGATATCCTTAATTGGAATATTTTGATATTCTAATCAGCTAATTGGAGTTAAATTTGTAATAAACGAAAAACCCAACCGGGGATAGCACAGCCTTTTAGTGTAGGCGGAAGCTGGCTGACTGCTAGTAACAGTCAGTGGTAAAGATGCGCGTGTACAAATAAGACATGTAAGTCATGGCGGCTTGGACGCTTATTTGTGGGTGGGGCTTTTACCTGCTATTCCTTGGTTGGGTTGTTTTCAATATTTTCTTTTTCTTCTTTTTCTTTCTGAGCTTGGGTATAGCATTCCATAAATTGATAGGCAAAAAAAAGTTCATCACTCATTTCACCCAATGGTTCAAATTGCGAATCGTTAAGTTCTGCACCATAACGACGTTGCAGGTTATTTACGAGATAATCTACATCAAGCAGAGAAGTGAGGGCATTATATTCATGCTTTTCAAAATGCCCACGTAAAGGTATTCCGCTTTCCAAGCTCCAAGACTTACTTGCATAACAGCGGATAAGTAAATCTACTTCTGATGGATTCGCATTGAATTGATCAACGAGCCTTTTACTCACAGACTCTCTTCCAGCTTGCATTTTCCACAAATTGTATAGCACTGTTGCATCTTGCGGAAATTGTTTGTATAAAGGAGTGATTTTGTCAATATATTGAATACGTTCTACCAAAACTTTTTTCAGATCTTCTTCATCTTTTTCACTAATTATTCTATCTTCTTCAGGTGTATCTTTGGAAAGATGAATCCAACTCATACATTTTATACAAAAATTAACTGGATCGGTGTTACTCATTAAGTGTAACGCAACTTCTCGTCTTTCTTTTTTATCAATTTTTTTCAACAAATGGGCAACCAAAATACTCGCTTGCGTCCAAGTATCTCTATAGAGCAACAAGCCTCTTTCTCTGGGTAGCAAACTCGTGTTTTCACATACTGCATATAAAAATGCTCTTGCCTGCCCTTCAGTCAAAACTTCTTCACTCTTTCGCAATTTTTCTATTAACTTAGGTATAGAATTTTGTTCAGATAATTCATACAAAATACTTTGTTGCTCATTTGTTTCTTTGGTATGGAAATTTTCTAGCAAAGCATTGAATTTGACATCAGAAATATCACCAGATGGGATAGCATAAAGAAAATACTTATGAAAATATAAATAAGAGCAGATATTTTGCTTAGCAGCCCAATCATTGGCATAAGTTGTGTTGCTAACCCTAGGAAACAATGGCTCAAGTATATTTTGTCGTATATTTAAATATTCTTTATCTGTTAAGTTTGGGATACTTTGTCTCAATAATAGTCCAACTTCGTCATCGGGCTTTTGAGTCCCATATTGATATTTTTGTTCAATTCCACCAAGAAAAATGCTTGGGTTGTCATGAATTTTTTTATAAAGTCTTGGATAAAAAACACGAACTCCTTCAATAAGCATCAAATCGATAGGATTAACTTCCCCCTTTAACAGTGGCAGGGCAAACATAAGGGCATTGGAATATAATTTTGCAAGACGAGGCGTTGTTAATTGATTTTGAAAGCCATCGATGAAACGTACTAAAAAAGTATCAGCTTGAGTCTGTGTTAACTTAATTTCAGCATGTGTTAACGCAGCGTTTACTCCATGAATTGCTAGGTTACGTAAGCTTATTTCTTCTGCTGGTGGCAAATGCAGTGGCACTTGAATTATCTTTTCAAGAAATGCCTGTCCTGCTTCTTGTCCACCTTGCCCATATCTCTCCCCTAACGCAGCTGAAACCACTTCATGATCAAAAGCTAAAACATAAGTTGTGTAGCGAAAATTTGCTGACAGTTTTACAAGTTTAAATATTGCATGTGTTTCATTTCGGTCAAGCCTATCTATATCATCAATAAAGACAACAACTTTAGCTTGCTCGTCCTCTAATATCGTTTCAATTTTTTTTCGCTCTTCATCAATGCTAACCGTTGACAATGATTTACCTATGTCTTTTGCAGCCTCTCCCAGAGAAATAAATGACAACACAGACCCATATGTATTCAGTATTGTCCCAAACTTTTCTTTATTAGTGGGTAACGTTTTTTGCAGTGCATCTGCCAATGTAGCAAAAAAACCACGCAATAAAAGCTCCTCTGACTGAAAAATCCAGGGATTAAACTTAATTGTGACTATATTTTCATACTTAGATAATGTCTCAGTCATCATCTCAAGAACTGATGTTTTCCCATCTCCCCATGCGCCATATATTCCTATTACTATACTTGAAGGGTCTGTACGTGTTGCTATAGTTTGAGCAATACGATCCGCAAAAGGAGCGCGATTGAACAGGTCTTCAGATTTATGAGTAATGGGGCCATCTGAAAGGTATTGACAAGAGCTAGGCATTTTCAAAACTCCTAATAATATAATTTACATATTATCTTAAAAAATTATAACAAGGTATGCAACGGGAAAAGGCGCTCCCTTGACGTTGGCTACAATATGTACTAATATATGTACATATCGATAGGAGGTTTATTATGGACGCAATCACTTATACAGCAGCCAGGCAAAACTTGGCCCAGCTTATGGATGAAGTAACTGACAACCACAGCCCGGTTATCATTACCCGGCAAAAGGCCGAGGCCGTGGTTATGATGTCATTGAAGGACTTCAACAGTATTCAGGAAACGGCCTACCTACTGGGCAATCCGGCCAATGCCGAGCGCCTGCGGGCCTCTGTGGCCAATGCGGAAAAGGGTAAGTTGAAGACCGTGACCTTGGAAGACTTATGATTATCAAGTTCACCGACCAGGCCCTGGAAGACCTGGAATACTGGAAGCAACATGACCAGCAGAAAGTGGCCAGGATAAAAAAACTGTTGACCAATATCATGGAGACCCCCTACTCTGGAATAGGGAAACCAGAGGCTCTCAAATATGATTTACATGGTTACTGGTCACGCCGCATTGACCATGAGCACAGGCTGATTTATAAGGTTGATAGTGAAGCAGTTATCGTGGTGGCGTGTCGGCTTCATTATAGGAATAATTAATCGTTGTAAATTGAAAAATGCGGTGATAATATTCCGATATATGTTTATTATCAAACTGATTGCACAATTATGGAATATATCAGCGTAAAACAAGCTGCGGAACAATGGGGCCTGTCCGACCGGCGGGTGCGCCTGCTCTGCGAGCAGGGCAAGATAGCGGGCGTGGTTAAAAAAGGCCGCTCCTATCTCATACCGGCCGATACCATAAAGCCAGCGGATGGCCGGGGACTGCGCGGCAAACACATACCCCAGGAATATTCCGCCATGTTTGCCCGGCTGGATGCGCTCAAGGCTGAGCTGGGCAAGCGCCGCCCGCTTACCCAGGGCGAACTGCGCCAGCTGCAGGACGAATTTCTCGTCGAATTTATTTACAACTCCAATGCCATTGAAGGCAATACCCTTACCCTGCGCGAGACCGCCCTGGTGCTGGAGGGTATGACCATTGATAAGAAGCCACTGCGGGAACACCTGGAGGTGGTTGGCCACCGTGACGCCTTTTTGTATGTGCAGCAGCTGGCCAGCGAAAAGGGGCCTATTAGCGAAAAGGTTATCAAGGATATCCACTCCCTGGTATTGGTGGACAGGGCGGAGGACAAGGGCGTTTACCGCCGCATACCAGTGCGCATTATGGGGGCCTACCATGAGCCGCCGGACCCGCTTATGGTGCCTGAACAAATGGCGCGGCTTATAGCCGGGCAAAAAGAGCATAAGCGTCACACCATAGAAAACGCCGCCTTGTTTCACTTGGAGTTTGAGGGCATCCACCCTTTTATTGACGGCAACGGGCGCACCGGCCGGCTTATCCTTAACCTTATGCTGATGCGGGCGGGCTATCTGCCTATTGACGTGAAGTTTAGCGACAGAAAACTCTACTACGCCTGTTTCGACAGCTATTACAAAGATAAGACCGCTGAACCCATGGTGAGCATGATTGCCGAATATCTGGAAGAACGTCTGCGCCAGTATTTGGCAGTTCTCAACTGAAACAACAGAGCAAACCTGCAGGCAGTCCGCATATGCCGATTGCGGCTCAGGCGGTTATCCACAAACTTACCATGGCAAGCAATTAACCTTCTCCCCCCAAAAGCTGATCCATCCTTAAAGTTAGGGTAGACTTTTATTGCGGAGGGATATTATGGGCAAGAAAAACCATGGAGGAAAAAATGAACATACTAGATACAAAGATTTATGAAGTTGACATTGAAAGCGGTCTCATTTTTGAAACTACCATCCGCCAAGCCGGAGGAGGTGAAAATTTTTGGGAGACAGAAGCTAGTAAGGGCTATTATCGCACCCGCGAAGATGCTGAAAAAAGCATACTGGACCTTTTAGATCTTGGTTGTTGTGGATAACCATAGCGAAGCCAGCTTTAAGGGTTGCAGCAGATGTATCCGCTCTACACAAAAGATTTTTTGGAGCATTTACCCTAACTATTTCAACTTCAACAGGAGGATTTGCATTGGCAGGATAATCCGAAATGCTTATAATAAAGAAAGAGGATAACTTTACTTTCGGAGATGGATTATGTTAGCCAAACTAAGCAGTAAAAACCAGATTACCCTGCCTAAGGCGGTGCTGCAAAAAATAGGCGATGCCGAATATTTTGAAGTGGGAGTGAAAGACTCGCGTATTGTGCTTACCCCGGTAAAAATACAGCAGACTGAGGCGGTAAGGGAAAAGTTGGCGGCGCTGGGCATTAAGGAGGGCGATGTTAAAGACGCCTTGGCCTGGGCGCGGGGTAAGAAATAGTGCGCGTGGTAATTGATACCAATTGCCTGGTATCAGCCCTGCTTTTTTCTGCGGAAAATCTGAAATGGCTGCGTGAAGCCTGGCAAAAGGGGGACATTATCCCCTTAGTAAGCCGCGCCACCATGGACGAGCTTTTGCGGGTTTTGCAGTACCCCAAGTTTAAGTTGACCCAGCAGGAAATAGAATATTTACTGGCGGATTTTCTGCCCTGGGCGGAAGTGGTGAAAGTAAAAAAAACGCCCCCTGGTTTACCCAAGCTATCCAACCATGATGACGTTAAATTTCTGGCTCTGGCGGTTACGGCTGCGGCCGAGGTTTTGGTAAGCGGTGATAAAGATATTCTGGCGGTCAAAGGTAAATTGAAGGGTATTTCCGTCCTGACTTTGGCTGAGTTCAAACGCAAGCTGTCGTAGCTCTGTTCTCACTTCCGCCTCCCTGCTCAAATCCCACTTTCAACCTTGCCCAAAACCGTATACAAAAACGAATATATCGCTAAATTCTAAAAAATTAACTCTTTAATATAATTATCTAAACATCTAAATAGACGAATCCCACCCTCTCCGCCATTTTTATTTTTTCTGCTATTTCATAACGCTTCAAAATTAAGAGCCGGCGCCCTTTTGCAGCAGGGCCAGGGCCTGGGCCTCGCCTATGCCGCCGTTGCCATGCACCAGGGCCAGGCTGGCTTTCTCTCTGGCCAGCAGTGCCGGCATGTCGGCCAGGCTTGCCAGCACCGGGTTGTTCCAGGGCGCGCCGCCCAAATTAAGCCCGCCATCAGTGGTTATTTCCACTGCGGCCAGCAGCGGTGCCAACTGCTCAATACTCGTGGCAAAGCCGCCGACCAGCAGAAAGGCCAGCGGAATGGGTGGATAACAGGTATATACATCCAGCAACAAATTCTGTCGCTGCCACTCGCCTACCGGGTTTAGCCCGCTTTCCTGTTGCAGGGCCACAAACAATTGCTGCAAGTGCGGAAACAACCGGCCCGGCCCGCCCACAATACCTGCCAGGTTGTGCGGGCTGGCTTCCACCATGGCGCTGTGCGTGCTCAAAATATCAAGCCGCCGCGCGGCCGGCACGCCCAGGGTATCGGCAGCCTGAGGGCTGGCCACGATTATACCGGCGGCAAAATCCAGATTGGGGTTGGCGCAGTCGGTAAGCCGGAACAGCGGCGCCCCGGCTTCAGCCATGAAAGGGCCACGCGGCGGTAGTTTGCCCTGAGGATGCAGGCGCAGGTAAGTGCGGCTGTAGTTTTCATAAAGCAGGTCGGCCAGGTGGATAAAATCACGCTCGCTCATCCCTAATTTCTTGCACATAAGCTGGGCCAGGCCGTTATAGCACGACAGCAGGTTAATGCCTTTGAAAATATCCATAGCCTGCATTACGGCCTCACGGCCATATCTTTTACGGTTGCTCTGCAGCGGCTCATAGCCAAAAATGAAAACCGCATCATACAAACCGTGGTCAACCAGCAGCCTGGCGTCATGCAAAGCGTGGATGGGACTGGCTCCGGTGCGGTAGGAATTGAGTTTGCCTATGACCTGGCATTCCATTACCGAAAAATAAAAATGGTTGGCCGCTTCAAAGGCGTGCATTAAAGGATCGATAAAACAGTAGGCCACCCTCTGTCCGCCAGCCCGCAAGCGGCGGTTATAAGACACGGCCTGGCTGAATATTTCCTTCAACTCCAAATCAGTTATGCCGGTTCCGCTTTTATCTATAACTTTTTTTCCATATATAATCTGGGCCATGTGTCCTACCTCTTGAATATTAACGCGCACTTATTTTATAACCGAATATAACACAACCGCTCAGCGCCTCCCAGCCGTAGGTTAGTGCGGTTGGGGTAAATTCCTAATGATAAAATAAAAGGAACCGGTGTAAAAGGAGAAAAAATAAGCACACTAGACACAAAGATTTACAGAGCTGATATTGAAAGCGGTCTCATTTTTGAGACTACAATCCGCGAAGCCGGAGGAGATGAGAGTTTTTGGGAAACAGAAGCTAGTAAGTGCTATTACCGCAACCGCGAAGATGCTGAAAAGAGCATACTGGACTTGTTGGATATTGGTTGTTGTGGATAATCATAGCGAAGCCAGTTTTAAGCGTTGAAGTGGGAAGTACCAACTCTCAACACACTAAGCGGCGCCAGCTTCAACAAAAAAACGGCTGGTCAAATTCCTATGCGCACCCTACCATAACAAAGCTGCCAGTTTGGCTGGCATTTTTTAAAAGACAACATTGGCAGGTTAGCTTTCATTTTTGTCTCTCGCTTTACCCCCATTTCCCCTTCTCAAAAACATGTATACAAACAGCTAAACGTGGTCACCAGCCTTCACCTGCCGTATTGCAACCAATAAAGAAACGGTGTATACAATAATGCATATCTTTATTATGTTCCAAAAAGATATACATACCTATGCAGAAAGACATGACTTTTTCCGCCACTCCCATAACCCGAGTCTGTGCTCATGGTTTGGGATACATGTGGTCTGCACCATGTCATAACAATATTTTGCAATAGTTGCTGGTAAAAAATACCATTGGATAATCCCCCAAATTTTTGTAATGACCAGGGCATAAAAATTATGAGCATCACCAAGTAGTGGCGCTGCCGGCGATATACGGACTAGACGTTTAAAATGTGGCACGGCTCACATCAGTTTTATAAAGGATTTAATAAGATGGATTTATTTAAAAGCTATTGCAATGCGGTACTGAATGACAAAACTCTTAGCCCTGCGCAGGAAACAGTTCAACAAATCATTGCGTTGCGTGGCCTGTTAAATTATGAAGGCAACCATCATCCGCTAGTATTAAGTACTTTATTCGATAAATTCACATCAATTGGCATGCTGGGCGAAGCCTACAAGACAGCCCAATTATTACCTGCTGAAGAAAAGTTTAAAAAAATATCCGCTCTACAAGCCTGGCTTGATAATAAATCATGTTCCGACATGGCCGCAAGCATTGAAGTTACCACCTATTGCAATTTGAAATGCCCTATGTGTTACCACGGAGGAATTAGCGGTTATTCTAAGATCAATCGGATGATGTCACTTGAAACGTTCAAGAATATCTGGGATAAAATCTCCAATCACGTCAGTTCAGTCATTTTAGTGGGCCAGGGGGAGACCTTTTTGCACCCCAATATATATGAAATTCTTGAATATATTGGGAAAAAGCCGATCACTATCGATACTAACGCCAATATACCAATCAATATGGATCGGTTATTAAAAACAAATGTAGCCAATCTTGTTTTCAGTGTGGACGGCATTGATCAGAAAACATATGCAACATATAGGGTCAATGGTTCGTTTGATAAGGCCATAAAAAATATAGAGCAGGTTGTGGCTGCTAAAAGGCGCCATAAGGCAAACAACCTGCACCTGGAGTTTAAGTATGTCCTGTTCCAACATAATGAGGCCCATTTACCTGTGGCTAAGCAAATGGCCGAAAAGCTAGGGGTTGATAATTTTCGCACGGAAGCCTGCATCGCCGCGCCATCTATGCCTGTAGAAGTAATTAAAAAATTCATGCCGCGAGGGCACCATTCCAGTCTTTATCAACGGATACGTTATGTAGATTTTAGTAGGCAGCGGATAGTACCCACCGAAGAACGAAATTATCCTCACTGCATTTATATATTAAACAATTTTTCCATACAGGTGGACGGCTCAGTTTCTCCCTGTTGCGCCGTAGCCGATTACGAATTTACCTTTGGCAACCTTCTTAATAACACCCTGGATGAAATTTGGACAAGTGATCCATATCGCAAATTCAGACAACGAGTTATCATTGATCGTAATCAAGAACCTCTGTGTGCCAGGTGCTCAATGATAGCTGCCCCCAACATGGGCAAAGTATTTAAAGGCACTCCGCTTGACTACAACAACTCATCTAGCTTGGGCGATAATACATTGTGTATCAATGAATTAACACTTGAAAATGACTATGCACAGGAGCTCATCAGTAATAGGCGCCTACAAGAATTGCAATATTTTATAGATTCGGGGAAATATAACGCAAACCCTGTACTACGATAGTATTTGATGTGTATAGAGATACTAGAAGTTATTTCATAAATCCCCCTAAAGGGGGATTTATGACGGACCGCGAAGCAAAAAGTGAGATTTTTGCTTCGCTCCCGGCGGCTTGCGCCGCCGCGCAAGCATGTTCCGGGCAGCGTTACAAGCCATTTATGAAATGACTTGTAAATAACGTATTGTGGCACCCGGTTAGGGGTTGTTATGTTCTAAAGTAAATTAGTAAGCCCAGGCCCGCCCGGTGCTAGCTGTATCTGGTATAAAAGTGTCCAATTCATTCTCCCCTGTAGCCTACGTTTTATAAAGGCCCAATCAAAATTCCCGTTATCCTTCGCGCAGTGCCACCATCTAACATGTATTATCATTAGAAGTCATTTCACAACTGACTTCTAATTACTGTAACTACGCATATTGTTTAATGATTACCGAGCCCAGGTGAACCCATAACCACAGACATAACATGCCGCCAGCCACTACCCGTAGCATATTTAATGCTTATATTTACAAATAAACAGCAGACTTGCAGCAAAGGAAAAAACATGATTGAGATGATTACTCCCCTCCAGGCGCAAGAAATGGTTCAAGGTGGGCAGGCAATCCTGGTGGATATTCGCGAGGAGGAAGAATACCGGCAGGTGCATATTGCGGGTAGCTACCTAAAGCCTCTTTCTCTGCTGATAGACATGCCGCCGGCGGAAAACCCGGGAGCTACGGCTATTTTTTTCTGCCATTCCGGTGGTCGCACTGGCGCCAACCGGCCTCTGCTGGAAAAACAGGGCTATGTCAAAAGCTATATTATTGAAGGCGGTATCATGGGCTGGCAAAAGGCGGGCTTGCCTGTGCGCGAAACCAAGCAAGCGGCAATACCTATAATGCGTCAGGTGCAGATAGCCGCGGGCTCTCTGATGCTGCTCTTTATTATCTTGAGTTTGTGGCTGCCAGCAGCCCTCTGGTTGGCCGCCCTGGTGGGAATGGGGCTGATAGTGGCCGGGATTAGCGGCTTTTGCGGCTTGGCCAAACTACTGCAGCTAATGCCATGGAACCGGGCGTGAAAGCAGCCCACACCCTGACCCCAAGCCCTGCCAAGCCGCGCTCTTTGACCGCTCAGCCTCAATGCTTCTTACATTGAAGGCAATCTCCGGGGGGACAGGTGCCCCACAGCCAGCCTTGACTAGCGGAAACGGCTCCATAGCGGGCATGCCCGTCGTCTGGCGGCCAATGCTGCGCTTCGCATGTTGCCCTCTAGGTCCGCCCATAAGTCAATTTTTACCACAATATATTGAATTAGTTAAATAATTATAACTCAATACAATTATTTTAAATAATATATAAATATTATAATATTTGGTTGATTTAAAATACTCGCCCTGCTACATTTACAACAAGCTAAAAGTTTCTCTTAACCCAACAGCCGGCAACAGCTATGCAAAACTGACGCGGATTTATGTTCAACTTTTTCCCTGTGGCTTTGAGCCAGTTATTGAACTCAGCGTAATTGCGCAATTAGGCGAATTACGAAAATTTTTAAGCTTGTACGAAAAGGAGAAGCATGATGAACCAGTCCAGACAATTTCGCGTTCCCCCCAGTATCAGGTTCGGCCAGGGGGCCAGCCTGGCGGTGGGCGAAGAAGCCCTGGCCTTGGGCGGTAGCCGGGCGCTTTTGGTAACCGACCAGTTTATGCAAAGCAGTGGCGCCACCAAACCAATACTCCATGCCCTGAAAACGGCCGGCATTAAAACCGAAGTGTATGACGGGGTCAACAGTGAGCCGGATTTAGACCATGTGAGCCAGGCCCTGGAAATTCAGCAAAAGCACAAGTGCGATGTAATGGTGTCTTTTGGCGGAGGCAGCCCGCTGGATGCGGCCAAAGCGGTGTCAATTATGGCCACCAACCCCGGCCATATTTCCGATTATATGGGAGTGGGCAAAGTGCAAAAGCCGGGCCTGCCCATGATAGCCATTCCCACTACCGCCGGCACGGGCAGCGAGGGCACCCAGGTAACCATTATCACTGATACCACTCGCGATGTAAAAATGATGATCAGCAGCCCCCAGATTTTGCCTAAAGCGGCCATGGTGGACCCTGAATTAACTTTGGCCATGCCCAAAGGGCTGACCGCGGCCACCGGCCTGGATGCCCTTACCCACGCCATTGAGGCCTACGTTTCGCTTAAGGCCCAGCCCATGAGCGATATGTTTGCCTTGAACGCCACCCGCCTGCTTAGCCAAAATTTGTTCAAAGCCTGGCGGAACCCCGGCGATTACGAGGCCCGTTCCAACACCATGCTGGGCGCGCTGCAGGCGGGCATTGCCTTCAGTAATGCTTCGGTGGCGTTAGTGCATGGCATGTCGCGCCCCATTGGCGCCTTGTTCCATGTAGCCCATGGGGTTTCCAATGCCACCCTGCTCAAGGTGGTAATGGAATTTTCCCTGCCCGGCAATTTACCGCGCTATGCCGACCTGGCTTTGGCCATGGGCCTGCCAGACAGCGGCGACATTGAAAAGAACGCTTTAGCCGGCATGGAGCGAGTGGCCGAATTGGTGTATGCCATGGAGGTTCCTTCCTGCACGGCCCTGGGTGTTACCAAAGACAAGCTGGACCAGCATGCCAACAAGATGGCTGAAGACGCGCTGGCCAGCGGCAGCCCGGGCAATAACCCGCGCCAGGCCACTAAAGAGGAGATTATAGAGCTTTACTACAGAGCTCTGTAACCCATTAGCTGCAACTAACCGGTAGAACCGGAACATTTTTATAAGGAGTTTTATTTTATGTCAGTTAAACGTTTGCAGTATTGTGTGGACAATCAGTGGCGCGATTCAGCCACCACCAGCTATGCCCCGGTAATGAACCCCAGCACTGGCCAGCAAATAGCGGAAACCCCCTTCTGCACGGCAAAGGAAGTGGAAGAGGCGGTACAGGCCGCCTACCGCGCCTACCCGGCCTGGGCGGCCACGCCCCTGGCAATGCGCACCCAGGTAATATATCAGTTCCGCAACCTTGTGCTCAAAGAGTTTAACGCCATTTCCGAACTGCTGGCCACAGAAATGGGCAAGAACCTGGCCGAGGCCAAAGGCGACGTGGTTAAAGTTATTGAAGCCTGCGAGGTGGCGGTGGCTCTGCCCATGGAAATGCAGGGACACTCCCTGAAAAATGCCACAGAAGGCCATGATACCGTGCTCTACCGCGAACCGGTGGGGGTATTTGCCGGCATTGTGCCCTACAATTTTCCGGCAATGATCCCCTTTGGCTGGTTTATTCCCATTTGCATTACCTGCGGCAACACCATGGTGCTGAAGCCGGCCATCCCGGTGCCTCAAACCGGCATGCGCTTGTTGGAACTGTTGATAGAAGCCGGTATGCCGCCTGGGGTGGTTAACTTTGTGCCGTGTGATACTCCGGAAGTACAGAGCCTTATTGCTCACCCCTTAGTAAAAGGGGTAAGCTTTGTCGGTTCGGCCAAGGTGGGGGTAAAGGTATATGCGGCGGCGGCGGCGGCCGGCAAGCGGGTGCAGGTGCTAGGCGAAGCCAAAAACCATGCCCTTATTCTGGAAGACGCGCCCATTGCCTGGACAGCCCAACGCATCATCAACTCCGCCTTTGGCTGCGCCGGCCAGCGCTGCATGGCCCTGCCGGTGGTGGTGGTGCAAGAATCCATTGCCGACGAATTTGTCGCCACTATGAAAAAGCTGGCCCAAGAGTTGGTTATCGGCGCGGCCTATGACCCCAAAACCCAGTTGGGGCCTGTTATCAGCGCCAACCACAAGCAGTCGGTAATAAACTGGATAAACAAAGGCGTTGCCGAAGGCGCCGAGTTGGTGTTGGACGGGCGCGACTGCAAACCCGCGGGCCTGGAAAACGGCTTTTTTGTTGGCCCCACCATTCTGGATAAAGTAAGCCCGCAAATGAGCGTGGGTGAACAGGAAATTTTCGGGCCGGTTCTGAATGTAAAAAGGGTTAAAGACTTTGAGGAGGGCTTGCATTTAATGAATGCCAACCCCTTTGCCAACGGCTCCATTATCTTCACCAGCAGCGGCTACTATGCCCGTGAATTTGTCAATCGTACCGATGGCGGCATGGTGGGGGTAAACGTGGGCATTCCCGTACCCCTGGCCTTCTTCCCCTTCTCCGGCAACAAAGGTTCCTTCTACGGAGACCAGCATACCCTGGGCCGTGATGGCATGCGCTTTTACACCCGCAGCAAAACCGTGACCAGCACCTGGCCAGAGCCGCAAAAGGCGGATGGTCGTAAAGTGGGCACCTGGGAAGGAACCATTAATCAAAAGTTATAATCTCAACCTCATGACAAAGAGCTTTCACCCACCGCGCGCGATCATCAACAAGACTTTTCCTTGCCGGCGGGTGAGAGTTCTTTCTAAACGCCATACAAGCCAACAGCCCAAAAATTACTTTACCGCTAACGATAGTTATTTGAAATTTATGTTTAAATGCTGCATTTGCGCTAAAACCAGAACAGATTATACTTAGGTAGCACCTAAATCGCCCGCTTGCAGGAAAGGACATATATGTTTCAGCCGGCTAAAAATGGCAAAATCACCACCCATATTGTCAACCAGTTTCGCAGCCGTATTTTTAAAGGTGAACTGAAGCCCGGCCAGATTCTGCCTCCGGAGAAGGATTTGATGGTGGAATTTGGGGTCAGTAAACAAACCCTGCGCGAGTCCTTACGCGCCCTGGAAATAATGGGCCTGCTGCAGATTAAGCGCGGCGCCAGCGGCGGCCCGGTAGTGCAGCCGGTGGATCTGGCAACCACCCGCGAATCAATTATGAATTTTCTGTTTTTTGAAAATGTCAGGGTGGAGGATTTGTCGGCGGTACGCAAGATAATTGAGCCGCAATTGGTGCGCCAGCTAGCCGGCACCCTGAGCGCCCAGGGCAAACAGGCCCTGGTAGAGGTGCACGAACTTTGCAAACGCAACTACGACCCCGCCAAGCTCAAGGGCATTACCGACGAAATCAACTTCCACGTATTTATGGCCCGGCAGAGCGGTAATTCCACCCTGGTGCTGATCTTGGACTTTGTCAACAATTTGCTGGCTAATTTGAAAAAGGCCATCAAGCCGGACGATGTCTTCGTGGAAATGGTGCAAGTGGGGCATCAGCGCATTGTGGACAGTCTGTTGGCTGATGACGGTGAGGGCGCGGCCAATAATATGCTGCTCCATTTATGCGAGGTGGAACAAGCCCTGGCCACATTGGCCGCCAAAGCGGAAACGCAAGCTACGCTTCCCCGCTAGAGGGCGCTTGGCCGCGCACCCGCAACCGCCCGCCTCCATAGCTGGTGAGCTTGTGTGCCGTCCGCCCGCATCCGTTAAAAAACGAAATCACTGCTGTTAATTAACCATAACCATCACTGGCGCCCAGTGCGTTGCAAATTTTACAGCCGCCAGCATCAGCAATGCTGCCAGGCGCCGCTCTGTCAGCGCTAATCTGGCTGCAACGCGCGGCATGGCTGGAAGCCAAATAAATGGCGTTACAATGCCAATGAGCAAATGGTATGCGAATACTACACAACTTACGCCCAAAGGCGGCGATGGCACAAGCCAGTTAGCTAAGCGCGGCTTGCGCGGCCTGCCAAACTTCCTGATAGGAGATGAGCGACATTACCTGTTCGTGATTATGTTCATTAAGCTGGCGATACGAGCTTATTACGCTATGTATGGCCGCGCGCGGCGCCAACACATCTGGGTTGGTAAGGCCAAACAGCGACAGGGTTGGGGTGCCCAAGGCATGGGCCAGGTGCAGGGGGCCGGTGTCATTGGTTATCATTATCTTAAACCGCGCAATTATAGCGCACAGCGAACGCAGCGGGAGATTAAAAGCGGCAATGAAATTATTGGCGCCGGCAAGCCGCATGGCCTCCAGCAGGCCTTTTTCGTTTGGGGCGGCCAACACCACCACCTGCAAACCCATGGCGTGCAAGTCTTTAGCCAATTTGCCAAAATTGGCGGCAGGCCAACGCTTTAGCCTGGGGTAAGCTCCGCCTGGCACCAAGCCAACCAAGGGCCGTTCGTCCGCCCCTTGGCTGGCCAGCCAAGCACGGCCATACTCAAGCTCGTCCGCGCTCAAAAAAACTTCCGGCTTGCGCTGGGCCAGCGGTGGCATGGCCGCGCCGCAGGCCGTGCCCACCATAAGGGGCAAGTCTATGGCGTGCATTGTGCCGCGATCGCGATACAGAGATTGCAGCCTCAGCCGCGGTTCGTCCCAGCCCTGGATATTATAGGCCTTTTCATAGCGCAGCCAGGGCAGAAGCCTTTTTATATCATCGTTGGCATGCAGTATGGCCACTCGCTTATAATAATTGGAGCGCAGTTTTAATGCCAGCCAGGCTCTTTTGAAATCGTTATTGCGGTAAGTGTAAAGGCGGTTGATGCGCGGGCTGTTTTGCAACAGCGGCGCGCGCTTTTCATGGCACAACCCATCCACCAGAAAAACTTGGCTTAAGGCGGCAATGGCCGGCGTGCATAATGTCAAATCCCCCAGAGCAGTGGTGCACACGGCCAGCACCTTTTCTTTTGAACGCACAAAAGTTTTAATATTGCACCTTAGTAAAGGTTTCATGGTTAAGAAGCATATTATACACCTTAAGCAGGCTGTCACAGTGGCTAGCTATGGTAAAGCCGGCGCCCACCTTAAGCGCCTCCTGGCGCAGGCGGGCATACAGTTCTTTATCATTAAGCAGGCGCAAAATATTTTCCGCTATGGATTGCCGGGTGATATCGCAAACAAGAGAGCAGCCCGCGGCAACTTCCAAGGAAGGCACATTGGCGGAGAGAACCGCCGGCAGACCGCAGGCCATGGCCTCCAAATGCACCATGGGAAAGCCTTCATGCTCAGAAGGCATGACCAGAAGCGCGCAAGACTTTAAAAACGAGAAGACATCCGCGCGGTAGCCGGCAAAGATAACTTTGTCGCCCAAGGCGGCGGCCTGGGCCTCTAAAGCCGCCCGCTCCGGGCCGTCGCCCAAAAAGAGCAACCGGGCATCGGGCTGTTGCGCCAGCACCAGCTTAAAAGCGTCTATGGTTTTATCAAAATTCTTAATTGGCACCATATGGCCTATCTGCACCACCACCGGGCCGTTAACCCCATACATGGCTTGCAAGTCGTGGGCCGGGGCTTGCAGTTTATCTGGGTTGATGGCATTGTAGATGACTATGGATGGCCGGCGCGCCCGATTGAGTTCTTTTTCGGTATAGCCGCGCACCATGAGCGAAACCGAGATATACAAGCTGGTGAAGCGAGAAAGGCTTTTGTTGATAAAACGGTGGCGTGCACTGGCATTGCTGTCACTGACGGTATTATGGATATGGTTGATAACCGGAATGTTCAGGCCCAAGGCGGCCAGGCGGCCAAAGTAGTTGCCGGGGAAGAGCATAGTGTGGATTATGTCTGGCCGGAATTCTCGAAAAAAACTGCGTAATTTCAGCAACGTGCCCAACCGTTGGGTCTTCAGGGCAGCCATACTGCCAGCCAGGCTGACAACCTTAAGCCCGGCTGCCTGGTAGTCGGCCTGTTTCAGGCCGCAACCAGAGATATTGACTATCACCGCTTCCACATCGCCGCGCGTTGCAAGCTGAACCATGGTATCCATGGTCAAGGTCTCCACTCCGCCAAAGGGCAAAGCGCCTATCACATAAGCTACTTTCATACTCTTATCCTTCCCACGCACAGTGCTCGGACATCGACCTTGAGCGGCCAGCCAAATGACGGGTAACCACCGAAATTAATTTGGTAAATATTCCTTGGCACCTTTATGAAAGCCGCCTCGCTGAAAAAATGTGGTTTCTGGCGGCATTCCAGCGGCTATGCCATCGCGCGGAGCCTGCTCCAGGCCACTTTAAAAGCCATTTATGAAATGACTTATGTACATTAACAACCCAAGGCAATATTACACAGCAGCTTAAATTGGCGCCCGCAAAAACGCATTAATCGTGAAATTTAGAGATAATAGCGAGCTATATCTCTCTTTATTGTAACCATACCGCGCCAGCTGATCCCAAATTACGCCAGACAGAAGCAACAGGCTCCGCTACCTGCGGGAGCACAGCCTGCCAGCGTCAACCATACATATTTATTAATTAAATTAAGCAACTTCTTGCTGCCCCAATGGCAAGAAACAAATGATAGACCTCGGCATAATTTACGCCACCGGGGCTTACCATCCCTTTATATAATCATATTAATATGCTAATGTATACGGGCGTTCTCTACAGTTCCCTACAGTTCCCAACATCATTAAGTGTGAGAAAACACGATGCATAGCCTGCGTTTTAAATTTATCGCTCCTTTTGTGGCCGGGGCGCTGCTGCTCACCCTGATTCTGTCTTGGTACTGTTATTCATCAGTACGCTATACCGTCACCCAGGGCATCAATGTGCTATCTGCCGTGCAAACCAAGCAAGCCAGCAAAACCGTAACCCAGTTTCTGAACTATTTGAGCGGGTCTTTACAAAAAATAGCCTCAGACCAGAACGTGACAACCCTGTTTTCTCCCAACCAGCCGGAAAATTTTGTGGAACAGATGCAGCTATGGCTGGATGTAATAATTCAAGGCAACGATCAATTGCGCAATATTTTTATTGTGGATAAAAACGGGATATGCATTGCCGCCCATAGCCAAATGCAGCTTGGCATATCCTATGCCAACCGCCCCAGCGTAATAGAGGCGCTAAAGGGCGCGGCCGCCTTCGGCGTTATGAAGGTAACCCATATCACCAACACCTTAAGCGTGGCCGCGGCCAACCCAGTAATAATTGACGGCCAGGTAGTGGGCGCTGTGGTCGCCGTCAGCGATCATCCCAATATCGTCAGTTATCAAGACACTACCCACCACGACTTGCAAGCCCTGTTTACAACATTCCTTTCTCCCCAGGGCGCTTTTTTGGTGCACCGCGATCGCACCATACCCGCGGCGGGCGGTAAATTTGCAAACCTGTACGCCCGGCTGGCGGAAGCCGGCCGTTTCGGCCAGGAAGTAAGTTTTAACCTGGAGGGGCGGCAGTACGTGGGCTTTGCCCAGCTAGAGCCGGTCAGCAAGTGGCTGATTATAACCTGCGGTTTGGAGAGTGAAGTTTTTGCCTCGGCATCACGCATCGGCATCATGGTGTTCAGTATCAGCCTGCTCATTATGTGTATCATCTGCTTTGTGGTTATAAAGTTTTCCGGCAGCCTGTTAAGCTCGTTGCTTTCGCTCATCACCTATGCCAAAGACGTTTCGGAAAACAAACCGCATATTGTTCTGCCTCCCACCACCCGCAACGATGAACTGGGTGTGCTGCACGGAGCATTACAGCGCCTGGTGGAGTCTCTGCGCAACATGTTGCGCCAAAGCCAGCAAGCCAGTACCATGAAAAGCCAGTTTCTGGCCAACATGAGCCATGAAATCCGTACCCCCTTAAACGCTATTGTAGGCATGACTCACTTGGCGTCTGTCGAGCAAAACTTAACGCAAAGCGAGCGCGGCTACATGGAAAATATTCAGGCCGCGGCCAGAACGCTGTTGGGCATTATCAACGACATCTTGGATATATCCAAAATAGAAGCCGGCATGTTTGCTTTGGATCACACGCCCTTTAATCTGCGCCGTACCATAGATGATGTTATGCTTCTCCATCAGGAACAGGCCAGAAAGAAAAATATCACTCTTGCCATAGACTATCAGACCGGCACCCCAGATTTCCTGCTGGGCGATCCCATCCGCCTGGGACAGGTGTTGAACAATCTTTTAAGCAATGCCGTAAAATTTACCGAACAGGGCGGGGTAAGCGTTGTCTGCTCTTGCCCGTGCATGCTTGATGGCGACCAGGCCATTATCAAAATAAGCGTGACTGATAGCGGCATTGGCATTGACCGGGAAACCATGCAGAACTTATTCCAACCCTTCACCCAGGCCGACGCCTCTATAACCCGCCGCTTTGGCGGCACTGGTTTGGGGCTTGCCATTAGTGATAAAATTGTAAAGATGATGCAAGGCTCTTTTGCGGTAGAGAGCCTTGTCGGGCAAGGAACCACCTTTACTTTCGAGGTGCGCCTGCAGCTGGATCATTCGCCCCAGATGGATATAGGCCCGGGGCTATCCATCAATGAAGCTCTCAGCCAACTGGAGTTACAAGGCAAGTGGATTCTTATCGCCGAGGATAATAAAGTCAACCAGATCATCTTAAAAAAATTTTTGCTCCTTACCGGCGCGGAAATGGAAATAGTGGAAAATGGCGCTTTGGCCGTGGAGGCGGCCCGCCAAAAGCGCTTCGACATTATCTTCATGGATATGCAGATGCCAATTATGGGCGGTATCGAGGCCACCATAGCCATCCGCGAATTCACGGAGGTGCCCATTATCGCGGTTACGGCCAATGCTTTCAAAGAGACTAAAGATCTGGCCATGGCCTCGGGCATTAATGATTACATTACCAAACCCATTGAGCCCTTCCAGCTTATCAGCATACTACGCAAATGGGTTTAACCACCGCTTAGAATAAGGAGACGTAATGAAACGCTGTGTTTTGCTGTGCCTGCTCTTGCTGGCCGTTCCGCTGTTGCTGGCCCCGGCCGCGTTTGCCGAACAGAGACAAGTAACCATTGGCGTAACCATACCCACTGCCGACCACGGCTGGACCGGAGGCATTGTGTGGTGGGCGGAAAAGGCCATCAGCGAGCTGAAAAGCAGCCACCCTGACCTCAATATCATCTATTCCCAGGCGCAAAACTATGTGGAGCAGAACTATGCGGTCGAAGAAATGCTGCAAAAAGGCATCGACGCCCTGGTGATTCTGCCCCACAACCCGCCCCATCTGGCCAATGTGTTACGCAAAGCTCACGCTACAGGCGCCTTTATTGTCATTGTAGACCGCACAGCCCCCACCTTAGTGGGCGACATTTATATTGCGGCCGACAATTACCGCTTTGGCCAGCTTTGCGGGCAAGCGCTGGTGGCAACTGGTGGCAACCGTGGCAAGCTGGTGGTTATGGAAGGTATTTCCAGCGAAGTTAATACCCTGCGGGTCAAAGGCTTTCGGGAAGTGCTGGCCGGCTATCCGAATATAACCGTGCTGGACAGCCAACCCGCCAACTGGAGCCGCGAAAGAGGCTTTGAACTGATGCAGTACTATCTGGATGCTTTTGATCAGATAGATATGGTGTGGTGCGGCGATGACGATGTGCTACTGGGCGCCCTGGATGCCTACCGGCGATCCGGCAGGCAGGATGTGCGCCTTATGCTAGGCGGTGGCGGTTCCAAAGAGGTGGTTAAGCTGATAATGGACAACAATCGCCTGGTGCCGGCCACAGTTACCTACCCGCCCAGCATTATTTATGATGGCATAAAAATGGCGGTGGGCCATTTGCTGGAAGGGAAAGTTTACCCAACGCGGGTAACCATACCCTCTGAGCTTGTTACCGAGGAAAACGCCAAGGCCTACTTTTATCCGGACAGCATTTATTAGACGGAGAACAGGGCTCCAGCCTAGAATCTGGCAATATCCGCCGCCAATAACCCGGCGACAGGCGGCATCTTGACGACTATGGATAGTGTTGTTATACAAAGCGAGCACTTTAACTTGCTCGATATTTTAACCCCCAATCAGGAGATGGCATGAAAAGGACAGCGATATTACTTTTATTGGCTTTTGTTATATGTGCCCTTACGTCTAGCGGCTATAGTTATGCGGCCGTCGGCAAAGCGGGCTGCGAGCTTGGCAAAGATGAAAACCGTTCGGTAATGCTGGACAAATACCTGCAAGGACAGAAGGCTTTCAACAACAAGGACTTTGCCAAGGCGCTCACTTTAATAAAGCCAGCGGCCGAGGCCGGCAACCCCAATGCCCAGTACCTGCTGGCCACCATGTACGATTTTGGCCGTGGAGTTCCCACTAACCATGAAGAGGCAAACGCCTGGTATTTGAAAGCCGCTCAGCAAGGCAATGACGATGCCCAGTATAACCTTGGCATTTCTTATCAGATAGGCGAAGGCATAACTAAAAACATGGACATGTCGGTTTGCTGGGTGGCCAGAGCCGCGGCCAACGGCGATGAGGAGGGCTTGGAACTGCTTAAGCGCTATGCGGAAAAATATCCCGCGGCCCAATACGCCTTGGCCCAGATATACCGCAATGGGGTAACGTTGCACAACAACCCCAGGCTGTATCCCCATGAGCACGACAATACCACCATAAAGCCCGACATGGCCGCCTATAAATACTGGATAGAAAAAGCGGCTGCCAACAAATATCCCGAAGCCATGAAAGAGCTTGGCCGCTAGTAAGCGCCCAAAACAGCGAAACCCGCCCCGGCCGGGGCGGGTTTTTTATTGATCTCATTTTATCAAGCCTGAAGCACCGTTTTGCTTAACCGCCGCTTGCCCTAGGCGCAAGACTTCGTAAAAAAAGTTGCAACCCTGGCACATAATTGCCGCTTGCCATAAAGCCGGAGTTATGCGGCCCGCGCAGTTCCAGCAACTGTTTAGAACCCTGGTAGTTGTCATATAAGCTCCTACCTTGGCTGTAACTAACCACCTCGTCGTCAGGGCTGTGCACCACCAAAAGAGGCACACGCAAATTTTCAAGCGCGCCCTGGGTATCGTAGTCCTCTGGTAAAAAAAGGCCTACCGGCAGCCAGGGATACAGGTCTTTGGCCACCGCGTACAAAGAGGTAAAGGTAGACTCCAGGATAAGGCCGCGTGGCCTTACCTGGGCGGCCAACGCCGCCGCCACCCCGCCGCCCAAAGAGCGCCCGAAAATTATTATCTGCCCGGGGCTAAGCCCCTTGTGGGTAAGCAGCCAATTCCAGGCGGCTTGCGCATCCAGCAAAGTGCCCTTTACCGACGGGCTGCCCGTGCTGCCGCCAAAACCGCGATAGTCTATGATGAATACCGACAGACCCAGGCCATGGAAAATGGCGATGGAATCCAGACGATGGGAAATGTTGCCCGCGTTGCCATGAAAGAAAAGTAGGGTGAGCCCGGCATGGTTATCCTTTGCCGGAATAAACCAGCCGGCCAGGGTCTGGTTGTCGCTGGTGGCCAACAGCACATTCTCATAGGGCAGATTAATGGCACTGGGCGTGGCCGTTAGCTCCCGGCTGGGGTGGAAGGGCAGAGACGCGCAAGAGCTTATGCAAAACAAGGCCAGCAGGGCCACAGCCGCGGCTAACAGTAAAAATATTTTTATTAAACGGCCCATTCTTTCCTTTATGCCACTACCATCTTCCCCCATGGCCTAAAACTATGGTAACATTTTAAATGCCAAAGCAAATACATGTTTTAACGCGCGTAAAACAACTCTACCCCATTTAAAGAAGTAATGGAATAGCTATGCCGTATACCAAAAGCGCCGTGGCCCCGATTTTGCTGCTTGTGTTGTGGGCTGCGGGGGCGCACGCCAAAGAGGCCTTAAACGTGAACGGCAAACCCATGGCCAGCTTTAGTACCGGTACCTGGCACTACCAGCTTGCGGCTATGCCGTGCCCGCAAATTAGGCCCTATAACAAAAGCGCCATTAAAATAACTTTGCGGCAAACCGCTGGTTTTGCCGGCCGGCAGTTATCCGCAGCCAAACGCTGTAAAAAACTTTATTGTGGGAGATGTGTTTTTTGCGGAGCAAGAAGCGCATGCCTTTTTGCGGGAAGTGAAGGCCTGCCTGCCAAATGCGGCCTCCAATGTTGTAATTTTAACAGCACCCTAAATTTCAGCGTTCCGACCAGACTTGCAAAACAGGAGGGTTTATCATGAGTGAGGCCATGGCATTATCCATAAAACAAAAGGCGCTGAGGTTGGGCTATGATGCTTGCGGCATTGTGGATGTGGCTAAAATGCGCGGCTATGCGCAAAAGCTACAGCAGCGCATGGCCCTGTTTCCTGAAACCAAGCCTCATTATGAGGCGTTTTTGCCTTTTGCCCAGCCTAACCAAAACTATCCCTGGGCCAAAGCGGTGGTAGTTGCCGCTCGCCGCTACGGCAAATACAACATCCCCACTAACTTACGCGATTTGATTGGCAAGTATTATTTAACCGATTCACGCCGCGAGCCCGATAATGCCGACTACAAAGACAGCGTTGCCTTGGAAGAATTCATGCAAGGCCTTGGCCTGCAAACCGCCACCGAACGCAACTATGGCATCACCGCCCTGCGCTGGGCGGCCCAAGAGGCTGGTTTGGGGTTAGTGCGCAAAAACAACTTTTTTTATACCAATCATGGCTCATGGGTATATTTGGAGGCCTGGCTTATTAATCAAAAATTGGAGCTGCACGGTGGGGCTCAGTTAAAACCATGCCCGCCAGCTTGCGGTTTGTGCGTAAAGGCCTGTCCCACCGGCTCGCTTAACGCCCCCTACACGATGAATCGTAACTCGTGCATAGCTTGCATCAACGCCTGGGAAGGCTGGGACTTAAGCACCGACATTTACGCCAGTAAAACGCAAGCTTGGCTCTACGGCTGCGATGCCTGCCAAGACGCTTGCCCATTTAATAAAAAAGCCTGGAGTCATGAGTTGGAATTCCCTGGCCTGGCCGCATTGGCCGAGCTTATTGCGCCAGAAAAAATTGTGGCCATGCCCTATAGTGAACTGTTAGCCTGCCTGCAACCGCGCTTTTGGTATATTGGCAAAAAAAACCTATGGAAGTGGAAGAGCAACGCCCTTAACGCAATGTGCAACTGCTATAAAAAAAGTTACCGCCCGTACATTGAGGCGGCTCTGCACGATGAAAACGAACAGGTGCGCCGCATGGCCAACTGGGTACTGACGCGGGTATAGAGCCCTGGTGCTGGGCGTGCAATACCGCCGCTAAGGGCCAATCAAAATCAGCCGCAGAGTTTACCTATCTTGGCCAGAAGCACTGATGCTTCTATAGGTTTGCGCACAAAGTCATTGCCGCCAGCGTCATGGGCCTTGTGTACATTTTCCACGCTTACATTGCCGGTCAAAAAAACAACTGGGGTGTTTTCGTAAGCCTTTATTTTGCGAATAATGCCCAAAAGGGCAAAGCCGTTCATGTCCGGCATTTCAATATCCAGCAGAATAAGGTCCACCACATTGCTGGTAAGAAATTTAAGCGCGGCCATATGGTTGGTTACCCCATAGACCGCATAGCTGTCTTTTAATACCGCCTTAACCGTATTGAGCACATCCGGCACATCGTCAATGGCTAAAATTTTCTTTTTGACAACAGCGGCGGTTCCCCCCTCTCCGTCGCGGGCAATCTCCAGCAAACGCTGGCAGTGGGCCAAAGCGTCGTCGTAATCAAAGTGGGTGAGGTCTTTGAAAATGGAAAACAATATCGGATCAATGGCACGGCTAAAGGTGAAACCCAGCAACGAGCGTAACATTTTCAATGCGTCATCACGCTCGAAGTTTTCCACCAATGTATTAAGCTTTTCAAAAAGCTCGGCCTTAATAGGGGCTTGAGGGCGCACTGCCTTCTTGGGCGGTGAAGCCGCAGCTTGCGTGAACGAAGGGGGATGGATCTTGCCCCCGCTGGTCGCATCTACCTTAGCTTCATCCAACTTGACGCACAAGCCTTGCAGCCTGGACGACAGTGTGAATATTTCGTCTTCGCATTTAACATCATTTCCTGATTTGGCTGCCTCGATGGCCTTTTCCGCCAGCCACATTAAAGTAGGAGAGCCAACCGCCAGCAGAAGTTTTTGCAGCGCATTGATTCTTCCTAAAAAGATAAGCAGCTCCTGGTTATTGCGCGGCGCTTTCAGCTCAGCCACTATATTGGGTGCTGTGGCCATAAACTCAGTAAGCAAATCAAAATAAATGCTGTCTGAGCCAGCCTTCTTATGGGCACTGAACGCATCAAGCTCCGGGTAGTTCATGAGCCGGTGCATAATATATCGAGGCTTTTTGCCGTCCATTTTACCGCCTTCCTATAACCGCTCCTAATATACTCATCGGCGGCTACCGTTTCAACCTGCCGAATTATTACCTCATACCCGGGCCAAAGCGTAAGGGCTACTTCTGCAACTCGTCGATAAGGGCAATCGCCTGGTCGTACTGGAACTCCTCGGTCAGCCCGGCCAACTTGACTAAACCCCGGTTTAACATGCCGCCGTAATCATATTGTCGCAAATCCTGCAAAATAGTGAGCGCCTCATCGCCCTCAAAGCCATCCAGCAGTTCGCGCACCAAAGACAGTTGAGCAATCAGCGCATCCTGATTACCCCTGTCGATATAGTCCCCGGCTGGCTGGCTAATGGCAATAGCCTCTGTCAACTGCTGGTGTAAACTGGCCAAAGCCGCGATCAGTCCTGGCAGTCTTTCCTGGCAAAAGAGCAGATCTTCTCCTTTAGAGCTGCCTTCTAATTCAGCGGCCCTGGCCGCCAGACTGCTGGCGCCAATGTTGTTGAGCGAGCCCTTCAGGCCATGCACCTCAATGGCGAAACCTTTTAAATCGGAGTGTTGCAGAAAACGAGTTAGCTTGCTTATTACTTCAGGCAACCTCCTGGTCAAAATATTAAGTGAGGTGGCGTAAACGTCCTGCAGCCCGCCTATACGCTCCAGCCCCAGCCCCACATCGACACCTTCAATAAGCGCCGTGCGCGCCAGCAACGGCAAAAACTCTGGCCCAGTATTTTGGGACAAAACCGGCGCCGCGCCTTCTTGCACCTTGGCGGAGGGCAGCCACTTGCGCAATACTTGATTAAGCAGGCCTTTGTCTATGGGCTTGGAAAGATAATCGTTCATGCCAGCGCCAAGCAAAAGCTCTTTCATCCCACCAACGGCATTGGCCGTAAGGGCAATGATGATCAATTCGTTCGTGTCGTATATTTTTCGTAGCTTGCGCGTGGTTTCCGCCCCGTCCATCTCCGGCATCATGTGGTCCATGAAAACAATATCGTATTTGTGGTCCGCAATTTTCGCTATGGCCTCAGGCCCGCTATAAGCGGTATCGCAGATAATGCCGGAAAGGCGCAGCAGGCCTGAGGCCACATTCAAGTTGACCTCATTGTCATCCACTACCAGTATTTTAGCTTCCGGGGCGAAAATAGGCTGAAACTCGCCAATGCTGTCCATCATCTTCTGCTCATCGCCCAAAATAAGAGGGAACTGCAGATAAAACACCGTACCCTGGCCATATCGGCTTTCCACCCGCATTTGCCCATCCATCATCATCACCAGGCTTTTGGTTATGGGCAGACCCAGACCAGTACCCGCTATTTTGCGGTTGTGCTCCATGTCCACCTGGTTGAAGATTCTAAAAATCCCGGGAATGTCTTCCTGCTTCATGCCAATACCGGTATCGCGGATTTCAAAATAAAGCTTATCGTCATCCGCCGCCACCGTCATGGTAACCCCGCCTCGCTTGGTAAACTTAATCGCGTTGCCAATAAGGTTTATCAGTACCTGGCGCATGCGGATATCGTCGCCATAGAGGCAGACGGGTATTTGCCCTTGCACATCCAGTGTAAAATATATGCCCTTGGACTCGGCGGCAAAAGAAAACATGGATTCCATGTTGCGTAGCAGGCTGGGCAGACTATAATCAACAGACAACAGCTGCAGGCGCCCCGCCTCAATTTTGGACAGATCCAAAATATCATTAATAATGCCCAGCAAGGCGCCAGACGACGTCTTTATGTCTTCCAGATAGCGCCGTTGTCGCTCGTTAGGGTTCTCGTCCAGCAAAAGCTCGATCATGCCAATAATGGCGTTCATGGGGGTGCGTATTTCGTGCGACATGTTAGAAAGGAAGTGGCTTTTGGCCCGATTTGCCTTTTCCGCCGCCTCTTTGGCCGCCTTTAAATCGTTTTCCATATTTACCTGCGCGGTAATGTCTATGCACATGCCAATATCCCTAAGCACCGCTTCTCGGCTGTCGCGAATGGTGTTGCCAAAATTGCGAACGTAACGCTCGCTGCCGTCGGCAAACTTGAGACGAAAATCGCGGGGATTATCAGCATAAGGTTCATTAGCGCGCAGAGCGGCTATCGCGTCCGCTCCAGACACCTCCAGTACGATTTTTTGCAAATGTTCCACAAGCTCGCTAATGCTCATAGTATTCTTATCCACATCCAGGCCAAAATGCCTGGCGCACATGGCGTCATAGTTTAGCTGGCCGGCGGCAAAGTCTATTTCCCAAACGCCGGCCAGGGAGGAGGTAAGGGCTATTTCCAGGCGTTCGCGGATGGCCTGGGTTTCACCCTGGGCCTTCAATATGTCGGTGATGTCGGAGGAATGCTGCATATGCACTTTTTTACCGTCCGTCCATTCAATAATGCTATCCACATTTCTGTGGTAGCGCTTGGTTACAGTATTGTGTTCCTCCCACACCACTGGAACATCGGGGTTATGCTCCAGCTTATAAATAGGGCAGAAAGAACATTTTTCCGTAAACCCCTCTTGTAGCACCCGCCAGCAAATTTGGCCCACCACACTGTCATCCAAACCAAAGCCCTCTTTCATTTGCTTATTAATGAACAGGATTTCATCGGTGGCCATATCAGAAACGTACACAAAGGCATCCATGGCGTCTAAAATATTTTTAAGCACCTCCTGCGCCTTGTCCGCTTCCATCTGCATGGCTCTGGCCTCGGTGATGTCAATGGCATATTGCATATGCACTCTTTTGCCGTCCACCCACTCAATGACGCTGTCCACATTTCTGTAATAACGCCCAGTTGTGGTGTTTACCTCCTCCCAAACAACCGGCGTGTCAGGATCTTTTTCCAGCTTATCCAGCGGGCAAAAGGGGCAGCGCCCGCTCATGCCCTTTTGAATGACCTGCCAGCAAACATTGCCTTTGGTGTCATAATCTATACCAAAGGTCTCTTTCATTTTACGGTTAATAAAGAGGATCTCGTCGGTCTCCATATCAGTGACGTGTACATAGGCATCTATCTCATTCAGCATATTTTTCAAAACTCTCAACATATTTTCGGAGTCTAGAACGGGTGGGCTGGAACGCTTTGACTGGTTATTACTTTTTACGGGAGGCCGGGTGGCAGTCTTCCGCATGCGCGGCGGCTTGTTCATATTGGGGTTCCCCTCAGGTCTTGCATAAACTTAAGCTGGCGTTATCCGATCCGCTGGGTATACGGGCTAGCCCGACCCAATGTATCCTGATCGAGACGGCATAGCCGGCTTTTTAATAAAAATATACCATGCTTATTTCAATACTTCTCATTTTTTTGGCACATTGCCAGCCTGCAAGGCTAACCTGTAGCTGGCCACCAAGCTAATTCCACGGCCAACAGTAGAATAAAAAGCTGGTATTTCACGAGGTTAATATTGCACCAAACAAAAATTAACTCCACCTTGCACCAGGCAATTAATGCTAACAAATAACCCAACAAAAGCAACAATTATAGCCACAAAATTGCAATGCTGTCTCAATGTTCTATTTTTCGTTTAATATCAGCCCATACGGCACGAGCTGCGGCATTATCTAGCGCCATCATTAATGAAACCGCCGTCAGATATTATGGACGCTCTTTATAATTCAGATAAAGATGGTTGGAAAATTAAATGATTATTCACAATTGTTGCCAAAACTGATGACACAATGGCATTCACGAGCACGGCTAGACTGGCTTGCCTTAATTGCGTCAACACCCTCTATAACCATAGCCGCGCTAACTCCACCAGTTAGGCCAGTAAATACTCTTGCTCAACCAGGTGTTTCGCCCCGCCAGGTTTGAGCAGGCTACTAAATAGCATAAAAGAGGTTACCAGGTATTGGCTGTCGAGCTCCTGCCCGGCATTCACCAGCAAGGCCCGCATAGCGGCGCTGCCTGGGGTTTTGCCCCTGGCTAAGGTTATGTGCGGGGTAAAATTCACTGCCTCCGGGGCCAACCCAGCCCCCTCCAACAAGGCCCGGTCTATCTGGCTTTTAAGCGTAAACAACCCCACGCTAGGCGCAACCCCGGCCCATACAATTACCCGCCCGCATCGCTGGAACAAGCCCAGCCCCTGAATGCGCAAATAAAACCGCTCAGCCCGCACCGCCTTAAGCGCCTCTATTATGCAAGGCGCACTGGCCTGGCCGAGAAAGCGCAAGGTAAGGTGCAGGTTAGCCCCGCTTAACCAACGCAGGCCGGGCACGGGCTTGGGCAGCGCCTCAAGGCGTGCGCGGGCTTTATCAGACAGGTTCAGCGCTACGAATAAGCGTTGGGCGGCAGTGTTTTTCAAACTCATTTTGTTCATATCCGTTCCCGGCCGCAAAAATGCGCCCAATTGGCGGCGGAAAAGACCGATCTCAGACAATTGCATGAAATTTATGCATTATTCTCCACGTCTCGGTCAACCCTTGCAAGTACACTAATATTTTACCGACAACATATGGAAAATTATGTATTTTAATGTAACTTTTCAATATCTGACAGCGGTTGGTAGTTAATAGACAACTGAAAGCAAGCATAGTGCGCGGCAGCCCTATCACAATTAAACTTTTGCTGGCCATACTTGCGTTACTGGCATTTTCGCTGGCCGCTTGCTCTTCAGAGCCGCAAAAGCCCAGTTCCGCAGCCCCCACATTTACGCGCTATCAAGACATCCCCGGTATAACAGCTGAAGAAATAAAAGCCATTGAAGCTTTAAAGCAAAGCCGCGAATGCCTGCTCTATGGGGTCAACGTATCCACCGAGGCCTTTGTATCGTCCCGCCAGGGCCAACTGGATGGCTTTGCCCGCCTGCTGTGCGAGCGTTTATCGCAATTATTCGATATTACCTTTACCCCGTATGTGTGCAGTTGGGATGAGCTGGTGCAAAAGCTGAATGACCAGCAGGTGGACTTTACAGGCGAACTAACCCCCACCCCGGAACGCCTGCGGCAATATATTATGACCGAGCCCATCATTCAGAGAACCGGCAAAATATTTGTTAACAAATATGCCGAGCCTCTTCGCGATATTGCCAAAACCCGCCCCATACGCTGCGCTTTTCTGAAAGGCAGCACCTTGCATGGCTGGGTGAAAAACACCTGGGATCTGCCTTTTACCGCCATTAATGCGGATGATGCCGCCCTTCCCGGGCTTTTCGAAAGTGGCCAAATTGATGCGTTTATCGACGAAAACACCTTGGAAGCCATCTTCGATAACTGTGAAATGGTAAAGGCCATAGACTATTTTCCGCTTATTTTATCGCCGGTATCCATGGCCACAGCCAACCGCGAGCTGGCGCCGATTATTGCGGTAATGCAAAAATATCTGGATAATGGCGGGTTGGCTGAGTTGGCTGACATGTACAATAAAGGAGCCAATAGTTATTACTCCCACAAATTGACAAATTTTCTCAGCGCGCAAGAAATAGAATATATTATGCGCCACAACTCTGATGATACCGCCATACCAATTGCCGTTGAAAACGACAACTATCCCCTGGCCTTCTATAACGGCAAAGACATGGAGTTCCAGGGCGTGGCCTTGGATGTGCTGCGCCAGGTTGAACTCTTAAGCGGTCTCAAATTTAAAATAGCCAATACGCCCGAAGTCACCTGGATGGGGCTTTTGGAGCAGTTGGAGGGCGGACGTATTGCCCTGGTCTCTGAACTGGTGCGCTCGCCTTCGCGCGAGGGCAGGTTTCTATGGACCGATGAGGCCTACAGCACTGATAATTATGCTTTGCTCAGTAGGGCTGATTTTCCCGATCTGGAAATAAATCAGGTTCTCTCAGCGCGGGTGGGCCTGGTGGAGGGCTACGTCAACAGTGAAGTTTTCAGGCAATGGTTTCCAGATAGCGCCAATACGGTTACCTGCAGCTCTATTGAACATGCTTTCAACTCCCTGGAAAATGGCGAGATTGACCTTTTAATGGCCTCGCAAAACCAGCTTCTGAACCTTACCAACTACTTGGAAAAACCAGGTTTCAAAGCCAACATCGTTTTTAACTATCCTTATTATTCCATGTTCGGCTTTAATAAAAGCCAGACCGAACTGCGCTCCATTGTAAGCAAAGCGCAAAGCTATATTGACATGAAAGGCATAACGGAACGCTGGAAGAGCAAAGTGTTCGACTACAACAGCAAAATATTGCGCGACATAATGCCATACTTGCTTATTGCCATTGTGCTTTTGATCATAGGCTTTGCCACGGCCTTCATGCTTATGCTGAAAAACCAGCGCATGAGCAAAAATCTCGAATCCATAGTGGCTCAGCGCACCAGCGAACTGCAGCAGGCCAACCGCGCCAAAAGCGACTTTCTCTCACGCATGAGCCATGAAATGCGTACCCCCATGAACGCCATAATAGGCATGACCAAAGTGGCTGAAGGCAGCGATGATGCGGAAAAGCTTAAGCATTACCTTAACACCATTGCGTTATCGTCAAATCATTTGCTTTCACTCATCAACGATATTCTGGACATGTCCAAAATTGAAGCCGGCAAGTTCGAACTGGACAGCGCGCCTTTCAGCATGGAGCGCATGCTGTTGAAGACTTGCAGCCTGCTGCTGGAAAAAACTCAGCAAAAGCGGCAAAGCCTGAAAATGGTTGTTGGCTATAACATGCATACCCACTATGAGGGCGATGCGCTCAGGCTTTCCCAGGTGGTGGCCAACCTGCTGTCTAACGCGGCCAAATTTACCGAAGAGGGCGGCAGCATTGAGCTTGCGGTAGATGAGATAGCCGCTATGGGAACGCAAAGAAGGCTGCGCTTTGCCATCACTGATACAGGCATTGGCATGAGCGCGGAGCAAATAGAACGCCTGTTCAACCCCTTTGAACAGGCCGACGGCAGCATCAGCCGCCGCTTCGGTGGCAGCGGGCTGGGGTTGGCCATATCCAAAACCATAGTTGGTAAGATGAACGGCAAAATTTGGGTGGAGTCATCTCCCGGCCAAGGCTCGCGCTTCATGTTTGAAATTGAGTTGGGCATTCACAACCCCAAGGTGGAGCCAAACCCACCTGGCACGTTAAAGCTGCTTCTAGTATCAGAAGATAGCGCAACCCAAAACTCTTTCCGCGAGCTGGCGCAACAGCTTAACTTCAGCTACGATCTGACGCACAACCAGGATGAGGCCTGCACGCGCATTAAGCTTGCGCAAGATGAAGGAACGCCCTACCACACGGCCTTTGTTGATGTAGGCTGGCCCCAAGCCGCCAGCCTGGCCGGCTTGCTTAATGAGCAAATGGGCCCCGGCCGGGTGACAGTGCTAACCTCTTTGGTGGAATGGGTGCAATTTGAAGCCGACGCGCACCAGGCCGGAGTCTATAGATATGTGGCTAAGCCTTTGTACCCGGCGTCATTGGCCAACGCCCTTGCCCTTGCGGCCAGCAATCTGGTGGCGCCGGCGGAGCCGGCCCCCAAGAGCAAAGAGCCGGCGCCCGACTTTTCCGACCTCAATCTGCTTTTAGTAGAAGACATATATATCAACCGCTTTATCTTCATCTCATTATTGAAGCGCACAAAAATAAATATAGACACCGCCACCAACGGGCTGGAGGCGGTACGCATGTTTACCCATAACCCCGAAAAATATCATATCATTGTCATGGATATACAAATGCCGGAAATGGATGGCTACGAAGCCACCCGCGCCATCAGGGCCTCTGGCCATCCCAGGGCGCAAACCATTCCCATAATTGCCATGACGGCCAACGCCTTCAAAGAAGATGTGGAAAAGAGCCTGGCCAGCGGCATGAACGATCATGCCGCCAAGCCCATTGATGAAAAAATTATTATTGAAAAAATAAAAAGGCTCACTGGCCATTGAGCTGGTTGCCAAGCTCATGTTTATTATGCGGGGATACATAACCACGCGGAAAGGCTTATGCCGCGCCGCTCATTGCCCGTATTGAAAATATCTATATAATTTGTGTAGACTTAAAATAAAGGTGCAATATATGCTTTACCGTGCGGTTTTCTTTATTTTTGCGCTGATCACCGTAGCGGCCCCCAACCCGGCCGGCGCCCGTTCCCTAAACCTGCATATGTGGGCAGAGGCCTTTCCCGAATGGGTTTTCAGCGAATTTCAAAAAGAAACCGGCATAAAAGTTCATGTGTTGTTCTTCTCCAACGAAGACGTTTTATTACAACGCCTGTCGCAAAATCCCGACCGCTTCGACCTGGTGGAATGCAGCCCCTCTTTCGTTTTTCAACAATTAAAAGACCTGGGCCTGGCCAAGGAGATTGACCGGGCGAAATTTCCCTACTGGAAAAGCCTGAACTTATTAATTAGAACCTCCCTGCTGGACCCTGAGATGAAATACATGATTCCCTATATGTGGGGCAGCATGTTAATCGCGGTTAACCCCAAAATAATAGATCCCGCCCAAATAACAAGCTTTGCCGACCTATGGAAGGCCAAGCTTGCGGGGCGCCTGCTTATACCAGATGATTTGCGCAGCGTCTTCAGCTTTACCCTGCTTTCTTTAGGCTATTCGCCCAATGACCAAAACAGAGATCACTGGCAGCTGGTTATGGAAAAACTGGAAGAGCTCATAACCGACGACACTGTCATCACCACCAACTCCATGGCCGAACTTTTAGATGGCACCGTGGGGGTGGCGGTAACCTGGAACGGCTCTATTATTGAGGCCATGCAGGCCAACCCCGACCTGCGGGTAATAGAGCCCAAGGAAGGCACTATTTTGTGGTTTGATGGCTTTTTTATACCAACCCAGGCCAAAAATGTGGAAGAGGCCTATGAGTTTTTGAGCTTCATCTTCCGCCCGGATATTTGCGCCCGCCTGACTCACGACACTTTCTACGCCACCACTAACCGCGATGCGCTCAGTCTTTTGCCTGCAAGCATAGTCGGCAACCAGCTCATTCACCCCAGCCCGCAGGCCATGCAGCGGGCGGTGATGGAAGAACCATTGCCCGGTCTGATGGATGAAGAGCAAACCCTATGGGGCAGGCTGCGCTCAAGCGGCCAATAATGCAGTCTGTCGCGCCATGCCAAGCAGCCGCCGCCAATTTTTGAAAACCGTAAAACTGGCCGCGGGCACCGCTGGCTTGGCGACACTGGGCCTGGCTTTTCATGAAACCGGCGCTCCCTCCCCGAAAGGCGCGCTGGTGCGAAATTTTGATTTTAGCGTTGCCACCCCTGGGCCCAAGCTGGCAATTGCCCACGGGCGAGACCGCGCCAAGTTGCTTGGCGCTTGTTTGCAGGAATTAGGCGGCCTGAGCCGCTTTATTGCCCCCCAAGACCGGGTGTTGCTCAAGGTAAACGCCGGCTTCGCCTCGCCGCCGGAAATAGGCGCCACCACCCACCCCGACCTTTTGGCCGCCATGATACAGCTATGCCGCCAGGCCGGAGCGGAGCGCATCTTAGTTAGCGATAATCCTATATCCGATCCGGCCACCTGCTTCAGTCTAAACGGCCTGGCATCCGCCTGCCAAAAAAACGGAGCGGAGCTTTTGCTGCCCGGCCCGCGCGACTTTGCTCAACTAACCCTGCCGGGCGGCCGCCTTATACGCGATTGGCCGGTTATGTTAGGCGCGCTTACTGGCGTAAATAAAGTAATTGGCCTGGCCCCGGTGAAAGACCACATAAGGGCCAAAGCCACCATGGGTATTAAAAACTGGTATGGGGTGCTGGGCGGCCGCCGCGGAGTATTTCATCAAGACATACATCAAATTGTGCTGGAACTGGCCATGCTGGTGCGCCCTACCCTAAGCGTGGTGGATGGCGTGCAAACCATGATGCATAATGGCCCCACCGGCGGCAGCCTGGATGATCTGGCCGATACTCAGACCATGATCGTTGGCGTTGACCCCATAGCCGCCGATGCGGCCGCGGTATCCCTGCTTGGCCTGCGCGCCCAACAGGTGGAATACTTAAACTTGTGCCAGGCCGCTGGGTTAGGCACGCTCGATATAATCGGCCTGAACCCACGGGAGATGAGTCTATGACTCCGCTATTGGCCCGCCGCCTGAGCCAGGCCTTTTTTCTGCTGCTTTTTCTATGGCTGGGCTTTGTGCTTAACGAAGGCCATAACTGGTGGCAGCTCAGCGGCTGGCCGGTTAACCTGTTTTTAAACCTGGACCCACTGGCCATGTTGGGGGTTTGGTCTAGCAGCCTGGTTATCCACGGGGCCATGCTGCTCGCCCTTATCACCCTTTTAAGCGCGTTTTTGTGGGGCCGGGCCTTCTGCGGTTTTGTTTGCCCCCTGGGTGCTATCAACCATTTTATAAGTTGGCTTGGCTTGCGCAAAAAAAGCCCGGGCAGGCAACTGGAATTAAACCGCTACCATCCCGCGCAAAAAATTAAATATTATGTGCTGGCACTGTTTATCGCGGCCGCCCTGGCCGGCCAGTATCTCATATTTTTAGACCCCATACCCCTTCTGCAACGCGGTTACACCCTGGCCTTCCAACCTCTGGCTAATGCCGCACGCCATTATCAGGAGGCAGCCCCCCTGGCCATAACCCTGCTTCTCATTTTACTGGCCAACTTGTGGCGGCCGCGTTTTTTCTGCCGCTATCTGTGCCCTCTGGGAGCGCTGTTGGGCATAATAGGCCGCTTGGCCTTCTGGCGGCCGGCCCTGATTGAAGATGCCTGTGTTAGTTGCCGGCAGTGCCAAAGCCAATGCCAGGGCGCAGCCAACCCGCAAGCGGATTTAGCAAGCGGCGAATGCCTTACCTGCCTTAATTGCCTGTCCGCCTGCCCAAGCAACGCCCTTACCTATAGTTCACGGGCGGGCGCGCCCGCACAAGCTATCAACCCTTCGCGCCGTCTGGCCCTAAGCGCCCTGGCCGTGGGCTTTGTGGGCGTGGCCGGCGCTATGGCCAAACCCGCCGCCGCCCTCCTGCGCCCGCCAGGTGCGCTGCATGAGGCGGATTTCCTGGCCCGCTGCTTGCGCTGCGGCCAGTGTATTGCCATTTGCCCTGGCAATGTACTCCAACCCATGTCTCTACTGCATGGGGTGGAAAATTATCTAACCCCCACTCTAAACTTCAACGCTGGCGCCTGCCGCCTTAACTGCAATTTATGCGGCCAGGTGTGCCCCTCCGCGGCCATCAGCCCTTTCAGCCTGGCCATGCGCCTGGGCCAAGAGGGACAGGAGAGTCTACGCCTGGGCCTGGCCTCGGTGGACAAAAACCTTTGCCTGCCCTGGGCCTATGGCAGGCCTTGCCTGGTGTGCGAAGAAAATTGCCCGGTAAGCCCCAAGGCCATCACTGTAACCGATGCCTATTTACCTTTGACCGACTGGCTGGCTGTAGCCGCGGTGGAACCAGATGGCGCCTTAATCATGTCCGCAAATTTGCCCACCAGTCTGCCGCGCGATGTACGGGCCAGGCTGCGCCATGAAGGCGACAACTGGCGCACAGTGGCGGGCGCGGCGGACAGCCGTTTAAGCCTGGCCGCCGCGCCACCGGGCAACTTGCAGCCTGGCCAGGAGTTACGTCTTTATCAGCATGTGCAAAGGCCCTCTGTTAACCCGCGGCTATGTGTGGGCTGTGGGGTATGCCAGAATTTATGCCCCCTGCAAGAGAGCAAAGGCATTAGGGTGGTGCCGGAAAACAAAAGCAATTCCAGCCTTTTTATTGGATAAAGAATAAATGGTGTTATAGCAAGCCGTCGCTTTGCTTTGGCCGCGGCTGTTATCCGCGCGAAAGCGGAGAGTGCCTGATTGTTGTAAGCGCCAAGCCCTGCTTCCCGCTTGCAATAACTTATGAATAAACAGCGGCTTAAAGCACCACCTCATACGGCGCCAAATAAAAACGGGAGGCTTAAAAAGCCTCCCGTTTTCATCGTAAAGGTATTAACTAGCGCCTGTCACCCACAATGCGCAGCAACATAATGAACAGGTTGATAAAGTCCAGATACAGAGTAAGCGCGCCAAAGATGGCCATCTTGGAAACAGTTACCTCGTTGGCCGCCTGGCTTAACATGCCGCGCAGTTTTTGGGTGTCAAAGGCGGTAAGGCCAATAAATATCACCACCCCTAAATAGCTCACTATAAAGTCCACCATTGGCGAACGCAGAAAAATATTGACTACGGTGGCCAGAATAATGCCAATGAGCCCCATGAACATGAAAGAGCCCAAAGAGGTAAGGTCGCGCTTGGTAAGGTGACCATAGGCGCTGGCGGCCACAAAAGTTACACAGGCCAGGGTAAAGGCCTTGGTTACCGAAGCCGCGGTGTAGGCCATAAGCAGCGGCGACAGGGTAAAACCGTTGAGCGCGGCATAAACCATAAACAGCACCGCCGCTGTGCCCACCTGCATTTTTTGGATACGCGCGCTTACAATGAATACTAAAGCCAGTTCAGCCACTAAACACACCCAAAAAAGGCCAGTGGGCCCGCCGGTTCGCAGGTCTATAAAATAGCTGAACACCTCATAAGAACTGATGCACAACCAGGCGGTGAGGGCCGAAAGCGCCAGACCGGCGGCCATCCAGTTATACACCTTCATCATATAACCGTTTACTAAGGCGCGCTCCGCCTCCGCCCGGCCCGGCGCCGAGTAACGGTTGTCAGTTTGGGAATAATCAGCCATAATCTCCTCGCTAAAAAATTACTGTTTAAAACAGTGTCTGCTAAAATATAATACCTGTTTTTTAAATGGCACTTTCATGCCCGCATTAAAAACGGATTAATGCCGCGCCCCAGGTAAGCCCGCCGCCAAATACCGGCATGCACACCAAGTGGCCGGGCTTAATGCGGCCGTTACTCACCGACTCGGCCAAGGCCACCACACAGCTGGCCGCGCTCATGTTGCCGTATTTGTTAATGGTAATGACGAAACGGTCCATGCTCACATCCATGCGCCGGGCTAAGGCCTGCATAAAGCGCACATTGGCCTGGTGGGGAATAAAGTGATCCACATCATCAAAAGTGAGGCCGGCGGCGGTGATTACACTTTCCGCAGCCTCATAGAAAAACTGCACCGCCACTTTCAGGGTGTTGGCCGCATCTATCATTTTCAATGTGTGCTTTTTCTGATCAACGGAATCATAGGAAATGGGCGTGGTAAGCGAGCCTCCGCTGGGCACTAAAAGGTTTTGCCCATTGACGCCGTCAGTGGCCAAATAGGTCTGCAACAGTTGCGGATTTTCCGAGCTGGGCTGCAGCAGCACCGCGCCGGCTCCGTCGCCCCACAAAATGCAGTTGCCGCGGTCAGTCCAGTCTTGCATGCGCGACATTACCTCCGCCGCCACCACCAGCACGTTTTTCCCGCCGGTTAGCACAAAGCGCCGTCCCACCTCCAGGGCAAAAATAAAGCCCGAGCAGGCCGCTGTGGTATCAAAGCAAACCGCGTTAGTGGCCCCTAACTTGGCCTGTAAAAAGCAGGCCGCCGAAGGGCAGGCGTAATCTGGAGAAATAGTTCCAAATATAATGAAATCCACATCCAGGGCGGTAATGCCGGCAGCCTGCAACGCCTGTTCCGCGGCAGCCAGGGCCAGGTCACTGGCGGCCTGGTCGGGCCGGGCAAGGCGGCGTTCGCTAATGCCGGTGCGTTTTACAATCCATTCGTCGGTGGTATTTAGGCTCTGCTCTAAGTCCTTGTTGCTAAGCACTTGTTCTGGAACGTAATAACCTGTGCCCGCCACCTTTATTCCTGTCATAACAACTTCCTTAAGGCTAACTTCGTATTAAAAGGCCCTGTGCACACAAGACCGGAGAAGGTATTAACATACCCTCTTATTTATTTTTATTCAAGGCTGCCTGGGCGGCGGCCAGCCTGGCTATGGGCACCCGGTAAGGCGAGCAGCTTACATAGTCCAGCTTAAGCTCATGGCAAAAAGCCACACTGGCGGGGTCGCCGCCGTGCTCGCCGCAAATGCCGCACTTCAAACTTTTCTTCACCCCACGGCCCTTACTCACCGCCATTTGCATAAGCTGGCCTACCCCATTGCGGTCTATGCTGACAAAGGGGTCGCTTTCCACAATGCCCTTGCTCACATAATCAGGCAGGAAGCGGCCAGCATCATCGCGGCTAACCCCCAGGCAGGTTTGGGTTAAATCGTTGGTGCCAAAGGAGAAAAATTGGGCCTGCGCCGCTATTTCATCAGCCGTCAGGCAAGCCCTGGGCAACTCTATCATGGTGCCTATTAAATAATCAATTTTAACCCCGCTCGCGCTTAAAACCTCCCGCGCTGTTTGCTCCACCACCTGCTTTTGCAATTTCAGTTCCGCGGCAAATCCCACCAGCGGAATCATTATTTCGGGCAGAACCTTTTTACCCTGTTTACTTACCGTGCAGGCCGCTTCGAAAATGGCACGGGCCTGCATGGCGGTAATTTCCGGATAGGTATTGCCCAAACGGCAGCCGCGATGCCCCAGCATGGGGTTGCTCTCAGCCAGTTGGCTAAGCTTGCTTTGCAGGCGGGCGGGCTTAATTTTCATGAGTTCGGCCAGTTGCTTTATTTCTTCATTAGTATGGGGCAAAAATTCATGCAGCGGCGGATCCAAGGTGCGAATGGTAACCGGCAACCCGTCCATAGCCTGGAAGATACCAATAAAATCTTTGCGCTGTATGGGAAGCAACCTATCCAGGGCATTTTGCCGGCCCTCGGAATCTTCAGCCAATATCATCTCGCGCACAATGTTGATGCGGTCTTTTTCAAAAAACATGTGCTCGGTACGACACAGGCCAATGCCTTCGGCGCCAAAGCCTCTGGCCACCTTGGCATCGTGGGGGGTGTCGGCGTTAGTGCGCACCTTAAGCACCCTGAACTCGTCCACCCATTTCATAAAAGTATGGTATTCCGGGGTAAGCAGGCTTTCCACCTTGGCTATCTGCCCCAGGTAAACCTCGCCCTTGGCACCGTCCAGGCTTATGAAATCGCCGCGTTTTATGACATGACCACTCGCCGTGAACTGGCCTTTTTTATAGTCTATGTCGATACCGGAACTGCCGGCCACGCAGCAGGTGCCCATGCCGCGCGCCACCACAGCGGCGTGGCTGGTCATACCGCCACGGCTGGTTAAAATGCCTTCAGCCACGTGCATGCCGTTGATGTCATCCGGGCTGGTCTCTATGCGCACCAAGATAACCGGCATGCCCTTAGCGCTCATTTCTTTGGCCTCATCGGCGCTAAAGGCCACCCGGCCCACCGCCGCCCCGGGGCTGGCGGCCAAGCCCGTGGCAACGCGAGTTTTAGCGGCCTTGGGATCCAGCATGGGGTGAAGCATCTGGTCTAACTGGCTGGGCTCCACCCTTTTTACCGCCTCCTGGCGGGTTATAAGCCTTTCCTTCACCATATCCACCGCTATTTTGATGGCGGCGGCGGCGGCGCGCTTGCCGTTTCTGGTTTGCAACATCCACAACTTGCCCTGTTGAATAGTAAATTCCATATCTTGCATGTCATGATAATGTTTTTCGAGCTTGTTGCGCAGGGTGGCAAGCTGGCTATAAATTTTGGGCATGGCATCTTCCATGGTAACCACCCCCTTGGCCGGCTTTTTAGCGCGGTTGATGGGTTGGGGGGTGCGAATGCCGGCCACCACGTCTTCGCCCTGGGCATTGACCAGAAACTCGCCAAAAAAATAATTTTCGCCGCTGCTGGGGTCGCGGGTAAAGGCCACGCCCGTGGCCGAGTCGTTGCCCATGTTACCAAAAACCATGGACTGCACTGTGGCCGCGGTGCCCCATTCTTCGGGAATATTATTGAGCTTACGGTAAGAAATAGCCCTGGGAATATTCCAGGAGCCAAATACCGCGTCAATGGCGCCCCAAAGCTGTTCCATGGGATCATCGGGAAAATCTTTGCCCGTGCGCTTCTTCACCAGGGCTTTAAATCTTTTTACCACCTCTTTTAAGGCGTTGGCGTCCAGATCGGTGTCCTGGGTCACTTTGCAGCTTTTCTTCACCGCATCCAAAATAACCTCAAAGGGGTCGTGGTCTTTATCGTTAAGAGGCTTAATGCCCAACACCACATCGGAATACATATTGACAAAGCGGCGGTAGGCGTCGTAGGCAAAGCGCTGGTTTTGGGTTTTGGCGGCCAGGCCCTGCACCGTCTGATCGTTAAGGCCAACGTTCAACACAGTATCCATCATGCCCGGCATGGAAATACGGGCGCCGGAGCGCACGGAAACCAGAAGCGGGTTTTTGGCATCGCCAAATTTGGCGCCCATTACCTGCTCCACCCTGGCCAAAGCCTGGCCAACTTCCTTTTTAAGCTGGGTGGGATACTTTTTGTTATTTGCGTAAAAATATGTGCATACTTGGGTAGTTATAGTGAAACCGGCAGGGACCGGAATACCAAGCCGCGTCATTTCCGCCAGGTTGGCGCCTTTCCCCCCCAGCAGTTCACGCATTTGGGCGGTGCCGTCGGCCTGCTTATTACCAAAAAAATACACGTTTTGATTCACAACGTTTTCCTCCTGCCTTCGTCTGTGGTTATGCCAACTGACATGAAATACACTAGAGATAATTGATATACAATATTTTTAACACAATTGTCAAATACAAATCAACTAATAAGAAAAATAAGCCTATGTTTTCTTTATCTGAAAATATGCAATTGACGGCCTGGGCTGTTATTATGGGTTATTGGCGAAAAGTAGTTGCCCGTACGCAGGGCGTGTTTGTTGAAACTAACCGCCAACAGACAAATTAGTAGCGAACCGGCTTGATGCCAACTGTTATGTTTTACAGGAGAAAAACCATGAAACCCATAATTATTAGCATAAATGGCAAAACCCCACGTATCCACCCTTCCGCCTTTATCGCCCCCGGCGCGGTGGTGGCCGGCGATATTGAGATAGGCCCGGAGGTCAGCATATGGTATGGCACGGTGTTGCGCAGCGAATATGTGCCCGTAAAAATAGGCGCCAAAACCAGCATTCAGGATAACTCGGTTCTGCATACCAACCCGTTTATCCCCGCGGAGCAGCTTGTCATTGGCGAAGAGGTGACAGTGGGCCATGGCGCCATTTTACACCATTGCTCTATTGGCAACCGGGCTTTGGTTGGCATGGGCTCTATTGTGCTGGATGGCAGTGTGCTGGGTGATGAAAGCGTGGTGGCGGCGGGAACATTAGTGGGCATGCACACCCAGGTGCCGCCTAAAAGCATGATAATCGGCAACCCGGGCAAGATACGGCGCGACGCCAGCCCGGAGGAGCTGGCCAGGTTTGCCAAAGGCATGCGCTGGTATGTGGGTTTAAGAGACCTGCACCGCGACTCTGAGTTTAGGCGCGAGTTTAACCCCGACCTGTAGCCCGCGCCTTAAGTGGTGCGCGACAACTGGAAGGGCAGACTGTGCTGAGGACTTACCAAGCTGGCCGGGCGGTAGGCTTTAAGCGCCCGGCCCTTCTGATTTATTTGCATAAGCTCTATTTTAACTTCATCCAGCAGCCCATGGTAAACCTTCAACGTATCTCTGTCCAGCATGTCCGCGGCTTGGGTGTTTTTGCGAATAAGCTCTAACACCTCCAAAGCCTCTTGCCGCCCGTTCGGCTCAAGCTCTTCCAGGCAGGCGGGCCAGTTTTGCCAGGCAGGCGCCAGTTGCTGGCTTAAGAGCAGCATCTGGCCGGCCAGGCGGGTGCGTTTTTCCCAAATATCCTCCACAGCCAGCGCCTGACGCTCTTCCGCCTCCTCGTCGCTGCCCGCGGGCAAAGGAAACACCTGCCCGCTCAGCCTAACCAGGCCCATATACTCGCGGCTAAGCTCGCCAAGCCGTTTTAATCCATTGAACCAACTCAAGACTTCATCCCCTGGTTAATGATGGGAATTATCTCCTGCCATTGGTTGAGCGCGTCCACTAAGTCGTACTGTAAAAGGTCGGCCAAGAGAATCCAATCCTCCTCTTCCTGGGCAACCAGCATTTCCTTTACCAAAGATAGCAGACGCTCCAAATGCATTTCCGGCCAGGTACCGTCGGGCAGGTTACGGGTGAAGTCCAGATTCAAGGCATCGCGAGCCGTGGACAACACCTGCATGAAAAGCTGCAAACTGTCTAAGGTGCGCAGGTAGTGCTCGCTGGCCTCGCGCTCATCGCTGGTGCGGAATAATTCGGCCACTTTTTCGCTGGAATGGGCAATGGTACGCAAATAGCCTTGGGCGCTGCCCATAAAGTGCAGAGCCACTTCGCTGGTATCTTGGGTTTCCACTTCCAAAAGCCTTATCTGGGCGCGCAGCACCGCCTCGGCCGGGCCCAACAGCGCCTGCTCAAAAGGGCTGCCGTTTATTTTCACTTCACGCAGAGTGCGCCGGCCGCCCAGGTGATTGTTGATAAGGTCGGCTAAAATGTCTTGCAGATTGCCGCCGCTAAGCGCCGTGTTAAAAAGTTTTTGATCCAACCAAACTTCCATGTTTTCTCTCCTTCCATAGTTCTAGCCGTATTAAACGGCCTGGTTTAACATCCAGTTAATAGGCTCTTCCGGCACATTGGCCGCAGGCAAAGGGCCCAGGCAGGTATCCAGCAATTTTTCCATGCGGTGATAGTAGGTGTGATTGGCCAGCACCTTTTGCCTGGCCTTTTCCGCCATGGCCGCCCGTTGGCCCGGCCGCTCTAAATAATAAAGGGCTTTTTCCAGCAGTTCCTCTTCACTGCGGAAGGTGGCCAAGTCCTCTTCCGGCACAAAAAAATCGGATAAACAAGGCACATTGTCCACCAGTTGAAAGGCCCCGCAGGCCGGCACTTCAAAAGTACGGGGATTGACAAAGTCCACCCCGCCAATGGGCGTGTCTTTTAACGGCGATGAATGCAGGTTAAGCACAATGGGGCAGGAATTATATATTTCCACAATTTCCCGGCTGTTCAAATAACGGTTTTCCTGCAAGGCGGAAGCCAGCGGGCCGCTAAGGGGCCAGTCTGTGCCCCACACCTTAAGCGGCAGGCCGGCATTTATGAGGCGGCTTAGAATTTGTACCCGGTTGGGGTAGCCAGCGCCCATAAATCCCACTGGCGCGCCTTTCCGCTGTTGCGCCTCTGGGCTAAGGCCCAAAGGCCGGTGGCGCGGCGGATGGGCGGCCATGGGCAAAAAGCTGTAGTTGGCGCCAAGCGCCCGCAGCTCCGCCTCCATTTCCTGCCCCTGGATATAAAAAAAGTAGTCATAACTGGCGGCCACTTCCACGAAGTATTGCATTTGCCTAAAGTCTTCCACAAACCAAAAAGCCACTTTGCTACCGGTTACCTTCAGTTCTCTGATGGCCCGGCGGTCTAAGGGCGCCTGAGCCAGCGCCAATACCAGGTCAGGGGAAAATTGTTCCGCCTCCAGCACCGCCAGCTCGCCCAAAAAACGCATAAGCGGGGCCTGCACTCTGGCCTGGCGCTCTAAGGGCAAGGGCTTGCCCCGGCCTCTGGCTAAGCGGTAGAGCGGGGCAACCGCATCCATGGGTATGATGCGGGTCTGGCAGCCCAAGGCGGCCAGGGCTTCTTTACACCAATAAGACGGCTCCAGGCTGCCGCCCAACAAAGGCGGTATTATCAGCACCCTGGGTTCCTGCGGGCGCGGGGCGCGGGTGTCTTTTGCCATGAGCAGCAAACGCTCTAAGGCCATGGCCGGCAGGGGATACAGCCGTTGCATGGCCCGCGGCACAAACGCCTGGTAACCGCTGATATCACCCAATTCCTCTTTTTCCGTAACAACACAGCAAAGCCCCAGCCAGGTGGAATAATCGCGCGCGCTTAAGGCCGCGCGCAACAGGCCGAGATCGGGTTCCCACACTATAATTTTCTGCTTGCCGGCCAACGGCTCCAAATGATAACCCAGGCCAAAGCCCAAGGCCACCAAGGGGCCGCCGGGGGCGTTTAAGGCCAGGCTTAAGCCCTCACCTACCGGGTCTACCGAGGAAGTGAGACGATTTTGCCCAACTAGCAGGCAAGGCTCCCCCTTACGACTGGCCCCCACCACTGCCGCCGGCGCGGGTGCAGCCTGTTGCAGGCGGGCGGCCAACGCTGGCTGCCCTTGGGCTATAATTGCAAGATTTTTATCGAAAAAATCCATAGCTACCTTTATTTTCACCCCAGTTGCATCGCCACTGCGGGGCCAAAGTCATAACGCAAACGCTCTCCGTAGGTTTCCGTTTCCCCTATGTTATGCAAAAAGGGGGCCAAAAAATGGGGATTACTTTGCGGAAGCTGATAAAGGCGGGCTAAAGGCGAGCCGCGCTTTGCAGCAGGTCTTGGGCATGATTGAGCGCGCTTTGCCCCGAACCCAACATGCGGGCCAGTTCAGCCAAGCGGGCGGCATCATCCAAACGGGTAAGCTGGGTGGCGGTGCGCCCGCCGCTGACCTGCTTGCTTACCTTAAAATGGCAACTGGCAAAGGCCGCAATCTGCGGCAGGTGGGTAATGCAGATAACCTGGGCGTTTTGCGCCAGGGCGGCCAGCTTGCGCCCCACAGCCAGGCCTATATCGCCGCCTATGCCGGCATCCACCTCGTCGAAGATTAAGGTTGGCGACCCCAGTTCGCGGGCGGTAAGCCCGCGTAAAGCCAAAAGTATACGTGATAGCTCGCCCCCGCTGGCGGTACGCGCCAGAGGCCTGAAGCCCTCGCCTGGGTTAGGGGCCAGATAAAACTCCACGGTCTCCAGACCCCGGCGATTTAGGGGCCCGCCCGCGCTTCCCACACAATTGGCCGAGGGTGGGCTCAAGCGCGCCTCAAACAGGCAGGCGCTCATGCCCAGGTCTTTAAGCTCCTCCACCACTTGGGCCGCAAATTCGGGCGCGGCCTGCGCCCTCTTCTGGCTTAGGGCGCGGGCCGCACCCAGGGCTTGGCTAAGCGCCCGCTGCCGCTTCTGCTGTAATTCGGCCAGGCGCTCCTCGCCGCCCTCCAAGGCGGCCAGTTCTTCCTTGGCTTGGGCCAACGCGCTTAAGGCCGCTTCCACCGATCCGCCGTGGCGCCGGGTGAGGCGCTGCAAAACGCTTAACCGCTCTTCTATCCAGTCCAGCCGGCCCGGAGTTAACGCCACTTTGCCATGATAGTCGCGCAGGCTGTAGGCCGCGTCTTCCAAACTGTAGTAACCCTCTTCCAGGGCCTTTACCAAACTCTCCACCTGGGAATCTATTTCAGCCAACTGCCGCGCCCGGGTTAAGGCGCGGTTAATGGAGCTTAAGGCCGAACCTTTATCCGCACCGTAAAGGCAGTAATAGGCCTCCTGGCTTAAATCCGCCCGTTGCCCGGCATTGGCCAGAAGCTTGCGCTCTTCCAGAAGCTCGGCCTCTTCCACCGGGTTGAGCTTGGCCTCTTCCAACTCTTTAATAACCTGGGAGAGCCAGGCCCGGCGCTCTTCCTGGCGGCTTAGGTTTTGCGTTAATTCAGCCAGTTCCCGATCCAGCCCCTGCACCGCGCCCACCAGCTTACCCACCAGCTTGCGCTCTTGGCTCAAGCCGGCAAAGGCGTCCAGAAGCAACAAATGCTCTTCAGGCCTAAGCAGGGTTTGCTGCTCGTGCTGGCCGCACAGGCTTACCAGGCCCGCCGCCAGCTCGGCCAGCGAGCTTAAGGTACTCAGGCTGCCGTTAATCTGTACCCGGTTGCGCCCTTCCCGGCTTACCACCCGTTTCAGCACCAGCTCGCCCTGCTCCGGATTTTCGCGCAAGCGCGCGGGAGGAATGAAAAGCGCCTCCACCTGGGCCTGCTCCTCACCTTGCCGTATCAAGTCTGTGGCGGCCTTGCCCCCCAAAAGCAAGTTGAGAGCGGACAGCACAATGGATTTACCCGCGCCGGTCTCGCCGGTGAGCACGGTAAAGCCAGCCGCCGGCTCCAGCTCCAAGCTTTCAATAAGGGCAAAGTTGCGGATTATTAATAGATTAAGCACAAGATATGATCCTGGGCTGGCGCTTGCGCCAGTTTTACTTTTGGCCGGCCATGCCCCGCCAGATGGCCAACTGTTCCAGATATTTTTTGTTGCCAGGGCTTAAAACCAAAGCCTCCTGCACCGCCTTTATGGCTTCATCGTAACGCTTCAGCTTGGCAAAGGCAAAGCTCATATTATAGTGCACCTGGGCTAGGCCGGGGTTGAGATCCACGGCCTTCTGGTAGTCGTTCAAGGCCTCCTGATAGCGCCCGTTGGTGTAGAGAAGGCCGGCCCGATTGAAATAGGCCTCGGTAAAATTGGGGTCTATGGTAACAGCCAGATTGTAGTCCAACATGGCCTTTTCTTTTTCGCCAATATCGGCATAGCAATTACCACGGTTGTTGTAGGCAATGGCCCGGTTTTCATCATCCAGGTTGCCATGGGTAAGGGCATAGGTAAAACGCTTGATGGCGCCGGATAAATCCCCCCGCTCCTTGGCGGCCAGGGCTGAGGCCATATCATCCAGGGCCATATTGCGCGTGGCCTCATCCAGCATGTCCTCGGCCGCCGCATAAGAGGCGGATAAGACCAAGCACAAAATAAGGGCCAGGCTTAAAAATTTAAGGTTTCTGCTGTTCACGCAGCCACTCCAGCCTTATCTTGAAGTCATCGAAGTTGGGGTCTAAATTCACCGCCTTTTGCATGTCGGCAATGGCTTTGGCATATTCCTGGCGGCGCTCGTAAATAAAGCTGCGGCTGAAATAAGGCGCGTCGTATTTGGGATCCAGGCTGATGGCCTTGTTAAAGTCTTGCAGAGCCAACTCCTCCTTGCCCGAATCGTCGTAGGCGCAGCCGCGGTTGTTGTAGGCCACCGCCAGTTGCTTGTTATCCAGCTTGCCGGAATTTATGGCCTTATTGTAGTAAGAAATGGCCAAATCATAGTTTTCCATGATCGCGGCCTCATTGCCGGCCAGAATGTCGCTGTTGGCGCTGTCGGCATAAGCCTGGCCAGCGGCAAAAGTCAGCAACAGCGCGGCAACAAATAAAATTTTTTTCACTATGCTTCTCCTTGAAAAAAGTGTGTCGCTAAGAAGGCAACGCCTTGTATTATAGCAAATAATGGACGCCCTTGCTTTTTTAAATGCCGCAAAAGCCAAAATTGCCATATAATAGAGGCAATGGCAGAAGCGCCAGTTTATTTTAATTAATAATAATGGTTGTCTAACCTAAGGAAACGCTGATGAAACGTTATGTAATTATTGGCAACGGCGTGGCCGGGGCCACGGCCTTAGACCAGATTCGCCGTATTGATCCACTGGCCAAAATCACTGTTTTCACCCAGGAGAGCCATCCTTTCTATTATCGCCCGCGCCTGCCCGAATTTCTGGCCGGCGAGGTGCCCCTGGAAAAATTCACCATGCGCTCCCTGAAAGACTACCAGGATTGGGGTGTGGATCTGCATTTTAGTGAAAAAATAGAGCGCGTGGACCCCACCAGCAAAATAGTGTGGAGCGACAAAGGCGCAAGCTTTGGCTACGATGCCCTTTTACTGGCCACCGGCGCCAGCGCCAACATGCCGCCCATTAAGGGCTCGGAGAAAAAAGGCGTGTTTACCTTGCGCACGGTGGAAGACGCGCAAAGCCTGCGCCAAGCGGCCCATATCTGCCAGCAGGCCATTTTGGTGGGCGGCGGGCTTTTGGGCCTGGAGGCTGGCCACGGCCTGATAAAGCTGGGGCTTAAAGTGCAGGTGGTGGAATTTTTCGACCGCCTGATGCCACGCCAGATGGATACGGCGGGCGCCGCTATTTTGCAGGCCATGCTTGAGAAAATGGGCTTTTCCTTCCACCTGGGGGCCAGCGCCCAAGAGATAGTGGGGGGCGAACAGGTGGAGGGCCTGCAACTTAAAGACGGCCGGGTGCTGCCCGGCGGCCTGGTGTTGTGCTCGGCCGGTATAAGCCCCAACCTGGAGCTGGGCCGCCAATTGGAAGCAATATCATCCCTGCGCGTTAACAAGGCCATTGTGGTGGATGAATTCATGCATACCGGGGTAGATGACGTGTGGGCGGCCGGCGATGTGGCCGAATACAACGGCCTGCCCGGCGGCATCTGGCCTTCGGCCATGGAGCAGGGCAGGATAGCCGGCCTTAATATGAGCGGCGAGGCGAAGGCCTACCAGCCCAAAGCCCCTTCCACTTCGCTTAAGGTGGCTGGCATTCAGCTAACCTCGGCCGGCGATATTGACGCTGACAACAAACAAACGGCCTCGGTTGTGCGGGGCGACAACTATTACCGCAAAATTGTAGTGGCGAACAACCTCATTAAAGGCATTATATTTTTAGGCGACAACAAAGGTGTGCGCCAGTGCGTGGACGCCATGAATGCGGCCAGGCCTCTGGGCGAGCTGGCGGCGCTGCTGGATGATCCCGATTTTGACTTTGACCGCTTAAAATAGCTAAAGCAGGGCCTGGCTTTTAAGCCAGGCCATTAATTGGCTTATATCGTTCAGCACCGTTTGCGCGCCGCTGGCTAGCAGCTCGGGGGCCTGCTTCAAACCGCTTAAGACCCCGATACCCAGGCAACCGGCGGCCGTGGCCGCCTGCATGTCCATAGGATGGTCGCCCAGGGCGGCGCAGGCCGCTATTTCAACCCCCATGAGTTTGGCCGCCTGAATAAAATGGCGGGGATCGGGCTTTACCCAGGGGCAGGCCCCGCGCGGCAAAAACACATGGCCGGCCGCTTCCGGATACACCGCCAAAATGGCTTCCGCGCAGTTGCGGCTGGCAATGGCTATTCTAAGATTTTGCCGCACAGCCTGGCCCAGCACGCCAAGGCTGAAGCCAAACAAACGGCTTTGCCTGGCCGCCGCCACTTCCCGGCTTTTTATATATTCCCTGAAATCCAAGGCCAGAGCTTGGGCCTGGGTCGAGCCGAGCTCTCTCTCCGCCCAGGCCAGCAGGCCTTGCAGCCGTTCCAGCACATAGCCCTGACTGGGCCACAAATAACCCAGCCCGGCGGCTTTAGCGGCCAGGGTTTGGTTGAGTTCAGTAAAATCCAGAGTGGAGGGCGTGGCTAAAGTTCCGTCGAAATCGAAAATAAGGCCTTTTATTTTCACCGAAGGCCTCTAAAGTACTGGCGCCCGTCAAACAGCAGGCTTTCCAGGCGCCCGCTTTGCTGCAAGCCTGCCAAAAGTGGTTTAAGCTTTTCCGGCGGACAACCGCTGATTTGCGCCAGGTCTTCCAGCGTGCAGGGGCGCATGCGGGCGCTTTGCACAATTATGTCGGCCATCCCGGCGTTGTCGCCGCCCCCCGCGGCCGCGGAGCTTTGCGCCACCGCCACCGGGCCGTCAAAGTAAACGGCAACGGCTTCTAGTTCATCCGCCTTAAGCGGGGCAAAGCCCGGCAGAGCCGGTGGCCGCACAATGGTGTTGAGCTGCAATAAATCTGGTTTGATGGCCTTTACCGCCCGCCGCAGTTTTTCCAATTCTTGCGGGGTGTCGTTCAGCCCTTTTACCAGAAGTATTTCCAGCCAGATGAGGCCGCTAAATTCGCCACGCAGGCTAATTAGGCCATCCACCATGGCCTGAGGGTTGAGCCCTTGGGCTGGCTGGTTTATTTTTTTAAAAACCTCCGGGCTTATGGCATCCAGACTGGGAGCTATTATGTCGGCCTTGCATAAGTCGGCCCGCACCTCGGGCAGGTGCACCAAGGTTGCATTGGTAAGCACCACCCGGCGCGAGCCGGACATCGCCGCCAGCCCGTCCAGCACCTTGCCCAAGTCCAGGTGCAGGGTGGGCTCCCCGGAGCCGGCCAAGGTTAGACTGTCGGGCGGGATGTTCAACTCGCCAAGGCGCGCCTCCACCTGGGCCAGCACGGAAGCGTAGGGGCGAAAACGCCCGCGTTCTAAAGTCAGCTTATTGGTAAGCCCCAGCTCGCAGTACACGCAGTTAAGCGAACAGGTCTTGAAGTCAAGCAAGTCTATGCCAAGGCTTAAGCCTAAACGGCGGCTGGCCACGGGGCCGAACACGGCGGGGCTGTTTTCTTTTGCGGGCATATTTACACCTTATCTCTGTAACCGCCAACATGATATTATCACTATAGAAGCCATTTCATAAATTACTTCTAAGGTGGCCTGAAGCGGGCCACGCGGCGGCGTAGCCGCCGGAAGCCCGCCGGAAACCGCGCTTTTCGGCGAGGCGGTCTTTCATAACTCCCCTTGCTGGGAATTTATGAAATTAATTCTAGTTACTGGCCGCTTAATTTGCAATTGAAGCGGCGTTGCGCAAAATGGGGCCAGCCATTAAAGTTAAGCGGCAATAACAATTTTAGCAAAACCTAAAGGCAGTAATGGCTGATTCGGGAAATTTTCTAACCCGCCTGAGCAAGCGGGGCACTATAAAGCAGGTGGCGGAGGCTTTAACCGGAGCCAAGGCCCGCGCCCGTTTTCTGCGCGTATGCGGCTACCCCGGCCAGCCCCAGGGGCTTATGCAGCGTCTGCACGCGCGCCTAAAAGAAATATTGCCCCTGAGCACCCAACCCGGCCAGCTTGCGCTTTTTAGCCGCCTGTTTGCAATGGAAAAACTAATCGAACAGGCCAAGCGCGAACCCCTTGCCCCCCCGGCCCCTGACGCCGCTTGGGAAGCGCTTATGCCTTGGTTCAGCGGCCAGGGTGCCCTGCGCCTGGCCCGGGCCGGCTGCCTGCTGGGTGGCGGCGAGTTTAACCGCCCGCTTACCCGCTGGCTGGACACCATGCTGGCCCTTAACCGCGATTTAATTGGCCAGAGTTGGCAAGACAATGCCCTTATGGCCGCCCGCGCGCTCAACTTGCTGTTTAGCCTGCGCTTTATGGATAATCCGGATAAGCTGCCCGAAGACCTGTGCGCCGACATTATGCTGCATCTGCATTTAATCGGGCAAATTTTAGAGCAGGAGCTTAATGATAAGCAAAAAACCCCAAGCGAACCGACGGCCCTTAGCGGCGCGCTTTTATTTTTAGGCTGCGCGCTCAATTTTGCCCCAGAGGCCAATGACTGGCTGGCGCTGGGCAGCCGCAAACTGGGCCCCGCCCTGCTGGCCGAAGCGGGCAGCGCCAAGCTGCGCCCCATTGCCCACATGCGCGCGGTGCTGCAGTGGGGGGCCTTAGGGCTGTGGCTGGGGCGCAAACAAAATATAATGCTGCCAGAGCTGGTGGCTGGCATCCATAAGCTGGCGTCGCAACTCAGGCTGCTGGCTCCGCCTTGGTTCAATCCGGGCTGGGAGGACAACGCGCTGCCCCTTGGCTTGAGTGGCCAGGGCCAGGAGGCCAACCTGGCCGCCCTGCTGTTAAGCGAGCCCTCCCTGCGCGGCCCGCGCACCTCCAGCGAACTGTTATTCTGGCTTTTGGGCCCAGAGGTGGATGAACAATTACGCCAACTGACAGAGGTTAAAGCGCCAGGGGCCGCGGATTTACCGGGCGTGGGGCTAAGCGCCCTATGCACCCGCCTTAACCACGCCTCTTTAGGGCTGTGGATGGTAACCGGGCCCAGGCCCGAACAGCATGGCAGCCAACCTTTTTGGCCTCTTAACCATGCCTTAAGCCTTTTTATCTTCCGCCAAGGCCGGCCGCTTTTGCTGGCTCCGGCCAGCCACGGCAAAGGCTCTTTAGCCGAATACCTGAAAAGCCGCCGGGCCATGAACGCCCTGATGGTGGATGGCGCCTACCCCGGCTTGGGCCAGGTGGAGTTGGAAGGGCTGGAACAAAATTCCGCCCACCTGTTTATGGCCGCCAGCTTTAACGGCTACCGCAACCTGCCCGACCCGGTAACCCTGCGCCGCCGCGTGTTTGTGGACCAGGCGGCCGGCGTTATGAACATTGTGGACCAGGTGCAGGGCGCGGCCGAACACCTTTGCACGCTTTATTTCCATTTTCCGCCCGGAGCCCGGCTGAGCCCGGCCCCCAAGGGCGGCTTTGTTGTGGAAGTCCACGAGGAGCGCTGGTGGTTTAAAAGTGACGCCAAAACCCAAATAAGCTTGGCCCTGGGCCAAGCCGAGCCGCCTTTGGGCTGGAGCTTGCACGATAACCGCATGCTGCCCAGCCCCACCCTCACCGTGCAGGCCAACGTGGTGGGCAGCGCCCGCCTTAGCTGCTCGCTGGCACTTTTACCGGCCCAATAAATGCAAGCTTAAGCCGCTTGCGTTATACTTTATGCCCATGGAACATACCACCCCCCTAGTAGCTATAATCGGCCGCCCCAATGTGGGCAAGTCCACCCTTTTTAACCGGCTCACCAAAACCAGGCAAGCGCTGGTGGATGACCTGCCTGGCGTAACCCGCGACCGCCTTTATGGCACGGTGGATTTTGACGGCAGCCGGTTTATGGTTATAGATACCGGCGGCTTCAACCCGCCGGCCGACCAGCTTTTTGCGGACGAAGTGCACGAACAGATAGATATTGCCATGGAAGAGGCGGATGCCATTATCTTCCTGGCTGACGGCAAGCATGGCTTAAGCCCGCTGGATGAGGAAATAGCAAACCGCCTGCGCCGCCAGGTACGCAATAAGCCGCTTTTACTGGTGGTAAATAAAGTGGACAGCCCCAAACAGGAAGATGAAAACCAGGACTTCCACAAGCTGGCCATTACTCCCATCCATTTTATAAGCGCGGCCCATGGCTACGGGGTGGGGGATATGCTGGATGAGCTTTTGACCCTGCTGCCGCCTTGTTTTAAGCCAGAAGAAGAGCATGAGCTTGAGGACGAGGTTTTCAAAGGCCCCCTGCGCGTGTCCTTTTTAGGACGGCCCAATGCCGGCAAGTCTTCTTTGCTGAATGCGCTCATCGGCAGCTCCCGGGCCGTGGTTTCAGAGGTGCCGGGCACCACCCGCGACGCTGTGGACACGCCCTACACCCATGGCGAAAGGGAGTATCTGCTTATTGATACCGCCGGGGTACGGCGCAAGTCGCGCATAGGCAGCCGCCTGGAACGGGCCAGCATTTTCCGTTCGCTGCGCGCCATTGAACGCTCGCATGTGGTCTGCGTACTCATCGATGCCAGCCGTGGTCTGGCCGATCAGGATTTGCGCCTGGTGAGCCAGGTGGTGGAAGCCGGCCGCTCCTTGCTTTTGCTTTTTAATAAAATGGATTTGCTTAAAGGCGACGAAGAAGGCCAAGAGCGGCTTAAGCTGGCCGAAGAGCGGCTTAAGGTAGTGGCGCCTTTTGCCCCCATGGTGCGCATAAGCAGCCTTACCGGCCAAGGCATAAACAAAATTTTTATCTGGGTAGAGCGCATCTTTGCCCAGTACAATTCACGCATAGGCACCGGCCGGCTCAACCAGGAGCTTAACCGCATTGTGGGCCAGCATCATCCGCCGGCCGTAAAAGGGGTGCGCCCCAAAGTTTTTTACGCCACCCAAACCGCGGTTCGCCCCCCCACCCTGGTATTGTTTGTCAACCAGCCCGAGGCGGTGCATGTTTCCTATCAGCGCTATTTACACAACCAATTGCGCCAGGCCTTGGGCTTGAGCCATGCCCCGCTTAAAATACTTTACAAGGCCCGAAAAAAAACCAGGTTGGCCAAAAAGAAAGACTAACTCGCGGGACTAAAACAATGGGAGTAACCATGTATAATCATGCCATCAATATCGTGCGCCAGTCTGTGGCGGTAAAAGAGGCCTTTCTAGAAGCCGGGGTTAACGCCTGCGTTGATACCGCCAGACTTATTGCCAGCGCTTTTTTGGACAGCAAAAAACTCCTTATTTTCGGCAACGGCGGCTCGGCTGCCGACGCCCAGCACATGGCCGCCGAATTTATAAATCGTTTTCTAATGGAACGCCCGGAGTTGCCGGCCATTGCCTTGACCGCCAACAGCAGCACGCTTACCGCCATTGCCAACGACTACGACTTTGTGGAGCTTTTCTCCAAACAGATAAAGGCCCTGGGCCAGGAGGGCGACGTGGCCTTAGGTATTTCCACCTCGGGCCGTTCCTCCAATGTGCTGCGCGGCCTGGCCGACGCCAAAAGCCGCGGGCTTAAAACCATTGCTTTAGTGGGTGGCCATCAAAACGAGGTGAGACCGCTGTGCGACATTATCATCAGCGCGCCCAGCACCCACACCCCGCGCATCCAGGAGGTTCACGGCCTGGCCATACATATGATATGTGAAATGGTGGATATGATTTTATTTAACGGGGCCAACCAGCCCGATACCGGCGTTTAACTTAACACGCCGCGCTTACCCACTATGCGCGGCGCGGCGGTTAAGACGCTAAGCGGGGCGCGCGGCCTGATAGTTCTGCTCCAGGGTGGAGTCGGCATTCAGCAGGTAGTTGCGCACATAGTCGTTTACGCCCTCCTCCAGGCTGTGCATGGGCTGGCGGAAACCCGCCAAAGCCAAACGCGACATAGCGGCTTGGGTAAAATTCTGGTACTTGCCCTTAAGCTCGGCTGGCATATCCACATACTCAATGGTCTCGGGCAAGTCCATGGCTTTAAACACCGCTTTTACCAGGTCGTTCCAGGTGCGGGCCCGACCCGAGCCCAGGTTGAAGATGCCATTGGCCTCTGGGTGGCACACCAACCACCACAGCGCATCCACACAGTCTTTAACATAGACAAAGTCGCGCATCTGCCCGCCGTCGGCGTAATCCGGGCTGGTGGAGCGAAACAACCGCATGCGCCCGCTTTGGCGGATGGCATGAAACGCCTTGTTAACCACACTGCGCATTTCGCCCTTGTGCTCTTCATTGGGGCCATACACATTAAAAAATTTTACCGAGGCCATACTGGCCAGCCCCTGTCCCTGCAAGGCGCGCTTATGGGCCCACAGGTCGAACAAATGCTTGGAGTAGCCGTACATGTTGAGCGGTTTAAGCTGGTAGAGCGCTTCTTGGTCGTCGTCAAAGCCGGCCTCGCCGCCGCCATAGGTGGCCGCCGAACTGGCGTTGATAAAACGGATATTTTTCAGTTCGGCATACAGGCACAAGGTTTTGCTGTACTCAAGGTTGTTACGCATTAAAAAATCGGCGTCGCGCTCGGTGGTGGCGGAACAGGCGCCCAGATGAATAATGGCCTCCACCCCTCCGGGCAGACAGTCGCCCAGCACCTGCTGCAAAAATTCATCGCGGTGCAGGTACATGGCATAGCGGCGGTTGACCAGATTCTTCCATTTTTCGCTGCAACCCAGATTATCCACCACCACAATGTCATCTATGCCCAAGCTGTTAAGCTTCCACAACATGGCGCTGCCAATAAAGCCAGCCCCTCCGGTAACAATGTACATAATACGCCCCTTGGCTAAAAGTTGTTTTTTATAACGATACTGGCGCGTTTGCCTAAACGCAAGCCTCCCGCGCGCATTTAGTAATGACCAACGGAAATTTTTTCACTATAATATAAAAACCTTAGGTCAGGAGCTTTAGTATGCCAATTTACGAATTTAATTGTCAAAATTGCTTTGCCCAGCCAGTGCTGGACAAAAATGAGCGCATCATCTGCCATTGCCGCGGCAACGGCAACCGCGTTTCTTGTTGCTAAGCCATGCAGCCATCCATTAGCCAAGGGCTTAACCCGGCCCAACTGCAAGTAGTAAACGCACCCCCTGGCCCCCTTCTGGTTATTGCCGGAGCGGGCAGCGGCAAAACCCGCACTCTGGTGCACCGGGTGGGCTGGCTTTTGGAAAACGGCGTGGCGCCCAGTTCCATTCTGCTGCTCACCTTTACCCGCAAGGCGGCCCAGGAAATGCTTAACCGCGCTGAAGCCTTGCATGTAAACGCCCGCCAGGTAAGCGGCGGCACCTTCCATTCTCTGTGCCACCGCCTGCTGCGCCAATATGCTTCGTTGCTTGGCCTGCCCAACCATTTTACGGTGCTGGATCGTGGCGACGGCGAGCATTTGCTGCGCGCCATTATAGGCGATAAAGACCTCAAGCGAAAAGGAGACAATCACTTCCCCAAGGCCGGCACCGTGATTGATTTGCTGAGCAAGGCGCGCAATCTGGAACTTGAGCTGGAAGATGTGGTGTGGCAGTACGCCTCGCACTTAAGCGGCTATTTGGAAGAGCTGCAAATTATGGCCGGTGAGTATGCCAGCCAAAAAAAAGAACAGGCGCTTTTAGACTATGACGACTTGCTCTATTTCACCCAAAACATGCTCATCGAGCATTACGACTTGCGCCTGGAGCTGGGCCGGCGCTGGCAGCACATTTTGGTGGATGAATACCAGGACACCAATGCCGTGCAAGACCGCCTGATAAGCTTACTGGCCACCGGCCACCGCAATGTCATGGTGGTGGGTGATGACGCCCAGTCCATCTACCGTTTTCGCGGGGCGCGCATAGAAAATATTTTGGAGTTCCCCAAAAAATTTAAAGATGCGCGCGTCGTTAAGCTTGAGGAAAACTACCGTTCCACCCAAGGTATTTTAGACCTTACCAACCATATCATTGCCGAAAGCAAGCAGGGCTTTGCCAAAAAACTGTTTTCCGGCAAGGGAGCCGGCCTAAAACCCGCCCTTTTGCGCCCTTACGACGAACGCGAGCAGAGCAGGCTGGTGCTGCAAAAGATAGAAGACCTGCTGGGCAAGGGAGCCAGGCTGCGCGATATAGCCGTGCTTTTCCGTTCCAGTTACGATTCTTTTCATCTGGAAGTTGAACTCGGCGGCCGCCAGTGGCCTTTTGTTAAAGTAGGCGGTTTTCGCTTTTTAGAATCTTCCCACATTAAAGACGCGCTGGCCCATTTGCGGGTGCTGGCCAACCCCTACGACTTTGTTTCCTGGCAGCGCCTGTTTATGCTGCTGCCAGGGGTGGGGCCCAAAAAAGCGCAAGGCTTTGCCGCCCGCCTGGGGCAAAACCCGCCAGAGTACTTGGCCTTTCTGGCCCAAGAAAAGGCCACTCCCCAGTGGGAAGCGATGCGGAACTTGTTTGTATATTTGAACACCCCGGGTTTAACCCCAATACAGGCGGCCGGCGCGGTCATAGAATATATCGAGCCCATCTGCATAGAACAGTATGAGGACTACCCCCGCCGCCTGCGCGATCTGGCCGAGATTCCGGCTTTGGCCCAAAGCTATGACAGCCTGCCTCAGTTTATGACGGAGGTTGTGCTGGAGCCGCCCAACAGCCGCCAGCCTGAAAACAGCAATTTTATTACCCTAAGTACCGTGCATTCGGCCAAGGGGCTGGAATGGGAGCATGTGTTCATTTTGTGGGCCGACCAGGGGCGCTTTCCGCCGGGGCCGGCGCTTTTGGATCCAGAGGCCATGGAAGAGGAGCGGCGGCTTATGTATGTGGCCTGCACCAGGGCGGCCAAAAGCCTTACTATTTTGGCCCCCAGCCAGCACTATGCCCAGGGCCAGGGCCTAAACCGCATGAGCCTTAGCTGCTTTTTGGAAGGCGTGCCGTCCGCGCTTTTGGCCGAGGATAGAGGGACTGTGTTTAACCTGCCCCCCGAGCTGGCGGACGCTTCCGCCCACCCGGCCAAGAAAAATACGCAAAGCCAAAACCGCCCGTTTGCGGTGGGCGCGCTGGTTAAACACAGCACATTTGGCAGGGGCAAGGTAATGGGCTACCAAGGTGCGCAAAAAATTTTGGTGCATTTCGAACGCCTGGGGCTTAAGATACTGCTGCTGGAATTTGCCGGGTTGCAGGCGGATGGTTAGCGTCTATGCAAGCATTTATTGAACGCATCTTCTCCTTGCAAAAATTCGGCATCAAGCTGGGGCTTGCTTCCACCACGGCTTTGCTTAAAAAACTAAACCACCCGGAGCGCGGCTTGCCGTGCGCGCACATTGCCGGCACAAATGGCAAGGGCTCCACCGGGGCCATGTTGGAAGCCATTGCCCTGGAAGCCGGCCTGCAAACCGGCTATTTCAGTTCTCCCCATCTCACAAGCTTTAACGAGCGCTTTCGCCTGAATGGCAAAATGATTGGCAATGAGGAGTTGCTGCGGTTAGGCCAGGAGGTGTGGGCGGCCATGGGGGCGGTTCCCTGCACTTTTTTTGAATTTACCACCGCCATGGCCTTTTTATACTTCAGCCGCGCCAAAGTGGACATTGCCATTATGGAAACCGGCATGGGCGGGCGCTTTGACTCCACCAACCTGTGCGAGCCCCTGCTCAGCATAATCACCAATATAGGCTTGGATCACCAGCAATATTTGGGGCGCACCATTGCCGCTATTGCCAATGACAAGGCGGGCATAATAAAACCCAAGGTGCCTTTGCTACACGGCTCCAGGCAAAAAAGCGCGGCCCGCGCCATTGAAGCCAGGGCCATGGAACTTGCCAGCCCGGTCTATGCCCTTGGCCGAGAGGTAAAACTGCGGCGCCGGGGTGAGACTTTTTATTTACAGGGGCTGGGGTTGCCCTCCGGCCCGCTTAGCACCAACCTGCGCGGCCTGCACCAGCCCTTTAACGCCGCCTTGGCCGCGGCTGGGGCCAAATTGTTGGCAACCCGTGGCATTGCTATAAATAACAGCCATATACAAAATGGCCTAGGTAAGGTAAACTGGCCTGGGCGCCTGGAGCGCCTGATGATCGGGCAAACCCCGCTATGGCTGGATGGCGCCCACAACTTGGCAGGGGTAAGAGCCCTTTTAAACAATATAAATTTACTTAAAGAGGGGCGCCGCGGGCCTTTGTGCATGGTTTTGGGTATAATGGCAGATAAAGATTTGCGGCCCATGCTTAAATCTTTGCTGCCAGCGGCCAACCAGGTAATATTTACCCAGCCTGATTATGCCCGCGCCTGCCCGGCCGCCGAACTGGCCAAGCTGGCCATGCCTGGCAAGGGCCTGATTGAGCCTAGTTTGCCCCAAGCCATAGACAGGGCGCTTAGCCAGGCGGGCGAACAGGGGCAGGTGCTGATTACGGGCTCGCTGTTTACCGTAGGCCAGGCCAGGGCCATTATCACTGGTCAGCATTTTCAACCGCTGTAATACTTAGGTGTTTTTTGCGCTTTATAGTTGCCATCATTATTTGCCTGGCCTCATTCAGCCCCGCCTTTGCTGTGGATCTCATCCGCGTGGATGGGAACGACCAGGTTACCATAAGGGCCGATCAAATAACCAATAATGATGTGGAAAAGACCATTTTGGCCGTAGGCGAGGTGGAAATAAGCAAGGGCGACCACCATTTGTACGCTGATGAGGTTTTACTTAACACCGAGACCATGATTGCCGACGCCCAAGGCAACGTGCGCTTCACCACCATCACCGAAATGATGCGCGGCAGCCGCATGTTGGCCGACCTCAATACCGGCCAGGGCAAAGTTTATGAAGCCAGAGTTTTTAACCGGCCCACCAATTTTTATTTAAACGGCAAAGAAATAGAACGCTTAGGCCAAGATGTCTACCGCATAAAAGACGGCAGCATTACCAGTTGTAATGACGAGCTGCCGCCCTGGCGCTTCAGCAGTTCGGAAATAAATCTGGAAGTGGAGGGCTATGCCACCTCCCAAAACACCACTTTCGACATCATGGGCGTGCCTGCCATGTGGGCGCCCTGGTTTATCTTCCCGGTTAAAACCAAGCGCCAGTCTGGCCTGCTCTTCCCCGAATTCGGCTATTCCGACCGCGATGGCATACTCTACAGCCAATCTTACTTCCAAGTGATAGACGAAAGCCAGGACCTAACCCTGACCGCCAATGTTATGGGCAGGCGCGGGGTGGACTGGGGGGTGGAATACCGCTACAGCCTGACTGAAGACTCCAAGGGTATGTTCATGCTTGATGTGCTTCCTGAAGATGCCATGGGTGATGACCTGTTTGCCGACGGCAGCAACGCCGACGCCTACAATACCCGCTATTGGCTGCGCGGCAAGGCCGACCAGCGCCTGGGGCCTAACACTACTCTGCGCCTTGACATGGATATTGTAAGCGACCGCGACTATCTGCAGGAGTTCAACTACAAAGAAACCGGCTACCAGCCCAGCTTCCGCCGTTTTCGTGATTGGTTCAGGCGCGATATAGATACCGAAAATTCGCTTACCCGCACTAACCTTCTAAACCTTAACCACCTGCGCGAGACCGAAAGCCTGAACTTGGGCCTGCGCTATAACGACCGCCTGGATAACCTGGACGATGTAACCCTGCACGACCTGCCCCAGCTTTCCTGGGACATGACCAGGCGCACACTTTACAATAGCCCGCTCTATTTCCAAATGGATTCGGTATACAACTACATGTACCGCCGTGAAGGCAGCAAAGGCCATATTGTGGATTTGGAACCCGCCTTGGCCATGCCCGTCAACTTTAGCGACTATATTATGGTGGAACCGCGCTTTACCTGGCGCCCTCAGCTATTCAGCCTGGATGCCCTGGAAGACGATAAGTGGGACAATAGCGGCTTCACCAACAACATAAACTTTACGGTGGATACGTCATCCTATCTCTACTCCGTATATGCGCTGGGCAGCGGTAACGACGGCGACAGCATGCTTAAACATGTGATGCGTCCCGTTGTAAGCTACAGCTATCAAAGCGGGCTTTCCGGCGAAAATCTACCCTGGCTGATTGACCGGCGCGAATACAAATTTCATCGTATATCCTACGGCCTCAATAACACCTTTACCGTTAAAACCGTAACTCAGCAGCAGACCGAAGACGAAGACACAACCAACCTGGCCCAAGCCGCCATTGGCCCTCGGGCGGGCAGTGTCGAAAACCTTTTGGGGCCGCGTTCGCTTTCGTCGGAAAACAAAGCGCTGGAGCCGGCCACGCCAACGGCTGATTCGCAGACCCAGTACAACGAATTTTTGCGTTTCAACCTGGCCCACGCCTTTTATATAGACCCCTATGTGGAGAACTACTCTCTGGAAGAACGCCAGTGGGGCAACATTGAAGGGCGCCTGGAAATTTCGCCTTTTAACGACTACCGGGTAAGCCTTACCGTGGATACCGCCTGGGACGTCTACCGCGGCGATTTCGACGAAGTAAGCGTGCTTTTAACCACCCGCAACCAACGCGGCGACTATTTGAGCCTGGACTACACCAACCGCGCCTACGACATCTTAAACCCTATTTATATAGGCCAGGAAAACGATGGACGCACCCAACAGGTAAGGGGCTGGGCTCACCTCAATGTTGGCCACGGCTTTTCGCTTACCTATATGGGCCGCTACGACATTGAACGCAACGTGCGCTTTGAAAACACCTTTTCCGTCAACTACGCCTCCCAGTGCTGGGGCATCAGTTTTATCTTCCACGAAGACGAACGTGAGCAGGGCTATTACGTAGCCTTTGACCTGGCCGGCTTAGGCCTGTTCGGGCGCTAGCGCCATGCGCGCCATGGTGCTGGCCGCGGGGCTTGCGCGCCGCTTGCGTCCCTTAAGCAACAACTGGCCCAAATGCCTTATGCCGCTGGCGGGGGAGCCCCTGCTGGCCCTTACCCTAAAAAAATTGGCTTCTCTGGGGGTTAGCCAGACGGTGGTTAACACCCACTATCTGGCGGAGCAGGTGGCCGGTTTTATAAATGCCTGGCCAGGCGCACCCCAAGTCAACATCAGCCACGAAGCGGAATTGCTGGGCACCGGCGGGGCCTTGGTTAAAGCTAAGGCGATGTTGGGGACAAACCCCTTCTGGCACATGAATGCCGATGTTTACTGCACAGCCAGTTTAGATATGCTGCCCGCCATTATGCGGCAGAAAAAGGCCATCGCGGTATTGGGCTTAGTGGAGGATTCGCGCTTTAACAGCGTGGCCCTTGATGCCGCCCATAATGTGCTGGGCGTAAAAGGCTACGTGAATCTGCCACCTGATGCACCGCTCCACACCTATAGCGGTCTGGCCTTTGTGCACCCGCGCCTATTGAATTACCTGCCGGCCAGCGGCCCCGGCAGCCTGGTGGACGCCTGGCATTTGGCGTTACGCGCCGGCGAAACCATAGCCGGCGCGCTTTTAGATGGGCACTGGAGCGATTTAGGCACCTGGCGCGACCTGTGGCAGGCCAACTGCGAATTAGCCGCAACCCTGCCTTCTAAAACGCTGTTTGGCCAAAACACCAGCCTGCACCCCAGTGCCAGCCTGCAAGGCTTTTGCTTTGCCGGCGACGGTGTGCGCATAGAGGCCGACGCCTTGGTGAAAAACAGCGTAATTTTACCCGGAGCCAGAATTTTAGCGGCCGCGCGCGTGGAAGATGCCATTATTGGCAAGGATTTTACAGCCGGCGGAGTTTTGCAAAATGGCGCCTTTGCCTGAAGCCCTGCACAACTGGTTCGCCAAGCAATGCCCATGGGCCGCGCAAAATCTGCAAGCCGAGCCCATTCCCCAAGATGGCTCGCCCCGCCGCTTTTGGCGCATTAAGGGGCACAATTTAATATTAATGCACAGCCCTCATAATTTTCAAGAAAATTTGGCCTGGCTCAATATTGGCCGCCACCTGTTGGCGGCGGGCCTGCCCACGCCCAACGTGCTGGCCTGCTTGCCGCAAGCTGGTATGTTTGCCATGGAGGACTTAGGCGAGCTTTCCGTGCAGCAGGCGGTAACAAATGCGGACGGCGACCATGCCAGCCTTGCCTCTATCTACCAGCCCATAATGGATATGCTGGCCAAGCTGCAAGGGACGGCGGAAACAGGCTTTGATCTAAGCTGGTGTTTCGACGGCCCGCGCCTTGATGAAGCTTTTTTGCGGCAGCGGGAGATGGGCTACTTTCACCAGCAGGTGGTGCGCCGCTACCAACTGCCGGAAACGCCCGCGTTGCCGGCCGAGTTAGATTTGATAGCAAAACATGCGGCGGGCGCCCAACCTTGGGGAATAACCCATCGCGATATGCAAAGCCGCAACCTGGTGCTTAGCCGCCACGGCGCTCTGGGGCTGGTGGATTTCCAGGGCGCGCGTTTAGGGCCGGCCCAGTATGACCTGGTCTCCTTACTTAACGACCCTTATGTGAACCTGCCCTTAGCCTTGCGCGAAAAAATGCTGCGCTATTATTTGCGGCGGCTTAGAAACTACCGTGACTTTGATGAAGAACAGTTTATGACGGACTTGCCCTGGGTGGCGCTTTCACGCAATTTGCAGGCGCTGGCCGCCTACGCCCTTTTGAGCGGTGAAAAGAACAAGCCGCACTTTAAGCGCTATATGCAACCGGCAGCCGTTAATTTAGCCAACTTGCTTGCGTGCGGGGCGCTGCAAAAAAAATTGCCAGCCCTGCACACCATTGCCCAGGCGCTATTAACCCAAACGCGCAAAACGCTACCGCATTAGCTACGGCCGCAAGCTCCCCGGCGGATTTTATCCACCAAATTAGTAGTGGAATGCCCCTCCACTAAAGGTATGCTTAACACTTGCCCGCCGTGGGCCAGCACATATTCCGCGCCCACAATTTTATCGGTCGGCCAATCTCCACCTTTAACCAATATCTGCGGGTTAATTTTCTCTACCAGCTTGGCCGGAGTGGGTTCGTCAAAAATGCACACCACATCCACCACGGCCAAGCTGGCCAGTATTTCCGCGCGCTCGTCTTCCGTCACTAACGGGCGCTCCGGCGCTTTTTCCAGGCCGCGCACGCTGCTGTCGGAGTTTACCCCCACCACCAGCATATCACCCAACGCTTTGGCCTGGCTCAGGTAGCGGGTATGTCCCACGTGCAATATATCAAAACAGCCGTTGGTAAAAACAACCTTTTTCCCGGCCGCGCGCGCCATTGCCGCCGCCGCCACCGCTTCAGCTAGGCTTACAATTTTTTCTTTCATGTCGTTGCGCTCCCAAACCACAGGCAAACCATCATAATCAATCACTCTAAGGGCGCGCGAGCCAATGTAAGCGCCCCCACCCTGGCGGCCCCGGCCTTTTTAAGCGTGGCCGCGCATTCGCGCATGGTGGCACCGGTAGTCCACACATCATCCAGCAAAAGTATGTTAAGGCCCGCAATATCGCGCGCCGGGTGCACGGCAAATATGCCCTTTACGTTCTCCGCGCGCTGGGCGCGGGTTAGCCCAACTTGGGGCGGCTTCAAATGGGTGCGTATCAGCAGTTCCGGCTCAACCTTTTTGTAGTTAAGCGCTTTGGCCATTATAAGCGCCTGGTTAAAACCGCGCTGGGCCAGCCGCCGCCTATGCAACGGCACCGGCGCCAAACAGTCGAAAGGCTCGTCACGCCACCATTCGCTATATTTATGCAGAAGCCTTGCCAAACTAGCGCCCAGCTCTATGCGGCCTTCGTACTTGTAGTCGGCAATCAAATTGGCCAACAGCCCCTGGTGCCAGGCGCAGGCCCACACGCCGTTTAAATGGCCTGGACGCTGGTGCCCCTCGCAGGCCTTTTTCGGCTCGCCACAAACAGCACAAAAAGGCGGAGCAAGCCAGGCTATCTGGCGCAGGCAAACCGCGCACAGCGCGTCTTCTTCATCTTCCACAGGCAAGCCGCAGGCAGGGCAAACTCTGGGAAACACCAAGCTTAAAAACGCCCGGCCCAAATGCTTGAAAGCAAATTTGCCCTTGCTACAAGGCCTCGGCAATAGCTTCGGCAAAGGCAAAGCAGCCCACTTCCTTGGCGCCCGCTATCTGGCGGGCCAGATCATAAGTAACCAGCCCGCGCTCAATAGCTTTAGTGATAGCCGGCACAATCAAGTCGGCGGCTTCATTCCAGCCCATGTGGCGCAGCATCATCTCTCCGCTTAAAATTACCGAGCCCGGGTTCACTTTGTCCAGCCCCGCATATTTAGGGGCCGAGCCGTGGGTGGCCTCGAATACCGCGGCGGTATCGCCTATATTGGCGCCAGGGGCCATACCCAAACCGCCCACCTGGGCGGCCAGGGCGTCTGACATGTAGTCGCCATTTAAGTTGGGCATGGCCAGCACCGAAAACTCCGCCGGCCGCAGCAGGGCCTGCTGGAACATATTGTCGGCAATGCGGTCTTTAATAACCACCTGGCCGGCCTCTTCCTGGCCTTCGCGGGCCAGTTGCGGGTACTCCTGCTCGGCTAACTGGTAGCCCCAATCGCGGAAAGCCCCTTCGGTAAATTTTTGGATATTGCCCTTGTGCACCAAGGTTACATTGGGCTTTTTGTTAGCTATGGCATAATCTATGGCGCGGCGGATAAGGCGGATACAGCCATGGGCGGTCATGGGTTTTATGCCAATGGCCGCTTCCATATTGATTTTAGTCTTTAAGTTGCGATTCATAAACTCAATAAGCTTGTGAGCCTCTTCCGAATTGGCCGCCCACTCTATACCCGCATATACGTCTTCAGTGTTTTCCCGAAATACCACCATGTCCACTAGCTCCGGGTTTTTCACCGGGCTGGGCACGCCTTTTATCCAACGCACCGGGCGAATACAGGCGTACAAGTCCAGTTCCTGGCGCAGGGCCACGTTTATGGAACGGAAGCCCCCGCCCACCGGCGTGGTAAGCGGCCCCTTAATAGCCACCTTTAGCTCAGCTATTTGCCGGACTGTCTCAGAGGGCAGATACTGGCCGGTTTTAGCAAAGGCCTTTTCTCCGGCCATAAGTTCCACCCAGTTTATCTTTTTCTTGCCGCCATAGGCCTTGGCTACCGCGGCATCAAAAACCAACTGGCTGGCCTTCCAGATATCCGGGCCGGTGCCGTCACCTTCAATAAAACCTATATCCGCCGTGTCCGGCACCACAAGTTTGCCGACGCTGTCGTAACTAAGCACACTCATAAAACCACACTCCTTGCATTATATGCCCCACAAGGGGAAAAGGTTGCCTTCTAAAAAAGACATATTGTATTCAAATTCTTCCCGGGCGCGCTGCCACTGGCGGCCGCGCATGGTGCCGGGCGCATCCAACAGCCGGCACTGTTCTTCATCAAGCTCAAAGCGCCGGCAAAATTCAAAAGGCAAAATGGGGTTAAGTTCTTCGGCCAGCCCGCGCATAATGGCCCAGGCATAAGTCCATCCCCTGGCCACCGTGGCCACATCATAACCTCCGCCGCCGGTGGCTATCCAACGCCCCCAGGCCAGGTCTTTAAGGCGTTTTACGCAGTAGCCGTAGGCGGCGGTGGTAACGTTAAAATTAGTTATGGGATCACTGCGCAGCGCGTCTACCCCCAACTGGGTAATTATATAGTCTGGCTGAAACGCCTCCAACAAAGGTGGCACCACCCGCTCAAAGGCGGCGGTGTAAATTTCATCATCGCTGTCGGGCCACAAGGGCACATTTACCGCATAACCCAAGCCAGCGCCCCGCCCCAACTCCTCCACAAAGCCGGTGCCAGGGAACAAAGTACTGGGATGCTGATGTATGCTGATGGTAAGGACCTTATTGTTATCATAAAAAGGCCATTGCACGCCATCGCCGTGGTGGGCGTCCAAATCCACATAGGCCACTTTAAAGCCCTGCGCCAAAAGATGCTTTATAGCCACCCCCAAGTCGTTAACATAGCAAAAGCCCGCGGCCCGGCCGGGCAGGCCGTGATGCATGCCGCCCGCCGGGGCAAAGGCCGCCGGATGCCCGCCGCTCACCACCAGCTCCATCGCTCTCAAGGTGGCGCCGGCCAGCAGGGTAGACCACTCCCACAGGCCGGGAAAGGCTGGATTATCATTGTGCCCCAGCCCGTAGGCAAAGGCATAATAACCGTCATCGTCCCGGTTAAGAGCGAAATCTTGCAGGGCCTCCAAATAATGAGGGTCGTGGAAAAGGCTCATCTGGGCAAAGGTGGCCGGTTCCACCTCATAAGGGCGCAGGGCCAGGCCATAGCTGGCCATAAGCTGATTGGTGGTTTTTAACCGACCAATCTGCAGGGGGTGGTTGGGGCCGTAATCGAAAGCCAGCAGGCTGTCGCTGTGTACATAGGCTGGCTCCAAGGTGGAGCGCGCCTCGTCCCGGCCTGGCTTATCGCTAACTTTCAATTTGGCCCTCTTGGCCCAGCCATATGGTTGGAAGAGTTGTCTTGCATACCTGTTAACTATAGGTTGCCATTAATAAACATAACACCAAGTTATTAAACTTTAACTATATATCAGAGCGCGGCGGTTATTGCCAGCGATGAGTTTAACGAGCCGATATTAGGTACTAAGCCATAAACTTATATTATATGGCCAAAACATGTTATAATAGTTAGCACCATGTCAGCATAAGGAGACACCATGAACCGCCTTATTTTGCTATGCTTTAGCTTTTTTTTGCTCGTTGGCCCGGCCTTTTTTGCCTTTCCCCAGGCCGCCCTGGGCGGGGCAGACGGCAAAAACATAGTTCTGCCCGCGCCCGACAAAACCACTGGCCTGCCCTTAATGCAGGCATTGGCTTTACGCCACGCCAACCGCAACATAAGCGACGAACCTTTGAGCGAGCAGGAAATAAGCAACCTGCTGTGGGCCGCTTGGGGGGTTAATCGGCCCGATGGCCGCCACACCGCCCCCACAGCCTATAACAAACAAAAAATAGCGGTATTTGTTGCTCTGCCCAGCGGGGTCTGGCTTTACGACAGCCCCCGCCATCAACTTACCTTGGTGCTAGAGCAGAGCCTTACCCCCCAACTGGGCGCGCCGCTGGCCTTAATTTACAGCGCCGCTCAAGATGAAGCCAGTTCGCCCATGCATGTGGGCTCTATTTATCAAAATGCCGGCCTGTACTGCGCCTCGGCCGGCCTGGCCAATGTGGTTAAAATAACTGGGGCCAGCGATCTTAACAATACCCTGCCCCTGCCCCAGGGCTATGCGGTATACGCTTTCCAACTGGTGGGCAAGCCCAGATAGCGCCAAATAGCGCATAGATAGCTTATGAAACACCCGCGCCGCATTGCTTTAATATCGACATACCCCTGGCCCTGTTGGCACCGTATAGCTCTGTTGCTTATATTGCTTGGGCCGCTGTGCTGGGCAGCCTTGGCCTCAGCCGCCGACGCGCCGCCGGCCAGCCCCCCGCCTCCAGCCATCCAACAGCCCAGGCCCGAGAGCATGGGCGACAAGCCCGCGGCGGAAACGCAAAATAACGGCGCCGAAAGCGCCGACGGCACATTACAAGATAAACCGCCGGCCCTGAATCTGGGCGATCTTTTGCCGCAAAGCCAAGACCCGCCAAGCGGCCCGGCGTTGATGATGACTGATAAGCCGGCTGTCGGCCGAGCAGCCAAACCCAGCCCGCAAGAGCAAACATCCAAGCCCCCTGCCGCCCGGCCGGCAAACACCGCTGATAAGCCGGCCGCTCAGCCGCGGGGCCAGCAACAAACTACAACCGAAGAAGGCAAACCCGCCCAACCGCATACGCCAGCCGCGCCGGACAAGCCCGGTGCCCCTCAGGCTTCGCCTAAACCAGCGCCCAAGCCCGGCGATAAACTCTCCATACCCGAAGGCGCGGCCCAAAACCAAGACTTAAGTTTTTTGAAAGGCTGCTGGGTTAACGTAACCACAGTTTATGAGCAGAGTGAGCAAAAAGTGCGCACCGTAAGAGAATACTGTTTTGATGAGCGCGGTGGCGGTGTGCGCACCATAACCGAGCAGGACGGCCAGCGCCGCATTTGCCGCGGCACCTTCAACTCGCGCTTTGACGAGAAGGGCACCCTGGTTATCACCAGCGGCAGCGCCACCTGCCCGGGCGACCCATCTTATTATCTGCCAGACAGCTTGCGCTGCACCGGCACGGGCGACTCTACCAGATGTACCGGCTTTGGCCACGACCCCGGCAGCGGGCGCAACTGGCAATGGCAGGCCGATTTCAAACGCAGGTGAGGCTATTCTAAAAATTGCTTGCGCAACGCCGCCAAGTCAAGCTTTAATGCCTGTGTTAAATAATTTTCCATAGAGCCAAAGCCGCGCTCCGCCTGGTCGACAGCCGCTTCCAGATATTCCGGCTTTACGGTAAAACGTTCATTGCCATCTGGGTACTTACCCGCAATGTAATCGGCGGAAAGCATATAGTCGGCCATTATGTCTTCCTTGCTCACCCCTAAGGCAAAATAGAGCATGGCCGCGGCCCAGCCCGTGCGGTCTTTGCCGGCGGAACAGTGAAACAAAAGCGGCAGTTTGTCGGCTTCAACAACCAGCTTAAAAAAACTGGCGTAATTCTTGACAATTGCTGGATTAACCACCAACTCGCGATAGATATCTTGCATATAGGCGGCCACGTTGCCGCCTTTTTTTAAATTTTGCAAGGCCAGGCTGTCAATTCCGCCAGGCACTATATGATAAGGATAGACATTGCGTACGCCTTCCGGCAGCTTGTCCGGCGCCCATTCCGCCTCCTCGACCGTTCGGAAATCAACGATGGAAACAATGGGAATGCTGGCCAGATAATGCAGATCGTGCGGTCGCAGATCTACCATGTCGTCGGCGCGAAACAGTTTACCCCACACCACTTGCCCACCATCTTGGCTGCGGGCTCCGCCCAGGTCGCGAAAATTATAGCCGCCCTCCAGCGGCAGTTTTTGCTCGGCCAATATAATGTTAACCTCGCCGCTTTCAAAAGCAAAATACTGGCGTTGGCTAAGGCTTGCGGGCAGCACAACCCGGCCCGCGTCCTCGCCTTCTAAAACCGGATGGGCATAATCGATGCTGTCCGGGCTTAAGCCCACAAAAAGTCTCCAAGGGGCGGGTGTCCTAACCACCAAATAAGCCTCCGCCGAAGCGCTCTTTCTGGTGATATATGGCTGTTTATGAATCGACATCAACTGGCCTGCTTTCAAATGCTATTAAACGGCTTTCGGCCGCTTGGCAAGCGGCCGAAAGCGAAAAAATTCATGGAAAGACCTAAGGCATTTCCGTTAGAATGGCCTCAAAATCCGGCTGCTCCAGGCGCTCGTGAACTTTACTCCATAAAAGGTTGCCATCCGGCCCAATGAGATAATTGGCCCGTCCCGATATGCCGGCCTTATCCACAAAACAGCCCAAAGCCTGGGCCAGCGCGCCATGAGGCCAGAAGTCGGCCAGCATCTGCAGCTTTTTAATCATCATGGCCACCCCCCACACCCGCTTGGTAAACAGGGAGTCCACGCTTACGCCGAAGGGAATGATTCCTTTATCCATAAATTTGTCGTGCAGAAGTTCCAGGTCCATCATTTGCCTGGTGCAGATGGTGGTCCAGGCCAGCGGATGGAAAGACAACAGGAACTTTTTTCCCGCCAACTCGGCAAAACGCACATCATTTTCGTGTTGATCTTTAAGTGTGAAACTAACTACTGAAACGCTCATTGGGGCCTCCTTGCTTGACTGTAATAAAAATAGAGCGATTTATTGATAGTAACTATATACATTATAACTATACACACCCAGCCCCCGCCCCACAAGTTTTTGGGCAAGGTGGAAAATTGCACGCGCAACGAAGAGACGTCAATGCCATACACCCATCTGGCGACGCGCTCCAACTGACGCCATAACCAACGGCTGATTTGGCGTGCTAGCAGCAACAATGAAAAGCGCCGCCCGAGAGGTTGGCATCTCTCTGGCGGCGCTTTGGTTTTTCCTGGCTATTTAAATACCACTATGGCATCTGGGCATTTAATACGCAAAAGCGCGGTTTCCATAATCCGCAGGTGATGGTTAAGGTCCACCTGCTCTAAATAGGCGGTGGTTATATCCTGGCCCAGCAACAAGTCCACGCAGTAGGGCTCGGCGCACACAAGAAGCGCGGTGCCGGGTTTTAATGCCGTGGCTTTATAGACGCGCTTGTCTAAAAGGCTTTTGACGCGATCCAGTTCCAACAGGCCCACTCCTGGCTGAATGCGCTGCAGTTGCACAAATAAATCGCTGCTCACAATAAGCGCATAGCGCCCCACATAGCCAGCCTGCTCCAGCTTGGCCAGAGCATTTGCCACATCGCTGAACGAGCCTTCGCCGCTGCCCCAGTCGCTACGTTTCAGGCTGGTTACGCCCTTGGCGCTAAGCAGGCCTTCCAGCCCCAGTTCGGGCAGGCCATAATATATCATCTTATCTTCCTGCAAGGCCAGCGTTTGCGCGGCAAACTGGGCTGCCGACAAGTCGGCGCCAGTTCCGCCCGTGGCCTCCAGATCGCGCCAGTACAGCCAAAAATCGGCAAACAACTGAGGAACCTCCACCACCTGGCGGTTGGCGGTTTTTACAAAACCATCGCCAAAATCTTCCTGTTTGCCTTTTCTGTCTATTTTGGCAAACTGCGCGCCCGCGCCTACCGGGCCGTGCAACGTTAAAAACCGGCGGCCGGTCAGCACATTGGCAGCCGCTTTTATCACCGCGTCATCAATGCCATTCCACAACTGGCCCGCCAGGGGAGCGCCGTCTCTTCCTAAATATTCCAAGGTAACCTCCTTGCTGATGTAATTATTTGTCTAGCAAACTGCCTACGGTAACATTTTTAGGGGCGGCCGGTTCTTCCATGCCAAGCTCTTCCATTACCTCTTTTACTTCCAGCTCGCCGCTGGCCATCTGCTCGGCCATATCCGGGTCCAGGTAGCGCAACACCGCCATAAGTTCGCCCACATGGGCCTTTTCTTCATCGCGGATTTCCTCCAACACTTTTTTTACAAAGGGATCGTCAGTGGCCTGGGCATGGGAATCGTAAATAAACATGGCCTCCAACTCAGCGGCAATGTCCAGGCGGATGGCCTGAATCAGCTCTATTTTGCTAACTTTCCGATCTATGTTGCCTTCAAAGGGGTTTGCGAAGCTTGGCATAACATCAACTCCTTATATAGAAATGGTTGTTTCAATAATATAGGTCTGTTTTGCGTCATGTCAATGCGCCTTACCCCACGGGGTATATTTTACGAATTTTCTAGCCCAGGCTTAAAGTTAGCTCTGCCAACCCTGCAACATGGTGAGGCGTAAGCCCCCATGGCTGCAAACCAGGGAAGATGGTTGCCCGAGCTTGAAAAAACCCTGCCATTCCGGCCGGTAGAGCAGTATACCTACTTGCCAGCCCCGATAGAAACGGGCCAAGTGGCCCGCCAGACGCGCGGCCAGGCGGGCGCCGCCGCGCACACTGCCTAAACGCACTCCATAGGGAGGGTTGATGACCACCAGCCCAGGCGGGCCTTGCGGTGCGGGCGCCTGCCAGAAATCGGCCTGCTCAAAGGTTACGCTTGCCTCCACCCCCAAGCCTCGGGCATTTTGCCTGGCCGCGGTCAGCGGGGCTTTGTCTCGGGCCGTAATGGGGTGAATAAGCCACGCCCTGGCTTGCGCCCTGGCCTGCCCGCAAAGGTAGCCCCACAAGGCCTGACGGTGGCAGGCAAGCCCGTGCAAGGCAAAACCGCGATTAATGCCCGGCGCCATCCGCAGGGCTATCTGGGCCGCCTCCAAGGCAACGGTGCCGCTGCCGCACATGGGGTCCAAAAGGGGCAGTTGTCCCTGGTAGCCGCAAAAGGCAAGTAAGGCGGCGGCTAAAGTTTCACGCAGGGGCGCGGGGCCGGATGCAAGGCGATAGCCGCGCTTATGCAGATGCTCTCCGCTTAAATCCAGGCTTATCTGGCAGCGCCCCTCATGGGTGCGCAAAAGCAGGCGTAAACCGCTGCTTTGCCCCCAAAGCGCGGGCGCCAGCCCATGGGCTTCCAGGCGCTGGTCTATTGCCTGCATAAGGTACCCTTCCAGGCTGGGCCCATGGCGTAAATGGCTGTGTCCCAAATCGCTTTTTATTTTGATATTAGCCCTGGCCGGTAGATACAGCTCCCAGGCAATGGCATTGAGCTTAGTTATGAAATCGGCCAGGTTATGTATACGGAAACTTTTCAGGCGCAAAAACAAACGCCCCAGCAGGCGGGCTTGCAGGTGCAAGGTATAGGCGCAATTAAAAGGCGCGCGAAAGCCAAGCCCGCCACTTTCTCTCTGGCATTGGGCAATGCCCAGGCTGGCAAGCTCGGCCGCACACAACTCTTCCAGGCCCGGCGCGCACACGGCAAAAAAATCGTGTTCCTGGCTCCAAACCTGGCGTTTAATGCGGCGCTCCAAGTTGGGCGGCTGGTTCATGGCTTAAAGCTTTTCACGTTTGGCCCGGTGGCGCTCTTTTTTCCAGGCCACGTCTTTTTTGAGGCCTTTTTGCTTGTAAGGTTTGCTGCTTTCGCCAAGCAAAAAAGCGCCCATTTCCGGCGCGGACGCGGTTGGCTGGCCCGCGGGCTGGGCGGGCTTTTTAATTTCTGGCGCGGCCGGGCCAAGCAAAAACTCAGGTGCCACATGCTGGCATAAATACATATCCGAACCCATAAGGTCAAACACCACCCCGCGTTCGCTGGCTTTGCGCGCCTGAATGGTTAGCACAATGGGTTCTGGTTCCCGGCGGCTACTTAGGGTTAGGGCCAGTTCCTTGGTTGGGCTTAACACCAGCGGCCCCTGTTCGCCGGCGCTAAGACCGTTTTGCAGCACATGGGCATAGCTTTTGGGCCGCGCCCCAAAATAAAGATGCCCCGGCGGAATAATAGCGTATTCCATGGGTATTGGTTCCCGGTGGCGCGCCCTTATGTGGCTTGGGGTTATTTCCAACAATTCCGGCGCCTGCATGGTGGCCGCCTGGCGAATGGCGCCCTCCCGCGCAGCCCCGCTGTGCTCGTCCTGGTTAAGGGCGCGCATAAGCTCTTTTATGCTCACCCAGCCCTGGGCATTGGGTAGTAAGTAAAACTCGTGCGGGGCCACCCCCAGGGCATAGACCAGCAGGCGGATTAGCGCATCCTGCCGCTGCTGTTGGGAGCTGGCCATGCTATTGTTGCTGGCTGCCGGACCCCGCCGGTGCGGACAGCGCGGGTGGCACGGGCGCTTGGGTTGCCGGCGCGGCGTCAGACGCGCCAGGGCTGGCCGGCTTGGCTGGGGGTGTGGCTTGGGTTTTACCGTCCGCCTGGCTGGCCGTAGCTGGTGAGGCTGCCGGGGCCGCGGGCGTGGCTGGGGACGCTGGCGTGTTGGGCGCGGCCACAGCGGGCGCGGTGTGAGGCGCGGGAACCTGCCCAGTTGCAGGCGCGGCCTGAGCTGGCGCGGCCTGAGCTGGCGCGGCCTGAATATCTGTTGCGGGCCTGGCAATGGCCGGTTCTTCAGCCTGCGTCTCTACCGCGGGTGTGGCCTGGCTGGCTACCGGCGCGGCCTGGCATGGAGTATAAAAATGATAATGCCAGGCCAGCAATCCCACAATGGCCAACAATGAAACTAAAGCCACAACATCCATGCAGTAAAATTTACACTTCATAACCTGCTCCCGTAAATCTGCTAAAACAAACCCTTAACCTGGCCAGTATTCACATCCACATCTATGCGGCGATAAGCCGGGTTGGATGCTGTGCCGGGCATAAGGGAAATATTGCCCGCCACCGGCACAATAAGTTCGGCCCCGCCAAAAATGAGAATATCGCGCACAAACAAAGGCCAACCCGTGGGCGCACCTTTTATGTTGGGATTATCGGTGAGCGAAAGGTGGGTTTTCACCATGCAGGTGGCCATGCGCGCCAACTTGGGATCACTCTCAATTTGCTTTATTCTGTCCAGCGCCGCCTGGGCATAGTCTACCCGGCCCGCGCCGTACACCTCTTTGGCGATAAGTTCTATACGCTGGGTAAGCGGCTGGTCAAGGCTGTAGAGGAACTTGAAGCTGGTCTTTTCCTCACAGGCCTCCACCACGGCTTCCGCCAGTTCCACCGCACCCTCGCCGCCTTTGGCCCAGTGGTTGGAAAGGGCCACTTTGGCCCCGGCCGCCTGGGCCAAACGGCGTACCAGGTTTATTTCCGCTTTGGTGTCGGTATGGAAAGCATTGATGCACACCACTGGGTTGATACCGGCTTTTTTTACCGTATTTATGTGATGAATAAGATTGGCGCAGCCCGCTTCCACCCAGGGCAGGTTTTCCTTGCCATATTCCGGCGGCAAGGGCTGGCCCGGCTTGGGCAGCGGCGCGCCGCCATGGCATTTAAGCGCCCTTATGGTGGCCACAATAACCGCGCAATTGGGTTTAAGCCCGCTGAAACGGCACTTAAGATTCCAAAACTTTTCAAAACCAATGTCCGCGGCAAAGCCTGATTCAGTGACATGATAGTCGGCCAGCTTAAGGCCCAGGCGGTCGGCCAGAATGGAGCTTTGGCCAATGGCGATATTGGCGAAAGGCCCGGCATGCACAAAAACCGGCTGGCCTTCCAAGGTTTGCATAAGGTTGGGTTTCAGGGCCTCCACCATCCAGGCGGTCATGGCCCCAGCCACCTCCAGGTCTTCGGTGGTAATGGGCTTGCCGCTGAAGCGGTCGTAGCCAACCACTATCTGGCCCATGCGGGTGCGCAGGTCTTTTAAGTCTTTAACTATGGAAAGAATGGCCATAACTTCAGAGCTTACCGCAATATCGAAACGGCTCTCCATGGCAAAGCCGTTCATCTTGTTGTCGCCCAAGCCAATGGTTATTTTACGTAACGCCTGGGCGCAGAAGTCCATCACCCAGCCCAGTTGCAAGCGGCGCGGGTCGAGGTTAAGACGCTTTAGGTTGCGCTTGGCCAGGGTGGCGTCGTCATAGTTAAACTCGTGCTGCATGCGCGAAGTGGCGGCCACCATAGCCAGGTTATGGGCATTCATGATGGCGTTGATGTCGCCGGTGAGCCCCAGGCTGAAGGGAGTTAGCGGCACGCACTGGGAAAGCCCGCCTCCGGCGGCCGAACCTTTCACGTTCATGGTTGGCCCACCCGAAGGCTGGCGAATGGCGGCGGATACGTTTTTACCAATATAACCCAGCCCCTGCACCAGGCCAATAGTGGAAGTGGACTTGCCTTCGCCCAAGGGGGTGGGGGTAATGGCGGTAACATCTATATATTTGCCCTGGGGTTTTTTGGCCAGGCGTTTAAGCACGCTCATGAAATCCACCTTGGCCACATAATGGCCATGGGGCAGCACCTCTTGCCGGGTTAAACCCAGCTCTTCCGCCACTTGGGCAATGGGCTTCATATTTTTTTCCGCCGCCTGGGCAATAACGTAATCAGGGTTTTTTCTGGGGTCGGGTAATCTGCTCATAAGCTCCTCAAAAAGTTGAAGGTTGCCCCACGGCAAAGCCGGCTTTAGGATTCTATAATACCACATTAGCAGGCGCCGCGCGCATCATCAAGCTTTACGCCTTGCGGCGCGCGGGGGTAAGGCGCGCTGAGCGTGTTTTGCAATTAACAACCATTAGGCATGCAATAACTACCGCCATAGGCCACCTTGCTTTGTGTTGACAAGTTATCTCACACGGTTAGAATTAAAAAATTAACTATGAATATTTGATAGTTGCTTTTTCGTTGAACATCTTTTATCCAAAGGCTAACCAATGTCTCTGAAAAGTAAATTTCTACTGCCTACCGTGCTTCTTTTTACCCTGGGTCTGGCCGTCATCAGCGTTACTTATTCCTGGTCGGCACGCTCCACCTTGCAGGACACCCAGGAACGCAATGCCCTGGAGATAACCCAAGCCATCACCGCCAATGTCTCCAACTGGCTCAATTCCGTTAAGCGCGATGCCGACATTTGGAGCACCCGCAACGAATTCATTGAATTTGCCCCTAATGCCCGCGCCTCCTTGAAACGCCTGCATGCGGCCAACCCGCTATATGCCGGCGTTTCCCTTTTGGGCATGGATGGCACGGTGGTTTATTCCACCACCGAGGCCAATGAAGGCAAGCTAAACTTAAAAGAGCGCGATTACGTGCAAACGGCCATGAAGGGTAATATCGGCATATCCGACCTCAACATCAGCAAGGTTTCGGGCCTGCCGGTGGTGGCGGTGGCCGCGCCGCTGAAAAGAGAAGGAAGCATTGTGGGCGCCATCTATATGACCATCAATATCGCTGGATTGACCGACCACTTCTTTAAAGGGGTCACTACCGGCGAGTCGGGCTATATGATGATGTTCAACAGCCGTGGCGGCTTTTTAAGCCACCCGCAACTCAAAGAAATGAATCAGCGCGAAACCACGCCTCCCTATATTACCAACATGCTGAAGGCCAAGGAGGGTATCGAATTTTTTAAAGATGACAGCGGCCGGGAATATATGGCCGCCTTTACCACCGACAGCCAACTGGGCTGGGTGGTGGCCGCCTGCTTCCAGATCGACGAACTGTACGCCGACCTGAAACGCACCGCATATATCAATATTGGCATTGGGGCGGCGGTATTGGCGGTGGCGGTAATATTAATTTTCATTCTGGTAAATTCCATAACCACGCCGCTTAAAAACACCGTGGCGGTAATCAGTGAACTGGCTGAGGGTGAAGGCGACTTAACCACCCGCCTTACCGTGCGCGGCCGTGACGAAGTGGGAATGCTGGCCACAGAGCTTAACCGCTTTATTGAAAAACTGTGGGGACTGGTAAGCCAGATAAAGGAAAACTCAGTTAACATCAGCAACTATGCTGAAGATATGAACCGCAACAATGGCGAAATCAACGAACGCACCCAGCAACAGGCTGGCGCCTTAGAGGAAACCTCCAGCGCCTTGGAGCAGATGACCAGCTCCGTGCGCAACAACGCGGCCAGCGCCCGCGAAGCCAATGTTAATGCTGATGAAACCTATAAGCTGGCCCAACAAGGCGGCGAGGTATTAAACAAGACCATGGTTTCTATGCGCGAAGTTACTGAGGCCAGCCAGAAAATAAAAGAAATTACCAATGTAGTTAATGAAATAGCCTTCCAAACCAATTTGCTGGCCCTAAATGCGGCGGTAGAGGCGGCCAGAGCCGGCGAAGCGGGCAAAGGTTTTGCCGTGGTGGCCGGCGAGGTGCGCAACCTGGCCAGCCGCAGCGCCAGTGCGGCCGGTGAAATCCAAACCCTCATCGCCGACAGCGTGGACAAAATTCAGGTGAGTAACAACCTGGTTCTTAGCAGCGATGAAATACTGAAGGCCATCATCAAGTCCATTCAGCAAGCCAATGCCACCATTGCCGAAATAAGCAGCGCCTCCAGCGAGCAGTCCAGCGGTATAGGGGAAATAAGCAATGCGGTGCAGAACATGGACCAGGGGGTACAGCGCAACTCGCAAATGGTTAGCGATAACTTTACGCTATCCACCAGCCTTTCCCAAGCGGCGCGCGAGCTGGTAGAGATGGTCAGCCGTTTCAAGCTGTAACCCTTCACAAACCCGCGCGTATAAAAACACCAGGGGAGGCTTTATGCCTCCCCTTTTAATTATGTTTGGCCGCCCCGTTGCCGCCGGCTTAGGCCTTTTCGCCAAAAACCTGGGCCGTAAACAGGTACACCTCCACGTCTTCATCTTGCCAGGCGTTTAACGGCAGGCCCGCTTTTAGGCAGGTCTGCCGTAAAAAGGTGAGCTTATCCCAGCCATGCTCCACCGCCACCTGGGGCAACAACACCCCCCGACCGCGCGGGCTTATTATATAGATGCCGTGGCGCCCTACCTCCACCTGCCCTGGATCGGATTTAACCAGTGGCGATAACACGCTTATTTCCAGATCGACCTGATCCAGCTCGAGCATTTTAAGCGGGGCGAAACGCGGGTCGTTAAAAGCCGCGGCCTTGGCCATTTGCCGCACCACCTCTTGCAAGCTCTGCTGGCCGGGGAAAAGCCCAATGCATCCTCTTAGTTGTCCGCCTTTATGTAAGGTTACAAAGGCGCCAGCCTTTTGCCGCAGCCCCTGGCTGGGCTCCAGCGCATCGGCCTGCGCCCCGCCCAAGGTCTGGGCTATGGTTTGGCGAGCCAGACGCAGCAGTTCACGTTTTTCCCGGGTGTTCAGTTCCATTAGTAAATAACCAAAGTTTTACCTACCTTAAGCACATCATCAGGCCCCATGTTATTCCATTTTAGCAAGTCTTTGGTGGTTACCTGATAACGCTGGGCTATGCTGAATAAAGTGTCCCCCCTCTGTACGGTATAGCTGTGCCTGGGGTTGCCGCTGGGCGGGACGGGGCTGGCTGCCGCCGGGACGCCGGCCCCTCCTATACGGGTGGCCAAGGGCTCGGGCTTGTCGCCAGCCCTGGCCTGCACATGGGGAGCGGCCTCAGGGGCACTGGCCGCGGGCGCGGGGCTGGCCGTGGGCGCGGGGCTGGCCGCAGGCGGAGTGGAGGCGCGCGCGCCGGCCAACTTGGCCTCTAAACTTTTAACCTGATTTTGCAGGGCGGAAAGCTTATTGTTCAGCTCACTGAGCACCGCCGGATTCCAGGCGCGGTTTTTGACAGCTTCCAACTCGGTTTCCAGAGTAACCATTTTAAGTAAGAGGCTGCTCACGTCTTTTTCCAGCTTGGCCACCCGCTCGGCCGTGGCGCCAGGTACGGCCTCGCCGCTCTGGGCCGCGGATTCATGGCCGGAACCAGACATGCGCCCAGTAACGCTGATGAGCAAAGCCAGCAGCGACAGCGCCAGGGCCAGCCACACCAGCCAGCGGGAAAACCCAGGTTTGGGGGTGAACATTGGAGCGGCGGACGGGCTGTGATAGCTCTGTCCCCCCTCCCCCACATAAGCCAGGGCCTCGTTGGGTGGGGCGTAAGCTCCTCCCGACGACATGGGACCATACTCTTCCTCCCCGCCAGATTGCGCGGGCTCTACTCCATAGGGCTGATAGGGGTCGCTCAAAAGCGGCTCGCTTGCGCCCTGATAACGGGGCGCTTCGGCCTGGCCCTGGCTCTCCTGGCGATAAGGGGAAAGGGGCTGGCGGCGATAGGGCGGTTGTTCCACAGCCTGCCCCTGACGAGGCGGGCGCAGACCCAAATCCAGCCGTGGCCCCATCTTGTTATTGTAGCGGTTGTCTCTCTGATCCATTTAATTCCATTTCCAAATTCATTGCCCGTGGCAAAGCCGTAACACCTGACTTTGACAAATTAACAGCTTGAATGAAGTGTAAGGGCTTAACCGGCTAAAAGCAAATGCTCAAAGCAATGCTTCGTGCTAATCCAACTGGTAAAGAGGGGCTTCACTGTCCAGGCGCGCTCGCAGTTCTTGGGCCAAAGGCAGTATGCCGCGCAGCAGTTCCCAAAAACGCGGGGAGTGATCTAGCTGGCGCAAATGGCAGGCCTCGTGGGCCACTACATAATCGCAGAGTTCTGGCGGCAGCAAGAGCAGCCGCCAGTTTAAATGAATTACGCCCTGGCTGCTGCAAGTACCCCAACGGCTTTTACCCCTGCTTATTTTAAACACAGGCATTGGCATACCCAAAAGAGCGCAGAAGCGCTCCAGCCTGGACGCCAGTTCCTGACGCGCCCGCTGCCGGTACCAAGCCCCCAGCATTTTCCTTACGTAAACGGCACGCTCCTCATCTGGCACATCTAACGGCACGTGCACATTGAGTTCGCCGCCACGCCGCCTGATGGCCCCGCGCGGGCTGAAACAGGTATGTAGGGCCAAACTCAGATCTTGCCCGCAATAGGGCAGCTTTTCCCCTTGGGTAAAACTGCGGGCCGGGCGCGGCAGCCCGCGGGCGGCCAACTTATCTAATCCCTCCAGTATCCAGCCTGTGTTTTGGCGCAAAGCATCTTCTATCTCACTTAGGCGCGCGCACCCAGGCGCGCGCACCATAAGCCCGGCCTCTGGCGAAACTATAATGCCAATGCCGCGGCGCCGGCTGGCATGCAGGCAATAGCCAACTTCACGGCCGCCCAGCTCTATGGTGCGTGGCCTTTCTAGAAGCCGCACATGCCGCCCATGCCGCAACCGCCCATGCCGCAGCCGCCGCCGGGGCCGCATTCTTCAGACGCGCACTCACCAGGGACACATGCCACAAAAGGGCTTTTAACCACAATGGAGCTGGCGCTCATAAGGCGGTTAACACTTTTGCTGCCACAGTGCGGGCATAGCGCGGCTTCGCTTTTGTTGAGCGCCAGGTGCTCAAAGGGCTTGGCGCATTTTTTACACATATATTCATAAATGGGCATGTTCTCTCTCCTTAGTCAAGACATATCCGGCACATAAAGCGCCAGGGTAAAATTATTTTCTTGGATGGCCACGTCTAACCCGCCATGCAGCGCCTCCATAATGCGCCGCACCCGCACCAGGTTGAGTTCCGGCCCAAAGCTCAGTTCACCCATGGCCGCGTCTAAAGGCAGGGCGCCAAAACCGTGCAGGCAAACCCACACCCGCCCATTGCGCCTGGCCAGGCTGGCGCTTAAGCTTGGCCCCTGCGGCGCAAGCTTGTGTTTAACATAATCCAAAAGCAGGGCCAAGGCCTCTGCCAGCAAAACCGGGTCAACAGTAACCTGCACGGGCTCGTCCGGCGGCTGCCAGTTGCTCAACATGCTATGTGGCAAATGCTTCGCCAGAAACGCGGCCGCATCCACTTTAACCGCAATCTCCTTAAGCGGGGCGAGCAGCGCGCACACCTGGTTGAGCACACCATCTAAGCGCGAGGCCTCATCCATTATCACCTGGGCATAATGCCGGGCATGGCCGCCCGCCTCTCCCAGCCCGGCCAGGCGCTTGGCAAAGCCGCCCACCGACATAAGCGGATTTCTTATTTCGTGCATTACCGCCTGCAAGGTGTTAACCACCGCCTGCTGCTGTAGTTGCGCGCTGTCTAACTGCGCGGCCTTTTGCACCACCTGCCGCAGCTTAGGCGTAACCTGGCTGCTCAGGTGACTCAAGGCCGCGTTGGCCTTTTCCATAACCAAAAGCAAATCTTGTTCCTGGTTAAGCTCCACCTCCAGGGCTGCCGCCACCTGGCTGCCAATAGCCAGAGTTTCGGCCACAATCTTATTTACGCGCTCGGCGTCCAGTTGTAACAGGTTATGTCCGGCCGCATAAATCTGGGTAAAAGAGCGCTCGGGCAAAAAACAGGCCTCCACCGCCACGTCGGCAAAGCCTACCGCCAGCGCCGTCTGCCCGCCGCCAGGGCGCTCCAGCATGCAGTCAGCAAAAAAACCCGGCAATTTCCAGCAACTAACCACCGCCGCCCCCACTTCCCGGTGAGTTACGCCGGCCGTCTCGCGCTCCCAATTAAGGCGCTCAATGCGCGGCGCGGCAAAACCAGGGTAGCCGGCCCGCAACGAAGGCTCTAAAGCGCGCAGTAAAAGCGGCAGGCCTATTTGCAGCATAAGGCCAGCGGCAAAGGCCTCCTCCGGATTGGGCAGGCGCAGAGTTTGCGCCGCCATTTGAGCCATTATGGCCCGCTGCACGTTCATGCGCCAGTAAAGGGCATAGTCCAGTTCGTCCTTGCTCTTAAGCGGCATGGTATCGCGCAGGCTTAAACTTAAGGCCATAATGCGCACCTCGCGAAAGCCTAAAAGCATAATCGCGCGGGTTATGCCGGTAACTTCCTCTTCGCCCACGCGGTACAGGCTGCTGTTAACCAGGCTGAGCAGGCGGGCGGCCAAGGCCGGATCGGCCTCAATAACCCGCGCCAAGTCCTGGGCCTGGGAATTCTCGTCGGCAGCCAGAGACATAAGCCGCACCGCCAAAGGCGACAGGCTGGGCAGAGAGCCTTTCCGCATTATGCGATCTAAAAGTTGCTGGCCGTGGGCATCCATCCTCTTTTTCCTAACAGCGCCTAGCTTAATATCTTATCATCTTTTCCGCTTTTTAAGAGCTTTCATTTTATGTAAGATAAGCCCGCGCGCACCTGGGGCAAGAGTTTATGCCGCCAGGCGCTCTATTTAATTGTTGCTCATTGGCAATTAGCTGGATAATATTAGTATTTTACTTCCATAGGCTTTAGGAAAGATTACCATGTCCGGAACTCCCAGGGTAAAGACCCGTTTTCCCCCCTCACCTACCGGAGCGCTGCACTTAGGCGGCGCCCGCACGGCTTTGTTCAACTGGCTGTTTGCCCGCCATCACGGCGGTTCCTTTGTCTTTCGCCTGGAGGACACCGACCGCGCCCGCAGTAAAGACGAATATGTAACCTCCATCATCGATGCCATGGCCTGGCTGGGCATGAACTACGACGAGGGCCCTTTTTATCAGAGCAAACGCAACGAACGCTATTTGGCGGCCATAGAGCACATGCTCGGTAACGCCAAGGCCTACTGGTGCCACTGCTCGCCGGAAGATTTAGAGGCCCAGCGCGCCGCGGCCAGCGCCGCGGGCAAAAAGCCAATGTACAGCGGCAAATGCCGCGAACTGGGGCTGGGCCAGGCCAAAGGCGCGGTGGTGCGCTTCCGTGGCCCTTTAGATGGCGCAACTGTGTTTGATGATTTAGTTAAAGGGCCTATAAGCGTTGCCAATAACGAACTGGACGATCTTATCCTGCTGCGCTCCGACGGTTCGCCCACTTACCACCTGGCCGTGGTGGTGGATGACATTGACATGGGCATTACCCATGTTATCAGAGGTGATGACCATGTTTCCAACACCCCGCGCCAAATATTGCTCTTTAAGGCCCTGGATGCCACCCCTCCCTTGTTTGCCCATGTGCCCATGATTTTGGGGGCAGACAAAGGCAAACTCTCTAAACGCCATGGCGCAACCGCGGTTATAGACTATGAAACGGAGGGCTTTTTGCCAGCGGCCATGTTAAATATGCTGGCCCGGCTGGGCTGGTCGCACGGCGACCAGGAAATTTTCAGTGTTCAGGAACTGATAGATCTGTTCAGCCTGGAGCACGTGGGCAAAAGCCCATCGGTTTTTGACCAGGACAAGCTGCTCAACTTAAACCACCACTACATTCAACACACTGATATAGCCAAGCTGGCCGATATGTTAACCCCCTTTCTGCGTAATCTTGGCATAGAGCAGCCAGACCGGACAACCCTGCTGGCCGCCCTGCCCCACCTTACCCAGCGCGCCCGCACCTTAGTGGAACTGGCCCACTGGGCTGAACCATATTTGCTGGACGAGCCCAAAATGGAGGCGGAAGCCAAAGCCAAGTTTCTTACCGCGGAAAGCAAACCGCTTCTACAGGCGGCGCTGGACCTTATGGAAAGCCAGCCCCCCCAACTGGAGCCAGCCATGAAAGAACTGGCCAAAGCCTTGGGGGTTAAGCCGGGGGCACTGTTCCCGCCGCTGCGGGCCGCTCTAACCGGCCGCCAGGCCAGCCCCGGAGTTTACGAGGTTATGGCCATCCTGGGCTCCCAGCGAGTGAAAAAACGCCTTAAACAAGCCATAGATTCCCTGAGGTGACGCCATGAAGCATCGTCTTTGCCTAGTTTCCCTGTTATTGTGCGCGGCGTTTGCCGGCTGCGCGGCCGACGGCCAGGCCTTGGCCCCCAACGATGAAAACGCGCGCCAAACCCAACTGGTAACCAGCGAAATGCTGGACCAGCCCACCCACGCCAGCGCGCAGAATATTCTGGCCATTGCCTATCAATACGGCATTGGCCGCCCCCAAAGCTACGAACAGGCCATCTACTGGTATGAAAAGGCCATTGCCCAGGGCCATGTGGAGGCCTGCACCAATCTGGCCGTGCTCTATATCTTGCAGTCGCCTCCCCAATACCGCAACCCGGCCAAGGGCTTTGCTTTGGCCATGCGCGGTGCCCAGGGCGGCAGCGGGCGCGGCATGTGCGTGGTGGGCGAATGCTATCAATACGGCGTGGGGGCTAAACGCAATTACAAACTAGCGCGGCAATGGTATCAAAAGTCATGGGAGGCTGGCTATTCTCTGGGAGGTCATTATTTAGCCCACATCTATCTGCAGGGCTTGGGCGTACATAAAGACTGGGGCAAAGCCCAGGGCATTTTAAACACGCTGGCCCAGGAAGAAGACTGGGGCGGAGCCCTGCGCCACTTGGGCGATATGTATTTAAGCGGCGGCCCTGGCATTAAAAGAGATTATGGTAAAGCTCTGGGTTTCTACCAACGGGCAGCCGCCCAAGGCAATCAAGGGGCCTGCTTCAGCCTGGGGCAGATGTATGAAAAGGGTATGGGCGTGAAGGCCGACCGCGAAGAGGCAATTGCCTGGTATCGTAGATCTATGGCCGACACCAGCGACAACCGGGGCAGCTACCGCCTGGAACAGAGCCTTGGCACCCAAAACATTGCCGCCGAGCAGGACGCTCTGGCCGCGGCGGCCATAAAGCGCCTTTCCCGTGGCCGCGAGAATCCGTTCCCCGCGCCCACCCAATAAGCGCCTGGCGCCCCTTGCTGGAGTGGGGCCCCTGTGGTAAACAATATAGGCCTAATTTAAGGGCGGTTAGCTCAGATGGATAGAGCGTTGGCCTCCGGAGCCAAAGGCCGTGGGTTCGAATCCCGCACCGCCCACCAAGTTGCAATCCAATAACATCTGTTAAAGTCCATTAGCCCTGTTAAATTAAGGGCTTTTTCTTATACCATCATCCAATAACATCCAGGCAACCACATTAAAACGCGGCCAAGTTGTTTAGTATATTTATTGGTAGTCGAATTATTTTAAAACTCAACACCAACAATTTTAATATTTCAATAAGATTGCTGTATTCCTTTTTGGGCGGATAAATACGATTTCCACATATTCGCCCCGCGGAAGCCGGAAGTGGTAACCCTTAAAGGCGCGGATTGCGCATTACCCAGAATAAGCGTTCCCGCTCAATAGGCGCGCTGGGGCGCCCAGTTAACCCATAAACCAGACCGGCCCGGGCAACCAATGCCCGCCTTGGGGCCAGGGCGCCGCCGCTGCAGTTATAATGCTTTGATATAACAATTATTTTACCCAGATACCAATAAATCCGGCACATATCATTTGCGGCATAAAATATATTGCAGGCCAGGCAGGCTGGTGTATAAATGGTAAAGTTGAGTAAAATATTTAGTTAGTAAAAAAGCCGCTTTGTAAGCGCCTTGCCCGGCCAGGCGGCTATGGGTTAACATTAATATAAGTTAGGTAGCAGGCATATTATGGCTAAACGTATTATGGTTGATATGTCGGCAACTTTGCTGCACCATGGCCACATCAGGCTGTTGCGCAAAGCGGCTGAACTGGGCGATGTGGTGGTAGCGCTTACCACAGATGACGAGGTGCGGCAGACCAAAGGCTACATTCCGGAGCTTACCTTTGAACAGCGCAAGGAGATTTTAGAAAGCATACGCTATGTCAAAGAGGTGGTGCCCTGCCCCTGGCTCATAGATGAGGCCTTTCTAACCGCCCACAATTGCGATCTTCTGGTGCATGGTCACGATAACTCCAACCACATCCCGCCGGAAAAACTGGCTATCTTTCCCCGCACCGAGGGCATAAGCAGTTCCGACCTGCGCGAAAAAGTATTGGACTGCCTTATTTCCCTCAACCTCAACCGCAAGCCCAGCAGCAGTTCAGACACCATTGCCCGCCTGCTGATTGAAACCATTAAAAAAGAATTTCGTCTGGAGTAATGCCAATGCGCCATCTCATCGCCCTTTTTATGTTATTATGCCTGGCCCTGCCAGCCTATGCCGGCGACACCATTACCGTGTACTCCAACATAGAGCCGGATATGGTTGCCAAATACACCAGAGCTTTCAACGAAGCACACCCGGATATAACCATAAAATGGGTGCGCGATTCCGCCGGCCCCATAACCGCCCGCCTGTTGGCGGAAAAGGACAATCCCCAGGCGGACATGGTGTTCGGCCTGGCGCTCAACTCTCTGCTCTCCCTAGAGCCCTATGGCATCTTCGAACCATATACCCCCAAAGATTTTGGCAAAATAGCCCCCAACATGCGCGACAAGCGCCCCAACCCGGTTTGGGTGGGCATTAATGCCTGGGGCACATCTTTTTGCATAAACAAGCCGGAACTGGAAAAACGCGGCCTGCCCGTGCCCCGCACCTGGCAGGATCTGCTCAATCCGGTTTATCAGGGCCTGTTGGTTATGCCAAACCCGGCATCCTCCAGCACGGGCTACATGGCGGTGGCGGGCTGGCTGCAATCCATGGGCGATAAGGCCGCTTGGGAATACATGCAGCAACTGCATAAAAATATAAAGATGTACGTGCATTCCGGCTGCAAGCCCGCCCAGATGGCCGCCCAGGGCGAAATTGTTATTGGCATAAGCTCTAACTCTTGCGCCACGCCCTATTTGGCCCGGCGCGCCCCCCTGCTGATAATTACCCCCCAAGATGGCGTGGGTTGGGACATGGAAACCGCGGCGCTTTTGAAAAACCGCCCCAACCGCCAGGCCGCGCAAAAATTCATGGATTTTGCCACCTCGGAAGCGGCGGCCCGCATTGCCGCGGAAAACGGCTATATTCCCGGCCGCCAGGAAATGAATAACGCCGAAGGCAAAGCCATAATGGCCCATTTTGTGGATATGGATTTTTACGCCTCCGCTAAACAACGTGCCGATGTCCTCAAAAAATGGCGCGCGCTTTTTGAAAGCAACTAAATGCCGCTGGCCCAAAACAAAGAACACACAGACGCGGATGTAAACCATGCCGCCGGGTCCATGGGTGGCACGGCGCATTTGAGCATATGCGGGGTGAGCAAAAGCTTTAGCCAAGACGACGCTTCGCCTTTGGCGGTGAAAGAACTAAGCCTGAACTTTTCCCCTGCCCAATTTTCAGTTATTCTGGGCCCTTCGGGCTGCGGCAAAACCACTCTGCTCAACATTATTGCCGGTATTTTGCAGCCCAGCCGAGGCCAACTTTTGCTTAAAGGCCGCAATATCACCAGTCTGCCGCCGGAAAAGCGCAATTTTGGCATGGTCTTTCAAAACTATGCCCTTTTCCCCAATTTAACGGTAAGCGAAAATATTGCCTATGGTTTGGCCAAGGCCGGCCGCAACGAACGCCAGCACAGGGTGCGCGAGTTGTTGGATTTAGTAGGCCTGGCCCCAGAAGCGCGCCGCTTCCCGGCGGAGCTTTCCGGCGGCCAGCAGCAAAGGGTGGCCCTGGCCCGGGCTCTGGCGCCCAACCCGGAGCTGCTCTTGCTGGATGAGCCGCTGTCGGCCCTGGATGCCCAGGTGCGCATGACTTTAGGCCAGGAGCTCTTAAAAATTCAGCGCCAGGCCAAAGTAACCACCATTATGGTAACTCACGACCAGCAAGAGGCACTGTCTCTGGCCGACTGCATTGTCTTAATGCGCCAGGGGCAAATAGAACAGCAAGGCACGCCCGCGCAATTGTACAACCACCCGGCCAGCCGTTTTGTGGCGGAATTTATAGGCCACATGAACATCATCCGCCTGCCCAGCCTGGCGGAAGGCCGCACCTTTGGCATACGCTATGAGGATGTGCGGGTAAGCCAGGCCTCGGAGCTGGCTTTGGCCAAACCTCACACCTTTGTGGCCAAAGTAGAGCGCTCCACACTGCTTGGCTCCTTCTACCGGGTAGAGCTTTTGTTGAACGACTTTGTCACCAGGCTTTATGCCGATATTCCCAGCACCAGCATGGTTGCGGGCTGCGCCCCGCCAAGCCTTATGGCGGTTCACCTGCCCAGCCAGTATTGGCGTTTTTGGGACGAATAAGCACCATGCCCACCCGCCGCGCGCACGCCTTATCTGGCGGCAGTAAATACGTTTTGGCTTTAGCCGGTATATCAATGCTGGCCCTGGGCCTGGCTTATCCACTGTGGCATTTATGCAAGCAAAGCCTAAGCGACGGCTCCGGATTGTTTGTGGGGTTCAGGAATTTCTATGAGTATTTTAGTACCCCAGGCTTGGTGAGTGCTTTTACCAATACAATAAGTATAGGTGTGCTGGTAACCGCCATAACCCTGTTTGCGGCTTTTACCCTGGCCTATGCCCTAACCCATGGCAACATGAAAGGCCGCCGCCTGGCACAGGGCTTAAGTTTGCTGCCCCTTTTTGTGCCCTCCATCTTTCCCGCCCTGGGCCTTATTTACCTGCTGGGCGAGCAGGGCTGTTTTAAATTTTTGTTAAGCGATGGCGAGCTGTATGGCCCAATTGGCATCACCTTGGGCAGCATTGTTTACGCCCTGCCCCATGCCGTGCTTATTTTAGTGGCTACCCTGCGCGATGTGGACCACAACCTTTATCTGGCCGCCCGCACTTTGGGCGCCAGCCCATTTAAGCGTTTTATTACTGTTACCCTGCCCAACTGCGCCTATGGTATAACCAGCGCCGGCATTGTGGTTTTTATTCTCACCATTACCGACTTTGGCGTACCCAAAGTGCTGGGCGGCAACTACGCCATGCTTTCAACTGAAATATTTAAACAGGTGATCGGCATGCAGAACTTTGCCATGGGCTCTACGGCCAGCATCTTGCTTCTGCTGCCCACAATTTTAGCCTTTGTCTTAGACAACTGGGCCAAGGGCAAGCAGCGCGCCCGCGGCGCTGGCGCCAAGGCCGCCCCGGAACGCAGCACGGAAGCCGGCGCGCATTTACGTGACTTTGCCCTTACCCTGGCGGGCTGGCTGGTTTTGGCTTTACCTTTGGCGGTAATAGGCATGGTGGTTTGGGGCTCTTTAGTTAATTTCTGGCCTTACGACACCAGCCTCAGCCTTATCAATTACGGATTTGAGCAAACCCTGTACGGCATGGCCCCTTATTGGAACAGCCTTATTCTGGCTTGCAGTGTGGCCGTGCTGGGAACGGCTTTAATTTTTGCTTGCGCTTATCTCTTCGAACGTGTGCCCATGCCAGGCGCCTTAGGTAAAATTTTTCATTTATTGGCGCTGCTGCCCCTGAGCGTACCCGGCACCGTGCTGGGCCTGGCCTTTGTGCTGGCCTTCAACGACGCGCCGGCTTTAAGCTGGCTGGTCAGCGATTTTAACGGTTTCGGCTTTCTCGCCTTCAACACCATTGTCCATTTCTACACGGTTTGTCATTTAACCTGCGTGGGCAGCCTAAACCGCCTACCCGCCAACTTTGAGGCGGCCGGCAAAACTTTAGGCGTAAGCCAGTGGCGCACCTTTTTTAAGGTTATTTTACCGCTGCAAAAAAACATTTTGCTGGATGTAGGTTTCTATTTATTTGTCAACGCGCTTACCACCATCTCGGCTTTAATTTTTTTATATTCAGCCGACAACATACCGGCTTCCATCTCAATTTTGCAGATGTTCGACTCGGGGCAAATTGCCGAGGCCTCGGCCATGGGTGTGCTTATTTTACTTAGCGCGCTTGCTATCAGGGCTTTACTGGCCTGGCTGCCCAAATGCCTTGTCCATATTTTTAACAAGCAACCGCCCCCATAAACAACCATGCGCGGCAACCTTTTGTTTGCGGTTAACGCTTACACGTTAACCTCGATAATTTAACCTTTATGTTTAGTAACTATCCTCATGTCATTTATTTATTCGATCACGCTCTATCCTCTTGAACTGCTCTACAAGTATGCATATCTGCTATGTTTGCAGATATCACACAACTATGTGGCGGCTCTGCTGTGCCTGTCTGTCTTAAGCACGCTTATCTTTCACCCGTTAAAGGCTATGGCAGCCAAATCGCAGGCCCGCGAACGCCATATTCAAGAGATTATGGATCCGCAGCTTAAACGCATAAAAGATGAAAGCACAGGCGCTGAACGCCACCGCCGCATAACCGGCTTGTACAAACGTTATGCCTATCATCCCATTATGGCGCTGCGCTCCACTTTTGGGGTGATGTTGCAGGTGCCCTTTTTATTTGGCGCTTACACCATGCTCAGTACCTTTGAGCCCATCAAGGGGCAAAGCTTCTGGCACATAACCGACCTTAGCCAACCAGACGCCCTGCTCGGGGGCATTAATTTGTTGCCTGTTTTAATGACCGCCTTCAACCTGGCCGCGGTTTTTATAACTTTAAATTTCACCCGCAAAGACCGTATCCAGGCCATAATCATAGCCCTCTTATTTTTGCTATTGCTCTATACCGCACCCGCCGCCCTGCTCATTTACTGGACCAGTAACAATTTTTTCATGCTTCTGGAAAATGTGTATGCCTTTGTTAAGCGCCCGGCCAGCCGCCCCAAAGCGTTAGAGGCAACCGCGCCACGCGCCCCATGGTTTATGAAGGTGTCACAAAAACTAACCGCAAAGGGGTATGTATCTCTGTATTTCAGCGCACTTTTAGCTCTGGCAATGCTGCTGTGCCTGTTTGCGCCGGCGGCCATTTATGTTTCCGACCAGACCTATTTTGGCAACACCCTGTTAACCACTTTGGGCCAGTTGCTGCCCTACGCCATCACTATGTTGCTGGCCGGGCTGGTACTTTGGCTGATAACCCCGCATGGCCTGCGCCCCTGGCTCACCGTTGCCATGTCCTTTGCGTGCCTGGCCGCGCTCTTAAACGCGCTTGTTTTTACCGGCAACTACGGCGATCTTGATGGGGTGGTGCTACACGCCCCCGAGCAACTGCATAACCCCATGGGCCTGTTGCGCGACGCGGCGGTGCTGTTAATTTGCCTGGCGCTTTTGGGCCTGGCCTATGCTATGTCGCTGGTGAAAAAATTAGCTACTTTACTACAGTTGGTGGTGGCCGGCTTCATTGTTTTTGCTGTTGTCAGCAACTTCAGCGAAGATAGCACCGCAACCGCCGAGCTTAGCGCCGTTGAGCAGGTAAATGTTTTCGCTTTCAGCAAGGAAAAGCCCAATGTCTTAATTGTGGTAATGGATATGTTTACCGGCGGGCACATGGAAGATATGCTGCGCGACCAACCCGATTTATACCAAAAACTAGCGGGCTTTGTGTGGTATCCGGATACGCTGGCCACTTCTAAATCCACTTTTTTAAGTTGCGCCAGCATTTATGGCGGCCCTGGCTATCGCCCGGCCATGATGAACCAAAGGCCGGGTATGTCCCTGAAGGCCAAGCTCCTGGAATCCACCGCTGTGCTGCCCCGCAACTTTGGCAACCAAGGCTTTGTAACCAGTTATATCCAGAGGGGGTTGTCGGGAAATATGCCATGGAACCTGCAAACCATAAGCTCCTACAACCCGGGTCCGGCAGAGCGCCTTTTGTTCTACAATTTTCCCTTCACCAAAACCCTTGCCCAATGGAAAGAGCGTTTAGGCATAAGCCATAAAGAACTTGCCCTTACCAATCTAACCAACTATTTGCTTACGGTGGCGATTTTTCGCGGCGCGCCCCACTGCCTGAAAGGCGCTATTTATGAAGACGGCAACTGGCTGGGCACCGCCAAGCTTATGACCAACGAACGCGTGCTAGATAAGGTGCTTTACCAAACCGCAATGCTGGGGTTGCTGCCCGAGCTGGCTAATACGGAAAGCCCGAACGGCACATTAAAAGTGCTTTGGACCAACCTTACCCACTATCCCTGGCACCTGCAGGAACACAGTTTAGAGCCAGTTAATGACCCCTACCCTGCCACCGAGGGTCAGTTAACCCTGGTTAACGGCATAGTGCCCGAACATTATTACACGGAAAAGCATGCCATAAACCTGCTGGCCAATCTGTTTGCCTGGATGCGGGCCAACCAGGTTTATGACAATACCAAAATAATTCTGGTCTCCGATCACGGATACTCGGAAGACAGCCGCATGCTTATGGAAGCGCTGGGCGGTGAAGACAAAATGCCCATAAAAGGCATTCATGCGCTTTTAATGGTAAAAGATCTCCATGCCCAGGGGCCTTTAACCATTTCTTCCGATTTCATGGCCATTGAGGATGTGCCGGCCTTAGCCTGCGCGGTAATTGGCGGCTGCGATGTGATAACCCCGCCGGTTATAAATAAGCAGCGCCCGCGCCACACCGCCCAAGGCAACGTGCCGGGCGACGACCAGCCGGAAAACACATTTGACTTCACCGGCTTTGCCGTTAAAGGCAGCATATTTAAGCTGGACTCCTGGCAGAGAGAAAAACCATGAATCCCACATTATTCCTATTGCAGGTTATAGAGGTTTGCCATGCGTGGTAAATACGGTTGCCTATTGCTAGTTCTTGTTATTGCCCTGCTCTGCCCGGTTCCGGCCCATGCCTATCTGGATCCGGGCACGGGCAATGTGCTCATTTATGCCATTATCAGCATGCTGGGCGCTGGCCTGTATCTGGCTAAAAGCTTTGGCTTTGCCGTGCTCAAACGCTTGGGCCTGCTAAAGGCCGACAAGCAGGGCATGGCCACCGGCCATGAGGCCTTAGTTATTTTCAGTGAAGGCAAGGCCTACTGGTATACTTTTAAGCCCATTGTGGAAGCGCTGATCGCGGCCAAACGCCCTTTTCGCTATCTTACTATGGACATAGAAGACCCGGCGCTTACCATTGAAAATGACTACATGCTCTCGCGCTATATTGGCACAGGCTCTGCGGCCTTTGCCCGTGCCTGCAACGTGCGCGCTTTGCTAATGCTGGCCACCACCCCCAACATAGGCACCCCCGGCTACCCCATGCCCAAACCCGCTTATGTGCAATGTCTGGCCCATGTGCTGCACGGGGTTGGCGATGTCAGTACTTACCGCAAGTATTCCTTAGACCATCACCAGGCGGTATTGATGATGGGCGATTTCATGCTGCCCACTATCCGCCATTTGGAAGCGCTGCGGGGCCTGGAGGCCAAGGAATGCGTAAGTGTGGGCATACCCTATTTGGACGAGTTGGCCAGCCATGCCCGCAAAAAGGCATCCTCATCCAATCCTCCGGTTATTCTGGTGGCGCCGTCCTGGGGAGACAAAGGTTGCCTGGCCGTATGCGGCTTTGGCTTTATTGAACAACTGGCCAAGGCCGGCTACCAGGTTATTGTGCGCCCTCACCCTCAATCGCGCATAATGGAACAGGCTTTGCTGGACCAGGTGCAGGCAGGGCTGGCCGCCTACCCCAATATAAGCTTCGACTTTGCCATGGATAGCACCGCCTCCATGAGCCGGGCCGACCTCTTAATTTCCGACAAATCCGGCATTCGTTACGACTTTGCCTTTCTTTATGAAAAGCCGGTCATCACTTTCGATATTCCGTTTAAAAACCCGGAGAGCTTTGAAATGGCTGACATGGAATATGTGTGGGAAAACGAAACCGCCTCTGCCTTAGGACCGGTACTGCCCGCCTCTGAATTGGAGGATATTCTGCCTCTAGTGGAGCGGGCCCTGAACCTGCAGACTACGGATTTAGCCGCCTTTCGCCAAACCTATGTACACAACTTTGGCCACGCCGGGGTTGCGGCAGCCAACTGGCTTATTGCCAAATGTTCTGAACTGGAAACAAAAGCCCTGCCGTAACGTTCTGTTTCCCATAAAAGATTCACCCCGCCGACTAGCGACGGAGTGAGGGGGGAAAGGGAGGTAATAGTGGGTAGTGGGTAGTGGGTAGTCAGGCTTATTGCTTTAGCTTGTTGTCCTCTTGGTTTGCTGTGCTCTAATTTTGCCTAGGCGTGTATCGGGCTGATTACACTTGCAGTTTTATCTCTCACACGCCTTTTCTCACTGTTGCCTTCATGTTGATTACTCTGTTAGTGATTCTAAGTTGTTAGCAAAATTGTGCTGTGTCACTAAAGCCTGATGTTACCTCCCTGCTGTGAAACTAAATGGGTTATTGGCCAATTGCCGAAGGTGCCTTACCATACAAAATTTCTGATTCCTGGCCTGAAGCGGGCGTATACAGCCACATAACAAAGGGCAGCATGCCAAAGCGACCAATGCGGGTGCAAGACTTCCATTAAATATATATAGACCGAATAAATAAACTAAAGACAGAAGACTTGCACCCGCGCTGACATAATAAAAACCGGTTTGTGTAATACTGATTCGCGCGAAGGGGTTGATGAGTATCATGCTGCTAACCTCAATCTGCTGTTTTTTCCTAATCCATCTTCCCTAACCTTACATATGCCAATCATCAGCGGCTATGGGGCGGTTTCGGAAGCTGTTCTCCTTTACATAGAACTCGTTTACTCTTGAATTATAGTATGAATGAATTTCATTCAGTTGTCAACAAGAATCGTTCCTGTTATAAAAAAAATAATTTTTTTCTCTTAAAACAACCAATTAATGCAAAATCGCCCTAAATTGCCCGCACGTCTTTCAAAATGTTAAACGTTTTTCTACTTGCTATCTAAGCAAAACTATGGCAGAATTAAACCATGGTAGAGTTGTGGTTAACGCAAATTGGACAATATTTTATTCTCATCAAATGAAATGCACGAAAAATGGATGATAAAAGACAACGTATAATTAAGGCCGCCGCAGAAGTTTTTAGAAGAAAAGGCGTGGAAAAAACTAAAATAGCTGACATTACCAGAGATGCTGGGGTAGCTTTGGGCACTTTCTATCTTTACTTCCCTTCCAAATATTCGGTCATGCCGGAAATAGCCATGCAAAATATTAACAGTGTGGCCAATGAACTAGGGCAAGTAACAACCAAAGAGGATGAGCTTTTTGCGCAGATGGAGCAATTTGTGGATTGCGTGTTCAAACGCATTGAGGCCGACCGGGCGGTATTTTGTTTCCTCTTGGCTGGCGTCATATCATCAGACAACCATAAAGGATGGGAGTCGGTCTATGCCCCCATTTATGCCCGGATCATCCACATATTAGCAAAGCACAGAGACCGCGGCACCCTGAAACCCAGCATGGATATTGAAAGCATGGCCAAGCTGCTCATTGGTTTTATAGAGACCAGCGCGGAACAGCTATTTATGTATAATGATAACCCAAGTGAAGAAGACATCTGCCAGAAGAAACGCGACCTGATGGACTTTATTAAAGGCGCGCTCACCGCTGGTTCCATAAACTAGTTCAAAACTTATTACAACACAAAAACAGGCGCATGCTTTAACAGCACGCGCCTGTTTTATATTTGCGTTATCTAAAACCATCCCCAGCCGTTGGGCCGGGGATGGGTGGGGCAGAATCAGCTAATACTAGTTGCCCTTGTAAACAATGCTGTCCGCATTATTAAGGTCTTCTTGATGCTGGGAAATGGGGTCATTGCCGCTATCATAGCTGTTGTAATAATCGGGCAGGTCGGCGGGTTTTTCGCCATTATTGGCCGCGGACTGCTCGGCTATCTCCGCACCGGTTACCTTAGTTAGGAAGTTGTCCATAGCCTTATTGTCCACCTCTTCGCTCATGATGGCCAGCAGCCTTTCGCTGCCCGCGGCACCGATAAAGCCGGTGCCACTGTCTTGCAGGGCGGTTAAATCAACGTTTTCCAATACAATCTGCTGATGAACCTCTTGGCCGCCATTGGTGAGGATGTTGATGAACACGTTGTTAGCCTCGTTCGTGCCGGCTGCGCCCTGCACCAGTTCATAACTGGCGTCGCTGCCCAGTTGGCCTAACAGGCGGCTGAGGTCGATGATATCATCTTCGCCGGCGCCACCACCCTGGTTGAAATCAGTGATAGTGTCTTTGCTGCCCAAATCGTTGTCAAACTCGCTTAACACAAAGGTATCATTACCAGCGCCGCCGGTAAGGGTGTCGTTGCCCGCGCCGCCCATCAACACATCGTTGCCAGCGCCACCATTTAAGGTGTCGTTGCCAGCGCCACCGTACAGGGCATCGTTGCCCACACCACCATTTAGCGCGTCATCGCCAGTTCCGCCGGCCAGGAAGTCATTGCCCGCGCCGCCCACCAGCGTGTCGTTATCGGCGCCGCCCATGATAAGGTCATTACCCGCGCCGCCGGTAAGGGTTTCAGCGCCCGCACCGCCCGCAAGCGCCACGCTGTCAGTATGGCTACTGGCGTCTATGGCCACCACGTTGCCAGAGGCATCGTAGGAGTATAGCGAACCATCAATGATTTCCGTACCGGTCACGCTGGCCACATCCACACCTATGACGCTGGCGTCATAGGTGTACACCTCCCAGGTGCCGCCCCCGCTTACGCCGGCAATGCTGATACTGATATCGCCGGAGATGCCATGGCCCGCGCTGTCTTGCATGGATATGGTATGAGCGTTGTTGTAACCGTTCATGCTGACACCAGCGGTAACGGCCTGAGTATAGGCATACTGGCCACTGGCGTCAAAGGTGCCAACCACTATGCCGTCAATAAGCAGTTGAGCGCCAGGCACGCCGCTTATCAGCATAGCCACCGACAGGTTTTCCGGTAGCAGGGTATTGCCCTTAAAGGCCGCCGGCTGGCCGGTAAGCGCGCCCAAAAGCGAGAAGGAGGCAACCGCGCCAGGTACGCTGGCGTTTTGGATAGCGCCAATGCTGAACTTCACACCTTCCTGGGCATCGTCCACCACCTTTACCGCCGGCGAGGTGTTAGAGGTTACAGTTTCGAACTTATTGGAACCAACCACCTTGATGCTGATGTCGGAGCGGGTGCTACCGGCCAAGGCATCGTCGTTGGTGCGTACACTAAGGTTGAAGTTTACGTTGCCGCTGGCTGGTTTGGTGATGACAACATCCACATATTGCTTACCGCCTTCATTGTAAACCGTGCGTGCGGTGCTGCCCTGGTAAACCGTGTCGCCAGTAGCCAAGCCGCTCACTTCCACCTTAAGCGTTATCGAAGTGCCGTTAGCCAAGTCTTTCCAGCCCGCACCGCCAACCGCGCCGCCATTTACGGTGAAAACCGCATCGCTGCCTTCAGCCACCTGGCTGGCGCCAGCGGTAATGGTAAATGCGGGGCCGCTGTCGGTGTCGTTGTCGGTCACCTTCACCACCTGGCTGGCAGGGCTGAACTGCGGGTCTTTCTCATAAGCCGGGGTATCCACAGCGCTGATGCCTATCTTGACATCCGGATTGGTGGCCAGGCTGTTGTCGGTGACGGTTACCTTGAAGCCCAAGTCGAACTGGCCGTGGCCCTGGCCGTCGGCGCCGGGGATACTGGTGCCTTCGGCAATAGTGAGCTTAATTTTGTACACGCCATCAGTATCTTTGTACGCGGCACCGGCGGTTATGCCCGCGGGCAGTGTATCAAAGCTGAAAGCATAGGGGCTGCCCACGCTGTTTACTGGCACGGCCAGGGTTACCGTAATGACGCCCATGGTAGTGACAGGGTCGCCAGGCAGATCGGCCATGTCGACAGTAACTTTACCCTGCAAGATACCGCCTTCTTCAAAGGTTGGGCTGCCGTTAAGCGGTACCGTGTTGGTAAGGGTAAGGCTCACGCTCACGCCATCTTCGTTGGCGGGCACCTGCTCATCGGTCACAACCACATTTACCCCATGCCCGCCACCAGTAATAGCAGCCGAATCAAGATTAAGGTTAGTCTTCATCTGGGCAATGGCATCCTGGTTGGCTGTAGTTTGCTTATCATAAACCACCTCAACCGTATAGCCGTCTTTAACCTCGCCGGTGTTGACCACCAGCTTGCCATTCATATAAGCCCATTGGCCAGCGCCCGGAGCGGTGTTATCGGCCACCTGGGTATAAATGGTGGTGCCAACTTTTATAGCCGAAATCACGTCTATTACGTTGCCACCGCCATCGGTGGGTATGCCACTTAAGGTTATTACGGTTTTGCCGGCCACGCCGCTGGTGCTGTCTTCAGTGCTTACCTGGAAGCTGGTGCTGCCGCCGTTTACCGTGTTGCCGCCGCTTTCGCCGTACCATTTGCCGCTATAGGCGGGCATACCGGCCACTCTGGTTTCGCCGCCGGTGGTGCCATCCAGGGCCACATAAAAGTCCGTATTACCAACAAAGGAGTTATCCTTTATGGGGAAGTGGACGGTTACATTGCCGGGGGAGCTTAAGTCGCTGTCATCTACAGTAATGATGAATTTATAGATGCCGCCTTCCTGCACCATGGTGAAGGATTTAACCGGCACGCCGCCAAACATATCGGCAAATAAAGCCGCATTAGCCGCATTGTTTTCATACAGATGGCCAACGCTAAGCCCTGTTACATCCAGACGTGCTGAAGATTCGGCATTAAGGGCCAAAGTTACGGTTACATCTTCACCTGGAGCATTGGCGCCCTTGAAGGTAATGTTGACCGAGGCGGTAAGGTCGTCCTCATTGCCGCCCGCCGACTGAATGCCGACTTCATAGCCGGTTCTGTAGTCCAGCACGTCAATGGTCTGGGCCCCGGCCTGATTGCGGCCCTCATATTCGCCGCCCGCGCACTTCACCAGCTCTAAGCTGAATTGTTCGGTATCTTCAGTCAAGCTGTCGTTGTTAAACTTGATGCTTATTTTGTCAAGCGCGACGCCTTGCTTCATTACCGCGTTAATTTCCAGATACCAGCCGCCCGCGCCGTCAGACTTCACCAGTCCATTCAAATCAGCACCGCTGAAGGTTTTGGCAACCACATTGCCATTACCATCTAAAACGTTAAAGGTTATGCTGGCAATGTCGTCTACGGTAAAGTCGGCGCTTATGGGTTTAAGGTTAAAGGTGTTAATCACGTTTTCCGCAACCACGGTTCGCGCGCCATCCAGATAGCTGGAGACAAAGATATCCATCGACTGATGTTCGTAGACTGCGCTGGTCGAAGCTTCCCACTTCATTTCCGGCACGCCTACTACCACATTTTTGATAACTATTGTTGATTCGTTGCCAGGCTCATCACCCGTATACTTCACATCGCCCACCTCTTTAGCCGACTCCCCGTCTAAGGTGAAGGTAAGAGTGGCTGTTTCATCGTCTTCGCTCAGGCGGTCGTCGTGGAACACCACGTCGAACTTGCCTTCGCTGTTGCCCGCTTCCACAACCACCTTGGTGGCGCCGGTGTAGTCGGTCCCGAAGGCGGCTTCGCCATCGGCAGCCACATCACCCTTGGCTGGCGAGTAGTCAATGGTGAATTCCATACGCTCAGTCGTGGTTACCGGCACCAGTTGGCCGTCGGTCCCCTTAACCGTGTCGTAGGAAACGTTGCCCTGGCTGTCGGTATGGGCATAAAGCACGTTACCGTTTGCGTCGGTCATTACCAGCCTGGCCGTCAAGGTCTGCAGGCCAGCGTTTTCTTCAAAAGACGTTACCGGGTTGCCGTCGGCATCGAACAGCATAACCTTAAAGTGGGTCATGTCTTTGATAACGGTTTCGGCCACGCCGTCATGCACGTCCACCCCGGTTTTGCCCTCAATGGTGGTGTAGAAGGTTTCGTCGCCTTCCGCTAAAGTGTCGCCAACGGCGGTGGGGAGGTCACCGGTTACTGTGGAGGTGCTTGGTTTGTTCGGCGGGAACACTATCGGGTTGCCGTCAACATCCAAAAATTCAACCACAGCTTTGCCATTAATCTCTTTAATAACTATGGTGGCCTTGCCGCCATAGTTATTATCAATATACTGCTGATCGGCCTTGCTTATGGTTACGGTTACCGAAGGCGGCATAGCGCCGTTTACACCTTCCACCAGGTCGTTACCGGTGGCGTCGCCTTCCGAAAAATGCAGCACAAAAGTGGCGTCACCTTTAGGGCCATCTTCACCAATATGTACTTTCATGGTGTATTCCACAGAGGTGCCAGGCTGGCCAGGAACGTCGTCTTCGTAAATAACGTTGGATTCAAAGTTATCGATATGCAGGCTGCGGTCTTTGCCGGGAACATCGCCGGTGCGCTCCACAAATAAGGGCTTCTGATCGGCGCGGGTTTCGCCGCCTTCAGTGTCGCTTATCTTAACGTAAAAGTCGCCGTTTAACTTAATGCCATTACTGGCAGCCAACGCCGCCAGGTCAACCTGTTTGCCAAGATCGCCCTTATCTATGGTAACAACCACCGTACCTAAAACAGTCTTGCCATCCGCACCCATAAAAGTAATGTCTACATCCACATACTCTTGGGTGTAGTCCTGCATAGCAATAAACACTTTAGCGCTTGTGCCGTCCCAAGTGGCCGCCCCTTTTTCGTCAAATTTCACGAAGGGGCCCTTCATGTCGTCTTGGATTTCCACATCGCTTACAAGGCGTGGGTCAGCCCCGGTTTCGTTACGCTGGGGCACGGTTATATTCTCAATAACCTTATACTCGCCGTTTTCTTTGTAAGTAAAGGTTTTGGCCACCGGGTCGATGTAACCCTCCACCTGGCTGCCGTTAACGTCCATGGTGTACATGAACACAGCGTCCGCATCCCAGGGTACATGCGCGGAAGTTCCGGGGTTGGCCGGGTCCTGGTAACCCATAACTTCGCTGCCCTGCATGTCAACTATGCTGATAGCAATGTTTTCATCGCCGTGGTCCGCATCGGTGGGGCGGTCGAATTCTTTTTCATCGTTATCGTCTTTGATAAACACGTTAAACGAACTGGAGGCGTCACCAGGTTTAACCAGGGTGAAATACATATCGCCTTTGCCCGCGGCGTCGATGTAGGGAACCAGGTTGCCAGCTTTATCCACCATGCCCTGGTCCATCAAAAACTGCTGCAATGTGCCGTTATACACCGAGGTGCTGCCGTCATCGTTAAAGATGGTAACCGTGCCATTGGCGTTGTATTTGAACATGCCGGCGCCGAAGTAGTAGTCGGCGCCATCGCTGGCCTCGCCGCCAACATTCATCCACACCATCACGCCTTCTTCCGCCGCCTTGTCGAACATTACGTTGTATTTATGCTGTTTGGGGTCGGCCTCATGGTTCTGGCCGTTGTGCATAAAATCAACCGGTTCGCGCAGGGAGTTGCCCTCGGGCCCGAATACCACAAGTACCGGGCCGTTATGCACATCTATCACCGTGCCCCGGGCCGTGGCCGACTCGTCATGCCCAAGCACATCGACGTTATCAGGGTCTCTGAAGGGCCTCGACTCGTTGCCGGTAACGTCGGTGATGGTGGCGTCAAAGTTTTCAAGGCCCTCGCTTAAGAAGTCGTCAATGGTCTGTACCGTAAACTTGGCCTTAAAGTAAATGTTGCCGTCCGCGTCCACTTCCACATCCCACTGGCTGGGATCGATCTTAACGCTGCTAAGGTCTTTGAAGTCTTCACCCACTATGGCTGGTTTGCCAGTTGCCGGATCGGTAAACTGGATGCTCAAAGTGATATCCTGGCGCGGGCCAAAGTTTTCCAGCACAAAGTCTTTGAAGGCCTGGCTGGTGTAATCTATGGGCTGGGTGGCGCCGGTATATTTCATAAAGGCCGCTTCCGCGTCATCCAAGGTAAGGATACGGGTGGCATTGGTGTTAGATCCGTCAACTTCCACCAGGCCGTAGGCCTTGGCCGTCATCTCCACCCCGTCGTTGTTGCGGGCCAACTCGTAGCCGGTGCCTTCGCCCAGGGCCACGGCAAAACCGTTGTATTCGCCTTTGGGGTCGGGAGGAGTTTCGCCGCCGCCGGGCTTGGTTTCATCGTAAATAGTGGTCTGCCCCGAGTTATGGTCTTTGTTAATGGCCGTGTTGAGCGGATCGTTATCATCCAGGCGCACCGCGTTATCATCCTGATCGTACTTGAAGTTGCCGCTGGCATCTTTATCCTGCACGTAACTGTCTACGCCGCGAATTTCAACCGACAACTTTTCGCCATTGTCGGCAATGTTGTCATCCAGCGCTTTAATGTTGACATTAATGCCGCCATGGGTTTCATAATCAAAATCTTCGCGCACATCCAATTCCATTGCCACCTGGAATTTGCCGGGCGCGTATTCAACGAAATTAAGGCTGGTTATCCGCACCGCATTTTCACCGTACATGGCATCAAAATAGCCTTGCAGGCCGGCCCGCAGTTCCGCCGCGTTTTCATACTGAATGGGGTTGCCATCCTTGTCGGCAAAGGTGTAGTCGTTAATTTTGTTGGTAAGGTCGGCATTATCTTTGGTGTTGGTGTCAAAGCTGGCGGTGTCGCCTCTGGCGCCCACCAAAAGCTTGAAGGTAATGTTGCCGGCCGCCGCGCTTATGTCTTGAGCGCCGCTGCCTTCGCCATCTTTGAACTTAACTGTGTAAGTATCCACCGTGCGGCCAAAATCAGGGTCTTCCCAAATGCCGGCCCCGCCTTCCAGGCTGAGCACTATTTTACCGCCTATGTCAACGGGGTTGTGGGTGTTATCAACCTTCACCACTTCACCTTTGATGTCGTAGCCGGGATTGACGCCGCCAGCATAGGGATCTATCATTTCCACGGTGAAGGGGTTTTTCTGGATACCGCCGGTGTTGTCGCCGCGGTCCACTTCAAAATCGATGGTGCCGCCATTGGCAAAGTGGCCTTTCGGCGCATAGATGTCGTAGGTGTTGCTGGCGCTGCCAAAGGCGCCGCTCCAGCTTTCCGCGCCGCCGCCATCGGCATCGCGTACCAGCACTAGGCCGTTCAGGTCATTATAGGCACTGTTGGTGTTAGCGCCATTGGCAATATCCAACAGGGTCTGGTTATCCAGGCCCTGGTACAGAGTGAACAGCGCCTGATTGGCCACGCTGTCGGATAAATTGTTGACAGACAAGAACAGCGTGTAGGCGCTTACCGAGTATTCTTCGCCATGCTGCATGGTGGCGCTGTCGGTAAATTTAACCTGCACATGCACCGCCTCGCCCGGATCACCTTTGGCGTTGCCATTGTTCCAGTTGTTGGGTTCGTCGTTGCCGTATTTAATCTGCAGGCCAAACTTCCAGGCGGTGCCATCAGAATTGAGATCGCCAGTGCCGGCCACCCAGCTTATTGCGCCATCGGGCAGGTCGGTAATGTGGCCGGTAAGTTCGTCGCTATTGTTGCCCGAACCTTTGGCCACGTAGCTTTCATTGCCTTCCACCGAGTCAACTTCAACCTTGAAGGTTTCCAAACCCTTAGCCGCATCCTTGCTTCCGCCTTCGTTATCTTTGTAGTTGACAACGGAATCCCACTCATTGATGTTGTCGCCTTCAACCTTAACCGTAAAGGCAAAATTCTGAATGGCGGACAGGGAAGTGCCTTCTTTGACAATGACCGTAAAATCGCCGTTAACCGCATTCAGCGTCCAGGCCTTGAGCTGGGCGGTTGTCATGTTGCTGTCAATGGTCATGGTTTTGATCACGCCATTGTCATTGTATTGATATTCGATTTTCACGCTGCCATTTTGAATGGCATTAATCAAAGTGCTGGAAAGCGCCAGCTTGAAATCGCCGCCACTGGGGGTGTCGGTAAGGTGCATGTTAATGCGCAAGGCTTCCGGCAGGCCGCCGGCCTGAGTATAACCCTGATAGGGATCTTGGTTATTAGGCAATACCAGGTTGAATTTGAATTCGGGGTTGCTGCCTTCTTTCACCACCTGCTCGGGATTGCCACTAGCCCACTTAAGGTTAATGCCAATACCTTCCAGCTTATTCTCGTTGCCGCCATTATTCATGTTGGCGCCGTCATCAGTGCTGTCATCCACAATGGTTACGTTGGCGCTGGTGCTGCCCATATCTTTGCCGGCCGCGGCGGGGTCGTTGCGCAGCGGGTCGGTGTCGGTTATGGCGCGGGCTTCGTTGCCTTCCACGTCTTTAATGGCAAGCTCGAAATTTTCCCTGGGTTTATCCAGGTTGGAGCCGTCGCTGGCGCCCAAGGGGTCGTCGTTAATAGGTACATTAACTTCCACGTTGCTTACGCCGGCAGGCAGTTTCACTGTAACTTCGCCGGTGGCGTCCCACGCCTTACCGCTAACAGCGGCATTGGCGGTTTTGATAACCCCGTTTTCCTCCCAGCTTACCACTATGGTGCCATTAATGTTGCCGCTGCTGTCGGGCTTGAACAAGTCGCTCAAGCTGAAACCCGCTCCGCCCTTGATGGTAAAGGTAACATTAACGTCTTCCACCGTGCCGTTGTAAAGGCTGCCCGAACCGGCCGGATCCAGCAGGCTTACGCCAAATACCGCCACATTGGGGGCTCCGGTAGTGGACGATTCCGGCACCTCAAACTGGCCGGGCTCATCAACAACCGGCACGGCGTTGCCCTTGCCCGCCAGCACGGCAATGCTGACAAAGGGGCCGTCAAAGTCGGCCGGGTTAAGGCCAGTGCGTTCATCGGGCACTATGGTGGTGTCCACTTTGTCATAGCCGGTTTCAATGCTGGCTTCGCCATCGGCCAGGCCGCCTTCTTTCACCAACTCCATGGTTACGCTAATGCCTTCATCTTTGCCGCCAGCATTATCGCTGGTTTCACGCAGGTCATCAATGACGGTTACGCCAAAGTCTACTTTAGTAGTGCCCTCCGGTATGGTGATGTGCAGTTTGCCGGTAGCGCTGTCATAAAAATAGTCGCCATTGCCGGCCTGGTAGTCGGCCAGGGAAGCGGCCGCGTTAAGCGGGGTGCTACCGCCATTTATATAAATGGGGTGAGTGTTCGGGTTGTTGCTGAATACAAAGTCGGCATCGTCCGGGTTGGTTGTCGAGTCGCCGCGCACGCTGTCGCCGTCAAAACCATCAATGGTGATGATGGCGCGAATAGGTTCGGTAGAGGGCTTACTAAGCTCCACCGTATAGTTGGCGACGTTGTTGGTGGGCACAAAAGCGCCATCTGGCGTGCCGCTTTCGTTTACCTCGCTATCACCCGTAAGCTTAAGTTTGGGGCCGTTAAACTCGCTTTCCTTATCCGGATCAATAGTAATACTGGCACCGCTGCCAATTTCCGCTTCGTTGCCCGCCACCGCATCCACACTGGTGACAGTTGCGGTAATGGTTTCAGCCGCGCGCTCGGTGTCTGTGTCATCAGTAATGGTAATGCCAATTTTCAGGTTGTCCAACTGGCCCAGGTCGAAAGCCGCTTTGCCGGCGGGCAGATCCACTTCGCCAAAGAGGGTAATGCTGAACTTGCCGTTTCCCAGATCGGTGTAATCAATCATGCCCGCGGTTTTGAGGGCATTGAGATAAGACAGGTTAAGCGTGTAATCTTCGCCGGCGGTGGCCCCCCCGCCAATCTGCAGTTCCAGATTAATGGTCTGCGAAAGTTTACCGCTGTAGCTGCCGTCGGGGCGCTCATAGCCCTTATAGTCGCTGCCTGAAGTTTCGTCGGTACTGGCGACCAGGCTGCGCGGATCGGTCAGGTTTATTTTAAGGGCCAGTTCACCCAGTTGGTTGAGGTCGGTTTCGGTCTTGCCCGTGACGCTCTTCTCCCCGTCAATGGTTACATGGATAATGGGTCCGTCTTTTTCGTTGAGCTCGCTGAGCGCATCGCGGTCGTTTTTGGTTACATCTTCCACGATATCGATACCGTCCGGGGTTTGGTCGGCATTTACGCCACCCTTATAGCCGCCGTCAGCCGCCGTACTTTCCAGGGTAACGCTATCAATGTTCATCCGCACCGATTCATTGCCTTCACCAGTAATGTGGTCGTCGTTGACCGGGAAATCCAGGTTGAACACAAAATTCGCGGGGCTGCCGTTGTCGCTCACAAAAGCCGCGCCAGGGCCGCTGACGGTAATGGTGTTGGCGGCCACATCGTAAACAAAGGTTACATTGTAACCGTTGATGACGGAAGTCATGGTCAGGCTAATGACATTGCCGCTGCCATCGGTAGTGGCAACAAGGCTGCTGTTCACATTGCCGTTGGCGTCGAAGGTGCCGGGCAGGAAGTAGTCGGCGCTGTGCATGGTGGCATCGCCGCCATCCCACAGGGTGGCCGCGCTGCCGTTTAAGCTCAGCACCACGCTTACATTAATGTCCCCTTTTATTTCTTTGTCGAAAGCAAGCGCCACCGGAATACCGGCGCCGCTAACCACGGTAGAACTTTCATCTACCACATCTCTGTCGATTGAAAGTTTAAGCGTGGGGTCATCATCTATGGTAACTTCTTCCGGCACCACGTTACCGCTGGCATCTGTTGCCGGCAGGCTTTCATTACCCTTGGTGTCGGTAACGGCAATGGTGATGTTTTCAGTGTTTTCGCCACCATCGTTAATATGCAGCATCGCATCCAGCTGTAGGGCCGCCAGGTTTTGCGGGGTAAGATGGAAAACCAGGCTGGGGTCGTTCAAATTGCCATTGGAATCCACCTGGCCCTTCAGCACCAGTTGGAAGGTGCCGTCAGCCCCTGGAATGATGGGGTCGCCAGGGGCAATATCCACCTTGGCGCCGTTTACCCACACTTCCACCTGGCCGGCACTAATAAGCGCCTGTAGATCCGCGCTGGGCATAAGATGGTAATCGGCATTGGCTTCATTGCCAACCCCTCCCCATTGGGCCGTGCCGCCCATGGTAAGGGTAACGAACATGTCCTGCGACATCATGCCGCTGTCTTCAAAGCCGTTATAAATGCTATTGGCCTCGTGGGGGTCGGCCAGGTTGAGCAGAAAGCTGAATTTGTTAGCGCCGGGCTGGCCTTCATACAGACTGTCGGGGCCGGCGTTGCTTACGCTGACAACGGGGCCGTCCCATTCGCCGGTATGAGTGCTGGGGTCGCCATCTGCGCGCTCATAGTCTTCGCTGATATTCAAGGTGGCATTGGCGCCAATGGCGTTGCGATAAACCGGTCCATCCAGGTTAATGATGGTAAAAGAAAGGTCTTTGGCGCTATCGTCAATGTGATCGTCAATAAGATTAATAGGTATATCCACCCGATCCACACCCTGGGGGATGACAATGGTTAAAATACCAGTGGCGGGGTTGAAAGTATAGTTAACCCCGTTTACGCTGATGCTGACATCGGAGCGGAACTCCTGATCCGCGCCCAGTTGTTCCCATATCTGTGCGTTGCCGCCTACTTTCAGGGTTACGGTAATATCGGCGGCCGCCGGGCGGTCCAGCCTCATGGTGAGCATGGGAAAATCGCGATCGCTTTCGTTCACGCCATGGGCAGAGAAAAATAGGCCCAGCCCGCCTTCGAAACCCATTTCCATATTGGCGGTATTGCCTTCGCCCGACACGCCATCCACCCAGGGGCGCTCATCATTTATGGGGTTCACGTCCAGCCGGCCCAGGCGGTTAAAGCCCTGCAACATATGGCCCGCGTCATCGCCGTATTCGCCGCTGCCGCTGCTGTTGGGGTTGGAGTTACCCGTCTGGCCGCCCGCCGCGGTTTCAAAATCTTTTTCCGTTACCCCCAGGGATACCAAAAGAGGATGAACCGGAACCTGATTGCCAGAGGAGTCTACAATGGTAGCGCCCGTGGCCTGGTCAGCCGCCGCAGCTACCGCGCCTTCCAGAACAACCGTAGCCCCATCGGGAAAGGCTATTTTAAGATTGCCGTTTTCAACGGTCAGTATCGCATCTCCCAAATTAAAGCTCAAATTTATCGTGCTGGCGGCTTCAACTGGAATGGTAATTGTTTGTCCGGCATTAGGTTTCTGAATGCTATTTAATCTCAAGTCAGCCATTTAGTGTTTCCTCATAAATCAGTTGGTTCGATAATTCATTCCCGTAAGTAAAGCGATGGTAAACTATCAACTTACAGCCTTCCACCAGCTTGGCTTATAGATTATATACACAGTGTTTGACAGATACGGTCATCCAAAATACGCAATGTGCCTTTAGCATCCCCAAAATACGCTTTTTTAGGCCTAGTTTGTCATATTCGGTCATTAATAAAATCATAGATGTGATTCCCCCCTTTCGACTGGTCAATATATGACAAACAACCGCCCTTTGCCCGCACGGACGTATTGACAAATGAAAACAATTTAATTTTTATTTAATATAGTAAGATAATTACACGTCAGGTCCACTCACTCTACCAACACGAATACGACAATTCGTCTCGGGCTCTATTTGTGAAATTATTGTGGTTAAATATGCGGACATCACTCGCCGCACACTTCAAGTGTTTGCTTAAAATATTACTGACAAAAGCTGCTTAGGGGATATAGAGATTGGTTAGGCTGGCTCGTCGTCCACGTCGAAGCCGTGTTCGTTTTTATATTCGTTAAGCTTATTGCGTAAGGTGCGCACACTTATACCTAACACTTTGGCCGCATGGGTGCGATTGCCCTCTGTATGCGAAAGGGCATGCTTTATAAGGAGCTTTTCCGCGTCGCGCAGGGTGGGCGGCAGGCCCGAGCGGGTGATTGCCTCTAGCGCCTGTTCGGGAAAAAGATCTTCTTGGCCAGGACTTAAGCTGGCAGGCAAAGGAACTTCGGCCGGGTTTAGCAATAAATCGTCAAACAAAAGGGCCTCGGGAGTTATTTCCGAACCACTGGCCAAAAGTACGGCCCGCTCCACCGTGTTTTGCAGTTCGCGCACATTGCCAGGCCAGTTGTGCACCAAAAGCGCCTTTTCCGCGGCTGAACTTAACGTAAGGCCGACTTTATTATTTTCGGCGGCAAAGCGCGCCAGAAAATGGTTGACCAAAAGCAGGATGTCGCCGCGCCTTTCACGCAATGGAATGATTTTCAGAGGAATAACGTTAAGGCGATAATAAAGGTCCTCGCGGAACTCTCCCTTGGCAATATGCTCTTTGAGGTCGCGGTTGGTGGTGGCCACCACCCGCACATCCACTGGCACCGGCTGCTTGCCCCCCACTCTGTCCAATTCGCCCTCCTGCAGCACACGCAAAAGCTTGGCTTGCAGTGCCACCGCCATTTCGCTTATTTCGTCCAGCAAAATAGTGCCCCCGTTGGCCAACTCAAAACGTCCCAGCTTGCGGGTTATAGCCCCGGTAAAGGCCCCCTTTTCATGGCCGAAAAGCTCGCTTTCCAACAAACCGTCGGGCAAAGATGCGCAGTTAACCGCCACAAAGGGGCCATTGGCCCGGGAAGAATGCTGATGCAGAAAACGGGCAAAAAGCTCCTTGCCCGTACCCGACTCGCCGGAAATGAGCACCGTGGCGCGGCTATCAGCCACAGACCTGGCCATTTCCAGAATTTTTTGCATGCGCACGTCATGGGTGACAATGCTCTTCTCGCCGCTGGCCGTGGTTATAAGGGGCGGCAGGGGTTTCAGCATACGCTGCGATAGTTCTTCCAACAGCTCTACTGTAACCGGTTTCAGCAAAAAGTCGGCCGCGCCCTCTTTCATGGCCTCCACCGCGCTCTTGACCGAGCCCTGGCTGGTGAGGATTACCACCGGGGTGGTGGGGTCGCTGCGCTTAACTTTGCGCAGTACCTCCATGCCGTCGGCTTGGGGCAGGTTGAGTGCGGTTATAACCAAATCAAAGGGGTTTCCCTCATCCAGCGCGGCCAGGGCGGCGGCGCCATCGGCGCTTATTTTAGGCTGGTGCCCCGAACGGGAAAGATAGCCGGCCAGGCGTTTGCACAACTCCTGGTCTGAGTCCACAATGAGTATTCTTTTGCTATCTTCCATTAAACGCCTAAATAAAAAATTGATGCAACAATATAAACAAAGAACTTGGCCAGGCAACCTGCCCGCCGTGGGATAGGCAGGCAATTTTACTAACTATAGCGCTAGCTGCCAAATAAGGCAAATCATTGCTTAAACCGCCGCCTAAAACCCTAGCTGCCGGAATTGCCTCTCTGCTGCAAATCGCGCCCCATGCGCTCCAGGTTGGGGGCAAGCTTGAAATCCAGCAAAATGCTCTCGGCCCGGCTACTCCAGGGTTCCACCTTAAGCGCGGCCAGATCGTTTAAACTTTTGATCATTTCCTCGTTTTTGCCCAGAGCGCGCTGCGCCAAAAATATTTCATATAATATAGGGGCCTTGTCGTTCGGGGTGTCGCTTAGCAATAAGGCCTTTTGTAAATAGGCCAAAGACTTGTCCGTCTCTCCCAGCCTTTTGCTAAGCAGACCGGCCTGCAACGCCACCAACAGGCGGGGATTGCGGGTTTGCGAATTATCTTCCTGTTTGACATAGGCCCGCTCAGCCAGATCAAGAGCGTTCAGCGCATCTTGGGAACGCCCCTCCATGTGGCTGAGCGATATGCCTAAATTCTGGTAAATCTCGCCGTTGTCTTCTTCTTGCCCTTTCTGCAAAAGCGCCAGAAGCGCCAACACAGATTCCTTGTGCTTGCCCAAGCGGGACAAGCTTACCCCCTCCAAAAACAAAAACTCCTTTTGCACCGCTTCCGGCAGTTCGTCCAAATTTACTTCGTGCAAGGTGGCGACGGCTTCATTAAACTGCCCCTCGGTAAAATAATTGCGGGCCGCGTCCACCCAGTACTGCGGCTTATACAGAATGCGGCTGCCCAGCACCTTATATAAATGGGCTGCCTTTTGATTAAGGCCTGTCTGCTCGTAACCCCAAGCCAGCTTATCAAGCACATCATTGCTTTCGGGCTCTTTCAGATAAGGCCTTAAGCGCACATATTCTTCTAGGAGCTGTACCGCGTTTAACTCGTCACGCAACTCGCGCAAGCGGGCCATCGCGGCAAGGTTCATGAGATAGATGACTTCATCTTTAAACATGGTGTCAGGGTGGTAGTGCAGTAAATTTATGCCCGCCTGCAGGCTTTGGGCAAAGGCCGCGGTTTTATAGTACCACACCGCCATCTTAAGCTGTGCCATCTGTCCCACCGGGCGGTCGGCATAATTGGCGGCCACTTCGCGGTAAATCTTCATGGCCGTGCCGGTGGGACGCACCTGAAAAATTTCCCAGGGGTTTTCCTTATCCTCTTCACTCTCCTCGCTTAAGCGCATTTTAGCCACCTGGCTGCCGTCGGAATTGGGAAACATCATGGTGGTTAGGTTATACATTTCCGAAGCTGCCCGATAGGCCTTTTCGTAGCGGTAGGTATCGCCAATGCGGGTGAGAATAATATCACCATCCACGATTTTGGGGTTGAGGTTAATAGCCCATAACATATACTCGCGGGCCTGGGGATAGTCTTGCAATTGATACTTGCATTCACCCATGTAGTGCAGGAGCTCTGGCCGCTTAAGATAAAAGTCGGGCTGGCTTTGCAGCATTTCCTCTATTAACGTAACCGCCTGCGCCCACTGCCCCATGCCGAAATAGGCCTGCAGAAGCCCCATTTGCGCATCATTAAGGAATTCGCCTTGTTTCCAGCGGCTGAGCACATCCTCAAAAACTTTTATCGCCTGCTTGTAATTACCCTCACTCAAGTCTAGCTGGCCAGTATAAATTTGTGCCCATCCCGCCGAGTCGCTGCGGCGATAGCGCGTGTTAACCACATCATAATAAGCGCGGGCGCGATAGTTTTCGCCAGCCAGACTGGCAGCCCGCCCCATCATCAATAGCGCCCGTGGAATCTGATCAGAGTCGGGGTAGTTAACCATGGCCGCTTGATAAAGATCCAGGATACGGGTGTAATAAGGCACTATCTCTTCCTGATGCATGCGGAAGTTGGCCTCGGCCTGGCCATAGCTGGCACGAGCCGCTTTATCGTAGCCCGGCTTGGCGTTGAGCACCATTTCATAGCTGGTTAAAGCTTCAGCATAACGACCGTGATCCAAAAAGGCCTGAGCCACCTGTAAGTCCGCCGCGGGCGCAAGGCTTGCCAAATCGTACCCTGGCGCAGAACCGCCTTGAGATAAACGCGCCCCCACCGTGGCTGGCGGTCCATCATCCGCGGCGCTTGCATCCACACTTAAACCGCCAGCCTGGGCCGTGGCCTGGGGAGGTTTGGGCGGAAGCCCCCCGCGGGCACTGCCGCCTTTAATAACCGCCGGAGCCGAAGGGGCAAAAAGCGCGGGCTCGTCCGCGCCTTGCTCCGCCTGGGCCGCGGGTGTGGTTGGAGCGAAGGTGGCAGACACAACGGGCACCGGCCCTTCGGGAACCTGGCTGGGTGCAATATCCGGCGGCGGTACGCTTACGGTGGTGGGCCGGGCCGGGCTGCTACCGCTCACCGGCTTGGGTGGAGGCGGAGGAGCAATGGCCCGGCTGTCGCCCAGGCGCAAATCCAGGGTCAGGCCGGTCTCCAGCGGGGTCAGGCTATAACTGGCCAACGGCCGGGAAAGCTTGAAGGCCAGGCTAAAAGGGCTGGGATTTTCCACCTGCATGGCCAGCACCCGGCTATCCCCTCCCGATATCTGTATGTCAGAGGCCATGGCCCCCTTTTCCAAGCGCAGGTAGACGATGTCGCCCTGGCTTACTATGCGCCCCCTCACCGGCTGATCACTGCCCAATTCCAGGTTGATGGAATCAGGCTTGCCGCTCAGCTTGAGCTCGTGTACCAGGGGCGTACCCTGGATGGCTGGCGCGGGCGCGGCTTGTGTCTGGCCGCTGGAGGGGCCGATCTCCAACACCAGCTTGTTATCCGGCCCCATGCTGGGCTGCACGGTGGAGCCAGCCGCGCGGGTGCGAATGATAATATCCAGGCCCTGTGAATTGCTGTTGGCGGTAATGGCTTCAATTACCGGGTCGCGCCCAGTTTGGGGCATTATGGCCGCGGAAACCGTGCCGGGCAGGCGCAAGACAATATTCTGCGGATCTATCAAATCGAGCGAATAATCGACCCTGGAATCCAAGCTTAAGATAAGACGGCTGCCATGCCCCCCCGGCTGCAGGCTGGCCTGAATGAGCCGCGCAGCTTGCGCATGGCTGACCAGCAGCAGCAGGATCAGGATGGTAAGAGTTGCAGTTCTAATTTTGGCTCCTTTTATGCCTTGCCCGCCACCAGTTCGCCAGGCGGCGGGCAAGCCACGGCGCTAAGACGACACCCGCACTATTTTGCCGGCCGGGCTGTGGTGTTAAAGCTATAAATTACAGCAACGCCTGTGCCAAATTACAGCTTTGCCACCGCTGGCCGCGCTAAATACAACTTTACCTAAAAACTGCATAAAAAACAGCCGTATCCGCTTACAGCAATTACAATGACAGATGAATTCTCAGGTAGAGTAAGCCAGCGATACCGTGGTTTTGTCGGTGGGGTCGGCCAGGCCTTTTTTCTTTATCTTCTCTACCAAAGTAGTGCGGTTGAGCCCTAGAAGCAAAGCGGCCTGGTTTTTAACCCACCCGGTCTTTTCCAGAGCCTGCAAAATCAGGCTGCGCTCAAAATCATCCACTGCGGCATTGAAGTCCAGGCCTGTATCGGGCAACTCCAGGGCGCCAGGCGCTTTAGCCTCATCCCCGGACTTGCCTTCACGCAATTTAGGCGGCAAATCTTCCAGTTGCAGCATAGCTCCGTTAGATAAAATGACCATGCGTTCCAGCAAATTTTCCAGCTCGCGCACGTTACCCGGCCAGGAATAGCGCATAAGCGCCTCCAGCACTTCGGGGTACATCTGTTTTTTCTCAAGACCCTTGCGCTCACTGAGCCGGTTCAGGAAATACTGGCACAGCAGGGCGATATCGCCCCTGCGCTCGCGCAGAGGTGGCACGATTATGGGAACCACATTCAAACGATAGTACAAATCCTCGCGGAACGAGCCATCTTCCACCTTTTGCCGCAAATCGCGGTGGGTGGCGGCTATTACTCTTATATCAACAGTAATGGTGCGGGTCCCTCCCACGCGCTCAAACTGGTGCTCTTGCAGGGCGCGCAGTAACTTGACTTGCAAAGAGGGCGACATGTCACCTATTTCATCCAGGAAGATGGTGCCGCCATTGGCCATCTCAAAACGGCCCGGCTTACTCTTCACCGCTCCGGTAAAGGCACCCTTTTCGTGGCCGAACAACTCGCTTTCCAGAAGGTCTTCAGGTATGGCGCCACAGTTAACCGGAATTAGCGGCTGGCTGCTACGGGTCGAGTGGTGATGAATGGCTCTGGCCACCAGCTCTTTGCCTGTGCCCGACTCGCCCAGAATGAGTACCGTGGCATCGGTGGCCGCCACCTTATGGATAAGGCGGAACACTTCGCGCATGGGCACGCTTTGCCCCACAATACTTTCCACATCATAATTATGTTCCTGGGTTTTACGCTGGCGGTGATTTTCCCGGCGCAAACGCCGGTATTCCAAAGCGTCGTCCACGCTGGCCAGCAGTTCCTCCGGCAGGCTGGGGTCGGGCAAATAGTCAAACACGCCCAAACGCACCGCCTCCACCGCCCCGGCAATACTGGTGTTGCTGGCCAGGCAAATAACGCTGGTTTCAGGGAAGTTGCCGGTTACATGTAACAAAAGATTAAAATAAGCATCTCCCGGCAGGGCATCGGGCAAGAGCAGTATATCGTAATACTCCTGTTCCAATCTGCCCATGCAGGCGGCCTCGCCGTCCACCAGCGACACCTCATATCCTCTGTTTTTTAATATTTCACTGACAGCATAGGCTTGCGCCTTGCGGTTATCAACTAAAAGGATAGAAATTTTTCCTTCCATTGCGCTTTCCAAGCCAGAGGTAAACCAAGGTAAAAAACTAAATGTGTTCTCAAATCAGCAAAAACAAACTGCACTAATGGCTGCACCAACTCGTATAGGCTGGCCACTTTTATTATGTACTTGCAACAGAATTAAAGACCCCCACGGAAGATTGACGCGTCAAGCTTCCGACAGTTTAATTTTTAACTATTTTTTGACGCTTTACAAGTCTATCCAGTAAAAAAATAGCAAATTTTGTAATATTTTTAAAATTTATCTGAACGGGCTAACTATGTGCGCCAAAAAAATATTTACGCAAAGGAAGTTATTTGTATTATAATCAATTTTTTTATTTAACAAAATTTATTGGCGTCATTTTTTAGACTTCCCTCTTTGCCCTCACGCTTTCATCAAATCAACGGAACACGCCAAGCAGAAATTATTCTACGCCAGGTTGGGAAGTTTTGGTCTTGCCCCTGAGTAGCCGGTGGTATACTATTATATAACTAAACTATAATTGCGATCGTTGACAAAAAATCGCTAATGCATATAGTTATAGAAACATCTAACCTACTCTAGCAAATTGTTTACAGGAGAATAAAATGGCGGGTAAAGCTTTGCAAGTTAATGAAGAAACCTTTGAAGCCGAAGTGCTGAAAAGCTCTTTGCCCACCTTGGTGGATTTTTGGGCTCCCTGGTGCGGCCCCTGCAAGGCCATTAGCCCGGTAATTGAAGAGTTAGCCGTGGAATATGATGGAAAAATAAAACTGGTTAAAGTAAATGTGGACGATAATCCCGGCGTAGCCGCCCAGTATGGCATTCGCGCCATTCCCACCCTTATATTTTTTAAAGAGGGCAAGCTGGTCAACCAGATAACCGGTGCGGTGAGTAAGTCGGCGCTGGATCAGGCGTTACAGAAAATTCTCTAACATGGAGTTCAAGCCCGGCGGCTATAGGCTGGTGCTGGGTTTTTTATCAATTTCAATTCTTCATCACAACCTTAAAATAAAGCCAGCGGCCAACCTATTAGGATTGCTTGCTGATCTGCTATTTGAGAATACGCTATGCATTATGAATTAATAATTGTAGGAGGCGGACCGGCCGGGCTTACCGCTGGCCTGTATGCGGCCCGTTCCCGCATAAAAACCTTATTGCTGGAAAGCACCGGCCTGGGCGGCCAAATGCTTAAAACCTACCGCATAGACAACTGGCCGGGCTCGGTGGAGGGTATCAGCGGATATGATCTGGCCACCCAAATGCAAGATCACGCACTACGTTTTGGCCTGCAAACGCAAATTGCCAACCTTCTTGCCCTGAAAGCCGTGGGACGGGAAAAGATATTGGTTACCGACCAGGGAGAGCTTAGCTGCCGGGCCGTAATTATTGCCACTGGCGCCCATCAGATTTGTCTTAACATACCGGGCGAAGCCGAGCTTACCGGCAAAGGGGTTTCCTACTGCGCCACCTGCGACGCCCCATTTTACCGCAAGCAGCGGGTGGCGGTAGTGGGTGGTGGCGATGCCGCCGTGGAAGAAGCGCTTTATCTCACCCGTTTTACCGACCAGGTAAAGCTCATCCACCGCCGCGATGAATTGCGCGCCAGCCCGGTGCTGCAGGAAGATCTGAAAAAAAACCCGGTGGAGATGTTGCTTTCCCACATCCCGCTTAAAGTGGAAGGGGAAAACGCGGTTAAGGGGCTTTGGGTTAAAAATCTCAAAACTAATGAAGAGCGGCTGCTGGAGCTTGATGGGGTCTTCATTTTTGTGGGCACCGCGCCGCATACCGAATTTGCCGCCCCCGGGCTAAGCAAAAACCAACACGGCTTTGTTGTTACCGACCAGTTTTTGAACACCAGCCTGCCTGGGGTGTTTGCCGCTGGCGACTGCCGTGAAAATCCGCTTAAACAGGTAGTCACCGCCGCCGGCGAGGGGGCGTTGGCCGCCCACATGGCACAAAGATTTTTGGAGACAAAATGAAACTTTTAATAACCATATGTTTAATAGCAAGCATTGGCCTCTTAAGCGGCTGCGACAGCCTTTCGCGCCAGTTCAATAATCTGTTTGGCAGCACTTCCTCGTCCACCTCGGTGGGAGATGGCATGGACATCCCTGCTCAGGTGCTGGCCAATAACGCCGAAACCGCCTATCGTGACGGCCAGTACAACGAAGCGGCCGACATGTATCAGCAGTTGAAAGACCGCTATCCCTACAGCCGCTATGCCCTGCTGGCCGAGCTCAGGCTTGGCGACTCTTACCTTAAAGCACAGCGCTACGATGAAGCGGCTTTGGCCTATGAAGACTTTATCCGCCTGCACCCGCGCAACGAAGCCGCGCCCTATGCCCTTTATCAACTGGGCATGACCTATCACGCCCAAATACTCACACCCGACCGCGACTCCACCTCGGCCTCCAAGGCTTTGGAAACCTTCAAACGCCTGCGCTCTAACTATCCCAACAATGAATACAGCAGCCAGGCAGCGCCGCGCATGGAAGAATGCATTGCCAACCTGGCGGCACACGACATGTCGGTGGGCGACTTTTATCGCCACCGGGAACGCTACGAGGCGGCCATTGGCCGTTACCGCCAGGTGATAACCCAGTACCCCGATGCGGGCTATTATAATGAAGCCATGCAAAAAATGCAGGAATGCGAACAAATACTGGCCAACCTGACCCCGGAGGAACGGGCGGAGCGCGACGAGAAACGGCGCGATATATTTGTGCCCCCGCCCAGCATGATGGGGGTGAGCGGCATTGTAGGACCCACGGCCATTGGTTTTTAATTACATAAACAAAGAAGGCCCTGGCTGCCAGCCAGGGCCTTCTTTGTTTTTAAATTAATAGCCGCAGATGGTTGCGGACAAGCCAACCTTGCCGCGCCATTATTTTCGGAGTTATGTAAATAATTTCGTGCCAATGTTGTCTATCGGCGGAGTCAATCGCCCACTCCAGCTACGCCAGCCCCTCTAGCCCTGCGTACCGGCTTACGCCGGCATGATAAACGGCGGCTTGCCGAGCTCATCCCAAGCTGAAAAGTCAGTAGCGCTTTTAGCTACTTCTGCGGGGAAGGTAAAAGCGCAATTGCTTTACACACCATATTTTCGCGCGGGTGGAATTTATCCTTGAATTTTTTTAAGGGCGGGAGCCCGCCTGAAAGCGGCAAGCACAATGCATCAGGCACGGGTGGCATTGTTTGCCTTGATATTCGCGCTAATTGTCTTCCTTGTGTTCGGGGGGTGACCCGGCTGTCTCCCCCATGGCCGCGGCCTCAGCCAGCAACCTATTTTTCTTACGCAAAGTAATGCGGGCGCCCAGCGGCCCCAAAAGCACGTAAAGATACATGATGGCAAAGAAGATTATTTGCGGCCAGATAACTACCAGCACAATGAGAATCAGCGTTACCACCAAGGCATTAAAAGACTTAAGCCGGCTTAAGCGCATATCTTTCAACGACAGATAGGGCACCCGGCTGACCATCAGAAAGCTTAAGCCAAACACCAAGATAATCACCGGCACAAAGTTATCCGGCACCGCGAAGCCTATAAATTCGGCAAACAATATAGTGGCCACTATGGTACAAGCCGCCGCCGGAATGGGCAGGCCCACAAAATGACTGGTACCCACCGTGTCCACCTGCACATTGAAACGGGCCAGGCGCATGGCCCCGCAGGCCACAAATAAAAAGCCGGCCAGCCAGCCCAGGCGGCCAAAGCTCTGCAACCCCCACAAATACACCATAATAGACGGCGCCACTCCAAAGGCCACCAAATCGGCCAAGGAGTCAAATTCCACTCCAAAGCGGCTTACCGTGTTAGTGGCGCGGGCCACTTTGCCGTCCAGGCCGTCGCAGACAAATGAAGCCAGCACCGCCAGGCAAGCATATAAGAAGGAACCTTCCAATGCCATGATAATAGCGAAAAAACCACCAAACAGGGAGGCCGTGGTAAACAGGTTGGGCAATATGTAGATGCTGCGGCGGGCAAATTCCTGCCGGCGGGGGGTACGTAGTATCTTGCGGCGTTTAAACATCGGCCATTATTCCAATAACGGTTTCCCCGGCCCGCACCTTCTGGCCACGGCTGGCGGCAATGCGGGTGTCTGTTGGCAAGTACAAATCCACGCGAGATCCGAATCTAATCATACCATAGCGGCTACCCCGCTGCCCCGCGTGGGGTGCGCTAACCCAGCATTCTATGTACTGGGCCACCAGCCCGGCCACCTGGGTTACCATGATTTCCCGCCCATCGTCAAGGCGCAAAGTAAGCTCCAGCCTCTCGTTGCCTACCCTGGCCCCCGGCCGGTCGGCCGGCTGAAAGCCGCCGGGAATGTGGTGCACATTGGTTACCGTGCCGGCAATAGGCAGGCGGTTGACATGCACGCTGAACACATTCATGAAGATTGACAGCAGCAGCACCCGCCCCATTTGCGGGTGTTCCACTTCTTCCAGGGCCACAATCCGGCCGTCGGCCGGCGACACTAAAGCCAAAGGCGGCGCGCTTGTATTTTGCCGGCCGGGATCGCGAAAGAACCACAGCATAAAAAACAGGGCCAGCAGCAAGATAACCACCAGCACGCAGACCTTAAGCGCTATGGCCATAGCCAGCAGGCCCAGGCAGCCTATAATATAACGCCGCCCGCTGGCCGCCAAAGGAAATTTATCAATAAAAACCATAAATAAAACGCTACCCAACCCTATGGGCCGACAAAATGGCCGCCATGCGGTCGCGCCCGGCCAGTTTGCGTTTTTGCATTTGTTTGCGCTCCACCTGCTCTTCAGCGGTAAAATAGGCCTGATTGGCCATGGCATCCAATTTCTGGTTTAGCATCTTATGCTCTTCCCACAACTGGTTAAGCTCTTCATTTTCCGGCAGTAAAGACTCTAAAAGCTTTAGCTCATTCGCATCCATAGGCACCTCTCTTTTTTATATTTATTGTTATAGTTAATGACAGTTATTAGGTTACTATTTTTGCGGGCCTATTGTCAAGCCGCAAAGGGCGTTACAGTAAATTATAGCTCTCCAGGGGCAGGCCAAAGCGGGCCTCGGCTTCCGAAGGCCTGCAATAGTTGGGCCTAAGCTCTTCAGGCTCCATTAGCAGGCCGCGGGCAAAAGCCATATTACTTAGCTCGGCCAAAACCAGGCCACGCGCCGGTTTAAACTCGGGCATAATTTCAATTCCCGGCCCGGCTAGTTGTTCGCCATATAAAAGCGCCCCGCCACCCAGTAGGCAAGCTGGCGCAACTATAAGTTCTTTCAGCCGATCCAGCGAGGCCGCGCCATCGCCGGCCACACGCCTTAGTTCTCCTTTTTGCCAGATAAAAGGCGCGGCGTAAAGCATGTTCTGCCTGGCGTCCATAATGGCCCACACCGTATGCGGCAGCGGGCCAAAGCTCATGGCCATAATCTCCAGGCTGGAGATAGCCGCCACTTTAAGCCCCAAGGCAAAGGCCAACCCTTGCACCGTGGCCAGCCCCACCCTTAAGCCGGTAAAGCTGCCAGGCCCCACGCACACCCCCAGCCCGCTAAGTTTGGCGCCAGGCAACTGCGCCAGCAAAAAATTTACGCTGGCCATCAGGCTTTGCCCGTGGGTCAACGGGCTATCCAGCATAAGCTCGGCCGCCATTTTTTTTTGCTTGGCATCGTAAAGCGCCAACAAAAGCTGGCTGGCGCTGGTGTCTAGGGAAAGGATCATATTGCAAACAACCGCATGTAAGTTAAGTTAGCAAAGCGCGCCGGCCTGTTAGCCCCCACGCACCAGGCTGGCTATATCATTATAGAAAACCAGGGCCATCAGTAAAAGCAGCAAAATAACCCCAACCTGCTGCGCCCTCTCTCTGAAGCGCAAAGAAGGTTTGCGCCTGGTCAGGGCCTCCACGGTGAAAAATAGCAGGTGCCCGCCATCCAGCGCGGGAATGGGCAGCAGGTTCAAAATGGCCAGGTTAACCGAAAGCAGGGCCGCCAGGGCGGCCAAGGCGGCCAGGCCATACTGGGCGGCCTCGCCGGCAATCTGGGCTATCTTAATTGGCCCGCCCATATTGTCCAGAGCTATACTGCCGCTTATGAGCTTGACCACGCTCATAAAAATGAGCGACCCGGCCTCCCAGGTCTTTTGCAGGGCCACACTTACGCCCTCTAACAACGATACCTGGCGGGTATAAACCCCTTTCGGGCTGGCCTGTATGCCCACCCGGTACACCTTAACCTCCTCGCCAAACTGGTTTTTGGCATCATCCAAGGCTGGGGTCAGAGTAAATTCCAGTTGCTTGCCGCCCCGCTCCACCAAAAGCAGAAGCGGCTGGCCCTGGCTCCCCTGCACCTTTTCCACCATTTCCGGCCAAACCCGCACTGGCTGGCCATCAATGGCCACAATGACATCGTCTTTCTGCAAACCAGCCGCCGCGGCCGGGGTAGCGGGCATTACATCGCCCACTACAGTGCCCAGTTGCGGCACGCCCGCGCTTACGGCGATAAAATAATACAGAACTATGGCAAACAAGACATTGAAAAGTGGCCCGGCGGCCACAATGGCCAAACGCTGGCCTGGGGATTTATGATTAAAAGAGCGCGGCAGCAGTTCCGGCGCCAGTTCTTCGGAAGGGTCTTCCCCTACCATGCGCACGTAGCCGCCCAATGGAATGGCCGAGAGGCGATAGTTGGTTTCGCCCCGAGTAAAGCTGAATAAGGCCGGGCCAAAGCCCAGGCTGAACACGGTTACCCCCACCTTAAAACGCTTAGCCAATAAAAAATGACCCAATTCATGCACAAAGATGAGCACACCCAAAAGCACCACCGCACTTATGATGGTAGTTAGCATTTATTTCTCCTGCCACTAACCCAATTGTTGGCAACCCGCCTGGCGTTGCTATCGACTTCCAGTACCTGTTCCACACAGGCTACGGGAACCACCGGCAGGCGGCTCATAGTTTCTTCAACGCAGACGGCAATGTCCAAAAAAGGTAGATTATTATTCAAAAAGGCCTCAATGGCCACTTCATTGGCCGCGTTTAGTATGGCGGGCATGCTGCCGCCGGCCCGGCCCGCCGCCAAAGCCAGATTGAGCGCCGGGAAACGCTTATCATCCGGAGCGCTGAATTCCAGCCGCCCTAGCTCTAATATGTTAAGCAGCGGCCAACTGGCGGGCAAGCGCTCGGGATAGGCCAGGGCGCAGGCAATGGGCAGGCGCATATCGGCCGGGCCCATTTGCGCCAAAATGGAGCCATCCACCATTTCCAGCATGCCATGCACCAAAGACTGGGGATGCACCACCGCCTTAATCCGGGCCAGCGGAAAATCAAATAAAAAAGCGGCCTCTAAAACTTCCAGGCCTTTGTTCATCAAGGTGGCGCTGTCCACGCTTATTTTGGGGCCCATGCGCCAGCGCGGGTGCTTTAAGGCCATAGCCGGGGTTATGTGGCGCATTTGCTCCAAGCTAAAATGCAAAAAAGGCCCACCGCTGGCGGTTAGCCACACTTGCCTAATTTGCCCTGGGTTTTCCGGCCACACCTGCCACAGGGCCGAATGCTCGCTGTCTACCGGCAATATTTTAAGATTTTTAGCTTTGGCAAGATTGGCCACCAAGGGCCCGGCCATAACCAAAGATTCTTTATTGGCCAGGGCCAGATCTATGTCCGCGTTAAGTACCGCCACGGTGAAAGGCAGCCCGGCCGCGCCGCTGATGGCGTTGAGCGCTATAGCGGGCTGGCTTACGGCCAGCGTTTGCCTAAGCCCCGCCTCGCCCCAGAATACTTTAGCGGCAAACTGGCTGGGCAGCATTTTTTTTAAAGTGTCGGCTTTATCCTGGCTGGGCAGCCACAAGAACGCGTTGGGGTGTTTTATGGCCTGAGCGGCCAAAGCGGCCAGCGATGAGGCCGCGCCTAGCGCGCATACCGAAAACTTTTCAGGGTTGGCTTCAACAATTTGCAGCGCGTTCTGGCCGACAGAACCAGTAGACCCCAATATGGCTATTTTTTTACCACCCAATTTGGGGCCACACATAAACCAGCAAAAGTAAAGTTGGCAAAGCCAACAGGTAACTGTCCAGCCTGTCCAACATGCCGCCGTGGCCGGGCAATATTTTGCCACTATCTTTTATGCCGCGAATACGCTTCAAGGCAGACTCAAAAGTATCGCCGGCCACCGAGCTTAAGGAAACTATTATTGTGAAAATAACCATCTGCCACCACTGGAGGATTTCCATGGGCGGCCATAAAGTAAAAAGCAATAAACCGGCGGCCGCGGCCAAAAGCAGCCCCCCTAGCAGACCTTCCCAGGTTTTATTGGGAGAGATGCGTGGCACCAGCTTGTGGCGACCCAGCAGGCTGCCCACAAAATAGCCGCCCATGTCGGTACAGGCCACCACCGCCAACAAATACACCGCCCAGCGCGTGCCATTGCCAAGCTGCAGCAGCCCCACCAGGCAGCAAAGGGGCGCGGCCACATAAATGAAGCCAAAGCCTATAAGCGCGGTTTTTTCAATGGCGCCTGCCGGCTCGCCTGTGGCCATGCAAAAGAACCCGCACACCACTAACGCCAGGGCCATGCTGGCACAAGCGGCCTGTAGCCCGCCGCAGTAGGTGGCAAGAATTAAGAGCACGCAAAAAATAATGCCCATAACGGTTTCAGGCCAACCCAGGGTTGGAGTCATGCGGGCATGTTCATAAAAGGCAACGGCGGCCAACACCGCCACCAGCAAGGTGCTGGCCCACACTGGGGCAAAAAACACTACAGCCAGTACCGCCACGGCCAGTACAATGCCCGTGACCACTCTAAGCCCTATGGCGGGCAAACTGCGCCGGGGAGTTCCGGTAATATTATCCAGCTCGTTCATAATGCCACCTCCACAAAAACTTGCGCGGAAAGCCCGGGCCGCTAGTTGGACACCTTTTCCACCTGCTCGCCGGTTTTACCAAAACGGCGTTCGCGCGCCGCAAAGTCTCTAAGTGCCTCCATCAACTCTGGCTTGCGAAACGCGGGCCAGGGGGTGGGGGTGAAGTAAAACTCGGTATAGGCGCTTTGCCACAACAAAAAATTACTTATGCGCAATTCTCCGCTGGTGCGGATCAATAAATCCGGCTCGGGCAAGCCAGCGGTATACATGTGACTGGCCATAAGCTCTTCAGTTATGTTAGCGGGCTCTATTATCCCGCTTAGCGTTTTGGCGGCCAGCATACGCGCGGCCCGCACTATTTCCTGGCGCCCCCCGTAAGACAGCGCCAGGGTAAGGGTCATGGCGCTGCCCTCCCGGGTATCTTCCATAACCTTTTTCAGCACCTCCAGGGTGCCGTTAGGCAGACGCGTTAGCTCGCCTATGGCGTTTAGGCGTATGCCCTGTTTAAGCATGAGCGCGCGCTCTTTTTGCAAAAACCTTTTTAATAGCGCCATCAGCGCACGGACTTCCGCCCTGGGCCGCAGCCAGTTCTCCTCACTAAAAGCATACAGGGTAAGCGCGGCTATGCCCAGTTCGCGGCAGGCTTCCACAATCTCACGCACGCTTTCCGCGCCAGCGTTGTGGCCCACCAGTCTGCCCATCCCCCGGCCCTGAGCCCAGCGGCCATTGCCGTCCATAATAATAGCCAAATGGCGCGGCAGGGGAGACAAACAGTCGGCCACCAATTAAAACTCCATAATTTCTTTTTCTTTGTCCGCCAGCACCGCGTCTATCTTTTTTATGTAGCTGTCGGTGGTTTTCTGAATTTCATCCTGGCCCTTGAAAGATTCATCTTCAGTGATAGCGCCTTCTTTTTTGAAGTCTTTGAGCATTTCATTAGCGTCACGGCGGGCGTTGCGCATGGCCACCTTGCTTTCCTCCGCCATTTTGCGCACCACCTTTACCAGTTCTTTGCGCCTCTCTTCGGTAACTGCGGGAATATTGATACGGATTATTTTGCCGTCGTTTTGCGGGGTAAGCCCCAAGTCGCTTTTCAAAATGGCCTTTTCGATAGGCTCTAACGCCTGGGGATCCCAGGGCTGAATTATAATGCTGCGAGCATCAGGCACAGACAAGCTGGCCATCTGGTTAAGCGGGGTGGGCGTGCCATAGTAGTCGGCGCGAATGCCGTCCAACAGGCTTAGCGAAGCCCGGCCCGTACGCACCCGGCTGAAATCACGGCTAAGGGCCTCCAGCGCTTTTTCCATTAAACCTTGCGTTTGTTTTTTTACGTCATCCAACATAATAATTAATCCTCCACCCGTGAGCCGATATTATGGCCCATGATAATTTTTCTTATGTTATCCGGTTTAAGCATATCAAAAATAAGCACTGGCAGGCGGTTGTCCCGAGCCAGGCTGATGGCGGTGGCGTCCATGACATTAAGCCGGTTGGCCAGCACCTGGTCGTAGGTTATATTGTCAAACTTAACCGCTTGCGGGTTCTGCATGGGGTCGCAGTCGTAAATGCCGTCTACTTTAGTGGCCTTCATCAGCACCTGGGCGCCTATTTCCTGGGCGCGCAGGGCCGCGGCCGTATCGGTACTGAAGTAGGGGTTGCCAATGCCGGCGGCAAAGATGACCACGCGTTTTTTTTCCATGTGACGCATGGCCCGGCGGCGGATAAAGGGTTCGGCCACCTGGGGCATGTTAATGGCGCTCATAACCCGGGTGGGTATGCCATGGCGCTCCAGCGCATCTTGCAACGCTAAAGAGTTTATAACTGTGGCCAGCATGCCCATGTTGTCGGCCTGCACCCTGTCCATGTTTTGCGCGCTAGCGCTTACCCCGCGGAAAATGTTGCCCCCACCAAGCACAATGCCTATTTCCACGCCCGTGGCATAGGCGTTTTTAACTTCAAGGGCCACATATTCCAGCACTTCTTGGGAAATGCCAAAGGGCGCATCGCCCATAAGCGCTTCACCAGACAGTTTTAGCAATATCCGTGTATATGCTGGTTTTTCCATGCGCACATTCCTTAGCAAAAAGGCCGGGGAGTTATACTCCCCGGCCCCTGGTGGTTAAAGACTAATTGCCAAAGCGGGAGCGGCGGCGTAGAGCCTTACCCTCTTCAGCTTAGCTGGCTTTTTCGCCCAAAACGAAACGGGAAAAGCGGCGTATCTTAACGTTTTCCCCAGTTTTGGCGCGCAGTTCATTAAGCAGGTCTTCTATGGTTTTGTCGGGGTCTTTGACAAAGGCCTGGCTCACCAGGCAAGATTCGCTCATAAACTTCTGCATCTTGCCTTCAATAATTTTATCCCATACCTTTTCCGGGCGGCCCGACTCTTTGGCCTGGACAATATAAATGTCTTTTTCCCTCTGCATAACCTCAGCCGGCATTTCCTCCGGAGTTACGCAAATGGGGTTGGTGGCCGCGATATGCATAGCCACGTCGCGCACAAACTGGGTAAATTCTTCAGTTTTACCGGTAAAGTCGGTCTCGCAGTTAACCTCAACCATAACCCCCATTTTACCGCCGCCATGGATATAGCAGCCCACCTGGCCCTCGGTGGATTCGCGATCCGCCCTTTTAGCGGCTACCGACAGCCCCTTCTGACGCAGCCAGTCCACCGCTTTTTCTAAATCGCCATTGCATTCGCTTAAAGCTTTTTTGCAATCCATCATTCCGGCATTGGTTTTTTCACGCAATTCTTTTACCGCGCTGGCAGGAATACTCACTGTTCTAACTCCTTGTAAGGCTTTAGCCCAAAGAGGGCGTTAATTTTCACCAACAGGCTTTAGCAGCCTGCACACACTTTAACCCAAGCCTTATTCGGCTTTGGGGGTGCGGTTTATAATCACCACTTCCGGGCCCGAGGCTTCCTCGCCGCGACCCGCTTCCGCCACTTCCTGGGCAGAAGCCTGGGCATCGCCGCGATCACGCCCGCGGCTACCCCGCAGCGCCATGCCTTCCAGCACCGCGTCAGCAATTTTAGAAGTAACCAGGCGCACCGAACGCATGGCATCGTCGTTACCGGGAATAATGGCGTCAATGCCGTCGGGGTCGCAGTTGGTGTCCACCAAAGCGGTGGTCAAAATACCCAGGCGATTGGCCTCGGCCACGGCAATACGTTCTTTTTTAATATCCACCAGGAACAGTATCGCGGGGGTACGGTTCATGTCTTTAATGCCGCGCAGCACCGCCTGCAACTTTTCCAATTCGCGGCCCATGGCAATGGTTTCTTTTTTGGGGAAGCGGTTGATGGAACCATCGGCAAACATGCCTTCCAGCTGCTTATAGCGCTCTATGGAACGCTTGATGGTCTGGAAGTTGGTGAGCATGCCGCCCGGCCAGCGATTATTCACAAAATACATGCCGCAGCGTTTGGCCTCTTCTTCAATAATGTCGGCCGCCTGGCGTTTGGTGCCGACAAACAGCACGTCACCGCCACGGGCTACAATATCCACCACCTGATCGTAAGCGCCACGGAAGAGGCGGGCTGTTTTCTGCAGGTCAATAATATAAATGCCATTGCGCGCCCCAAAAATATAGGGCTTCATTTTGGGGTTCCAGCGGCGGGTTTGGTGGCCAAAGTGAACCCCGGCCTCCAAAAGTTGGGTCATAGTAGCGTAAGCCATTGTTTTAAATCCTTATTTAGGGTTGCGCCTCCGCCGATTCGAAGCATACCGCGCAAGTTTAATGTGCGGCACCCTTAGCTTCATTTACGGCGTGTGTAATTAATCTTATCAAAGATAGCATGGCTTAGGCCCAATGGCAAGAGGCCATGGGGTTACGAAGGCTGTGGCGGCCGGCAATTTTGGGTTTCAGGCGCCGCCCGCGCCTGGCTTTAAGCTTATCTTGTATTTAAAATTTTTCCGCCACATCCGGCCGGGCCATTTGACATCGCGCGAACTAAAGGTAAAAATTAATTTTTTAAATATTCAGGGAGAGCTGCCATGCGCTTAGAAGAACTGTCCAGCCAAGAACAAAAACTGGCCCTGCCAGAGCCCGGCGGGGAGATGCGCTACCACTGCCTGGCCTGCGGGCAGCGCTGCGCTATTGATGAACTTTTGTACACCTGCCCGGCATGTGGCGGGGTGCTGTTAATTGAAGACACCCTGTCTAGAAATCTGAGCCCGCAGCAATGGCGCCGCGCCTTTGACCTGCGCCGCCTCTTAAATCTGCCGGCGCTTAAAGGCATCTTCCGCTATCACGAGCTGATCGCCCCCATTCTGCCGTTAGACAGTATTCTCTATTTGGGCGAGGGGCATACCCCCATGGTGGAATCGTGCCCTGGTCTCACCAATGTGGTGGGCGCGCAGTTTGCCTATAAAAACGACGGGCAGAACCCCAGCGCCTCTTTTAAAGACCGAGGCATGGCCGGGGCCATGAGTTACATAAACTATTTAATAAAGCATAAAAACATAGGCCGGGTGCTGAGCGTGTGCGCCTCCACCGGCGATACCTCGGCCGCTGCCGCCTTGTACGCCTCCTATCTGGCCCCCCAGGTTATTTCGGCCGTGCTGCTGCCCAAAGGCAAGGTAACTCCTCAGCAACTGGCCCAGCCTTTGGGCGCGGGCGCTTTGGTTTTTGAAATACCCGGTGTGTTCGACGACTGCATGAAAGTGGTGGAGCATTTGGCGGAAAATTACCCGGTGGCTCTCTTAAACTCCAAAAACGCCTGGCGCATTCGCGGCCAGGAGTCTTACGCCTTTGAGATAGCCCAGGATCTGGATTATGACCTCACCGACCAGGCGGTGTTTGTGCCCATTGGCAATGCCGGCAATATAAGCGCCATTATGTCCGGCTTTCTGCGCCTGCACAAGCTTGGCATCATTACCACGCTGCCCATGGTGGTGGGCGTGCAAAGCCACCATGCCGATCCGGTGTTCCGCTACTATCAACAAAAAGAGCCGCGCACCTGGCAGCCGGTTATTGTGGAGGCGTCGGTAGCCCAAGCCGCCATGATCGGCAACCCGGTCTCCATGCCCAGGGTAATTGCGTTAGCCAACCAGTATCAGGCCACGGGCGGCAAGTTCGCGGTGGTGCAGGTGAGCGAACAGGAGATAATGGACAACATGCTGTTAGCCAACCGCCACGGCCACATTGCCTGTACTCAGGGCGGCGAGTGCCTGGCCGGCTTGCGCCAAGCGTTGGCCAGCGGCGTTGTGAAAAACACCCAACACGCCATTTTAGATGCCACCGCCCATCACCTTAAATTCATAGGTTTCCAGCAAATGTATTTCGATAACGCCTTTGCGCCGGAATTCGGCGTGACGCCCAAGCCTGAATTGGTCAACCATCCCAAGGCGGTCAGCCTGGACGGCGCAACCCCCGGCACAGGCCGAACCTTAAGCCAGGCGGAGTTTGCGGCCTTTGTGCAAAACACGGCCGGCGCCATAGCCAAAGCGCTGGAGCTTAAACGGAGATAGGGGCCTTGACCAAAAAAATAACAACCCTGGCCGGTGACGGCAAGGCCTATGGCAGCGGCGGCGACAACCCCCACGGACCCAAGTTCAGCTTTGAGATAAACTCCAGGGGCTGCACCGGCAGGGTCAATTTTCCCGAAACATTTGCCGGCGCCCCCGGTCTGGTACACAACGGGCTTTTGTTTCTGTCCATGGACGATACCATGTTTTTTGCCGCGCTCAATGCCACCGACTCTTACTCCATGTCGGTACAGATAAAACTTACGGTCGCAACCCCGGCCCGCACCAATGAAGACCTGCTCTTATTGGGCTGGGTGGATAGCATTGACGGCCGCAAGGTACTCACCAAAGGCGAGATAAGGCGTGCATCCGATCAAACTATACTGGCCAATGCAACTGCCATGTTTATCTTAGTTAAAGGCAAAGAACAGGCCAGCAGCATTGAAGAGCTGGCCAATATTAGTATAGCCAATTGAGTTATGAGTAAAGGTGAGTTATGAGTAAAACGGAAAATTTGAAAAAAAGCAGCCATGGCTTTGGCAATGGGCAAGACAACCCGGATGGTTTACACCTTAAGTTTGAGGTCAGCCCTGAGCTGGCCAAAGCCATTATAAACATTGATGGAAAGTTCCAGGGGTGGCCGGGCATAGCCCACGGCGGCATTATAGCCACCTGCCTGGATGAGGCCATGGGGCATGCGGTGGGCGGCGCGCTGGGGTCCTATTCCATGACAGCGGAGTTGGAGGTTTTTTATTTAGCCCCCACCAAAACCAATGAAGAGCTGCTGCTGACCGGACGGGTGGTAAGCGTGGAGGGCCGCAAGGTAAGCGCCCTGGGCGAGCTTAGGCGCGCGGCTGACAACGAACTTCTGGCTCGCGGCAAGGCGCTCTACATCCTGGTTACAGGCAGAGAGGAAGACTTATGATACAGACCGAGGAATACCTTAACTGCTTTGCCTGCGGCCAGAACAACCCGCGCGGACTTAAGCTGTCTTTTAACCACGATGAGGGGGAGAAACTTACCACCTGCCTTATCACTTTGCCTTCCGATCTGGAAGGCTGGCCCGGAATTATCCACGGCGGAATTGTTACCACTATTCTAGACGAGTGCGCCTATTATGCCATTATGCACAGCGGCTCTCAGTGGGACAACGGCTTTACCACCAATATCAACCTGAACTTCGAGCACCCCACGCCAGCCAACCAGCCACTTTTGGCTAAGGCCTGGGTAGATGGGCAGAAACGCCGGCTGCTTTACTGCCAAACCGAACTTTTAAGGCAAGCGGACATGAAGCTTTTGGCCAGCGCCCGCATAACCTATTTTATGATGCCAAAGCGGGCCGATGCTTAACTGCCTGCTAACCGTGGGCAAGGCCAGAGAGACCTACTGGCAGGCTGCCTTGAATGAATACGGCAAGCGTTTGATGCGCTTTGGCGGCTTCGAGCTTTTTAACGCCAAAGCGGAAAAAGAGGGGGGAGCCCTAAACCCGGAGCAGATAAAAGACAAAGAGGGCAAAAGCCTCTTAAAACTGTTACAACCGGGCGATGTGGTCTGGGCCATGTGCGTGGAGGGATTAAGCCTAAGCTCTGAGGGATGGGCGCAAAAATTGGCCCAGGCAAACGGCCGCCGCCTGTTTTTACTTGTGGGCGGGCAACTGGGCTTAAGCCGGGAAACAATTAAAAAAGCTGATTTGTGCCTAAGCTTGGGCGCCATTACCCTGCCCCATGAACTGGCCGCGGTGGTGGCTCTGGAACAGCTCTACCGTGCCCACAGCATTAACGCCGGCCTGCCCTATCACCGCGCCTAGGCGTTTTCCGCTGTATCGTCAATTCCCAGTAAAAGTTGAATTAAAGGCAGATAGGCAAAGCGGCGGCCGCGCTTTTGCCCGGTGACTTCGCCCAAAATGGCCAGCTCTTTTAATTTGCCCACCAATTGCCCGGCCGTGCGCTGGGTTACTTCCAGCTCGGCGGCAATGTCCGGCACTTCCAGCACTGGCCGGCGCAGCAACAAATCCAGCAGTTTGGCCGGGTGGCGCGGCGCCCGTACCCAGGTGGCCACCAACTCGCGATGATCGTTAAGCATAATGTTGGCTTTAAGGGCCAGTTCCGCCAGTTGGCTAGCGTTTATCGTTACCGCCTCTAAAAAATAACCCAGCCATTCGCGCCAGGCGCCGCTTTTTTTAAGACGGGATAAGGCCGCCGTAACTTCGCCGCCACGCTCGGCGTCCAGTTGCCGCAAAATGGCACCCAGACCTTCCACAACCTGAGGAATAAGCCCCAAACGGGCGGCCAGACCGCTTAGCAGCACCCAACCGCTGGGCTCTAAGTTAGCATGGTTAAGCCCCTGCTGGTACCATGAGGCCAGGGTGATGCCAGCCACCGCCAACGGCGGCAGACCAGTTTGCAAGAGGCGCGGCGCCAGGCTCCACACGCCAGAGCCGGGCAACTCCAGCTCTATATCAGGGGCACTGCCGCCCCTGGCCAGTTGCGGAGCGTCCACAGTGTAGAATACTTCCGCCACCAAAGACGGCAAAAGCTGGGTTTCCAAGCTTCCAGCTTCCAGTTTACGCTTGGTCAAAACCAGCCCGCAGGCCAAACGCAGGCCCCGGGAGGGCCGGCTGGGGTGAGGTAACGGCCCCAGAGCAAGCAAGGCGCTGAAATCCACGGCATGGCCCAAACTGGCCACCTCTTGCGCGGCCCAGCGGGCGGTAAGAGGCCAATAGGCAAACTCCAGCCAGGGCAGCCATACCCTTTTCAGCATCATAAGTTGGCCAAGGCCCAGTTGCGCGCTCGCCAACTGGCTCACCAGCCGAGGTTCCATCACTATTTGTTTGTCTGTTGACATTGCCTTTTAAGCTCCTTTTCAAAAGCCGCCGCTACGATAAAAAAAGCCGTGCTGCTATCATAATAACAGGCAAATATATTTTTGGGCAATGCCAATATCCACAAAAAAGCGGCGTCGGAAAATCCGGCGCCGCCACAAGCACACGTCTATATTTTTATTTAAGCAAGGCCTGCACCGGCTCCAGGCCATAGGCCGACTTTTGCTCCAAAGCGGTAAGCACCGAGCCGCCGCCGGTAAAGAAATAGTATTCGGGGTCTTCCAGGGCGCGCAGATACACGGCCGGGGCCAGGCGTTTAAGTTCGTCTAAGGTATCGCCGCCGCCAAACAGCTTGCGCCCGCCTTTATTTTCGCCCAGCGCCAAGTAAAGGGCTTGGCTGCCTTCGCTGAAGCTGGGGGTAAAGCCCATAACCGCGTTTACAAAAATACTGCGCGCGTTGTTTACCACCTCTTTCACTTTGGCTTCCTTAAAGCTTTCCGCACCCACATCCAGCACGTATTTAAGCTTTTGTCCGGGCTTCAGGTCAGCCACCCTAAGGGTACGGTATTCCCCTTCCTTGCGGGCGAAGGAATTGCTCTCCACTATGTGGGAAAGCTGTACCACCCGGCTCTGCTCTTTATCCATTTCCACCAGTTGGCGAGCCAAATCTATGTCGTCCTGCTCCACCCCCTCTATGCTACAGCCGTATTTGGCGCACAGGTAGGTGTTATAAACCACCCCACCCAGCATAATGTGGTCGGCCTGGTTGTACAGTGCGGTAATGGGCCCTATTTTGGTATCGTATTTGGATCCGGCCACAATGCCTAAAAATGGGTGTTTGGGTTCCAACACCTGGCTAAGGTGGCCCAGCTCCGCCTGTAGCAAAATGCCGGCGTAAGAGGGCAGGTATCTGGTTACGTCGTAGGTGGAGGCGTGGGGCTGCCAGGAGCCAAAGGCGTCGTTAACGTAAATGTCGGCCAAGGCGGCCAGCTGCTTGGCCAGCTGCTGCCTGGGCTCGCCTTTGACTTCTTCGCCGATGAGGGCACGGGTGTTGGGTAAATACAGCATTTGCACCTGGCCGTTTTTCAGGCGGCTTAAGGCGGCGTCAGTGATCTCTTTATTCAGCACCATGCCCTGGCCCGCGGCCGGCGTGCCTAAATCCACCAATTCCACCTTGCAGCACAGCTTTTGCTGCATGTAATCCACAATAGGAGCCACGTCAGCGTCGCTGTCCAGCTTAAAACTTCCGCTTTTTTTGTCATAGGGGCGCCCCACATGGGTCATGAGCACGGGCTTACCCCCACGCGAGACGATATTAAACAGCGTGCCAAAGGTGCACTCTATACGATAGGGGTCTTTAATAACGCCCTTTTTAACCACATTGTGATCCACTCGCAACAGCACCACTTTGCCCTGCAAATCCGCATCCTGCAACAAAGGCAGCTTTGAGTTTAGTTGGCCAGTATGCATAAAAACCTTTCTTGAGCGCATGCTCCAAAAAAATGTTAACCGTTGTTCAGTAGATTATCTCCCTCTATGTCATAAAGGGCGAAATTCAAACCGGCGCTTCGCTACACAGGCCATGGGTAACCCTGCGCTCCTGCAGCTTGGGGAATTTTTCGCACAGGCAGTCTATAACCACCTGGGGCACCAGGCCGCTGATATCCGCGCCCAGTGAAGCCACCTCTTTGATGTTGGAAGAGCTTACGTAGAGCCAGTTGTAGTCTGTCATCAAAAAAACCGACTGCACCTTGGGGGCAATACGGCGGTTCATAAGGGCCAGATTGAACTCATAGTCAAAGTCGCTGCCCGCGCGTAGCCCGCGCAAAATTACATTGCTGCTTTGCTTAATGACATAATCCACCAGCAAGCCTTCAAAGCAGTCAACCTCTACCCCAGGCAGGTCTCTTACCGACTCCTCCACCATGTGGCGGCGCTCGTCAATAGTAAAAAGCCCTTTTTTCTCAGAGTTATAGGCCACCACCACCACCACTTCGCCAAATATTTCCAGCCCGCGCTTAACAATGGCAAGGTGCCCATTGGTGAAAGGGTCGAACGACCCGGGATAAATAATCCTTTTACGCATATCCACCAGCCTTTTCCAAAATTCAAAAGTTTTGTTTTTCAAAAAAACTTAATTTACTTTGTCCATAGCGGCGCTGGTCGGCCAGGGTTAAACCCTCTGGCACCGGCACTTCTTCCTGAAAAAAGTGCTCTAGCACCAGCACGGCGCCTGGGGCCAACACGCCCGCTTGCAGCACCCAGGCCAGCAACTCCTGGCTTAGGCCCTGCTCATAGGGAGGGTCGGCCAGAATGAGGTCAAAGACCCCGCTGGCAAGCTGGCGGAAATCCCGCGCCAGCACCAAGGCCTGCTCTTCCTGCCCAAGTTGCCTCACATTAGCTCTAAGCGCTAGCAGGGCGTTTTTGTCCTGTTCCACAAAAGTGCAGAAACTGGCGCCCCGGGAAAGAGCCTCCAGCCCCAAGGCGCCGCTGCCCGCGCAGACATCCAGCACCCGCGCTTCTTCCACCAGGCCCTTGGCCTGCAAAATGGCAAACAAGGCCTCGCGCAAACGGGCGGAGCTGGGGCGGGTTTGTACGCCTCGCGGACTTTGCAGGCGCCGTCCGCCAAGGCGGCCGCCAATAATCTTAAGCATGGGCCTCAGCCCTTATAATATTCTTTAAGCCAAATCTCAGCTATCTGCACCGCATTGGTGGCGGCCCCTTTTCTTATATTGTCGGCCACCACCCACAGATCCAGGCCGTTTGCCTGGCTTAGGTCCTGGCGGATACGCCCCACCAGGGTAAGGTCTTGGTGAGCGGCCATGAGCGGCATGGGGTAGACGCGGCTGGCCGGGTCGTCTACCAGCTTTACCCCAGGCGCGGCCGCTAAAGCCTGGCGCGCCGCCTTTACGCCAACCGGAGCGGCAAAGGATACGTTTACCGACTCGCTATGGGAATAGACCACGGGCACGCGCACACAGGTAGCGGAAACCATAATTTCCGGCGCATGCATTATTTTCCGGGTTTCATTCACCATTTTCATTTCCTCTTTGGTGTAGCCATTTTCCTCAAACACATCTATCTGAGGAATGAGGTTTAAGGCTATTTGGTAAGGATATACCGAAGGCGTAACCGGCCGGCCTTCATAAATCGCCTTAACCTGCTCTTCTAGCTCAACAATGGCCTTTTGCCCAGTGCCGCTTACCGCCTGATAGGTGGACACCACCACCCTTTTTATTTCCGCCAGTCTGCTTAGGGGCTTAAGTACCACCACCATCTGGATGGTGGAGCAGTTGGGGTTGGCGATTATGCCCTTGCCCTTGTACAGGCCAATGTCTTCCGGATTTACTTCCGGCACCACCAAAGGCACTTTTTCATCCATGCGCCAGGCGCTGGAGTTGTCTACCACCACCGCGCCCGCAGCCGCGGCCACCGGCGCCCATTCCTTGCTGACGCCTCCGCCCGCGGAAAACAGGGCCAGATCCACATCATCAAAAGAATTCGGACCCAACTCTTCAACTTCCAGGGTTTTCCCCTTTACCAGCACCTTCTTGCCCGCCGAGCGGGCCGAGGCCAAAAGCTTCAGGCTGGCATAGGGGTAATTTCTCTCCTCCAGGCATTTAAGCATCTGCTGCCCCACCGCGCCGGTGGCACCGCATACCGCCACTCTTATCTTTTCCGCCATGTTGTCATCCTTCAAATAAACAATATTGCAAAGCCACGCCCAGCGTGGCGTCTATTATATAGAACTTACACTTTCTCCCTATTTAGCACCAGCAATAGGCAAATGGCAAGCTTTTTTTAACGGTTAAGACAAACACTAAGCCCCAAGAACCCTGGCCGCGACGCAGGCGGCCGGACAAGGGCTCATAAAAAAGGCACATGTAAACATAATATAGTAAATAAAATCAGCTTCTAAGGCCTACCTACGCTGCGGGGCGGCGCGCCCGGAGGCGGGCCGGGCAGAGGGCGCCGGCCGTCAATGATCACATTGCCCACCGCGTCCATGCTCCGCTCTTCCTTCCAGCGCTCATGCCAATAGTTATCCTGGGCGCTACGGTCCCGCGGCGCGGACTGATAGATTATCTGGTCATCGGTCTGCCACACGCCGGAGCCGTCGCGCGGGGCATTGTCCTGCTCTATCATTTTTTGAATGACCTCATCACTTACTCCGGCCTGCTTAAGACGTATTACCTCATCTGTGCTCAAGGCCAAAGCCGGCAGGGGCATGACCAGCATAACCGCGGCAATAATTAAATTTTTTAGCATATCCTTTTCCTTTGCGCGCTAGCGGGCCTGACCAATAAGCCCTGTATCCCCACCCAAAAGGTTCAAAATGGCCGGCGCTAAGTCGGTTGTTTCCGCCTGGCCGTTTTCCCCTTTAAGCCAAGAGAGGGCGTAAAAACCGCCGCGGTATTCATTTTCATTCATGGTATAGCCGCGCTGGCTCAAAATCGCAAAATTTTCCGGCTGCAAGGCGTTCAATGCTGTTTCCAGCCAGCCGTAAAGCTGCTGATATGCACTAAAGGTGTTATATTGGGCCAAGCCCTGCACCCTTTGCTGATATTCTATAAAATTAAAACCTATTACCAAAACATCAACCGCCGGCATGTGCATGGCGGTTATAAGCTTGTTGCGCTCTAATTGCAGCATAAAGGCCTCTTGAATGATATTGCCATTTATGTCCATGGGCAGGGTTTCTTCAGCCAGCTCGCTCAAGAGATAGTCGCTGCGGTAACCGTGGGCCAAGGCCACCCCAGCCAGCTCCGGCGGCGAGGCCTTTTCAGGCTTTAAGATGCCAGCGGGATAGCCGGGCAGGCTCCAACCAGGCACATTGAGGGCGTGCGAGCCCAAGGGCATGGCCGCCATACCCACGCTCATTTGGCCAGGCAGCATTTCCCACAGGCTCTTTACTTTAAGGTCGGTTAGGCTCAGCGGTTCCCGCCAAGTGGTGTTGCGGGTTACACCATGAATTAGAGGGGCAGTCCCGGTCAGCAGAGTGGCCCACATGGGTTCGCTTTGGGCTTCGTAGCCACTCGGTATAAATTCGCCCCAGGCCCTGCCCATTAAAAAATGCGGCGCGGGCTGCTGCGCCAGTTTGTAGCTTAACCCGTTAACCATAAACAGCAAAAGCTTGGGCGGCTTTTGCCGCACGGAGAACTGGCCTTCCAGGTGGCGCTGACAGATGTGCAGATTATTTTTTACCTGCCCCTCGGGCTTGCTCATTTGCAAATAGCGCTGATAACAGGCGGCCGCCGGAGCGTAATGGCTGTTTTTGAAATAATAGTCGGCCAGGGCCAGCCAGGCCCAGGGGTGGCCGGGGTGAGCGTTAAGGCCGGCCACCAGCCAGGGCACAGCCTCCTGTTCATTGTCTTTGCCCAAATATACATTAGCCATGCCCAGCATTACCTGGTCGTCATTGGGCAACACTTTTTCCGCTTTGGCAAACACCGGCAGAGCCTCGTCAAAGCTGCCGCTGTCCAAAAGTTCCTGGCCGCGCTTTTTAAGCCTGCCCGCTTCCTCTTCTTGCGATTTTAGTTCTACCACATGCTGCAAATTGGCGGGCCAGGGCCAGGTGGGCATGGCTTCGGCCGCCATGGCGGTAAGCGTGCTGGCCAAAGACCCGAAGCCGCCGGCAAGCAGGTTTTGCACGGCCAGCTTGCTATACAGTTCCGCATCTTGTCCGCTGTGCATTGTGGCAAAAATTTCCGCGGCCTCTTTCTCCAAACCCAGATGGGCGCAAGCAATGATCAGGCGCATACGTATGTTGTTAACCTGGCCACGGGTAAGGTTTTCGTAAAAGACAAACTGCTCGGGGTGCAACAGGCACTCTTCCTGCAATCCCACAAATTCCTTGCCCGCCTGGTAAAGTTCCTGCCAATTTTGCCTTTTGAAATACACCACGCTTTTGAAGAAACTGGAGTCGGGAAATTTAGGAGCTATTTCCTGACAATGCCCGGCGTGCAAAAGCACCTCGTCATCGCGGCCCAAAGCTATAAGCGAATTGAGCAGCGGATAATAGAGATGCGGGCCGAACTGGCTCTGCTCCAGCTTGGGCAGCTTATTTAAAAGCTCCAGGCCAATCAGCGCCTGCTCAATAGATTCGCCCCAGGTTTCCGGCCGGGCCTGCAGGGTGTGAGCCAGATAAGAACGGGCATGGTAGCTTTCCGGCTCCTCATCCACCCATTTGCGTATCATTAAAACCCGGCGCTCGTGTTTGGCGTCCATGATGGCCGCATCTTCGTTATAGCCATGATGCAAGAGCTTAACTTGGGTGGCAAGCACCGGCCCGGTTATCATGGGGCGGTTGTGCACCTTGCCTTCATAGTGGAAACCCACCCGATTGCGGAACAAGCGGGGATGCATGAGCATGGTTTCGCCGCCAATGGCCATGGAATTGTAGAGCTCGAACAAAAAGCAGTGCACATCGGACGGAGCTAAAGCCAGAGAGCGCAATAGCGGGCCGCTTTCCGGCACAAGCTCCTCGTCGGCATCCAACACAAACAACCAGTCGCCAGTGGCGTATTGCAGGGTTTGATTGCGGTGCTTGGAAAAGTCGTGTTCCCAGGGGTGGTAGAAGATCTTGGCGCCAAAAGATTCGGCTATTTCCACGGTCTTGTCGGTGGAGCCGGTGTCAACCACAATTATCTCATCCACCCAGTCCTTCACGCTGGCTAGCGCGGTGGGCAGACGTTTTTCTTCATTTTTAACCATCATGCAAACACTTATGGTGGGGGTGCGCCCAACCTTGGGCGCGCTTTTGGTTTGGGGGTTGGACATAACAGCTCCTGCCTAAAGGGTTAGCTGGAAAACTTGTGTTTCCTTTGGTTAATCCATTATTATCAATTAATTGGCGTACAGGCCAGCACCTGTCTGGCTCTGTATTTGTACATGCAAATTTTATGCCTGACTATTGCGGCTTTAAATGGCTATCTGCCTTACTCGCCAATAATTTTGATCAGCACCCGCTTTTTGCGCCCGCCGTCAAATTCGCCATAAAATATCTGCTCCCAAGGCCCCAAATCCAGTTGGCCGTCAGTAATGGCCACCACCACCTCGCGCCCCATTATCTGCCTTTTAAGGTGGGCATCGCCATTGTCCTCGCCGGTGCGGTTATGTTGATACCGGCTTATGGGCTCATGAGGCGCCAGATTCTCCAGCCAGCGTTCGTAATCGCTATGCAGCCCACTTTCATTGTCATTAATGAACACACTGGCGGTTATATGCATGGCATTCACCAGACACAAGCCTTCCTTCGCCTGGCTTGCCCGCACCGCTTCTTCCACCTGGGTTGTTAGGTTAACAAAGCCCAAACGTCTGGGCACATTCAACCATAGCTCTTGCCGGTAGCTTCTCATAGTTTCACCCTCCGCATTCTGTTTGCCGCCCTTAAAAGCGACTTTTATTTTCGGCTTGTGGAAAAGCCCTATTTGGGTTAACTTTAGCCTGAAGTCAAGCTTGCGGCAAACCTTATTTTTGGTTTAACTACCTGGAATAGCTGTCTTTAGCATTTATTTTCCGGGTTAGCATGCCCAGACAAGCGCTTCTTTTAATAAATTTGTGTTTCCAAATTTCCTGAAGAGAAAATCATGAAAGACGCCAATACTGATTTGCTGGCCATAAATACTATACGCTTTTTAGCTGTGGACATGGTGGAAAAAGCCAAAAGCGGGCACCCAGGCCTGCCTCTGGGCGCGGCCGCGCCCGCCTATATTCTTTGGCAACGCCTGCTCAACCACAACCCGGCCAACCCGGCCTGGTGCAACCGCGACCGCTTCATTCTCTCCGCCGGCCATGGCTCAGCCCTGCTCTACGCCCTGCTGCATGTGCATGGCTACAGCCTTTCCCTGGAAGACCTGCGCGCTTTCCGCCAGCTTGGCAGCCGCACCCCCGGACACCCTGAATACGGCCACACCCCTGGGGTAGACGCCACCACCGGCCCCCTGGGGCATGGCGTGGCCATGGGGGTGGGCATGGCGCTGGCGCAGCGCTTTTTGGCCAGCCAGTTCAACCGCCCCGGCTTTGATGTGGTGGACAATTTTGTCTATGCCCTGGTTTCCGATGGCGATTTGATGGAAGGCGTGGCCGCCGAGGCGGTTTCCCTGGCCGGTACTTTAAAGCTGGGGCGTTTAATCTATCTTTACGACTCCAACGGCATTTCCATAGAGGGCTCTACCAGCCTGGCCTTTACCGAAGATGTGGCAGCCCGCTTTAAGGCCTGCCATTGGCAGGTGCTGCAAGTGGACAACAGCGAAGACCTGGATGCGCTGGAAAAGGCCCTGTACGCGGCCAAGGGCAACTTAAGCCAACCCAGTCTTATTATTGTAAAAACACACATAGGGCTGGGCAGTCCCAAGCAGGACAACGCCTCTTCCCATGGTGAGCCCCTGGGCCAGACGGCCATGGACGCCACCCGCGCCTTTTATGGCTGGCCGGCAGAGGCCTTCCATATGCCCGAGCAGGTGCGGGCCGTGCAAAAACAGGCCCTGGCCAAAGGGCAGGCGCTGGAAGCGGCCTGGCAGAAAATGTTTAAAAACTATGAAGCCACCCACCCCCAACTGGCGGCGCGTTTCATCGCCCAGCAAAAAGGCCAGTTACCCGAAGGCTGGCAAGAGGCGTTGCCTGTTTTCAGCCCTGATAAAAAAATTGCCACCCGCGCGGCTTCCGGCCAGGTGCTGAACGCCCTGGCGGCAGCGCTGCCCAACCTGCTGGGGGGGTCGGCCGACCTGGCGCCATCTAACAAAACAGTTATTGAGGGCAGCGGCAGCTTGAACCAAGAAGGCCCGCAATGCGGGCGCAACATTCATTTTGGCGTGCGCGAGCATGCCATGGGCGCCATTGTAAACGGCATGGCCCTCTATGGCGGAGTGCTGCCTTTTGCCGCCACCTTCTTTGTCTTTGCCGATTTCATTCGCCCCAGTTTGCGCCTGGCCGCGCTGATGGGGCTAAAATCCATATTCATCTTCACCCACGACAGCGTGGCGGTGGGGGAAGACGGCCCCACCCATCAGCCTGTCGAACACCTGATGTCGCTTCGGGTGATACCTGGCCTTACCGTAATACGCCCGGCCGACGCCAACGAAACCAGCGGCGCCTGGCAGGCCGCGTTAAGCAAGCCCGGCCCATGCGCCCTGGTGCTAACCCGCCAGGATTTGCCGGTGCTGGGCACCAAGGCCAGCGAAGTGGACAGGGGCGCCTATATTATCAGCCATGAACGTGAGGAGCTGGCCGGCGTAATAGTGGCCAGCGGCTCGGAGGTAAGCCTGGCCTTAGAAGTTGTCGATAAAATGGGCCCAGCCGGCCGGGGTTTTCGGGTAGTTTCCATGCCCAGTTGGGAACTCTTTGCCAGCCAGCCGGAGAGTTACCGGCAAGCAATTTTGCCCCCCCCCGCCAGCGCGGACGATCTGTGGCGTATAAGCCTGGAGGCCGGCGTAAGCTTGGGCTGGGAGCGCTACGTGGGTGCGGCAGGCCCTAAAACCATGCTGTTTGGCATTGAATCTTTCGGACTTTCCGCGCCCGGTGGCCAGGTATTAACACACTTTGGCTTTAACGCTGAGGCCATTGCCAACAAAATACTTAACTCTATGGGATAATTGACAAAGGATCTTGGCTGCCATATTATTACTACAAGTCATTTCATAAATGACTTGTAACGCCGCCTGGGACAGGCGGCGCGGCGGCGCAAGCCGCCGGGAGCGAAGCAAAAATCACACTTTTTGCTTTGCGGTCCGTCATAAATCCCCCTAAAGGGGGATTTATGAAATAATTTCTAATATAATCTGCTATGCTTGTTGTTCCCTTTTAGCTCAGGAAAGCCTATGCCGATTATTTCAGGACTGCCCCCCGAACTTAAACGGCTGGCATCAGTTTACGACTTCATTCCCTATGAAAACTTTGCCGAGCTGGGCATTGACCCGGATGACGTGCCCTTAGGCTCTTTTCCCGCGCACAAGCACCCGCCCTTTTTACCCGACCGCTTCGGCGGCAACGCCTATGGCCTGGGCTTGTTTGAGTACAGCGCCTTATCCGAGGCGGAGTCGCGCCTTTTAGGCGACCTTGATTTCAGCGACCGGCAAACCATTGTTGACCATCATACCCAGCTTAACAACATTCTCAAACGCCTGGGGTTGCTGGTGCGCGTTACTTCTTTGGGGCGAATTTTTTATCTTATACCTCGCCAGTACATCATTCATTTCTCCACTGAAATTCAAGCCAAGGCAGACTGGATAGAGCAAAACCTGAAAGATATTGAAGCGCGCGAGCGGGCGCGCATAGGCGTGGTGGCCAACCAGGCTGATCTGCTTTTAAGCGAGCTACAGGTGCGCCTGCCCAGATTTAACTTTGTGCATATTGATTCCCTGGATGGCTTGCGTGACCAGCCATACCCGCTGCAGGCTTTTATCTTGCTGGAACCGCCTACGGAAATAAATTTTTTAACTAGCGCCCATAAAAAATCTGGCTACAAAGGAGAGGAACAGCTTAACGTAGGTTTTTTTACCTCCAGCATGATTCACGCTTTGTTAGACAAGCAAGGGCTTTTGCTCATAGCCTGCGACAGCCCCGGCTTTGACCGCAACGCCACCATTAAAGTCAAATTCGACCGCCAAGATGAATACAAGCGTTTTCTCTTATTCAGTCATATCTACCGCACCAAGCGACGCTATTGGAGCCGCCATGGCCTGGAGCTAGAAATCAATGCTTCCGACTTCTACACCTTTATAACCGCCCAAGGCCTGTATTACGAAATATTGGAGAGTATGTTGGAGGGCAGGCCCCTGCCCCAGGTTACTCCGCCGGAAATCGACGCCCTGCCCTTTCAGGACATACCCCTGCCCCGCTCCAGCGGCGGCAGCGCGGAACAGCAGGCCTACTTGCGCGAATGCTTTAGCCCTTTTTTCGAACTTAAACTCTTACATACCATTTTGCCAGACCTGCAGAAAAAACTGTTACAGGATAATTATCATTTAGAAAGCGAACTGCCTCACACCTTGCTGGTAGGGCAGGCAAGCCCACGGCAGCCAACCGTTGATTATCAAAGCCTGGCGGCCAGGCCTGAACTAAAATTTTTGATTGGCTGCCCCCCTGAATTGCTGGCGCCGTATAAAAACACTTTTAGTTATCTGCTCAAAACCCTGCAGGTGGTAAAAGATATTAACCAGAAAAATTTTCCTGGACTCAATCAGCGCGAACAACGCATGCTGCTGGGAGCCTTTCAAACTGACAGCGCCATGGCGCAAGACGCTAAACGGCTGGTGGAAATGATACCGCTTTTAAGCAAAATGGAAGCCAGGCTGAACCCCCACGGCGTTTTGGGCATGGAAACCACCGTGCTGGAAAACTTGGAGAAACTGGGGTTTTGGGGTTTTGATGCCGGCGTGCTGGGGCAGATATACCTTACCGTGCTGGGCCATTCGTCGCTGGGCAGGGTTTGTTTGGGTAAATTGTCAGAGCAGACGTTGGCGCCCCTGGTGGAAGTTAAAAATTACCGCAGCCTGGAAGAGGCTATCAGCACTATTAATCTATGCCGCTTGTTTTCCTTCGCCGAAACAGTCTCCAGTGATTACATCTCCAAGCATCCCAATCTCATGGCGGAAATTTTCGCCATGAGCCTCAATGCCACGCGCGTACTCACCGACCCCTATACCAACTGGGAAGATATTGAGCGCGAGCGCGAAAAATCTTCTGGCGGTTTGAAAAGCCAGGTGGTGGCAAAGCTCTTGAAGCTCCTAAATTTGTTCGACTTCCTCAACAACTGGCCCAACCTGGTGCAGGCCGGGCCCTACCAGCAAGAGGTGCTTACCAATTTTGAGGCGCCCCTGCAGGAAAGGGCCGGCCAGGTGATGACGCTTTATCACCACATCCGCCATTTTTTGGAATTTTTCCACGCCGACAATCCCCACTCACGCCCCTATTTCTTCAGAGCCTTACTGGCCTGCCATGTGCATGGGGTTTCGCGCCTGTTACCGCGCTTGGGGGCCAAGGCCGCTTTCAATCTGCTTTGGGTGTGCGTGCATGTTAGCGACCTTCGCGTAATCAATCTCAACTGGCTGCCTAATCCCCACCACCCACAACAAATAAGCAAATTTAACATGCTACGCCATAACCTGGAAGCACTCAGTCTGGAAAGCATGTCTCCGGGGGCGCTCAACAGCTTACGCCAAGACATATTGCAAAAAAAAGAAGCCTACCTCTCTAATACCGGTATTTTTTTCACTGTGGATGAACAGATGAAGGTACTGGCCCCAGGCTTCTTGGATCCACGGCAGACCATGCAAGAGTTGGAATGGGAAAGCGGCATTGTAGTAAAGCAGTCTTTGGAGCGTTTTTCCGGGCAACAACTTTCTTCTTTGAATCAGGCTTACAGTTCTTTGGCGCGCTACTTCAAAGCGGTACAAGGCAGTGACGATGCCCAACGTTTTGGGCAAGTTAAAACCACGCTACTACGCCACACAATGAACCAGCTTTTAGACTTGCCGGCTTTTGCCTTCCGCTTAAAACGCCTGCAACAATGCTGCCCTATAATTTTGGACGATCTGTTATACAAAAATTTGCCAGATAAGCCGGCCACACCGCTTATGGCGGCCAGCAAGCTAGACGCCCTGTTGCAAGACCGTCTGGACCAGTTCCAAAACATGCAGCTTAGCTACGAAGCCGCCGTGGCGGAATTTGGCTCCAGCGCCACAGGCATTGTAGGGGTTTCTAAACTGCAATTCGCCTATTTGGCGCAAAAGCTGCAGCACGCTATCAACAGCCATCCTGCTCTTGTTAAAGCGCTTATACTTTCCATTTTGCTTGCCGTCAGCGAAAATCCGCACGGCGCCTACCGTAGCCTGGAAGCATCAGGCTTATATAAAAATATCCTGTCTGAACCTGGCTTGGAAGAGAGCCTGCGCTTTTTGCTGACTACCCACAACGTGCCCTGGCAAATGATTGCCGGCGAAGCTCCGGCCGAGCTGCTGGAGCCACTACTTACCGTTGAAGATAACAACCTGCTTAATATCTCCTTTCTCCTTTCTGTTATTCATACAGCCTCGCGCAAGGAAGGTTTTTTGAATGAAGACCTGTTGGAACAATTTTTAATTTTGTGGCGCCGCCTGGAAAGATGGCGCAGCGAAAAATTTAGCCCCAAAGATATTATTGCGGAGGAACTATCGCGGCAGCAAATGTTCTATGAGGCTTTACAAAAATATTCCGATGAAAGCAGCGCGCTGCATGTAATGCCCAAATGGGACGATCTGGCTCTTATGTCGCCTGTTCCCAACTCACCAAGCGCCAATGCCCGCACCCAAGCGGCCATGAACCGCTTACTGCGCATTTGCGGCTTTAGCTTTATTGAAGCGACAGAGCTTAGTTTGTATAAAAACGGCATGCACGCTGCTTTTATTTACCGCAATAAACGCCTGCATGCGCGTGGGCCAACAGGTTATCGCAACGATCTGGAGGCCGCGCTCAATTTGGATATAGCCCTCAACTATCACCCGTCGGTGGCCGCTTTTATTCTGCGCGCTTTAAGTGACTACAAGCGCCCGTTGCTTATAAGCCATTTTGCCGAAGCCGCGGCCGAGCTCTCTCCTTTAGAAAAAATAAACCTGCTTGCCCTTGGCCTGGCGGCTGTTATGCGCACACGCCGCAAAAATGCGGACATTAGCAAGCTTAGTTTCAAAAATTTAGCCAACCTATCCAGCAACCGCCTAAACTTGCTAAAATATGTGCTGCGCATATGCAAAATAGAAAAACTGGTTAACCCCGCCGCCCAAGCCAACTTTTATGGATATGCGCCCGGTATCATACTGGGCTTTGACATGCAGACCGTTTCCCTGGATTTGGCCGATTTAGCGCGTATGCAGCAAATAGCCGACAAGTTTGCCACGGCCGCCAACATAGAAGAATTGAAAACATGGTACAAAGAAGAGGTGCTAAAAGCCAGCGAAATACTGCCGGAAATGGCCCACGGCTTTAAGGAGCAACTGCATCACGCATTTTTGCAGAGCTTAAACCGCCTTACCGACAGTTACCTCGATCAGGCGCGGCTAGCCATGGGTAAGGCCAAGGACATAGCCTCTCTTAATGCGCTGTTGCCTCAATATGCCAACAGCCAAAACGGCCTTCCCGAAGAGCGCATAAACATGCTAAATGATTTGTACGCCATGAACGTGGAACGTATACATTCCGACCTTATCATCCAAACCGCCGGGCGCCTGTCTTCCGTGCATAACCTGGATGACCTGGACAACTTATGGCATGAAATTATGCCGCGCCTACGCGATTCCAACCAAGCCGTGCGGGACAACAGCCTTATTTTAAGTCTGGCCGCCTTCTTTGACCGCCGCGCCCGCGAACTGGCCCACTAAAAAATATGCGGAGCCACCGCCTGTCACCCTTCATCCGTCTGGTTAAGCTTTAACAAGAGTTCCACCTTACTATTTACACCGAATTTTTTATAAATATTGGAGATATGCGTTCGTACCGTAAAAATGCTTACATGCAGTAAATCGCATATTTTTTCATTGCTATAGCCATGGGTAACGTAATTTAAAATTTCCGCTTCCCGCTGGGTAAGCTTTTCAAAGTTGGAGTTAACCGCCCGTGATGAGGGGCGCTTGTTGTGAATTATAAATAAAAAATGCCTGGTCTCCACATTGCCATAGAGGTTGGTGAACAAAAACGAATTGTGGTACAACACAAATTCGCCTACCGTACGCGATTGCACAAATACACCATCATCACCATTTAACTCCAGCCCAATATTGTTTACCACCTGCTGCACATAATGGTTGCCTTCTTCCATGCTATATACGCTACGCTGAAATGATACTCCCTGCAGGCCAGCGCTATCTAACAGTATTTTGCTGAATTCGTTGGCTGGCTTATTGGCTTTCAGCACTATTAACTGCTGGTTTAAGAGGGCCACGCCAATGTCCAGCTTGCTGAAAAAAAGGTTGAAGGCATTTTGCACCACCATATTGGTGGCGCTGTTGAAGGCGGTGGCATAGTGGCTGGAGATAAAATCACTCAAATAGGCGAACAGCATACGGTCCGCCTCAGTAAAACAACCTTCCTGAGGAGAGCGGTAAACATTTATGGCCGCCACATTCTGATTGTTGATTTTTAAAAAAATGCAAGCCTGGTAAAGCAAATTATAGTTTGCAAAAAAATCCTTATAATATTCCGTTTTCTCAAATACGCTCAAGGGCATTATATCCTCAAGCAGCACCACCTTTTGCTTCTTTAAGGCTTCGGGCAAATTGCGCCGGGAAAAAACATCGGTTTTGTAGAAATGCCTGGTGTATTCACGCATGGCCTTCATATCCATATTGAGCGCGCTAAAATTACCCAAGGCATCTCTAAGGTTGTAAAATTCTTCATGCCCATCGGGATTGACATAGGGGAAAAAAAGCAGCTTGTGGCAACTGAAATACTTGGAGAGCAACCCAAGCAAATGGCGCGGGAAGCGAGCATAGCCGCCGGGCAGTTCCAGAGCAAACCCAAGAAGCCTAGCTCCCCATATTTCCGTTAATTCTTTCATCATGCGTTTGCACTCTTTGCCTCAGCCACCCGTCCAGTAAACGTTCCTAGCTTTACAGCGGCCGCCATATTAATACTAACGCGTATCATGCATATGCATTAGACGTTTATCAAACCAGTTATCAACGTGTATAAATAAGCATACCTAAAAAATCGTTTTCCTGCCCGATTTTTAGCATGGCTTGCTACGCTACAATATAGTCAAGATTGCAGATTGCTTAAAGTATACCAAAACATAGTGCGGGCCAACAAGCAAAGCGGGCAACATTGATATTAAACAACGTCCCAGCCATCCGGGAATTTGCGAAGCATGAAGCCCAACAATGTGGCTTTAGACAAAAATGCAGCAATATCGCACAATTGTACAAGAGGTTGGCACATAGCGAATAAACTGAGAACACACCCCCTTATTTATCGCGCCAACAGGCGAACGCCGACGCCTGGTAACGCGATATCCACACCCTGATGGTTTCCCAATATGCCTTCTTTAGGAAACCAGCTACTGGGGGGTCATATAGACCCCCCAGCTTTTTTTCAAGCAATGCAGCGCAAAACATATGGTTTGTTATGCCTACCCATTAGCATGCTAGAACCTACTTAGCCTCAACAGTTGGCGGTATAAGCCAAGCAAAAGCGGACGGGCAAAAACCTGGCGCAAACCAGCGGCTTATGAAAGCATTGTTTTAGTTAATATAGATGAACAACCTCACCCCAAATTAACTAGAAGCCATTTTATGAATGGCTTCCAACCTGGCTGCTCCAGGCCACGCGGCGGCGTAGCCGGCGCCCCCCCGACGAAAACCACGTTTTTCGGCAAGGCGGTATAAACGCCCCTACAGGGTTTATGAAATGCGCCCCAGGCAAACTCCCGCCCAGCGATTGGAACCGGCTAAGCCATACCACAAGCCGGTTGTACTCTTCAAATGAAAAGTAACGCCACAGCCCCCAACTCTGTGAAAAAGCGGCAGCTGTTGGATTTAACTGCTTGAAATTTGAGGGTAACACCACACACTCGGTCTAAATTACATGGCTATTGACGCCACGGAGAGAGCATCATCAACCGCCCGGCTTACAGCAACCGACATGCAACTAAAAACCCCACGTTCAAACAGGCGGTTACGCGCCCAGCCCAGTGGAGGCGGGGTGACCCTATGGCCAAACGGCAGGAAAATTGCCAAACGGCGCTTTAATATTTCAGATAGTTGAAGGCGCCGAGCAAATTCAGCGCCTGGTTATTGCCGGACACATGTTGGCCTGATATCATTCAATTGGATCTTAAAGCAGGCCAGTTCAAAAATACTTGCATTACCCAACCTGCCCACTCGAAGTCTCATTACCCGGTATCAGCCGCCGGGTGTGATTTCGAGTGGGCCTCCTTTTGGTTATGGTTAAGAGGACAACTAATTTTTCGTGTGTTAATTGGCCGAGCGCATATTAACCGCCGAGATTGGTAGCCTTTCATCTCAATTTCTCTACCAGCGCTAAACGCATTAAACGCCAGCGCTTCATGATTCCGCCCTGCTGAGCAAATTGGTACCCCCCCCCCTCGCTTTGGCAAACCATGGCCCGCCAATGCCTTTAACGGCAAAGGCAAGAGGCAACGCAGCCTTTGCCCGCTTAACCTTTTACAGGACGCTTGAGCGGATAATCACTATTTTCTAAAATGAGCTGGGCCATACGACGATTGGCTAAATTGAGCACTACCGGCGCTTTTAAATTGGCGGTCATGCTTTCAGGTGTGCCATGAGGAATGGTTACCACCACCCAAACCTGGATATCTTTAGTATCTTCTATTTCCAAAAGCTTACGGTCGCTACCGCTTAAGGTTATTTGGTAGGTGGGCTCGAACAAAAGCGGATTCACCAAAACAAAGGCCAGGTCAGAGCGATCAAGCGACTGCAGCCAAAAGAAAGGCGAGTCCGTTCTATGCTGAAATAATACATAGCGGTTAAGCTGAGGGAAGCCAACCATGCCCAACGGTAAGGTAACCACTTGCTCTGGTTTTATTTCCAACTCGCCAAAACGCGATGTTTGCATTTTTATAATATCGTGGTTCATTACTCACCTTTGGGGCTAAGCAAAAAATCAAGGCCATCCAAGTCGGTTAAACTTGAATTAACCGCCTGCTGATTGGCCTCTTTGATCTTGGCAAATATCTCTTCCCTGTGGATGGGAGTATTGGGTGGGGCATCTATTCCCAGCCGCACTTGCCTGCCTTTTATTTCCATTACGCTTACAGTAATAGAACCATCGCCGATGGTAATGCTTTCGCCCAATTTACGGGTAAGGATAAGCACGTTTGCCTTTAGCCTCCTGAAACCATGATTGCAACCCAAGCAGCCGAATGAAGCCGCCAGGCTGCCGCCACTCTAAAGATAATCCGCCAAGCTAACAGAGAACAACTTGCTTACGTTGATTAAGCCTGCCTGATAAAGGTATTGCAACGTGGCATAGCGGGTGGAAGCCTCGGCCACATCCAGATCTTCCAAAACTTTCAGACGGCCGTCTACTCGGGTGTAGTCATCTTCCATGAAGTTGAAGCGTACTTCAATATTATTGAGTTTAGCGCCCGCATCTCCAGTGTATTTTAACAGATTACTCTGGGCCTGCGCAACTTGCTCTAATAACCTTTGGCTGTAGCTCTGCCCCTGCCCATATTGTTCCAAGGTAAGCGCAAACGAGTCGTTATAATGGAATAAACCGCCTTGGCTAAAAGTTAGCTGATTTTTGTTTACCATATTGCCGTTGCCGTCATCAACAGCCGGCTCCAAGGCCAAGGTGGATTTCATGTCAGTTATCCACTCGGTTTTGTAATGGCGCAAACCCTGGTCATCTTTATAGGTATAGGTAACCGGCATGGGGTTGGTTATGCTGGGAGGCCGGCTGCTATCATAACCATAATCAAAACTGAAGGTGTCGCCAGCGGCAAACTCAGCATTTGCCAGGCTGAAAAAGGTGTTGTCTCCCGGCGGTTGCAAACGTATGGCATTGTCCTTGCCAGTGCCGGTAACGGTTAGGCTGTCATTGTGCGCAACCCCCACCGGGTCTTCGTAGGTGTAGTTGACCACCATGGGATTGTTGGGCGAAGGGTAGCCACCGGCATAGCCTGCATCTACGGTAAAGCTATATTGGCGGTCATTCAACAAGCCAAGATTGGTCTGGCTGGTTTGCGCGGCCGAACCTATGTAAAATTCGTAGCCGCGGCGTTTAAGCTCGTCCCATTCGCCCGCCACCTGGAATTTGCCTTTGCTGGACACACTGTTATTAGCCCCAGCCATGGCTTCGAAATAATCCTGAACCTTGCTGTCCTTGCGCAAGGCATCCTGCCAGCCCATAACCATATCCAGCAGGTTGTTAAATCCGCTGTTGGTCAAGCGCTCTTCCACGCTCCAACTGTCGCCGCCCGCAAAGTTGCCGCTCCCTATGTTTACGCTCACGCCATGCCCTGGCGGCACCAGGTTGATATTAGCACCCGCCTTGACCACATTGATGGTTTGGTAAGTGCGCTGGCCGCTGCCGGGATCGGTATAGGTATATGTAACCGGCATGGGGTTGCTGGAGGAAGGAGCGCTGCCATTGGTATAGCTGGAAAAAGCTAACGGAAAGCTGGTATTGGCCGCGGTAAAACAAGTATCCAGCGCATAAAAACCCGTGCCTTCGGCCGGCGGCTCTAAAAGCGCGGTATTTTCCGGCCCTGTGCCAAAAACGGTGATGGTCTGCGGTGGCTGGGCAACCCCAGCTATTTCGTAGGTATACTGCAGAGTGAGAGGGTTGGTTGGCGAAGGCGGCTGGGTATCGTTATAAGCGGGGTAAGGCGCCGGGTTGGCCACAATGCCTGTAAACTGATAGTTTCTTTCATTGAGCAGACTCTGGTTGCCCTGGCTGGTTTGCAAAGGCCCGCCCACCGTCACCTGCATATTAAGCTGCTTGAGAAGCTCGCTGGAGCCTGTGACGTTCAAAGAGCCTGTGGTATAGCTGCTATTATGGCTGGAGGCAATGCTCCGCATGGCAGCTTGCCCGCCGTAGCCCTGCATCTGAAAAAGTTCATTCAACAAATAATTATATTGCTGCTGGTTCTCCCACGATATATTGCCATAAAGCGCTTGTTCGTTGCCGCGATGCCGCCCCACTTCCAAGTTGAAAGCGCCGCCGGCCACATAGGTAGTGCCAGGGTCGGCATATACCTGTATGCCATCGCCCAAGTCGGCGCCATTGCCGGTGCCGGTGCCGGTTAAGGTCACCTGTCCGCTTTTGGGGCGGCCATAATCATCATAATAGCTGTATTTAAGCACCAAAGGGTTGGTGGCGCTGATGGCGGTGGGCGGCTGGGTGAGCGCTGGCGCGCTTACTACCTCAAGGTCTATAACCCGGCTGTAAAGGCCGGTATAGGCGCCCTGGCCGTACAGTAAACCATTACCGCCCTTGGCGTCCGCCACTGTGGCCGGAGTTTCGGAAATGATGTTCATACTGGCGGCTTGGTTGTTATTGCGCGTGCCGGCAAAAATATATTTATCGTCCACTTTTACATTGGCAATGTTGAGCAATGTCTCAAAAGCCTCTTGGGCAAAGCTGGAGATAATATTGCGCTGGTCACCAGTGTAGGTGCCAGTGGCCATCTGCTCGGCCCGCTCTTTTATCTGAATCAGCATAGTGCTTATCTGCTGCATAGAGCTACTGCCCTGCTGCAGCCAGGTTTTGTTATTATTTATGTTATCCGCGTACTGGTTTAACTCGTAGATGGTACGGTGCGATCCCTGGTTGATGGAAGAGGAAACCACCCCTTCGCTAGGCTGCAAAATTTTCACCCCGGCCGCCGATTTTTCGTTGATCATCATCTGTTCATAACGATTGCGCAGCAGAGATTCTGTTGACATGCGATAAAAAGTGCTTTTACTTACCCTGAGCATTTTGCCCACCTATTGCTTCAGCGTTAAAATGGTTTCTAAAAGAGTATCAGCCACGCTCACCATCTTGGCCGCAGCCTGATAAGCGCGCTGAAACTGTATGAGTTTGATAAGCTCCTCATCGGTATTAACCGCGCTGATGTTATCCCGCTGGGCCGCCAGTTCATTGGCCGCCGTCTCGGCAAAGCTGTATTTATCTCTGGTGCTGGATATTTTAGTACCCAACTGAGCCGCCCACTGAATAACGCTTTCATTCAGGGTCTGGGTGCCATTACTCATTAAGTTGGCATCTTTTAAGTTAGAGATAACCAAAGCATTGCTGTTGTCGCCCAGGGCGTGCTCGCCATTGGCCAGTAAACGCCCGGCGGCAATATTTTTGACGTCGGCTTTTATGTTGTCATGCAGGCCGATATTGGCCATGCTGTCGCCAGTAAAAAAGGTGTTTACGCCCACCGCCGCCAAAAATCCGCTGCTATCGCTTTCAAAAGCAAATTCAATGCCCGAGTTAGGGTCGGAAGACATATAAAAGCTGAAGTAGCCGTTTTCTTCCTCTCTTACATAAGCGGCCGGTTTTTGGCTAGTGTCCAGCGTGGGCCAGCTACCATGCATGCTCTGGTTAATGCGATCTACCACGCTTTGCATGGAATCGCTGGGGTACACGTCTACCGTATATTTGTGCTGCATGCCGTTTTGGTATACCCAAAAGGATACTTGCCCCTGTTGCACTAAATCGGCAAAGGCCAAGTCTTGATTGGTAGCATTAAAACTTACATTAGGCTCTTTAGTTTTATAGCTGCCGATGGCCTGCTCAAATTTGTTCAGACCCACGCCGTTAGAATGCAGCACGTTAACCGAGCCGATTATGGTACGGGTGTATTCTTCCAAAATTTTTAAAGTCTGCGGAATATCCACATCGCGCACCTGCAGCCAGGCGCCCATTTCCCCACCAGTAAGTTCGCGTGCGGTAACAACCACCTCGGTGCCCTGCCAAGTAATCTGCTTGTCCCCAACCCCGTTGGAGCCGGGCGGATAAGTAAACCGCAGCGGGTCGGTGTCGGTTTTCCGGGGGTAAGATCCATTAACTATAGCCTTGCCTTCGCCGGTAACAATGGTAAGCGCGCCGCGCTCGTCTTCAAACCACTGAATGTTCATCTTGGTGGCAATTTCGTTTACCAGCACCATGCGCTCGTCGCGAAAATCATTGGCGGTATGCCCGGTGGTCTCGCCCAGCACTATCAGGTCGTTAAGCTCGGCCACGCGGCGGGCCTTGGAGTTAACCTCGGTAACCGCATGGTCGAGGTAAGAATCCAGATCGCGCTTTAAAACGTTGATGTCGTAATCCAGGCTTTGCAACCTGGTAACCAGGGTGTTGGCGGTTTCCAGCAAATCTTCACGTACCGCGGTGGATTCCGGGTTATTGCTTACGTTTTGCCATGCCGCAAAATAAGCGGTGGTAAGGTTGCCCAGGCTGGTGGAGGTAGCTTCGTTGGAAAGCGACTCCAAGCGCAACAACTGGGTCAGCCTGCTTTCCTGGTAGGCCAGATCGGAATTTTTGTCGCTTATGCGACGCAGGAGAAGTTTGTCCACGCATTGTATCACTGTCTGCGCGCGCGAGCCCAGGCCATAGTACCCTTCTCCGGTTTTCTCCGGAAACATGGTCCCCACCACCACCTCCTGGCGGCTGTAGCCTGGAGTATTGGCATTGGCCACGTTATGGCTAACCGTATCCAACTGCTTGGTGGCCGTATTCAGCGCCCAGCGGGAAATATCCATCATAGTGAGAATATTGGGCATAGGCTAAACCTCTCTGGCCAAAATGCGCCTGCCGCTCAAAGGCACCCGACCGCCCCTGGCGGTGTAGCCACTGGCCTGCTGGCCGGAAAATATACTGAGCATGTGGCCAATGCTGTCTAATGCTTCGTGGATGTAAGTGCGATTAAGCTGGTTAAGCTCATTCATGCGGCGGGAAAGGGTATCCGCCTCAACCAAATTGGCCCTAAACTCTTCCCTGTCCACTTCCGGCATCAAAGGTATAAGCTGCGCCAGCTTGATAACGGTAAAGTCTTCGGTATTAAAATTTTTAACCAGCTCATGCCGGCTTTTCTGTACCGCGGCCAGCTCTTCGCACAGCGCAAGCTTGCGCTCGCAATTAGGCATTAGCTCGTCATGCCGGCCTTTGAGCAAAATATCTCTCTCCTGCTCCATTACCTGCAACAGTTCCCGGTAATAGCCTATTTCCATGCGCAGGTGGGTGGCCACTCCGGCCATAATGCTGTCGGCATTGATATAGCCACCACTTTGCGGCACTCCCTGATTCTCCATAATGTTTTGCATAGTCACCATCCTATGTCTAATCGCTCAATTTTTTAACGCTTCTTCCTCGCTAGGAATTAGCTTCTCTCTGCTCTTTAGCTAACGCCAGCCCGCTGGCCGGCAGATCACGCGGGGCCAGGCTTAATAGCGGGTTGATTGCCTGGCCGTCATTGTCGCGCACTTCAAAATGCAAATGCGGCCCCGTAGTACGGCCAGTACTGCCCACCTTGGCTATTACCTGCCCCTGCGCAACCGCCTGGCCATGATTGACCAATAAACGGCTGCAATGGGCATACACGGTCTGCCTGCCATCGCTGTGTTCCACAACAACGGTTTTGCCCAGTTGCCCCCGGTTACCCACAAAGACCACCTGGCCGTCTAAGGCCGCCTGCACAGGCGTGCCGGCCGGCGCTTTCAAGTCAATGCCACTGTGCGTCCGGTTGCTTTTTAATATGGGGTGGAAGCGCATGCCAAACTGGCTGCTTATCTGGGCATCCAGCGGCCAGGCCAAAGGCGCGCTTGCACTGCTTGCCTGGTCGGGCTCCAGCACGGCCTGGGCACTGCTTTTAATTTCTTCCAGCCTGGCTTTTAGCGGGCTCATGCCACGCTCGGCCAAAGGCTCGTGTTTAGCTATTTCCTGCCCTGCCAAGCCTAAGCCTGGCATAGCGTTAACTAACGTATTTTGGGTTGCGGGTATGTTTATTGCCTGCATTTTGCCGGACACAGGTATAGCTTGTGCCGGGCGGCCAGCCGCTTGCGCGTTATCAGCCAGCCCCGCCGCCGGCGGCATTCTAAACTGTATGGGGCGTTGGCAGGCATTTTGGCCAAGCTGCTTTTCCAGCATTTCAGCTATGCCTATGGAGCGTCCCTGGGCAATGATATCGGCCCTGGCCTCATCCAAGGGGCCGGTAAACATCTCCTCACCAAAGCCGCCGCCCATAAACTCATCTTTGGTCAAAGTCTTACGCATTTCGCCCATCATCATTTTAATAAACTGGGCTTCAAACATCTGGCTGGCCTGGTGCAACTTAGCCTTTTCTTCAGCCTGATAGGCCTGGTTTTGCTTAATAGCCCAGGCCTGCGAGGCAGTAAGAGGGCGGGTGCCGACATTAAGCTGATTGCTAAATGCCATCAGATTATCTCCAAACTGGCATTGAGCGCGCCGGCTGATTTAAGCGCCTGCAAAATCACTATAAGATCACGGGGGGTGGCGCCTAAAGAGTTAAGCGCGCGCACCACATCGGCAATAGTATTGCCCTGGGGTACCACCGCCAACGCCCGCCTGGCCTCAATGACATTAACGGTAGTGCTGGGGGTAACCACAGTTTCCCCGCCGGGGGCAAAAGGCAGAGCCTGGCTAACTTGCGCGTCTTCCGAAACGGTGATGGTAAGCGGGCCAGAAGCAATAGCCACGGTTTTTATGCGCACATTCTCACCAATAATGACTGTGCCGGTTCTCTCCTCCACCACCACCTTGGCAATCTGATCGGGGGTTATATCTATGTTTTCCAAACGCGCCATCAGGTTTACCATGTCGGCGCCGTGGCCGTAAGGCAGATCAACGCTTACCGTGGCCGGGTCTATGGCTTTGGCTTTAAGCTGCGGCAAGGTTTGGTTTATGGCCCTGGCCATGCGATCGGCAGTGGTAAAATCAGGGTTGCGCAAATTGACGGTCATGGTTTTAAGGTCGGCAAAGTCATACGGCAATTCACGCTCGATGATGCCGCCACCGGGAATTTTGCCCACTGTGGGGTGATTTTTGGTAGTGGAGGCAGCCTGACCGCCCACCGAAAAACCGCCAATGCTCACCGGCCCCTGGCTCATTACATAAATTTCGCCATCCAGGCCTTTCAGCGGAGTCATCAGCAACGTTCCGCCTAGAAGGCTGGTGCAGTCGCCCAAAGAGCTGAGGGTAACGTCTATGCGGCTGCCCTGGCGGGCAAAGGGCGGCAGCTCGGCGGTAACCACCACCGCGGCCACGTTTTTAACCTTTAGTTGATCGGGCGTTACCTTCACCCCCATGCGATTCAGCATGTTGGCCAGGCCCTGAATGGTAAAGGCGGTGCTGCCTTTGTCGCCAGTGCCATTTAAGCCCACTACCAGGCCATAGCCAATGAGCTGGTTGGGGCGCACGCCATACACTGAGGCCAAGTCTTTAATGCGCACCGCATAAGCCTGGCTGGACAGCAGCAAAGTCGTCAGCACGGCTACTAAGCAGATGAGGTATTTACGGGGCATTTTTTTCTCCATTAATTGCTTAAAACGCTAATTCTCGTTATTCACAGCAGTAAGGTGCAAAAAATGGGCCATTTTTGTTCTTTGCCGCAAAATTTAAAAATATTTAACTCCAGCAGGGTCACCTGCCAAATTTGCGCGCAATTATAGCTAGATAATAGCGTATCCAATACATTTGAAGATGGCCTCCATGTTGGCGCGCCATGCCCGCTTGTAATCTCTACCCCTGGGCGCCAGTAAAGCCGCGCTTTTACCTGCAGGTGCCAACAAAAAACCTGCAACCTTTGCCTAGGCAAAGGTTGCAGGTTCAAGCGCGTGCTGAAGCGGTTTTTAGAAAGGCCAGATGCTGTCTAACAGGCGGGTAAGCCAGCCGGGCTTCTGCTTATCGGAAAGCACGCCGCGTCCGGTGTATTCTATGCTGGCATCTGCCAGTTGGTTGGACATGACCGTGTTGTGGGTGGTCACGTCGGAGGGCCGCACGGTACCGGTGAGATAGATGAACTGGGTCTCGCCGTTTACCTGAATTTCTCTCTGGCCGCGAATAATCATGTTGCCGTTGGGCAAAACTTCCATAACCGTACAGCCAATGGCCGCATGCATGGTGTCTTCCTTGGTCATCTCGGCCTTGGCGTCAAAGGCCGACTTGAAGTCCGCGCCTATTAAATTGGCGCTGCTCCCGCTGTTGGGAATGAGCTTGTCTTCATAACCCATAAGGTAGGGAATGCCGGCCTTAAATTCCGTGGTGCGCGAGGCCTTGCTGTCGTTAGTTTTTTCGGCCTTGCTGTTTTCCGCTATCTCCACGGTAATTATGTCGCCCACATAACGCGCGCGCAGGTCGGTAAAGTAGTCTCCCCGAGTGCTTACATACAGCGATCCCGGCTGCGGCGCGGGCCTTCTAAACTGCTCCACCGGCGGCGGCACCTGACCTATCTGCTGGGTACGATTAAAGCTTAAAGGGTCGTTGGCGCAACCCGTGCCCAACACTACAGCAAACGCGCAAGCTAACACAAATTTTTTCATTTCAAATCTCCTAAAATTCCACCACCACGGTGCCGGCGTCTACCACACGCCCAAACACCGGGCGCTTGCTGCTAAGGTTGGTAAGTTTTATAACACTGTTCATATACCCGTTCTGCTCCACCCGCCCTTTAGTGCTGAGGCTGATATTGGGGTTAATGCAGATCATGTTTACTATATCACCGCTACGCACCAGTATTTCTTGCTGCATACGACGCGGATCCAGCAAATTGCCCATGCCCACCGGCGAACGCAATCTTTGCCCCACTACCAGTTTAGGATCGCCCACAGCCCCCACGCCGGCTTCGGACATGCTGATTCTGGCGGTGCTGATGTCTTCAGGAGTAAGCACATGGCCAGCGGGCAAGCTGCGCGCCGCCACTAAAGCCTGGCCGTAAACCTCCACGTTGCCGGTAATGCGGGTTTGCGCCTGGCGGCGGCCATTAACAAAAAAATCCACCAACACGGTAACCCGGCCCCAGCGGCTACCCAGACGTTTGGCCGAATAATCGAACTGTCCGCCAGGCAAAGTTATGTCAGCGCCGGTATTCACATCCAGCACTACCAGTTCCAGATCCTGCCCCCGCACTTCCTGACGCAGCGCTTCTTCATAAATTTCCATCAGCTCCTGACGGCCCAAACGCACGCTGGCCCGCTTTACCTGCACCCTGTCGGGCAAAAGCACGCTTATGCCGGCGGGCAAATTGGCTTCGTTAACCAGGCGGCGCAGTTCAATGCCACTTATATAAAAGCTGCTTCCCAATTCCGGCGCCGCGCCTACGGTGGTACGGCCAAGCCTCTCGCGCAATTCAGCCCCCATGGGCTTTTGCTGGTCCGCCAACTGCAAAAGAGTAATCAGAGGTTGATCCACCTCCGCCACTGGCATAATGCGCACAAACTGTGTATCCGCCTCTTCGCTGCCCGCATGAGCGGACAGGGGGGCAAGCATGAGCAGGGCTAAGATAAATATGCTGGCGCAATACTTCATGGGCTTACCTCATTACCGCTTAACGTTATTGGCTATCTGCAACATGGAATCCGCGGTCTGAATAGATTTGGAGTTGGCCTCGTAAGCTCTCTGAGCCACAATCATGTTAACCATTTCATCCACGACCGCCACGTTGCACATTTCCAAATAGCCCTGGGCAATAGTGCCGAAATCGTCGGTGCCGGGCGTGCCTTCAATGGCATCGCCCGAGGCCGGCGTTTCCCTGAACAGGTTTTTGCTTATGGCATACAAGCCAGCCGGGTTAATGAACTTGTAGGTATTGATCTGGGCCTGGGCTATCACCTCGCTATTTTCATCCAGCACCGATATTTGGCCGGAAGGCGATACAACCACCGCGGTACCTCCTTCGGGCACGGTAAATTCGGGCTGCAGCACATAGCCGTTGCTGTCCACAATAACCCCGTTGTTATCAAGCTTGAAAGCGCCGCTGCGGGTGTAAACTTCCTGGTCGTCCATCATTACCCTAAAAAAACCGTCGCCTTCAATGGCCATGTCCAGTTGGTTTTCAGTGTACTGATAGTCGCCCTGGCTGAAGAGCTTTTGTACGGCCACGGTGCGCACCCCCAAACCAACCTGAACTCCGGTGGGAATCATCTGACCATTGGCCTGGGTGGCCCCGGGCTGGCGATGGGTTTGGTAGAGCAGGTCTTCAAAATCGGCCCTGTTTCTTTTAAAGCCGCTGGTGTTTACGTTGGCCAGGTTGTTGGCCACCACATCCATGTTAAGCTGCTGCGCCCCCATGCCGGTGGCTGCAGTCCAAAGGCTACGCATCATAACGATGTCCTCCTAAATTGCTAGGCTAGCCGCCAACGCGGCCAACCTGGGTTACAGTTTTCTGATCCATGTCGCTCATGGCATGCAGGGTTTTCTGGTAGGCTTCGTAAGAGCGGTGAGTATTTATCATGTTGACCATTTCACTAACCACCTGCACGTTGGCCATTTCCAAATAGCCCTGATTAATACTAACTTCCACTGGCGCCACTGTGGGCGGCAACTGGCTTTCGCGCCCCACAAACAAGTTGGCTCCTTCTTTGATGAGGCTATTTTTATCTTCCACCGTTACCACGCTTAGCTGCCCCACCTGATCCTGCCCCTGGAAGATAGTGCCGTCGCTGGTGATAAAAGGTTTTTCGCCCTGGGGATTGAGCATGATAGGGCCATTGGCGCCCAACACCGGCGCGCCGTTAGATGTAACCAGGGAGCCGTCGGAAAGCATTTTGAACGAACCGTCGCGGGTAAGCCTTTCCCCCCGTGGAGTTTGGATGCGGAAAAATCCGTCGCTGCCCAGGGCCACATCCAGGGGATTTTCGGTAAGACGCATGGATCCTTGATCAAAGTAAGTAGTTATCTGACGGCTCATCATGTCGTTGAAAATAAGCCGGTCGGCCTTGAAGCCGGCGGTATTGACGTTGGCCAAATTGTTACTTATCTGATCCATACTCTGCTGCATCACTAAAGCGGCATGAGTGGAGTCGGCAAATCCATAATCGTAGGGCATAGCGCAATCACCTAAAGCAAGGGTTTTTCTCTCGCCTTGGATATATGCAACCAATGTGCCAAACTGCCGCAAAAAAATAGTTGGACTATTTAACAAGAATGAGGGCTTACGCACAGGCGTGCAACCACCCACAATGCGCATTGCCCGGACAATGGGGACAAAATTGCCTGTATTTTGACGTCACATGCCTACTCATTGCCATAACTAGGCAAAATTGAGCAACGTTTTAGGCAATTCGTCATTTATTTGACTAAAAAATAACTTCTAAATATATCAGCGGCGGGCACAAACCGCCCAAACGACCTTTAGCCTGAAAGGCTTCATAATGATGAGAACAGGACCGGCGGCAACCGGTCCTGTGCGAGATAGGGGAAGGTTTGACCTTCCATCGAGGATTTTTACCTCTCACCCCAAGGAGACGACTGGTAGATCACGGTCTTTAAGGGAGAGGTGGAAAGATAAAATAGTTCACTATCAACGATTATTATTAGGCTATCATTTTAAATAGGCATTGTCAACATATTGTGTTCAATTTTTTAAAGTTTAGCATATATAGCATATTCGCTTAGCAGTTGAAGGCAGTTAGCTTTTTTGAACCATGCCTCTTTTTGCAAAAATATTCACTGAAGCCCAATTTTCACCCTCTTCTTTAATTAACTTTTAACTCCGCGCGCGCTTTGGCATGTTTATTGATATCTAGTAGGGCAACAATAGAGAATTAATGCTTACAGGAGCAACTGACATGCAGGTAAAACTTATCGTAACTGTTATTCTGGCTGGCCTTTTAGTCGGCATGGCCATGTTCATTCCCTTGGAACAAATCCGCCTTTATTTAAACCCCGCCGGTCTGCTTTTAGTGGTGGGCGGCACAGTGGCTGGCGCCATTATAGCCTATCCATTCAGTAACATACGCAACTTAGGACGGCAAATTTTTGGTATGCGCGAAACCGCCATACCTCAGGATGAGCTGGTGGCAACTTTTGCCCGCTTAAGCGATACCAAGCGTCGAGAAGGCGCCCGCGCCCTGGAAGCGGCCGCCCGGGAGAGCGGAAATATTTTCCTGCAAATGGGGGTGGGCATGGTGGTAGACAACCACGACAGGCACGAAATACGCCAGCGCATGGAACAGGAACTGGATCTGTTCATAGCCAAACGCGAGTCGGAAATTGCCGCGCTTTCCCTTATGGGGCGCCTGGCTCCCGCCTTTGGGCTGGCCGGCACCGTGTTTGGCCTGATCCGCATGCTGCACGGCCTGAGCGACCCCAACATGGTGGCCGCGGGCATGAGCGTGGCCCTTTTAACCACCTTTTACGGCATTATGCTGGCCAACCTCATTATTCTGCCACTGGAGCGCAAGCTGCGCGAAAAGCTGCGCCTGGAGGCGGTGGAAATGACCATTATCGGTGAAGGCATTATGGGGCTAAGCATGGACGAAAACAAAATTGCCATTGCCAGCCGCCTGAGTTCTTATCGCTTTGCCCACTTCCCCGCCCATGGAGCGGAAGAAATGCGCCTGCGCGATGCACATATTAGCGGTTAACAGGAGTATATGTCCATGAGCGGTTACAACGCCCAGTTGAATCCATTGGCTTTAGACACGCTGCCCATAGTGCCTTTGGTAAACTTGCGCCCCTCGCTTAAAGGGGCGGAGGCAGTCACCCGGCCTCAGGCAAAGCCGGCTTTATTGCGGCCCGTAGCCGTTGAAGCTGAACCCGCGTCGACGGCCCAGCCCCGGCCAGTGGCGCAGGCCGTGCCGCCACAGGCGCCGGAAAGTGGCCGGCCAGCCATGCCGGCCTTTAACGCCCGCAGGCTGCGCCCGCTGGCCCGCTTCAGCAAGCAAGAGGGTGCGCCCTCTTTTTACATGAGTTTAAGCGATCTTATGTGCCTGCTCCTGGTCTTCTTTGTGATGATTTTCTCTCTTACCGAAAAAGGCGAAAACAGGGTAGTGAATACTGATGCCACACCCATGCTGGCCCAGGCCGCGCCTAAGGTTGTAGATCCATTCCCTCAGCCCACCCCCATTTCCCAAGGGTTACGCAAAGGCCTTTTAGGGCTGATGGCCACAGGACAAATGGACCCCGGCCTCACTAGTGAGCGCCAGGCCTTTGCCGCCGAGCCGCCCAGCCAGAACGCTTCTTTCAGCCCGCAAGACCAAGACCGGCAAAACCTGCTGGGGCAGATAAGGGCTGAAGCCAGCCAAATACCCGGCCTGGAGGTGGCGGTGCGCGGCCAGAGCGTACTTATCCGCCTGCCCGAGGTGCTGCTGTTTGAAAGCGCGCAAGCCAGCCTTAACCCCAACCTGCAGCCCACCTTAATGCGTTTGGGCCAGGTAATGCGGGCCTTCCCGCAAGCCAGGGTTAACATAACCGGCCATACTGACAACCGCCCCATCCGCACCGCGCAATATGCCAGCAACTGGGAATTGTCGGGGGCGAGGGCTGCGGCCGTGGCCCGCGGCCTGGTGCAGGGCGGGCTGGAGCCGGGGCGCATTACTATTAAAGGCATGGCCGACCAGGCCCCGCTTCTGCCCAACACCAATGACAGCAACCGCAACCGCAACCGCCGGGTGGAAATAGAGCTGAGCAGCTAGCAAACCGAATTAAAAGGTATGCAATGGAGATAGCAAGTTTAATTAGATGGTTAGGAGTAGGCAGCGCTATTACTATTTTTCTAAAATAGTATTTTGACAACAGACGAATTCTGTCACAGAGGACTTTTGAAGAAACACGTGAGGCATATGCGGCCCATCTTGATATTGCGGCCAACTCTCAAACAATGCCCGAAAAGGAGGCTCTCTGGGCAAAAACTGCCGCAATGGAACGCATTAACTTATGCGGCAGCCAAGATGTAATCAAACTGCTTGCCTCGTTAGCGGAATCTCCTTGTAACACTCCCACTCCCAGAAAGATTCTCGAGGAGCTTGTACAGGCAATGCGCGAAGATCTTTTCCCACATATTAAATAAACTAGGTTCAGTACTCATTAAGTTAAGAGCACCAAGACAGCACATCGTCATTAACTACAAATAATTGCGTTATTGTCACCCCGGAAGTGGCGCTGGCCGCTATCCGGGGGCCTGGCTTTTAAAGCTAACAGCCTGGATGCCGGATAGCCGCAAAGCGGCTTCCGGCATGACATGCCACATTACTATTGATTAAGCAGCCTATTCACACAAGCAATTAATCAGTCCTGAGCCTAGAAGCTATTTCGTAAATCCCCCTAAAGGGTGATTTATGACGGACCGCGAAGCAAAAAGTGAAATTTTTGCTTCGTTCCAGGCGGCGTTACAAGCCATTTATGAAATGGCTTGTAATTTCTAGATACCCAGCATCTGCTGTAGTTTAAGCATAAGCGGACGCAGGCTTTCCCGTTTAAGCGCGCTTATGGGCAAGGCCCCGTGGCGCGCAGCCAATTCTTCCGCATTTTCCGCCAAATCCATTTTATTAAGCACCAGCAATGTGGGCAGGTGGGTAACCGCAAGCTCACGCATTATCTCCTCCACCGCCTCTATCTGATCATTAAGCTTGGAACTGGAAGCATCGGCCACGTGCAAAATAATATCCGCCTGGCTAAGTTCTTCCAGAGTGGCGGCAAAGGCCTTTTTAAGCTCTTTAGGCAAATCGCGAATAAAGCCCACAGTGTCGGTAATAATAACCTCTTTATCTTCCGGAAAGCGCAGGCGCCGGCTGCTGGGGTCCAGCGTGGCGAACAAACGGTCTTCAGCCAGCACCTGGCTGTTTGTCAACGCATTCAGCAAGGTGGACTTACCGGCATTGGTGTAGCCCACAATGGAAATTACCGGCAGCTGGTTTTGTGTGCGCAAATAACGCCTGCGCTCACGCTGCCGGCCAACCTGGGCAAGCTCGCGCTCAAGCCTGGTCAGCCTTTCCCGCACCCGGCGGCGATCTATTTCCAGCCTGGTTTCACCAGGCCCGCGCCCGCCTATGCCGCCGGTTAAACGGCTTAGGCCGTCGTCGCGCTGGCCAAGGCGCGGCAGCAAATAGCGCTGCTGGGCCATTTCTATTTGCAATTTGCCTTCCCGGCTGCCCGCGCGCTGGGCAAATATATCCAAAATAAGCTGGGTGCGATCTATAAAGCGCAAATCGCTGCCTGTCACCAAAGCCAGATGATGGGCCTGGGCCGGTGAGAGATCCTGCTCTATAACCAGCATATCGGCACGCTGCTTAAAGGCTAAGGCCAGCACCTCTTCCAATTTGCCCGGCCCTAAAAGGGTGCGCGGGTCTTGTTTCAACCTGCGTTGCAAAACCTGGCCGCATACGCTGAGCCCGGCGGAAAGCGCCAGTTGCTTAAGCTCTTCCAGTTTGTCCAAGGCCGCGGCTCTGGGCTCACTACTCACGCTGACAAGCAAGGCCCGGCCCTGGCCGCCCACTTCCACACTGTCTTCCTGCCGGGCCAGCAAGCCTTCCTGATAGAGCGCCAGTTGGCGCATGTCCTGCGGCGCCTTGCCCGGATAAAAACTGTGCAGGCCAAAACCCTGAGGGCTGTCCGCATCCAGATACATAAACTCTAACTGGCCGGGCCGCCCGCCCTCCTTAACTTGCAGACGCGCCAGAAAATCCAGCCGCATGCGCAAAAGCTCCACCACATCACCCGCGCCCACGCGCCCGCCGCCAAATTCGGTGCGCAAAAGGCTTAAGCCCGACAGGCGGGTGGCGCCAACACGGGCGCGGCTGAGCACTGGCGCGGGCAGATGCTGGGCTGTACCCACAATTACCTGCAGCACCTCGCCGCGGCGGCTGAGAACAAGCCCCACCAGCCGCCCCAGCTCATGGCTTAAGCCAGACAACGCGCCGGCCTGCTGGAGAGATATTATTTCGTTTACTTTTCTGTGATACAGATTGAGAAGAAGCTTAGTGTGCCTGGGCGACAGCCCGGCAATATGGCCGTAGAGTTTGGACAATAAGTTACCCTAATTAAAAACCTACATAAAATATAGCGGCTGACGCCGGCACGCGCCCCAAGCTAGTAACCGCCGGGCTCGTCTTCATAGGCCAGGTTGGCAAAGGCGGTAAAGTCTTTAATAAAGCTAAGCTTTACAATGCCGGTAGGGCCGTTGCGCTGCTTGCCGATAATAATCTCCGCCACGCCTTCGTCCGCCTCTTTGTTGTAGACATGCTCACGATAGATAAAGGCAATGACGTCGGCATCCTGTTCTATAGCGCCGGATTCGCGTAAATCGCTAAGCTGGGGGCGCTTATTGCCACCCGGCCTGTCTTCCACCTTGCGGTTGAGCTGGGAAAGCGCTATCACCGGAATGCTGAGTTCCCTGGCCAGGGCTTTCAACGAACGCGAAATGTCGCTTATTTCCTGCTCGCGGCTGTCAAAGCTGTCGCGGCGGCCACGCATAAGCTGCAGGTAGTCTATGATGATAAGCCCCAATTTATGCCGTTGGTGCAGACGCCTGGCCTTGGCCCGCAGCTCCAAAATAGAGAGCGCCGGCGTGTCGTCAATATAAAGCGGAGCCTGGCTCAGGCGGTCGGCCGCGGGCACCAGGCTAGCAAAGTCGTCCGCGCTTAAAAAACCGCTGCGTAATTTGCCGCCCGGCACTTTGGCCATGCTGGAGAGCAGGCGCAGGCCAAGCTGCTCTTTACTCATTTCCAGGCTGAAAACAGCCACTGTAACCCCCCCTTCCAGGGCCGCGTTCAGGCCCACGTTAAGGGCAAAGGCGGTTTTACCCATAGAGGGGCGGCCGGCAATGATAATGAGATCGGATGGCTGCAGGCCATTGGTTATCTGGTTCAGGCGGTCAAAGCCGGTGGTAACCCCGGAGGACAAATTTTTGTTTTTAAACCGCGTCTCCACCAGCCCCACCGCATCACGCACCACCTGCTCCAAGGAACTTATTTCCTGCGAGTAACGCTGCTGCGCCGCCTCGAAAATGGCGCGCTCGGCCTCTTCCAGATTTTGTTCCGGGTTTTCATGCTCTTCATAAATGCGGTCTATGGCTTTGCTGGCGGTAAACACGAATTTACGCAAATGGGCTTTATCGCGCACCAGGCTGGCATAATGTTCTATATTGGCGGGGGTAATGGCTATGTCGGCCAGGGAAACCACAAAATCAACGCCGCCGGCGGCATCCAGGTCTTTCATGTCGCGCAGGCGCGACACCACGGTTATTTCATCCACCGGGTTGTTGTGGTTATAAAGCCACAGCATGGCCTCATAAATGAGGCCATGCCGTTTATCATAAAAATCTTCCACGCGCAAGGAAGCCGCCACTAAGGGCATGTACTCTTCGCCAAACTGCAGCAGGCCAGAAAGCACCGCCTGTTCAGCGGTCAGGTCGTTGGGGGGCAGACGGCGCGTCGTCGTCATAGTGCCCCTTCCCCTATGCTTCTGCCGAAATTTCTTCGACAGGCGCGGCCGCTTCTTCAGCCGCTGGTTCAGCGCCTTCAGGGGCTGCCACTAAAATATCCAAAGCCACCACCACCTGAGGGTGCAGCTTTACTTTTATCTGATGCTTGCCCAACTTCTTGATGGGCTCCATCTGGATACGACGGCGGTCTATCTCGTGGCCCAGGCTGGCCAGCAAGGAAGCCACATCCATGTTAGTGACCGAACCGTACAGCTTGCCAGCCTCGCCAGCGCGCACGTTAAGCTTAAGCGATAAAGCGGCAAGCGCCTTGCCCAGGCTCTGCATCTGCTCAGCCTCTTTGGCCTGCTGCAACTGAATGCGGCGGCGTTCGGCCTCTACCTGTGCCATGTTGTTTTTGCTGGCCACAATAGCCAGTTTTTGTGGCACCAGGTAGTTGCGGGCATAGCCATCTTTTACCTGCACTATTTCACCGGGATCGCCTAATCCCAGCACTTCTTTGGTTAAAATAACCTTCATTGAAAACCTCCAGAATGATCAGGCTTGGTTGACAAGCCTGCCTCTTGTCAAGTTGCCTCTAGCCTACCACGTTGGACGAAAAGCCGAGCAAGGCAATGTGGCGCGCCCTTTTGATAGAGTCGGTAAGTTGCCGCTGATGCAAAGCACAGCAGCCGCTTATGCGCCGGGGAATAATTTTGCCGCGTTCGGTGGTAAAGTAGCGCAACATGCGCGGGTCTTTGTAATCAATAACCAAAGTGGGGTCAGCGCAGAACCGACAGACCTTGCGTCTTCCATAGCTACGTTTCTTTTTCATGCCCGTTCCTCCTCGTCATAACCCCGTTCATCGCCAAAGTCATCATCGTCATCGTCTTCTTCTTCAATGGCCCGGCGGGCGGCCATGGCCGCGGCCCTGGCTTCAGCTTTGGCCTTAGCTTCGGCTTCCGCCTTGGCCAGCGCCTCCACATCAAAGACATCGCCTTTTTTAACCGAAAGGAAACGGATGACTTTTTCGTCGATCTTGAAATTACGCTCCATTTCGGTTACCGCCGCCGAGGGCGCGCCGTATTCCAAAAATACGTAATAACCTTTGGTGAATTTCTTTACCATATAGGCCAGCCGACGCCGCCCCCAAAGGTCTGTCTTCAAAATCTCCGCGCCGCCCTTTACCAGAATTCCGGTAAATTTTTCAACGACTTGGGCGATCTCTTCTTCGCTAAGGTCTGGATTTATAATAAAAATTGTCTCGTAGTGCCGCATTGGACCTCCTTGTGGCCGTTAATAATGTCCCCTACTTAATTAGGGGAAAGGAGTATGTGATATCCCGCTTATTTATCAGCGCGGGCTATTTTTGTCAACCTTGCCCAGCGGGCCAAGCCTCAATAACCCAGCTTGCCAAGCCCCTGGCTGGCCTGTGACCATTTGGCCTCCACCCGCACAAAAAGCTTTAGATATACCGGCCCGCCCAACATGCGCTCCAGGTCCTGGCGGGCAGATGTGCCAATGGCTTTTAGCATGGCCCCCCGCGCGCCGATAATAATGGCCTTCTGCCCTTCCCGTTCCACATGAATGGTGGCGCTTATGGAAGTATGGGCTCCCGCCCGCGCGGGCTCCACAAACTCATCTATGGTAACCGCCGAGGCATAGGGCACATCCTGACGGGTGAGGCGGAAGACCTTTTCCCGCACCAGCTCGGCCGCCAGAAAGCGCTCGGAAAGGTCGGTAATGGTGTCGGCCGGGAAAAGGGGCGGGCTTGCGGGCAGCAGCTTGACCAGCTCGGCCAGAAGCGGTCTAACCCCCTGGCCGGTCTGAGCGCTTATGGGCACCAAGGCCCGCCAGTTGCCCCAACCGTTTACCTGCTGCAAAATGGGCAGCAACTTTTCCTTTTCATTAAAGGCATCGGTTTTATTAAGCCCTACCAGCACCGGCTTGCCGGCCTGGCTAAGCCAGTCGGCCACTCTCTGCCCGGCTATTATCCCCTTATCCATGGCATCCACCACAAATAAAACTCCATCGGCCTCGGCCATAGCCTGCAGCGCCACTTCCTGCATGTGCTGGTTAAGCGCGCCTTTTGCCTGGTGCAGGCCCGGGGTGTCTAAAAATATAATTTGCGCCCCCTCTTCAGTGTGCACACCCAAAATGCGATGCCGGGTGGTTTGCGGCTTATTGCTGGTAATGGCCAGCTTAAAGCCCAAAATACGGTTGAGCAAAGTTGATTTGCCGGCATTGGGCGCCCCGGCAATAGCGATAAACCCGCACTTCATTTGTCCGCACTTTCATGGTGGGTGGTATCAAAGGCTCCCAGCGCCTGATGGGCCGCATCTTGTTCGGCCTGCTTCTTGGAATGGCCAATGCCAGTGGCCAAGGTCTTGCCCTGCAGCATGACCGCCACCTGAAATATTTTATGGTGGTCTGGCCCGCTGCTGGAAAGGAGCTTATATTGGGGATGGCTGGGCATAATGGCTTGCACTCTTTCCTGCAGAATGCTCTTATGGTCTTTGTGCCCCACGTGCTGGGGCGAGCTTTCCACCTTGCGGGCAAACAGCCTGTTAATGACCTTTGTCGCCGCTTCCATGCCGCCATCTAAAAAAATCGCGGCCATCAGGGCCTCCAGGGCATCGGCCAGAATACTTACCTTACCGCGCCCATCTTGCAGCTCCTCACCCCTACCCAAAAGCAAATAGCTGCCCAGTTGCAAATAGCCGGCGCACTGGCTTAAAGAGTGGGCATTGACCAGGTTGGAACGTATGCGGCTTAATTCCCCCTCCGGGGCATCGGGAAAATTGGTGTAAAGATAGTGGCTGATAACCAGTTCCAGCACCGCGTCTCCCAGAAATTCCAGCCGTTCGTTGCAGGCCAGGAAGGGGTGGGGGAGCGCCTGTTCGTTGCTCCAGGAAGAATGGCTGAGCGCCAAATCCAGTAAACTGAGGTCATTAAATTTATAACCCAGCCTTTCGCATAATCTTTCCAGTTCTTGTTGGCGTTGCCCTAACATTTAAGCCTCTTTTTCCAAACCACCCCGCAAGCCCAAGCCAGGCAGCCTTTAGGCGCTACCGAAACACACCGCAAGCAACATAAATAACTGACTATTTATTCCAGTCGGTGTATAATGGTAGAGAAGGTTACTGTAAAGTATACCCGCAAGACTCATCGGGGAGCTTTATTTTTCTTTAAGTATCTGCAGTTAAGGCAATATTGTCAACCAGTTATTAATGCAAACCTATAAGTTTAGCCTAACTTTCAGTTAAAAAATATAATTTGTGAGGAGCATGAAAAAACTTTATCGCATCTTGCATACCGAATGGTCTAACGGCTGGGGCGGGCAGGAAATACGAATTTTAGAAGAGTGCAAAGGCATGGCCAGCCGCGGCCACATGGTGGAACTGGCCGGCTGCCCGGATGGCAAGCTCAGGCAGAATGCGGAAAAGGCCGGCCTGGTATTCCACCCGTTGCCCATGAAAGGGGCCTGGGATGTTGGCGCGGTATGGCAGCTTCTAAAGCTTATCAAAAACCGGCGCATCCAGTTCATTCACACCCATTCTTCCGTAGATTCCTGGCTGGGCGGCTATGCCGGGCGTCTGGCTGGCAATATCATTCTGCGCACCCGCCACTTAAGCGTGCCGGTAAATACCAATCCGCTCAATTTTGTCTACCGCCTGCCCCATGCGGTTTTTACCACCGGCCAGGGCATCCGCCGCCATTTAATAGACGACTACGGCTTAAAAGAAGACCGAGTCTTCTCTGTGCCCACCGGCATAGACCCAGAGCGCTTTACGCCGCGCCCGCCAGATGCCCAACTTCAGGCTGAATTTGGCCTTAAGCCCCATGAGCCGGTTGTCGCCATAGTTGCCGTGCTGCGCAGTTGGAAGCGCCAGGACCTATTTTGCCATATGGCCAAGCATCTTCTGCAAACCCACCCCGACTTGCGTTTCCTGATTGTGGGCGACGGCCCTACCCGCGCCACCATCACCCAACTGGTGAACAGCTTGAACCTCCGCCCCAGCCTGTTAATGACCGGGCACCGCACGGATGTGGAGCGGGTTTTGAGTTTATGCCAGGTATGCGTGTTGGCCAGCGACGAGGCCGAAGGCGTGCCCCAGGCGGTATTGCAGCAACTAGCCTGTGAAAAAGCGGTGGTGGCCGCAGCCGCTGGCGATGTGCCGGAGGTGGTGCGCCATGAGCAGACCGGGCTACTGGTGGAGACTGGCAGCTGGTCCTCATTGGCTTTAGCTGTGGAACGGTTTTTGCAAGACAAAGAGCTGGCAAGACGCTTGGGGGAAAATGGGCGTCAGATGGTTTTACAAGAATATTCGTTAACCCATATGCTGAACCGCACCGAGGAAATATATTCCCAACTGTGGGAGGCTAGAGGGCGTTGATTATGGAATTATTGGCAACAGCTAGCGGCTTGGCGGTGCTGGGCTTTTCTCTGCGCTACACCTGGTGGCGCAAAGAGCGGACCGGCGTGCCTGTGCTTATGTATCATCAAATAACCGATCAGCTCAACAATACCCCCATGCCCAACTTAAGGGTGAGCCCCAAGCGCTTTGCCCGCCAGCTCGACTTTTTACAAAAGCATGGCTACAAAACCATTACTCTTAACCAGGCCATGAACGGGCCCCTGCCCGCCCGGCCCATTGTGCTCACCTTTGACGACGCCTATGCCGATTTCTATCATCAGGCCTGGCCGCTGTTAAAAACGCGCGGCATGACCGCCACCTTGTTTGTGGTAACCTCGGCCCTGGGCGGCACCAATGCCTGGGACGCGGCTAAGGGCATGCCGGAAGAAGACATTATAACCCGGGAACAACTGCGCGAGCTGGACGCCGGCGGCATTGAGATAGGCGGGCATTCCCATTCGCATATGGCCCTTACCGAACTTAGCGACCGCTGCCTGCTGCGCGAAATAACCGGCTGCCAGAAGATACTGACTGACATCACCGGCCGCCCGGCCCGCACCTTCAGCTACCCCTACGGCCTTTATAATGATAAAGTATGCGATGCGGTGGCCAGGGCCGGCTTTACTTTGGCCTGCACCACCAAGCCAGGCATGCTAAGCCCCAGCATGCCTAAACAGCTGCTTATTCCACGCATCATCGTCAAACGCAACGACAATACCATAGACTTCAGGCTCAAGCTGTCGCGCAGCCAAAGCCGGCTGTAAAGGCCATGGCCAGTATCAGCGCTGCCCTCATCTTCCGTAACGAAGCCAAGAATATTCCGGCTTGGCTGGCCGCGGTGACCCCTTTTGCCGATGAAATAGCCGCCCTGGACTCAGGCTCGCAAGATGAAGGGCCGGAGCTTTTGCGTGCCGCCGGGGCCAAGGTTGCCTTGCAGCCCTGGCTAGGCTATGGCCCGCAGCGCAACGCGGTTGCGCAAATGTGCTCTGGCGACTGGATACTTTTTTTAGATGCCGACGAACGGCCGGACGCCAGGCTCACCCAGACATTACTGGCCCTCAAGCAAGCTCCTTTGCGCGAAACCATGGGGTACAAGTTGGAATACAAGGTTTTCTTCTTCGGCCGCTTTTTGCGCCATGGCGGTTTCTTTCCCGAGCGCCACTTACGCATGATGCGCCGCGGCAGAGGCTTCTGGCCCGAGCGCCAAGTGCACGAAAAGCTTACAGTAGAGGGGAAGGTTGAGTTGCTGAAAGGCGGCTATGTGGAACACCATTCTTATGCCACTATTGGCCAGTACTTAAAAAAAATGGATGTTTACAGCGAGCAAGCGGCCCAGCAGATGCTGGCCACCGGCCGCAAGGGCAGCGCGTTTGCCGCGGTAAGCCACGGCTGCTTTGCCTTCGTGCAGCGCTACTTTCTGCGCTTGGGCTTTTTAGATGGCTTTGCCGGCTACCTGGCCGCACGCCTGGAAGCATTGTACACCTTAAGCAAATACACCCGCCTGATGGAGCGGCAAAAAGGCCTGGAAGACTGATGCGCCGCCTGGTCACTATTGTTTGCCTGCTCTGGCTATGCGCCCCCGCTCTGGTCCAAGGCGCTCCCGCCGATTTCGGCGCCAAACTTGACGAAGCCAAAAGCGCCCGGCAATCTCCCCTGCAGGCCTTAAAACTTATGCGCGAAGGCATTGCCATTTTATGGGCCACCATTCCCTTCGGCGTCCAAGAGGTGCGCCTGCTAAAAACGCCGCCAGGCGAAAACGGGCAACTTAGCCCCCGCGAGCCACGCCCTTTCAAGCCCGGCGAACTGCTGGTTATTTACCTGGAACCTGTGGGATTTACGGTTAAAAGGCACAATGACCTGTTCAACTACAGCCTAAGCGTTGATTTCAAGCTGGTGGATGCCTGGGGGCATATAGCTGGCAGCCAGCAAAATGTCAGTGCCATAAGCGGCCCGGCATTCAGCTTTCCCGACCACCTTTCCATGGTTATAAGCCTGCAGCTTTTAGGGCTTGGCTCCGGCGACTATAAGCTGGAAACCACGGTGCGCGACCGCATGGGCGGCAAAAGCTGCGCATTTACCACTGAGTTCCAAATTGATTAACTGGAATTTTTATTCAGCCATTTGTGCAGGGTTGAGGCAAGCTGGCCGGGCACAATGGGCTTGGTAAGATAGTCGTCCATACCTGCGGCCAGACACTTTTCGCGATCGCCCACTATGGCATTGGCGGTCATGGCCACAATGGGAATACCGCTTGGTATTTTTTCTCTTGCGCCCGAGCGTATAACCTGGGTGGCCTCATAGCCATCCATCTCAGGCATCTGGCAGTCCATCAACACCAAATCATAATCTGCACCGGCCAGCACCTCCAGGGCCTCCGAACCGTTTTGCGCCACATCCACCAGGTAGCCCATTTTACGAAGCAAACCCTTGGCCACCAGTTGGTTTATTTTACTGTCTTCCACCAAAAGAATGCGCGCCCTCACACCATGACCGGCCGGGGCAGATGCGCTGGCACCTTCATTTTTACTAACGGCGGGGGCTTTCGGGCTGGACGCGAAATCGCTCGTCTCGGCCGGGGCTAGCTTATCGGGCAGGCCAGCGGTTGCAGGCGGAAGTTTTACTTCAACCCAAAAAGTGGACCCCACGCCCAGAGCGCTTTCCACCCCTATGCGGCCGCCCATAAGCTCCACCAGGCGCTTGCTGATGGAAAGGCCCAGGCCGGTGCCTCCGTATTTACGGGTAGTGGAGCTATCAGCCTGCGAAAAAGGCTGGAAGAGATGCGCTTGCCTTTCTATGTCAATGCCAATGCCGGTATCGGCAACCGTAAAACGCAGAATATCATCTTGAGCCGGCGTTACGGTTATTGCCACTTTGCCGCGCTTCGTAAACTTAAGCGCATTGCCCACCAAGTTGATAAGCACTTGACGCAAACGCCCCATATCGCCGCTTACTCTGGGGGCAATATGGCCGTCCACCTCAAATTCCAAACTAATGACCTTTTCATTGGCGCGGAAAATAAAAAGCGATTTTATTTCTTTAAGCAGAGCGTCCACACTGAAATCAACTTCTTCCAGATCCATGCGCCCGGCTTCTATCTTGCTAAAATCTAATATGCTGCTGACCAGGTAGAGCAAAACCTCGCTGCTCTCCTTGGCCACTTCGGCAAATTGGCGCTGCTGAGGGTTGAGTTCGGTATCTAAAAGCAAGTTGATCATACCAAGCACCCCGTTCAGCGGGGTTCTTATCTCATGGCTCATGTTGGCTAAAAAATCACTCTTGGCCCGAGTGGCCTCCTCGGCGCGCGCCATAGCCTGGGTAAGCTCGGTAATATCGCTTTGTATGATAATAATACCCAGGCACTCGCCCTGCTTATTAACCACCGGCGCCAGAACGGTTTTTACGTAAAGGGACGCGGACGGCACATAATTGATCTGTTCGTTTCTGGTAAGCGTGCGGCGCTCATGCATTATTTGGCGACAGATATCCTCAAAGTCTTTTATCCATTTTTTGTCGACCTGGGTGAGCTGTAATATATCGACCAGATGCTCGCCTTTAAAGTTGAACTCCGGGGCCACGCCCAAATATTGATGCAAGTTACCGGTGCCGCTTATATACTGCAATTCGGCATTTAAGAGCATGATAATCTCAGGGCAATTTTCTAAAAACAGGCGGTTGTAGGTGTCTTGTATGTCGCGCTCCAGTTCATGCTTTAAGCGCATTCTTTCCGATTGCTTAAAACTCACCAGCAGGTTGTCATATTCAAATTGCTGGCGTCTCAGCTTTTTTTGCAAGAGCTGATTTTCGCGTTTAAGCTTGCCAATATCTTCTGTCACGCTGCCTGTCCCATGGGGTTGCGTAGTTAAATTAAGTGGGGCCATTGCCTAAAACAAGCACAGGCCGATGGAAAGGTTGTGCGCCTTATTCTGGGCTTTATCCATTTTGACAGACGTGGGGCAGTATTCGGCGTAGGCATAAAAGCCGGCAAAGGTTATATCCGGCGGCAAAAGCTTTTTAACCAAATCTCCTTCAAAGATATGGTCTAAACCAAGCACCATATGGCGCACCGCGCAAGTAACCCCGAAAATCGTGGAGTACTTATAACCTTCCGGAGGGTTATCTACCTGGTTCATAATGGACTCAATAGCCTCAGTGCTGGTCTTTAATATATCTTCTTTTTGAATTATCCTTAGCGACACCTTGGAACCCTGAGGTATCCTGCCATGGCCGGTGGCCGCGCCGGTGGTGCGGTCTATGGTGTAAAACGGCCGGCAAACCGGCTCGCCATCGTCGTCGCGATCGCAGTACTCCACGCTTAAGGGCGCATAGTAAAGGGTTAAATCGTTTTCCAAATCCACATCGTGCATCTTCATGTATTCATAGACGGTCATGTTGTCGATAGTTTCCACAACCGGCCCACTGGCCTTGGTAATTACCGAGGTGGCCAGGCTGGAACGGGGTATATTACGCACCACGAAAGATGGTTTTATATTGCCGCTTATGAGCAAAAGTACTATCCGGTTTTTGAACTCCTGGCCATCGGCGAAGACCTTCTCCTCGGCAAATTGAAAATAGTCGCTGGCGCCGCCGCCAAAAATGGGCGTGCCGGGAGACAACTCGTTTAAAATACCCAAACTATCATCAGGGGTAAAATATTGGCTACCAGTTGAAAGCAAAAAGACAGCCTTTTCCTTATCGCCGCGGAGCTTCTCCTTAGCGCGCATAAAAGTTTGGGCTATCTGCTCTTTGTAGTTAGAATCCAGTGTGGGAGTAATGGCTGTGGCAAACTGGCAGTCATCCGCACTTAGCACCAAAAGCGAATTGGAGAGGCGGTGATAGCCCAAAGAGCTTATCTGGGCGGTTACGCTGCAGCCTATTATTTCAATGCCCAGCCCTTGCTGTAAGGCTGGCAGCAACTCTGATGGTTCGCTTTCTCCCTCGGCCAGCAAAAGGCCGATACTGTTTTTGCGCAAATTTATTTTATTTTTTATCTGCTCAATTAAATCCTTAGCCGCAGATGGCATATCATCTATTTCATTGGTAACCGCTAATGCCGATATCATCGCATTACTCCTAATGATTTCATTTTAAGGAAAGTTAGCTCGCGTTTACACAATTCAATGACAAGCTATACCGTCATTATATCACGTCAAAACCATGGCGCACTTCATTAAGATACAAATTCAAACTCCGCCCAAACGCATCTGCCCATCGTCAAGGCCCATGCCATGCAGATGCAAAAGCAGCTTGGCGGCCGCGCGGGCGTCGGAGGCGGCCTGATGATGTATCAGATCTATGCCCAAATGACGGCAAATAACATTAAGCCGGTACGAAGGCAGGCCAAGCGCCCGCCGCGCTCCTTTTAGAGTGCACAAAAACGGCAATACTGGTGTAGGCAGTAACGCGCCTTGGCAACAGGCGCGCAGTACTCGCCGATCGAAAGCGGCGTTATGGGCTACCAAAAACGATGCGCCGACCATGAATGCCGATATATTGCGCCAGTTGTCCGCAAAGCTGGGAGCAAACTCCACCATGGGCCAGGTTATGCCATGCAACCAGCTAAAGCTAAAATCACTGGCAGGCGGTTTAATCAACGAGAAGAATTCGTCCGCAATGACGCCATCCACCACCTTAACCATTGCCAGCGCGCAGGCGCTGTCGGCCTTATGGCCCGCCGTTTCAAAATCTATTACAACGTAAACCGGCACAGCTATTGCCGCGCCTTAAGCGCGCCCAAGCCGGCTTCCAGCATTCGGGCAAACGCCTTTTGCACCATGGGGCTTTTAACTCCCGCCAGCATTGCGGCTATCTGCTCTTTTTCCTTATCGTCCAAGGGCGGAGGCGGGGGTGGGGACGGGCGGGCGGGCGCCAATGGGCGGGCGGTTATTATTTTAAGAGAGCTGACCGCAAAACCAGCCTGGTCGAGTTTTTTTACGACCTCAGAGGCGCTTAAGTTCAATTCTTGGCGTAAAGCCGCGCCATGCACCGCCAGCAGCAAAGCCCCATCTGGCTCCAGACAAACCGGTAGCGCCCGCGTTGCCAGATAAGGCCCCACCAACTCCGGCCATTTTTCGCGCAGCTGCACTGGTGGCAGACGCCTTGACACATACCAGGGAATGGCATCACCCAAGACGTCTTTTACAAATGTTCCTTTGTTTTTTTTCGTCATCTTAACCCACCTGAAAAGAAGCGCGCCTTTATTTGGCATTTTAAGCAGTGGCCGCTTACAGACAATTCTATGGCAAAATGGTATATTAGCCAAATTATGCTAGAGCTAAGAAATTTAAGCCAGCCAGCCCTGGCTGGCCTTATTGCCCAATTGGGCGAGAAGCCCTTTCGCGCCAAGCAGATTATACGCTGGCTTTACCGCAACCGTGCCCGCTCTTTGGAAGAAATGAGCGATTTAAGCAAGGCCTTACGCACAAGCTTAAGCCAGCACGCCACCCTGCAATGGCTCACCCCGGAACATACTTTTGTCTCAAACGATGGCACCCGTAAATTCCTTTACCGCCTGCCCGATGGCAACCTAATTGAAAGCGTGCTTATACCTGAAGAAGACCACCATACGCTATGCCTTTCCACCCAGGCGGGCTGCCGCATGAATTGCGCTTTTTGCCGTACCGCCAGTTTGGGGCTTAAGCGCAACCTGGAGCCATGGGAAATATCTTGCCAGATATTGAGCGCGCAAGAGCTGCTGGATGATGAACGCCCGCTCACCAACCTGGTTTTCATGGGCATGGGCGAGCCGCTGGACAACCTGGACAACCTCCTGCTCAGTCTAGATTATATTCTGTCTTCCGAAGCTTTTGGCTTTAGCCAGCGCCGGGTCACCGTGTCTTCGGTGGGGCTGCTGGACAAACTAAGCCTTTTTGCCCAAAGCACCCCGGCCAGCCTGGCCATAAGCCTAAACGCGGTTAACGATGAACTGCGCAGCCAGCTTATGCCCATTAACCGCCAATTTGGCCTGGACGATCTGCGCGCCGTGCTCATGGGCTACCCGCTCAAGCCCACCCGGCGCATAACCTTGGAGTATGTGCTGTTAAAGGGCGTTAACGACAGTCTGCCCCAAGCCGAGGAGTTGGCCTTGTGGTGCCGCGGGATGCGCTGCAAAATCAACCTTATCCCCTTCAACGCGCATCCCGCCTCCCCCTGGCAGGCGCCAGATTTGCAGCAAGTGCTGGCTTTTCAGGAAGTACTGGCCAGCCACAACTTAACATCTCTCATCCGGCGCTCGCGCGGGCAAGACATTGGCGCGGCCTGCGGCCAACTGGCGGGGGAAAAATTAACAGGGTAGAATACAGATAGCAAATTTAATTACTACAGTTACAGAAAGAAGTTATGAGTAAAACCATCATCAGCGCGCCCAGCGCCCCAGCGGCCATCGGGCCTTACTCCCACGCGGTGGCCAGCAACGGGTTTTTATTTGTCTCCGGCCAGCTTCCCATAAACCCCGCCACCAATGAAGTGCCAGCCGGCGTGGAGGCCCAGGCCCGCCAGGTAATGGAAAACCTGCTGGCCATTGTGCGCGAGGCCGGGCTCACAGCCGCTGATATCGTGCGCATCACCATCTATCTTGTCGATATGAACGACTTTGCCACGGTCAATAAAATTTACGCGGGCTATTTTAAAGACAATTTCCCCGCCCGCGCCACAATTGGCATAAGTGCCCTGGCCAAGGGGGCTCTGGTGGAAATGGATGCCATAGCGGCTGTGCCCCATAAGTAAACGCGAAGGAGAAGCGCTTTGGCTCAGCTTACAGCATCCACCAGGCATGAAGTAAATCAGGCCATCATGGACTCTGCCGGCATATTGAGCAAAGCCCAGTACGACAAGCTGTGTCAGCTTATCTATAACTTAAGCGGCATAAACCTTGGCGGCGGCAAAGAAGAACTCTTGCGCTCGCGCATGCTGAAGCTGCTTAAAGCCAGCCAAACCGCCAGTGTGGATGAATACATAAGCCGTATGGAAGCGGACAGCACCGGCGAGCTTTTAGTAGCCTTCCTGGATGTGGTAACTACCAATAAAACCAATTTTTTTCGTGAGGCCCGCCATTTTGACTTTCTGCAGGAGGAAATCCTGCCCCATCTGGATGAGCTGTGCGGGCACGAGCCTCTGCGTATTTGGTGCGCTGCCAGCTCCACCGGTGAAGAGCCCTATACCATTGCCATGGTACTCTTGGAAAACAAGCAATACTGGCTCCAGCGTGGGGCCAGTATTCTGGCTTCGGACCTGAGCAGCAAGGTTTTGAACCAGGCCAGCCAGGGCATCTACCCCACCAACAAGTTGGAGGGCATTCCCCAGCCTTTGCTGCACCGTTATTTTTTAAAGGGGGTAAAACACCGCCAAGGCTTTGTAAGGGTTAAAAACGAACTGCGTAATATGGTGAAATACGCGCGTATAAACCTTATGGATGCCTTTGCCTTTGCCCAGCCCTTTCAAATCGTTTTCTGCCGCAATGTCATGATTTATTTTGACCGCCCCACCCAAGAAAGACTGGTGGGCAAATTCTACGATGTCATGACTAATGGCTCCTACCTGTTCGTAGGCCATTCAGAAAGCCTAAGTGGCATCAATCATGGATTTAAGTTCATCCGTCCGGCCCTTTACCGTAAAGAGTGATGCGAGGCCCTTTGTGATAGCCCTTGTGCACCACCCAGCCGCTACCCGCGCCGCCAGCCTGGCGAAGCAAATAGAAAAGCAACTGGCCCAGCTTGGCCGCCAAACGGTGGTTGTGGAAAACAGCCAAGACCGGGCTGGCTCGCTGCCTGAGCATACTTCGCTCATTTTGTCTTTAGGCGGCGACGGCACCATTCTGGGCGCGGTGCGCTTATGGGCCCGGCAGGGCATGGACAACCAAGTGCCTATTATTGGCATTAACTTAGGGGGGTTGGGCTTTCTCGCCTCCCTAACCCCTCAGGAACTAAATGCCGCTCTTGAAAAAATTGTCAGCAACACCCTGCCCACCCAACTAAGGACTCTTTTAGAGGTAGAAGTGGAAGGAAGGGACAACAGCTACTGCGTTGCCCTGAATGATAGCGTGGTCAGCAAACACCTGCTCTCTTCTTTGCTGGAACTTGAGGTGCTGGCCGACCAAGAGCATTTGGTCTCCATGCGCGCTGATGGCATTATTGTGGCCACCCCCACTGGCTCCAGCGCTTACAATCTCTCGGCTGGCGGGCCCATTTGCCACCCCGAGCTGGACTGCCTGATTATCACCCCCATCTGTTCGTTTAATTTCAGCAACCGCCCGCTTATTTTGCCACCCCACATGGAGCTAAGCATCAAGGTGCTTAGCAACCCCGCCCAGGCGGCCCTTATGTGCGACGGCCAGGTCGGCTTTGACCTGCAGTGCGGCGACACGGTGCGGGTGCGGCGCGCTAAAGCCCAGGCACGCCTGGGAACAGTGCATAATTATTTTGAAATTTTGCGCAGTAAACTAAAATGGGGGTAATCAATAGCCGCGCGGCTGCCACCACCCCAGGCTTTAAATGACAAATAGCGTCAGGTCCCGCACCTGACGCTATTTGTATAAGAAAGGAAAAAATATTTGAAGCTGGTTGCTTAGTTATATTGCAAGCTTGATGCCAAAATCCCCAAATTCTTCTTGTGTAATTTTATATAATATAATCAACTAATTACGCCAGAGAGGTTTTATCTCTATTTGTTGCCATTGCCCTGTTCGGTAAAAATTTTTGAACCCAATTTTCTGACATCCAAAGCCATTGCAAGTAATTGTTTAAAATAACTAGCAAATTACTAGTTCAATTTTTAGGACCAACAGAACCACCCCCGCACCATTATTCTAACCCGGGAGCGGGGAAGCCCTCGCACATTTTTGTTACTTCGCGTTTAATCCGGGCCAACTCCGCGGCATTGTCGGCATTTTTTCCTACCATGGCAATAAATTCGGCAATTTTGCCCATTTCCCCTTCTTTCATGCCACGGCTGGTAATGGCCGGAGTGCCCAGGCGAACCCCGCTGGGATCGTTGGCCGGCCGCGGGTCAAAAGGAATTTTATTGGAGTTGGCCACAATACCGGCTTGCTCCATGGCCACAGCCATTTTGTTGCCGCTCAGCCCTAAGGGAGTAACATCCAACAAAACCAGGTGGTTATCCGTACCGCCAGTAACCAGGCCAAAACCCGCATCCAGCAAGCCCGTGGCCAGGGCTTTGGCATTACGCACCACCTGGTGGCAGTATTCAACGTATTCGGGAGTGGACGCCTCTTTAGCAGCCACGGCAATGGCGGCAGTGGTGTGGTTGTGGGGGCCCCCCTGCAAGCCTGGGAACACCGCCTTATCTATGGCGGAAGCAAACTCCTGGTTACACATTATTACCGCGCCGCGTGGCCCGCGCAGCAGTTTGTGGGTGGTGGTGGTTACAACTTGGGCGTGGGGCAAGGGGTGGGGGTGATCCCCGGACAGGCACAGACCGGAAAAATGGCTGATATCAGCCAAAAGAAAAGCCCCAACCTCGTCGGCAATGGAACGGAAGGCGGCAAAGTCCAGTTTGCGCGGATAAGCGCTGAATCCCGCTATTATCATTTTGGGCTGAAACTCTTTAGCCGCGACCCGCACTTTGTCATAGTCGATGAGGGCGGTCTGGGGGTCAACCCCATACTGCCTTATATCGTACTGCTTGCCAGAAAAGCTTACTTTGGCGCCATGGGTCAAATGCCCGCCCGCCGCCAGGTCCATACCCAACACGCGATCGCCCGGCTTCAATAGGGCCATATAAACCGCCTGGTTGGCCGGGCTGCCCGAATAGGGTTGCACGTTGACATGCTCGGCCCCAAAAAGGGCGCGCATGCGCGTTACCGCTATATCTTCAACTTTATCAATATATTCCTGCCCCTGATAGTAGCGCTTGAAGGCATAGCCTTCCGAGTATTTGTTGGCCAGGCAGCTGCCTGTGGCTTCCATAACCGCAGCCGAAGCATAGTTCTCAGAAGCTATCATACGGATGACTTCTTTTTGCCGCTGGCATTCTCTATCTATAAGAGTTTTAATTTCCGGATCAACCTGGGACAAATATTTCATCTATTCAAATCCTCATATTACGGTAAGTGCTGAAAGCAGCCCCGCCGCCCGGCCAGGGCTAACACCAATTTTAAAGGGGGCGTGGCCAAACCCTTATTGCGCGCTATTTGCCAGGCCTCACGCTGGCTAAAAAACCGGCCCTCAACTATCTCCAAATAGTTGGGCTGCAACGCGGCACGGGTAAAGGCGGCGTAAACCGCCACAAAGGCCTGGTCTGTGGCGGGCTGAGGCTTTAACAACCCCAATGCCTTGCAAGTCTCTACCAGGTTCAATTCCTCACGCAGTTCTCGGTAAGCGGCTACCAAATAACTCTCGCCGGCCTCCACGTGCCCGCTGGCAGAAGAGGTCCAGCGCCCTGGATAGGTATCTTTTTCCGGACTGCGGCGCTGCAGGTAGACCTGGCCTTTACGGTTAAACACCAGCACATGCGTGGTACGATGCATAAGCCCCAACTGATGGATGCGCCGGCGATGCTCTAATCCCAGCTCTTTATCCTGCCGGTTAACCACGGGTAGCAACTCGCCCAACCCTGTTCCCATAGCCCTATGCTCCGTACAAGAGAAGTTAGCGGACACCTGCTTTTCGTCCGCACGCGTTGATTGCATATGTCAATTTTAGGCAGCAAACAAAACCGGGCGGATTTTCAGGGGCTTGATCCGCGCCTTGCTCATTTCTATTATACGTCTAGTTTATATCAAAATACCGATCAAAGCCCAAAGCTTTTAAACACAAAATCTCAATAATCATTATGGGGCTTAGAGGCCTCAGCATAATATTCCTTGAAATCAGAGATTATTGCCACCTACTGCCCGTCTAAAAACATCTGGGTTTCAAAGAAGTCTTCCACGCCGCCGCCCATACCGCCGCTTTCCTCCATTAACGTGGATACCGTGGGAATGTCGCCACCCGGTTGGGTGCCACGCAAATAGGCCTCGAAGCCCGCCACTCCGGCCCCGCGCACCAAAGTAACCCCCTGCGGTATTTCAAACACCTCGGGCTCGGTGTCGGCCAAGGCGCGCTGCATAAACGCCTTCCAAATGGGCCCGGCCGCCCGGCCGCCTATTTCATAGCCGCCCAGGGTGTGATTGTCATCGCGCCCCACCCACACCCCGCAGACAAGCTGAGGAGAATAGCCCACAAACCAGGCATCGCGGGTTTCGTTGGTGGTGCCGGTTTTACCGGCCAGCACATAATTGGGAATGTTTACCGATGTTGCCGTGCCCTGCAAAAGCACCCCACGCATGAGGTGGGTCATGACAAAGGCAGTGGCCGGACTTATGGCCTGGCGCGATATGGGGTGGCTTTCATAAAGCAGGCGCCCCTGGCGGTCCAGTACTTTTTCCACCATTACCGTGTCCATAAGCTGCCCCTGGTTGGCAAACACCGAATAACCACGGGTTTGCTCCAGAAGGCTGATGCCGCTGGAGCCCAAAGCCAAAGCATAGCCGCTTGAAAGCTCGCTTTCAAAGCCAAAGCGGTTTAAATAGGCCATGGTGTAGTCCAGCCCTATATCAACCAACAGCTTAACTGTGGTTACGTTGCGCGAAAGCTCCAGTGAGCGCCTCAGGGTAATGGCGCCGCTGAACTTCCCATCGAAATTTTTGGGGCGCCATTTGCCGTCCGGCTGGCTCACATCCGGATATTCCACCGGGGTATCCATCAACATAGTGCTGGCGGTGTAGGGAAACTCTGGCCGGTCTATGGCCGCGCAATAAATATATGGCTTAAAAGAGCTGCCCGGCTGGCGCCTGGCTTGGGTGGCACGGTTGAACTGGCTTTCCTGATAGTCACGCCCGCCAATCATGGCCCGCACCCGGCCAGAGCCCGCCTCCAGCGCCACCAACGCGGCCTGGGCCACCGGCTGGCCCATAAACTGCAACTGCCAGCTTTGCTTATCACCGTCGTAGGCAATAGTTTTTACATTTACCACCTCACCCGGCTTAAGCAGCTTGCCCACATCGGCCAGGCCGCCGCGCCAGCCACGCAAATCTTGCAAAGACAGGGTCCCCTGCTCACCATTCAGACGCAGGCGCAATTCTTTAGTGGAGACAACCTCCACCACCACAGCCTCCAAAATGCGGCCCGGCTTAAGCATAACTGGGCTTAGAGGTTGTTCATTTATCTCTTTAAGCTCCTCAGCGCTCAACACCCGCACCGGCCCCCTGAAACCCCTGCGCTGGGTTATACCCAGTATGCCCTGCCCCACCGCGTCCTGCGCATATTGGGTAAACTTGGGATCGCAGGCGGTGTATACTGTAAGCCCGCCCTGCATAACCATAGTGGCGCCAAAGCGCTCTTCCAGCCAAGCGCGCACCGACTCGCTGTAATAGTCGGCCGCAACCATGCGCGGCTTGTGAATACGCACGGTCAAATGAGTGTTCAAGGCCTCCTGGGCCTGTTCCTGGGTTATAAAGTTCTCCGTGGCCATGCGGCCTATGGTATAGACCTGACGGGTACGGGCGCGCCGCGGATAACGCACCGGGCTATAGCGGCTGGGAGCCTGCACCAAACCGGCCAGGAGAGAGGCCTCGGCAATGCTCAAGTCTCTGGCGTTTTTGCCAAAGTAGGTTTGCGCCCCGGCCTCTATCCCATAGGCGTTATGGCCTAAAAATATTTGGTTGAGATAGAGATAAAGAATGTATTCTTTAGAAAAGTGCTGTTCTATACGCCAGGCCAGCACCGCCTCTTTAAGCTTGCGCAAAAAAGTGCGCTCGGGTGAAAGCAAAAAGGTTTTAGCCACTTGCTGGGTAATAGTACTGCCGCCCTGCACCACCCGGCCAGCCCGAAAATTGTTGAAAGCCGCCCGGGCGATACCCCACAAATCAACTCCGGGGTGGCGGTAGAAACCACCGTCCTCAGCCGCCACAAAGGCATTGACCACATGGGCCGGCAGTTCGCTGACAGGCACGACATAGCGGCGCTCGTCATAATATTCGGCCATTAGTGAGCCATCTCGGGCCACCAGTTGGGTAACCGCCGGAGGCTGATAGTCGGCCAGGCGCTCAATGCGGGTTAGATCTTCGCCTATCCACAGCCAGGCCGCCAACACGGCGCCAATGCCCAGTACCACAAAAAACAACAAAAAACCCAGGCACCACCTAAGCAGGCGGGCCCGCGCGCTGCGCTTTTTACCCTTTGCCTTTTTGGGGGGCTTGCCTTTAGGTGAGACAGGTGGCTGAGAGGCCGCGCCACTAGCGGAGTTTTGGGATGCTTGCAAGTCTAATTCCATAATATGCCTTAAAAATTAAGGCCGGTTTAACCGACGGAGATACAAAATTATTGATGAGCTATTTTACCAAAGAGCTAACTGGCAGCCAAGGCTTTATATAATAATAAATAAATTAAGGCTGCCCAAGCCCGCCCCTTGTCCTAGAGCTAGAACAGACTTTTGTAAAAACTAAATCTCAAAAAATGGTAAAATTCGACTTAGTTTTTTAAATTAATACATATGCTGTAATTTTTCCGCAAGCCATAGCCCGGCTATTTTTTTGATAGTTAAAAGGTAATTACCCATGCTCGACAAACAAAAACAAGCACTTCTGGCCATAGACGACCAACACAAAATTTATCTGCTGCCGCGCATGGCCAACCGTCATGGCCTGATTACCGGCGCCACCGGCACGGGTAAAACCGTAACTGTGCAGACCATGGCTGAAACTTTTAGCCAAATGGGGGTGCCGGTATTCGCCGCCGATGTCAAAGGGGACCTGTCCGGAGTGGCGGGCAAAGGTGGCGGCAACCCTGGGGTGGAGGAGCGAGTACAGCGGTTTAAGCTGATTGAACAAGGGTTTGCCTTTCAGGGCTTTCCCGTGCAGTTTTGGGATGTATTTGGCGTTCAGGGCGCTCCTTTACGCGGTTCTATCGCTGAGTTGGGCCCCCTTATGCTAAGCCGCATGCTGGCGCTGAATGATACTCAAAGCGGCCTGTTGAGCATGCTTTTCAAAATAGGCCAAGATGAGAAGCTGCCGCTTGTTGATGTAAAAGATCTGCAAAAGCTTCTGGAATATGCCGCGCAAAACAGCGCTAGACTGGCGCCCAACTACGGCAACCTGCCAGCGTCCAGCCTGGGCGCCATCCAAAGAAACCTGCTGACCCTCGCTCACGACGGGGTGGAACTGCTCTTTGGCGAACCCAGCCTCAATCTGGACGACCTTATGCAGGCCAAAGGCGATAAGGGGGTGATTAATCTGTTGGCCGCCGACCGGCTTATGGCCTCGCCAAGAGTGTATTCCACCTTTTTGCTGTGGCTGCTGAACCGGTTGTTTGCCATCCTGCCAGAGGTGGGAGATCAGGAAAAGCCCAAGCTTGTTTTCTTTTTCGACGAAGCCCATCTGCTGTTCAGCGACATTGGCCGGCCGTTGCTGGAAAAAGTGGAGCAAACTGTGCGCATGATTCGCTCCAAGGGCGTGGGTATTTACTTTATATCACAGTCGTCCGCAGATATTCCGGATTCGGTGCTGGGGCAGTTGGGCAACCGGGTGCAGCATGCCTTGCGCGCCTACACCCCCGGCGATCAGAAGAAATTAAAGGCCGCTGCCCAATCTTTCCGCGTGAGCCAGAAGTTCGATATTGAGCAGGCCATAACCAGTTTAGGCATTGGCGAGGCCCTGGTTTCTCTGCTGGAAGAGAACGGGGCGCCAGCGCCAACCGCCCGGGCCTTTGTGGTGCCACCCCAGGGGCAGATAGGCCCGCTTGACGAGCAGACCAGGCAGGCCATGCTTAAATCATCGTTGGTCTATCGCTATTATACAAAAGCGGTTGATAATGTTTCCGCCTATGAGCTGCTGTCGGAAAAAATGCGGCACACCGCAAACGCCAAGGAACAGGCCGCCCAGCAAAAAACGCAAGAAATGGCGCGGCGCCAAGAGGAAAGACAACGCGAGACCGCCTTAAAACAAGAGAAGCGTGACGCGCGGCAAAGAAAGAATTTTTGGAGCGGCATTGCCAAATCCACCCTGGTGCCGCTTATAAGGCAATTTTTGCGCTCGCTGTTCAAAAAATGAGGCGGTGGAGGGCTAAACAAGCAAACAGCCGGGCTTCGTCATCAGCCTGCCAGGGTATTGATAGAAACCTTGGCTGGTCTTTTGACACCCAACAGATCCAGTCCGCGGGGCCCAAGCCGTCAAGGTCCACACCAACCATGCGAAGCCGTCTTTTTACTTGCCCACTCCCTCCAACGCCAGTAGCGCTGCAGCCAATCAGGCCGACTTTATATTCACATTAAAGCGTTGCCACAAATATCATCCTATAAAACCGCGATGTTATCGGCTTATTATTTCATAATGAATTTATTTGTCAACTAAAAACTTCTGTAAGAAATTTCATGACATGCCGCAACTTGGTATACTTGTTACAGAGGTATTCATGGCCAGCATCTCAGGAAAAAAAACAAAACTTGTGGCCTATTTTATGGCCGCTTTCAAACAGTGGTTTGCCCGTAGCGGCAAAACTCAACATCAGGCAGCATTGGAATTGGGCTCTTCGCAGGGCGCCATCAACAATCTGCTCAGCGGGGAGCGTGTGCCCTCGGTAGGGCAGATGGAGAAGATTGCCAAGCACATCAACTGCGATCTTCTAACCATGCTGCTTGTTGGCCGCTCTTTGCTGCAAAGCAGAGAAAAACCCAATAGCGCCAGGGACAAGGCCGATAACCCTGACGCAAGCCCACTGCCAGCTACTTGGCCTATGCTGGCCAAGCTCGCCCGCCTCGACGAAAAAAACTTAGTTGCGGTTGAGCAGGTTATCGATCTGGCCCTCTTGGCACAGAGCAAGCGCCCTCAACAGGCCGTCGGCGGGGGCCAGAGTCAGCACACTGCCCGCGCCACACCGATAGATACTAAATTTCAGCAAGGGCTTGTGCTTATCGAGGATATTGCGGATAGCGATATCATCGAGACCGTGGATATCGCAGAACTCAACAAGCTCATTAAAGACCTTTATAAACGTCTCGCCCTCGACCGCGGTGATGCGGCGTGAACTATTAAAGTTATCCTGCACTGACCTTTTTCCACTGTTATCCATTACGCTACCAAAGATAAGACATAGACGCAGGCTTTGCAAGAAAAAAAATTAATTATAACAGCAAGTTAAATTTAACAAACGCAGAGCTGAAAAGCCTTTTGGGCCAATATCCGCCATCCCCACTGCCAGGCAGGCCAATTATTTAGCGCACAGGCAAACAGATAATTGCTAAATTATATATTTGTGAAATTATTTTTTATATGATTAAAGATAGTGCCTACCAAGCAGCAACGGAAAATTTTTGTTTTAGAATAAATTAGTAGCGCCCACAGACGGGCGGCGGCGCGCTTTTGCCCGGGTGCTAAAATTTTTTAAAAACCCCGTTATATGGCTTGCCCTTTGCGCGGCTTTGCGGCACAATAAAATAATTGGAAACTGCTATTTTTTTGCAGTGTTAAAAGTTTATTGAAATGCGGCCGCTATAGTTTCCCCCAAGCCGCTGTTCCTAGTTTTTCCCTAAACGTAAAAGGTGAGGTTATGTCTGCACGTGTAAAAGAAATTCTTTCCTGGTATGGCTCAGATTCTCCGGGGACTCTGGCAAAGATGTATCGCATGTTGATGCACGGCCGCCTGGCCGGCACCGGCCGCCTGTGCGTATTGCCGGTGGATCAGGGCTTTGAACACGGCCCGGCGCGCTCTTTTGCCCCCAACCCGCCCGGCTATGATCCGCGCTACCATATAGAAATGGCCATAGAGGGCGGTTTTTCCGCTTATGCCTGCCCCTTGGGGGCCATGGAGGTGGTGGCCAGAGAATATGCCGGCCAGGTGCCCTTAATTTTAAAATGCAACTCCCACGAAAGCCTGCATGGCGACCCGGAACCGCTGCCCGCGGTAACCGCTACCGTAGACGATGCCTTACGCCTGGGTTGCGATGCCATTGGCTTTACCATCTACCCCGGCAGCTCCCGCGCTTTAGAGGGCTATGAGCAACTGCGCGAACTTACCGCGGAAGCCAAAGCCGCGGGGCTTATGGTGGTGGTATGGTCTTACCCCCGTGGCGGCGACCTTACCAGTGTGGGCGAAACCGCCATAGATGTGGTGGCCTATGCCGCTCAGATAGCCTGCCAGATGGGCGCGCACATCGTAAAAGTAAAGCCCCCCACCAACGACTTCAGCGCCCCGGCTTTGGAGCAGATGTACCGCGCCAATAAAATACCAACCGCCACTTTGGCCGAACGCTTTGCCCATGTGGTGCAGTCCGCCTTTGATGGCCGCCGCATCATTATTTTCAGCGGCGGGGCCAAGGCCAGCGATAAAGAAATAATTGATACCGCCAAAGCTATCAAAGCCGGCAACGGCTTTGGCTCTATTATGGGCCGCAACATTTTCCAGCGCTCCAGAAGCGCCGCGCTCAAGCTGGCGGCGGATGTAATGAAAATCTACGCCGGCAAATAAAGTGCTTACATCGGGCCCGCAACCACGGGCCCGATGCTGCCGCCATTGGGCAACACTTTGTTAAATATCATTTTTTCATTATAATTAGCATGTTTTAATTTTATGAGGTTGTTGCAGCCCCGATAAAAAGCGGTTGTTTTTAAACAAGCGAGGACATATGGCAGATGATCTGACAAGTGTGGTTTTAGCCTCTATGGATGTGGAGGATCCCAATATTCTACGCGCCGCCTGCATTATGGCCGGCAACCTGCAGGTTGCCGAAGCGGAAAGGGGGCTGCTGAAAGCCATTAACAGCAAGGCCTGGCAGGTACAAATGGAGGCTATCAAGGCCCTGGGCAAGCTGGGCAGCAAAGGCGCGTTGCCTTATTTGCGCCGCTTGTTGAAGGCCAGCGATGCTGACATAAGGCAAAAGGTGCTGGCCGGGGCCGCTGGCCCGGTAAAGGGCGCGGCCCCCGACGATGAACTTAACCCGGAAGTAAAGCGGGCCGCGGCCATTGCCATTAACCGCCTAGACCCCAAAATAGCCCAGGACGCGCTCCTGGGAGCCATGGCGGCCGACCAGCCCACCCTGTTGGGCGCGGCCATGTCGGGCTTGGCCAACCTGGACTGTCTGGAAGGCAGTGCCCGCATGGTTGAGCTGCTTAGCCATGCCGAACCCGTGGTACGCAAAGGCGCAGCCGCCAGCTTAGGCAAATTGCGGGTGGAAAGCGCGGTGGATAATTTAATTGCCCTGTTGCAAGACCCTGACGCGGAGGTGCGGCGCGAGGCCATTATTGCCTTAAATCATGTAAAAAACAGAAAAGCTTTGCCAAGTATTGCCGATGCCATGCGTGACGATAACGCCGACGTGCGCCGAGTGGCGGCCATTGCTTTAGGCAATGCCCAGAGCAAAGACAAGCAGGTGGTAATGCCGCTGGTTATTGGCCTGCAAGACCGCGAAGCCAGCGTGCGCCAGGCCTGTCTTAGCTCGTTGGCCAACCTGAAGGCGGGCAGCGCGCTTAATGAAGCTTGCAAACTTTTGCGCGATACCCACGAAGCTGTGGCCCGCCAGGCGGCCATGACCGTGGTGGTGCTTTCCCAATATGTGGAAAAGCCAGATTACGACAGAGAGTAAGAGCAATATTAAAAAATACCGGGGCCGCCTTAAAAGGCGGCCCTTACTATAAATAATTTCACAACCGACTTCTAACACCGCCTGGACAGGCTTACACGGCAACGCAAGCCGCCGGGAACCCGCCGAGAAACGTAATTTCCGGCACGGCGATCTTGCATAAATCCCCGGCAAGGGGATTTAGAAATGACCTCTAGTTAACAAACAACAGCGCCTACATCTTACGCGTATCGAACACGCGTTTGGCCTTGCCTTCCGAACGCTGAATAGACTTGGGAGCCACCAGGCGCACCGCCACGTTTATGCCAATAACCCCATGAATGCGTTTGCCTATCTTTTGCGCCACTTCCTGTAGCGCCTCCTGCCCCTGTTCATAAATATGCGGTTTGGCCTCCACGTCCACGCTTAGGGCGTCCAGATAGCCTTTCTTCCTGATAACAATAACATATTGAGGCTCTACTTCCGGCATTTCCAAAAGCAGAGATTCGATCTGGCTGGGGAACACATTAACCCCGCTGATGATTATCATATCGTCAGTGCGGCCGAACACTTTTTTCATTTTTACCAAAGTACGGCTACAGTTAGGGCAGGCCTTTTTCTCCAGCGAAGAAATGTCGCGGGTGCGATAGCGAATGAGCGGCATGCCCTGGCGGGTTAACGAAGTAAGCACCAATTCCCCTATCTCGCCATAAGGTAAAACCTCTTCGGTGAGCGGGTCTATGATTTCCGGGTAGACATGGTCCTCATTAATATGCAGCCAGCTGTCGTGGCTGTCGCAGGAAAAGGATATACCTGGCCCCATCATCTCGGTGAGACCATAGATGTTATGGGCTTTAATGCCCATGCGCGTTTCTATTTCATCGCGCATCTCATCGCTCCATGGTTCCGCCCCAAAGCAGCCCACCCTAATTTTGAGTTTGGCAATATCCACCCCCATTTCACTGGCCTTTTCGGCAATGGTTAAAGCATAGGAAGGCGTGCAGAACAGGCCGTCCACGCCGAAGTCCCGCATGAGCGTAACCTGGCGCTCGGTAACCCCGCTGGAAGTGGGAATCACCGTACAGCCTACCGGCCCCGCCCCATCATGCACGCCCAGCCCTCCGGTAAACAGGCCGTAGCCATAAGAAACCTGAATGATGTCGTCGCTCCCTATACCGCAGGCGGTAATAACCCGAGCGCAACATTCCGCCCACATATCCAGGTCTTGCTGGGTATAGGTGGCGGTAATGGGCCGGCCGGTGGTGCCAGAGGAGGCATGCACTCGCACCACCTCGTTCATGGGCACGGCGCATAATTTAAAAGGGTAATTTTCGCGCAAATCGTTTTTAAACGTAAAAGGCAGCTTGGCCAGCGCCCCAAAATCTTTGCAATCGGCCGGAGTAAAACCTATTGCATCGAACTTTTCTTTGTAAAATGGCACATTGGCATAAACATGGGCTAAAGTTTTTTTTAAGTTAGCAAGTTGCCAGGCCTGCATTCGATCATGCGAGGCATTCTCCATTTCTTTGTTCCACAACATAACAAAACACTCCTTGTCAAAAGCCAGATAACGTCGCATACCGTTGCGCGGTTAAGCTGTATACTATATATCCCGTAAAGGCGGCAGGCAAGCCTTATTTAAGCCTGGCGCAAACGCAATAAACTTGTCTGTTAGGGCAATGAAAGATAAACTTAAACAAATTTAGCCGTGGGCAAAAATAATAAGGTGGGATTGATGGGTTCCTTGATTAAATCATGCGTACAGATAATTGTCTTTGCCGCGGTAGTGGCCTTGTCTTTTAACATTATTATGCCCCAGGGCGTAGGCATGCTGCCGGAAGAGGTGAGCGAGCCTCTGTGGCTCTCTGCTGACGCCAGCCAGGTTGCCCAGCACGTAAAAGCCGGAGCCCTGATAATAGACGCTCGCCCTGCCGGCGATTATAATGCCAGCCGGTTGCGTGGGGCAATAAAAATGCCGGTGGAAGAGTTGAACGCCATGTATCCGCTGCTGGCCGATACTATTAAACAGGCCCCGGCGGTGGTAATATATGGACGCAGCTTCTCCCGCTTTCCCGCGGCCACGGTGGGGCAGTTCTTATGCAGGCAAGGGCTAAGCAAAGTTTATGTAACCGAGGCCCGTCTGCCTGAACTTCAAAAAGCCGGTCTGCCCGTTCAAGAGCCCCGGCGGAGCGCTGAATAATGTTATTAGATATTCTCTCTTTACTATGCCGTTTATTTGTAGCTGCTATCTTCTTTTATGCTTCTTACGATAAAGTGTTGAATCCGCAAAATTTTGCCGCTTTTGCCAGCCAATACGAAATAATTCCGTTAATCATGGTTAACTGGAGCAGCGCTATTTTAGCCTGGCTGGAACTAACGGTTAGCATATTGCTCACAATTGGCTGGAAGATAAGGCCGGCGGCCTTTATCACCAGCGGTTTATTACTTTTCTTCACCGGCCTCATGATCTATGCCGGCATCACCGGCGCTGGTTACGACTGCGGCTGCTTTCCCGGCGATGCCGGGCATCCGGCCGGGTTCGATGCGGCCTGGCGCGATGTGGGCTTTTTGCTGCCGTCCTTATTTGTGCTCATCTTCCCCGGACGGCGCTTTGGCATAGACGCCATGCTTAACCGCCGCCGCAGGCGCCAGGGCTTGTGGCAGCTTGATTGATATGGCATGCGTCTAGCCCGCCATGACGGCGCCTGGACGCCGCTGTTTGCCCTGTGGCGCCGGGCGGTGGAAGCCACCCATGATTTTGTGCTGCCCGCGGATCTCGATTTTTACGAAAGCGTACTATATAACGCCCTGCCCCGGCTGGAAGTATGGACAGCGAAAAGCCAAGAGGGGTTGCTGGGTTTCATGGCCCTGGATCGGCACATGGTGGAAATGCTCTTTATCGACCCGCCCTTTCATCGCCGCGGCGTGGGCCAGGCCCTGTTAAATACCGCCCGACAGCTCAAGGGGGCTTTGCAGGTATATGTAAACCAGCAAAACCTGGCGGCCCTCAATTTTTATCTGCAATACGGCTTTAGGGAGACAGAACGCCTGCCCCTGGACGGCTCCGGCAAGGCCTATCCACTTGTTAAACTGGCATTAACAGCTTAACTACGAACCATGCCGGGGCGCGGCCGGCTGCGCCATAGGTGGCGTCTCAGGGTTTTGCCCTGAGCGTGCGCCGGCTCCAGGAACCTGGATGGGGCCGGCGGCATGGCTGCCTGTATTCTGCCGCGCACTTCCCGGCCGGCCGCCCAGAACAGCCATATGCATGGACTGAGGTAGCCTGTTCATAGCTACTTCGGCCCTTAGCTGCCACATATGCCATTCAGGCGTCAGGCTGGCGTCAGCCGGTTTAGTGGAATCCAGCACGGGTTGCAACAAGGCCCGGGCTTCTTCCAGGCGGTTCTGCTCTATGCACAGTTCTGCTATCAGCACATCGTTTAGCATATATTCCGGGCTGGCCTGCCTGGCCTGCTCGTAAAAATCCCTGGCTTTGGCGTCGTCGCCGCCCAACACGCCCGGCAATTGCGAATAGTAGCGGCCACGGGCACGGTACACCCCGCCGTAGTCGAAATTGGGGTCATGGGCGCTTACCCACTTAAGCCCTTCGTCCATATAGCCGAAGTAGGTAAAGCTGCTCAAAGAATCCAAGTATTTGCCGTAGAACCCGTTGAGCAGGGCGTAGGCATAGTGGGCCAGCACACTGCCAGGCTGCAATTCCACGGCTTTTTGCGCCGCTTGCAGGCCGGAAAGAATGAGCTTTTCGTCCTGGGTTTCTTTGCCGCTGTGATAGCCTTCCAGCCAAAGCACCGCGGTGGCATATTCCAGATTCAGTTGCCAGTTGTCAGGGCTTAAACCCAAGGCTTGCTGGTAAAGCGCCAGGCAACGTTTCATACTGGCCATCTCGTGACGGCTGGCATAGGCATGCCGGGCCTCTTCGGCCAGTTCCACGACCGAAGGGGCGGCTGGCGGGGCGGGTTGGGAGCCAGCGGCCTGCTGGGTTGGCAGGGCAGGCTTGGCTTCTTCAGCTTTGAGCGGCCCAGAGGCGAAAATAGCTATTAATAAGAGCGGAATAATTAGAGCACGTGGTAAAATCAATTAAGGCCTCGCAATGAATTTATTGTGGGTTGAACGTGATGTATGCCTCTGCTAAACTCTCGCTTTGTAGATATAAACATGTACAAATAACCTGGAGTTAAACATGAAAACCGTAGTTTACAGCATCCTTGCCTTGCTTCTGCTGGCCATGCCGGCGCAGGCCCTGGTGAAACCAGGCATAAAAATACCAGAGCTTTCTCTGCCCGACACTAGCCAGAATCATCATTCTATTGCGGAACTGGCTAAAGGCAAAGTGGCGCTGGTCGTCTACTGGTCATTAACTTGCCCGCATTGTCATCAAGCCATGCCTCATTTTCTGTTCCTGAATAAGAGGCTGCTCGGTAATAATTTTATCATGATCTTCATAAATAGCGATGGTCTGGCCATGGCCCAGGCCACCGCCCGCTTCTGCCAAGAGCAAAAGATTCCCGGCCCCTGGCTTATTGACGAAGGGCAGAACGACACCATGCCTTTGGCCCAGGCCCTGGATGTTGTGGCCACACCTACCGCCTTTTTGTTCGACACCTCCGGCAAACTGGTAATGGCCCAGGAAACCGACATAAACTTTGACCTTTTGATGGAGACCATTCAAAAGTCTTTCTAGCCATGGCGCCCGCCGGCCAAGCCTCCGGCGGGTGTATATTTATTAATCGGCTTGCGCTACGAAGTACTTAAAAAAATGTGGCCAGCCTCGCTGTTTCACAACCAGCGGCTTAGGCACAGGCCGGCTAATTGCCTGGAACGCCCTTTTCCAATTTATTGGGGATAACCATATGTATGCCTGGAAAACTGTTATATGCCTGCTGCTAGTGCTGCTGGGCGCGGGCGCTGCCAACGCCGCCCCCTACGTGTTCTCGCGCGATCTCAATGAATACACCTGGGGCGAAGGCGTGGGCAAGGTAAAAGAAATTTTGGGCGAGCCCTACAGCCAAGAGCCGGGCGGGCTTACTTATTTGATGAGCGGCAAGTGGATGAAGCAAGTGCTCACCTACCAGGATAAGGTGTACCAGATAATTGAAAGAATGATCTATTCCCTGGCAGACCCGGCGGCGGAAAGAGAATATCAGTCCATCAAGCAGCATCTGCGAGAGCTCTATGGCGCGCCCAGCCAGGATGACGTGGCCTGCCCCAACCCCCAGCCTTCAGTAAAATGCCGTATCACCCGCTGGGATCAGCACCCATCCACCCAGGTTTTTGTGGCCTTCAACCAGGATAACAAAGTGGTAAGCGTTATGCTGGGAGTTACTTCACGCCAATTACGCAATGAAGCGCTGGCCAGCCCCGAGAACAAGCAGACCTTAAGCGTAGGCCAGATAATTGGCGCCTATCAGCAGAACCAGGCGCAAGCCGCTGCCAAATACGGCGGGCAGGCTATTAAAGTAATGGGCCAAGCCGGCGGCATAGTGAAAGATGAAGGCGGCCGTATATACATACGGGTGCTCAACCCGTTTAAAGCCAGCCAGCAACTGTATTGCTACTTTCCCGCGGCCTACGGCACCATGGGGCCTCCGCCGGAAGGCGCGGTGATAATTACCGGAGTTGTTGGCGCCTACAGCAATGGCGTACTTACATTAGAAAACTGCACGCTTGCCCTCCCCGCCGAATAGTTAAAACGCTGCCCGCCACGGATTTGTCCGCAGCGGGCAACGTTGCGCTTATTATCGGCTAGTTGTAAGAAAAGCCTTGTTCAAAAGCATCCAGATTCATGGCCATAACTTTAGGCTTGTCGGCAAATTTTTTACCAAAGGTCTTTTCCAGGGCCTTTATGGCTGAAGCCTTTTCCACTATCTTGCCAATGGCTACAATAGCGCCCAGCCCCACCACGTTTAAGGTTTGCGGATTTATTTTGGCGGCAATGTCATTCATAGGCACTTTATGAATTGTGACATCTTGGCGCTGGGGCTCCTCTGTTACCAGAGAGCTGTTTAAGATCATGATGCCGCCCGCCTTCATCTGCGGTTCGAACCTGGTAAGCGAAGGCAGGTTCAAGGGCACCAGGAGCGACGGCTTGTCTATCAAAGGCGAGCCAATGCGTTCATCGGAAATGATAACCGAGCAATAGGCGGTGCCGCCGCGCATTTCCTGGCCATAAGAAGGTATCCAAGAAACCTGCTTGTCTTCCAAAAGCGCCGCCTCCGCCAAAAGCTGGCCCATAAGCAGGCTGCCCTGGCCGCCAAAACCTGATATGATTATTTCATGAGTCATGAAGAGCTCCCTCCTTTCGCATCGCTAATATCTTTGTAAACACCCAAGGGGAAAACCTTCATCATGGTGCTTTCCACCCACTTGTTGGCTTCCACCGGGCTCATGCGCCAGTTGGTGGGGCAAGTGGAGAGTACCTCCACCATACTGAAGCCCAGACCGTTCATCTGGTTTTCAAAGGCTTTTTTAATAGCCTTTTTGGCCGCCATAATGCGTTGCGGCGTATCCACCGCCACCCTGCTTACGTAGGCCGGGCCGTCCATTACCGCCAGCACTTCGCTCATGCGAATGGGGTTGCCGTTGCGGCTGGCGTCGCGACCGGCAGGCGTGGTTTGGGTTACCTGGCCCAGCATGGTGGTGGGGGCCATCTGCCCGCCGGTCATACCATAAATGGCGTTGTTAACAAAAATAACCGTTATATTTTCCCCGCGAGCCGCGGCATGCATAATTTCCGCAGTGCCAATGGCGGCCAAATCGCCGTCGCCCTGATAGGTGAAGACTATCTTATCGGGCTTGGTTCTTTTTACGCCCGTGGCCACAGCCGGGGCGCGGCCATGCAACGCGCCTACCGCGTCTAAGTCCAGATAATTATAAGACACCACCGAGCAGCCAATAGAGCTGATCAGAATGGTTTTACCGCGAATGTTAAGTTCATCTATGGCTTCGGCCACCAGGCGGTGAATGAGGCCGTGATGGCAACCAGGACAATAGTGGGTAACCACATCCTGCATAGATTCCGTGCGTGCGAACACTTGCTTTTCCATAACCTCTCCTTATTTGCCAGCCATATCTTTAACTATGGCCAATACTTCTTCAGGGTCGGGCAAAGCGCCGCCCATGCGTCCATGGAAATTGACCGGCACTGCGCCGTCCACCGCCAAACGCACATCTTCCACCATTTGCCCTGCGTTTTGCTCCACCACCAAAAAGCCTTTTACCTTTTTGGCCAAATCGCTAAGCTGCTTGGTGGGGAAGGGCCACAAGGTAATGGGCCGGAATAAACCCACTTTAAGCCCCTGGACCCTGGCCCTGGTCATAACCGTAACCGCAATGCGGGCGCTAATGCCAAAGCCCACCAGCACTATGTCGGCGTCTTCGGTGTTAACCTCTTCCCACATAACTTCTTTTTCTTCTATCTCTTTATACTTGGCCTGCAGCTTCAGGTTGTGGGGTTCGCAAATGGTGGGGTGGGTGTACAACGTGTACATCTGGTTGGTCTTGCGCCCTTCGCAACCGTCCACGGCCCAGGGTTTTTCGGGCAATTTGCTGACCGGCTGGCGCACCTCAATGGGCTCCATCATCTGGCCGGTATTGCCATCGCTCAAAATCATTACCGGAATGCGGTATTGGTCCGACTTTTCAAAACCGCGGATGGTGAGGTCCATCATCTCCTGCACCGTGCTGGGCGCATAGACCATAATGCGGTAGTCGCCATGGCCACCGCCCTTAACCGCCTGGAAGTAGTCGCCCTGGGCTCCCTGAATGCAGCCCACCCCCGGCCCCCCGCGAGACACATTGACAATAAGGCAGGGGAATTCGCCGGCGGCCAGCGTGCCAATAGTTTCCAGCTTAAGGCTGATGCCGGGGCCGGAAGAGGAAGTCATGGCGCGGGCGCCAGCCGCTGAGGCGCCATATACCATGTTGACCGCGGCCAGCTCGCTTTCCGCCTGTAAAAAAACACCGTCAACCTCGGGCATGCGCCAGGCAAAATATTCGGATATTTCACTCTGGGGGGTAATAGGGTAGCCGAAATAATAGCGGCAGCCAGCCATTATGGCGCCTTCGGCAATTGCTTCATTACCCTTCATAAGAGTTTTTTCGCTCATAGCTATCTCCTTATTTAAATACTTCAATGACCACGTCGGGGCAGTTACGGGCGCACATGGCACAGCCAATACATGCCGACTGGTCTATACAAATTGCCGGATGGTAGCCACTTGCGTTGATGTGGCTGGCAAAGGTCAAAATCTTTTTAGGACAGACCTCGATACAAAGCCCGCAACCCTTGCATCTTTCTTCCCGAAATACTGCTCTCGCCATATTTTTATTACTCCTTGCTTAAATTGGCAGGAAACCCACAAAATAAAAAACCCGCGCTGCCGGCGCGGGTTCCTCGGTTCTTAAATGTTGGATCTTTTAATGTTAAGTTCGCAACAAGGCCCACCGCGCACATATTGTGTGGCGTAGTAGTAGGGCGCTAATAATTCGTACAGCAAACAACATCAAAACATACTCCTTGTCAAATATTAGAAAAGGGTAGCATTAAATTTCGCCTTGTCAAGAGCAAGTTGCGGACCCTTGCCTCAAGGAGCGGGGGCGCGTTTACAAACCAATTTTGCCCTATATACTTTTTGCTATAGGTAAATTTTGGCAAAAACTGATTAAAATAGATGAAGCTGACTTTCACCGAACAGCAAATGGAAATTGCCGCCTTGGCCCGCCGGTTTGCCGAAAAGGAGCTGGAGCCCAGCCTGGCAGCGCGCGATCAAGCCTCGCAAGCCAGCCGTTCCCTTTACAACAAGGCCGCCGCCTTGGGGTTAAGCTCTATTTTGTGGCCCCAAAAATATGGCGGCTTGAGCGCGGACCACATGTCCCATATTTTAGCCTGCGAACAGATGTGCCAGGTGGACGATGGCTTTGCTTTTGGCTTGATAGCCACCACCATGTTGTTTGCCTGGCCGGTGTTTACCTATGGCACGGAAGCACAAAAGCAAAAATGGTTTGCCCCCACCTGCCGCCAGGGCAAACTGGGCGCTTTTTGCCTTACTGAGGCCATGGCCGGCTCCAACGCGGCCAGCCTGCAAACCACCGCCAGCTTTGACCGCGACAGCTATGTTATAAACGGCGCCAAAGCGCTTATCAGCAATGCCGGCCTGGCCGACTATTATCTTATTATAGCCAACACCATGCGCAACGGCGCGCCCATGGGTATAAGCGCCTTTCTGGCCGAAAAGGGAACTCCGGGCTTGAGCTTTGGCCCGCCAGACCGCAAGTTGGGTACCCGTACCCTCGTCACCGGCCCGGTTGTTTTTAGTAACTTGCGGCTGCCTCTAGAAAACCTGCTGGGGCAGGAGGGCCAGGGCTTAGAGATTGCCATGAATATAGTGGGCGGCGGACGCTTAAGCGTGGCCGCCTTGGGCTTGGGCCTAAGCCGGGCCGCCCTTAGGCACAGCCTGGAATACAGCAAGCAGCGCCAGCAATTTGGCCGGCCGCTGTGCGCCAACCAGGCCCTAGCCTTTATGCTGGCCGACATGGCCACTGAAGTGGAGGCTCTGGCGCTTATGGTTTACCGGGCGGCCTGGCAGAAAGACTTAAACCTGCCTGGCGCCGCCTTAGCCGCCACCAAAGCAAAGCGCCTGGCCGCCGAAACATCCATGCGGGTGGCTGGCAACGCTCTACAAATATTTGGTGGTTACGGCTATTTGGAGAATTACCCCGTGGCGCGCATTTTGCGCAACTGCGGCATGGTGGCCCTGGGTGGCGGCACCACCCAAATTCAGCAGCTTATCATAGCTCACGACCTGCTTAGCCATGGCTACAATGCTTAACTACAAGTCATTTATGAAACGAATTCTAACCTGTTACAGCCCGTATTCTTTTATTTTATTTTGCAGGGTTTTACGGGTAATGCCCAAAAGCCTGGCCGACTGAGTGCGGTTATGCTGGGTGGAGCGCAGGGTGGCCACAATCAGCCGCCGCTCCATTTCCTGCAGCGTCGCTCCGGCAGCCAGGCTGCTGGCCTCGTCTTCCCGTTCGGTTGCGGCCAGCATGGCCGGCGGCAGGTCATGCTCTTCAATAAGCGGGCCGCGGGAAAGCAGCACCGCGCGCTCCACCGCGTTAACCAGTTCGCGCACATTGCCCGGCCATTGGTATTCTAAAATAAGCTTTTGCGCGTTGCGGCTGAAGCCACCCAACTGCCGCTGGTTTTTCTTGCAGCTTTTCAAAAAGAAGTCTTCGGCCAGAAGCAAGGCGTCTTCAGCCCGCTCTCTTAAAGGCGGCAGATTAATGTTAACCACGTTTAAGCGGTAAAATAAATCTTCGCGGAATAATCCCTGACTTACCGCCTGGCTTAAGTCTCGGTTGGTGGCCGCAAGAATGCGGGCCTTGGAGTAAAGGGTGCGGTTGGAACCCACCGGCGAGTATTCACCCTCCTGCAAAAAGCGCAGAAGCTTTACCTGGGTGGTAAGGGGCAGCTCCCCCACTTCGTCTAAAAAAATGGTGCCGTCGTTAGCTGCCTGAAAACGCCCTTGGTGGCGGCCGATAGCCCCGGTGAACGCGCCTTTCTCATGGCCGAAAAGCTCCGATTCCAGCAGATTTTCCGGGAGCGCGGCGCAGTTTATCTTAACCAAAGGCAAATCCTTGCGGTCTGAATTCTGGTGCACTATTTGCGCCACCACCTCTTTACCCGTGCCGCTTTCGCCGGTAATGAGCAAAAGCGCGCTGGTAGGCGCTACCTGGGCCAGCAGCTCTTTAAGGCGCAGAATAGGCTCACTTTGCCCTATAAGGGCGGAAAAATTGAACATTTCCCCTAAACGCCTGGCCTGGTCGGCCACCTGACGGCTGAGCTTGCTCTCTTTTAGCGAGCGGTTAAGCTTTAAAAGCAGCTCTTCCATGTCCAAGGGCTTGGCCAAATAGTCGGTAGCCCCCATTTTAAGCGCGGTAACCGCGCTTTCCAGGGTACTATAGGCGGTCATCATAATAACTGGCAGGTCCGGCACCATGGCCAGCAGCTTGGGCAGGGTCTGTATGCCGTCCAAGCGAGGCATCATTAAATCCAAAAGCACCAAATCCACATGGTTGTTCTGTAAAATGCCCAAAGCTTCCAGGCCATCGCCCGCCTCCAGCACCTGATAGCCACTATCTTCCAAATGGCCGCGCAGCATTAAGCGATGGGCCTTTTCGTCGTCAGTCACCAATATAGTTGCTTGGCTCATTGTTTTAACCTCAACTTTATTTCCATTACCGCTCCGCCTTCCGGAGAATTGAAGCCTTCTAATATGCCATGATGCGCTACAATGATGTTTTTGGCAATTGCCAGGCCCAGGCCGCTACCCTGCGGCTTGCCACTGAAAAATGGATCAAACACGTCCACGCCTTCGGGCAGGCCTGGCCCGTCGTCTTTAACCTGCACCAGCATGTGCTGCGTGTCTGTCACGGCTTTTATCCATAAATTACCATGGCCGTTCATGGCCTCCAAAGCATTGATAATGAGGTTGAGCAACACCTGGCGAATAAGGTCGGGGTCGGCCGGCACGCTGGGCAACTCTGAGGGCAACTCACAATGAATATCTATGCCCTTGGCTCTGGGGTCGTCTTTAATAAAACTCAATACCGCGGTTATGCTTTCGCCCATATCCAAATCCAAAAGGCGTGGGGTGCGCGGCCTGGTGTAGTTGAGCAAATCCGAAACCACCCGTTCCAGGCGATCCACCTCATCCACCGCCACCTGCGCGTAATTGGATTCTTTGCTGCCCTGCAAAAAATTTTTACCCATAAGCTGCACCAGGCCGCGCAAGCTGGAAAGCGGGTTGCGCACTTCGTGGGCCACCGAAGCGGCCAAACGCCCCACCGCGGCCAGGTGCTGGTTTTCCGCCATGGTGCGTCTTAAGTTCTGCACCTCGCGGCTGCGATAACGCATAAGCCAGGTAAAGGCCAGGGCCAGAATGGTGCAGCCCGCGAAAATAATGCCAGCCAGAATAAGCGCGCTGTGCAGGTCTTGCTTGCTTTGGGCATGGAACTCTTTACTGGAAAGCTCTACCAGGACAAAAAGCTTGTCTGAGCCACGGCTGACCGCCAGGCACAGTTTAGCCATGTTTTCCCAGGTTTGGGTGTTAGGGTCCAGTTCGCCTTTCAAGTGCTCGGTAAAAGGGGAATACTGTTCCAATTGGCTGCTATGAGCGCTATTTTGCCCAAAGATAAACGGGGTGTGGCTGCCATACGGCTCGGGGTTGGGCGTAAACTTGAAAGGATGGGGCGGTTCCGCGTTCAACAGGGGAGGAATGACCCGGCCCGGCCCAAACGGTTTGAAGCTGCGTCCAAACAGCAGGGAATTGCCCTTCATAAGGGCAAAGGTCTGCCCTTCTTTAAGCGCTTTCCACTCGTCAGCGCCCAGGGGGCTGATGCTGTCTCCCGGCAAAACTTCGCCCCGGTTTAAACTCACCAGCACATTGCCGTGTTCATCCACAATAACCAGCGAACGCAATTCGGCGCTACTGGATATTTCCTGCGCCAGATCTGCCAGAAGCACAGCCCTGGCCCCGCTGCCGCGCAAGGATGCCCGGGTGGCGCTTTCCAAATATTCCACCAGAAGGTTGCCGCGCAAGGCTAACGATTCCTGCAAAAGCTCATTGGTGCGGCGCAGGCGATCCACGGTAGTGAAGGTCAGCGCCACCGTAAACAGCACTAACATGGCCACCAGCATGAAGCTTGTCCAAGAAAGCCAATTTTTATCAAGGTCTTGGTTCGGACCCGCCATTCTACCTGCCCTTTAATGAGGATGCACCCTCAGGGAGGGTAAGCCTGAGGGTGCGGGGGGGGGTGAGAGAGCCCACGGTATGGATGCCTCTGCGCTGGGTGTGGTAGGAGAGAAAGGAAATATATTTATTATATATAAAAACTATCGACGGTAACCTCCACGATGCCCGCCTCTGGGTTGGTCTGGCCCGTAGCAAGGCATGTTGTCGAACTGGGAACCATTGCCATTATGCCAGCCGTTCAGCATATGCATGCCCATCATACCAGCTGGGAAGTAGACATCGCCATCCAGTGTGGCCTGCAAAGCAACCGCCCTTTTTGCCATGGTAGCACGCAAATCAATAATTTCGTTCTGCAAGGCGGCTATTTTGTTCTTGTCCGGAGTGGGCTGGGCATAAAGCGTTTTAAGCTGTTCCACCTTGGTGGACACCTGTGTCCGCTCGTCCTGGGTTTGGGTCATAAATTGGCCCCATACCTTTTGTAATTCGGCCCTTTGTTCTGGGTTCAGAGTGCCGCCATATGGATGAGGCCCGAAAGCCCAGGCGTTGGCGCCGCCTAATACCATAAAGCCAAGCACTAAGGTTGTTGCCACTAATTTCTTCATTTGTCAGCCCTTTCTGTTAAAGCAACTTAAAAACCCAGCGTGCCCTTTTATAATGCACATGCCATGCCAAAAATATTTTTTCTTTTTATTATAATATGTTAAATAAAGTAGCTCTCTCCCCTCCCCGCAATTAACGCGAAAAATCTATACGCTTGCGCCTTATGGCGTGCATAATTATTATACATCACACATAAGCCAAAAGTTCAATGGGATGCAGCACCTGTCCCGCATTACTTTGCAGCCACTGCAAATAACAACCGCTGCAAGTGGTTACCACGGGCAGGCCGTCGTCGGCCAAAACAGGGGTTATTCTCTGGCTCAAAAAAGGATGGTTAAAAGGCAACATACCGCCGCCGCCGCAACAGGCATCCACTAAGCTTAATTTTACGCCCACATGTTCCAGCCAGGTGTGCAGGGCTTTGGCCTGGCCTGGCTCAAGGTGGCAGGAATGGTGCAAGCGAACCCGTGCGGTTGCCGCCCGCCCCTTAAGCAAGTGGAGACGTTCCCCCAAAAACTGGTTGATATCAATAGTTAAAGGGATAGATGGCGATCTCTGCGGCAAAACTTTGGGGTACTCTTGGCTTAAGGCATGGGCACAGGAAGTGCATAAGGTAACAATATAGTCCAACTTCAGGGCGGAACAGGCCGCGGCCAGCCCCTGCGCCGCGCGCCCCATAAGTTCCGCCTGCCCAGCGCTTTGCGCGGCCAGGCCGCAGCAGCCGCCCAATGGCAGCACCGCGCCTTCCTGGCGCAAAATGCTAATGGCCTTTTCCGCCAGGCCGGGGCGGGCATAAGTGGCCATGCAGCCTAGAAAAAGCCCAATGCGCGGCCCTGCGCCCGGCACTGGGCTCAAGCTGGGCGGGTTTACCCTTAAAGCGGGCAGCCGCTTCAGGGGCTTTAAGCGTAAAGCCAGCCCTTGGCGCAAAGCCCTTTTAAACGGCCAGGCCAGCGCTAACAGGCGTGGCAGGCGGCTGCTCAGCAAAACTCTGCCCAGCAGCCTGGCGGGTGTGGGGTTTTTGCTGGCCAGCAAGGCCCGCCCAGCCTTCAAGGCATCGGTAACTTTTAATTTACTGGGACAACTTTTTTGGCAGCGCCCGCACAGCAGGCACTGGCGCAAAGCGCTTAAGGCAGCACCGCTGGGCTTTATCTGGCCGTTAAGCATGGCCTGATAAAGCTTCAGCTTGCCTCGTGGAGAATGTTCCTCTTTACGGGAGAGACCGTGCACCGGGCAAATGGCGCGGCAGGCCCCGCACTGCACGCACTGGGCGCATGTTTGGGCCAATAAATTTCTATCGGTTTCGTTCATGCTAAAAAATATAATATCTTAACCCTATCAGGCAAGTTTTAACTGTCCTGCTTGCCCAGCAGCCGGGCAAAGGGGTTGTTAAAAGACGCGGGCGCGGCCGGCTTACTGGCAGCCCCCTTAGCTTCCCGTTCTTTATTGCGCGTGGGCCCAAGCTTGGCCGGCCCCAGCCCTGGCGCCGACTTTTTGTTTTCGCCATGGGCTACATTTTCGCTACGCAAAGAGAGCGCTATGCGCTTGCGCGGCACATCCACTTCCAGCACCGTAACCTGCACGGCCTGCTGCACCTTAACCGCCTGGTGGGGGTCGCTTATAAACTTGTCGGACAAATTGCTGATGTGCACCAATCCATCCTGGTGCACACCAATATCCACGAAAGCGCCAAAATTGGTGATGTTGGTGACAATACCCGGCAGCCTCATGCCTGGCACTAAATCCCCTATGCTGTTCACCGCCTCGCTGAAGCTGAAAGCTTCAAAGCCCTGGCGCGGATCGCGCCCCGGCTTTTCCAGTTCCTGCATAATATCGTTAATAGTGGGCAGGCCAAATTTGCTGGTTACGTACTTGCTGGGCTCAATTTGCTTGCGCAGGCTCTCCTTTTGCAACAGTTCCTCAAGCTGGCAAGATAAATCGCGAGCCATGGCCTCCACCAGCGGATAAGATTCCGGATGCACGGCGGAGGCGTCCAGCGGGTTTTCCCCATTGGCTATACGCAAAAAGCCAGCCGCCTGCTCAAAGGCCTTGGGGCCAAGACGGGGCACATTGAGAAGCTTTTGGCGCGAGTTGAAAGGCCCGTGCTGCTCCCGAAAGCTTACAATGTTTTTAGCCAGGCTGGGGCCCAAGCCGGAAACATGGCCGAGCAGTTCGGCGCTGGCGGTGTTAAGTTCCACTCCCACCAGGTTAACACAGCTTACCACCACATCATCCAAGCTTTGCTTGAGTTCACCCTGATCCACGTCGTGCTGGTATTGGCCCACGCCAATGGCCTTGGGGTCTATTTTAACCAACTCGGCCAACGGGTCCAAAAGGCGCCGGCCAATGGATATGGCGCCGCGTACTGTAAGATCCAGATCAGAAAATTCCTGGCGGGCCAGATCAGAGGCCGAATAAACGCTGGCCCCGCTTTCGCTGACCACAATTACCGGCAACGGCAGCTTCAGGCGGCGTGCCATGCTTTCTGTTTCACGGCTGGCGGTGCCATTACCAATGGCAATGGCTTCAAATTTATATTCGCCATAAAGCTGTTTTATTTTGCGGCCCGCCTGTTCTTGCTGAGCTTCGGTCATTACATGAATAATATCGTGATGCAAAAAAACCCCCTGGGCGCTGAGCACCGCCAGTTTACAGCCGGTGCGGTAGCCGGGGTCTATGGCCAGCACCGGTTTTTGCCCTAACGGAGGGGCCAGCAGCAGTTGCCGCAAATTTTGCGCAAACACCTTAATGGCTTCTTTTTCCGCGGCCTGGCGTGTGAATAAGCGTATTTCTGTTTCCATGGACGAACTAAGCAGGCGCTTATAGCTATCTGCCACCGCCAGTTTAACCTGCTGGGCTGCGGGGCTTTCATTTTTTACAAACATGCCAAGCAAAATAAAAAGCGCTTCCTCCGTCTCTGGCAAAACCCTTAAACTTAAAAAGCCCTCCTTTTCACCGCGGCGCATGGCCAACACGCGATGGCTGGGAGCATTGGCCGCCAGCTCCTGCCAGTTAAAATAGTCGCGATATTTTGCGCCGGCCTCTTCCTGCCCATCCACAACTTTACAAATAAAAAACGCTTTCTTTTGAAATAAATCTCGCAAGGCCGCGCGGCTAACCGCATCTTCACTAACCATTTCCGCTATAATATCCCTGGCCCCGCCCAATGCTTCTTCAACGTTTTCCACGCCCAGCTCCGCGTTCACATATTTGCCCGCCTCTTCCTCCGGCCGAGCTTCCGCCAACTGCTCCAGCAGAAACAAGGCCAGCGGCTCCAGCCCTTTTTCTTTGGCAACCATGGCCCGCGTGCGTTTCTTGGGCCGATAGGGAAGATAAATATCTTCCAGGCCGCTCATGGTTTCACTGGCGGCTATGGCTGCGGCCAGTTCATCGCTAAGTAAATTGCGTTCCATCAAAGATTTGCTGATAGCTTCTTTGCGCGCGTTAAGCTCCCTAAGCTGATGCAGGCGGTCGCGAATAGCCACAATGGCCACCTCGTCCAAGCTTTGATGCGCCTCTTTGCGATAACGGGCAATAAAGGGTACGGTGCAGCCCTCTTCTAAAAGGGCGGCCACCGCTTGCGCCTGCTTGATATTGATGCTGAGCTCCTGAGCAATAACCGTAAGTTCCTTCATTAACTATAAACCTTATGAAATGTGTGCAACAACAAAAAAGCAGCAGGTACTGCTGCTAAACGCCTTGACTTGTTGGCTACAATTTAACCGCGCCCAGCTAAACGCTAGTTGCCGGCACCTTGCTGCAATTCTTTATTATAGCGCATTATGCCACGGGCAATGCCCTCGGCCAATAAATCAAGATAAATGGTGTTGGTTAGACGAGTGCGCTCGGTGGCGTTAGAGATAAAACCAACCTCGCACAGCACCGCCGGCATGCGCGCGCCAATTAAAACATAAAAGGGGGCCTGTTTAACTTTCAGGTCGGCCACGGTGTATTTGGCGCGCAGGCTGCCAAGCACCTGCTGGTGAATGGTGCGGGCCAGCCGGTTTGATTCGTTGACCTTGGAGTTTAACATGAGGTCGTTCAAAATTACCTGCAAGTCGCTCAGCGAACGCTGGGTGGTGGCATTTTCCCTGGCCGCCACCCGCATGGCCGCCTCGTCGGTGGCCAGGTTTAAAAAGTAAGTCTCAATGCCGTTAAGGCCGCTATTGGCCGCGGAGTTAACATGAATGGAAACGAATAAATCAGCCCCTTTGGTGTTGGCAAAGGCGGTGCGCTCTTCCAGCGGCAAAAACACGTCCTTGGCACGGGTAAGCAGCACCGTGCATTTTAGATAGTTGCGCAACTTAGTGGCCAGGCGGCGCGAGATATCCAAGGTAATATCTTTTTCCTGCAGGTTGCCGCTTATGGCGCCCGGATCTTTACCGCCATGGCCGGGATCCACAACCACTGTTCTTATCTGCAAGCCCAACTGCGCGGCCAGGCCTATCTGGTTAGGGCCGGCGGTAGCGGCCCCGCGAGGCACGCGATAGGTAGTAGCCGACGGTGGCTTACCGGCCCGTGAAGTGGCTGGCTTACCGCCGCCGGCGGCCGCCGCCGCGCGGGGCGCGGGCGCGGCCGGTGCCGCGGCAATGGTGGTATTCTGCTCCGGCGCAAAACAGTCCACCACCAGGCGGAAGGGGTTATCCAGCGTAAACACCTTGTAAGAGGTTAGGTCTTTCACTGTAACCACCACCCGCACCTCACCAGCGTTGGGAGAACTGTACTGCACAGTTTTCAGCAGGCCTTCGGCTGTGGGGCTAATGGCCTTTAGTCCGGGAGCCAACTGAGCCCGCCTCAAGTCTAACTGTACGCTTTTTTCGCCGCCGCCAGTTAGACTGTCTCGTAGCAGGCGGCTGGAATATGGCGTGGGCTCTTCTAAATTGAGAACCACGCGGGCATAACCAGGCACCGACCATTGACGGATTTCTTTAACTTGACGCAACGCGCTGCTATCAGGCGGGCTGGCGCTGGTGACGGGTGTATTGATGGCGGGCTGCGTATTATTTCGCCTGGTCACGCGCGGTTCCAGCACATCCAACTGGGCCGCGGCCTTAGGGCGCATATCCCCTTTGGGAAAGTCCACCGTAACCTTCAGGTATTCCAGATAGGCCTGATCCAAATCGCCTTTAGCCTTATACAGCTCGGCCTTGTTGTACTGCGCATCGTCGGCCAAGCCGGAAGAGGGAAATTTGGTTATAAACTGGTCATAGGCGGCAATGGCACGATCCATATCCTCTTGGCGTTTGAATTTAACATAGGCCTCGCCGCTAACACGCCCTGCCCAGAACAGGCATTTGGGGGCAACCTCGCCGCCTGGCTGGCTATTGTACAGCACCATAAAACGCTGTGCCAAAGCTTGCCATTTGAGAGGATCACGCACGTTTTTCAGGCCGCTATAGTCTCCTTTGGCCTCCTGGAAAGATTTCTCTATTTCAACTTGCGGGGCCTGCGCGCAAAGCGCGGCCTGACCACCGCACAATAGCGCCAACACTATTATGCTCAGCCTAACCCAAAGCACGTTTAAGCTCTTCCATCAAGTTCAAGGCCGCCAACGGAGTTAAATTGGCGGTATCAAGCTCGCGCAGCCGGTCTAACACCGGGTGTTCCGCCGCGCTGGTGGCATCAAACAAGGCAAGCTGAGGAGATAGCGCCATCTCGTTATTAAGCGTATTTTCCGCTTCCAACTGTTGCAATATGTTATGCGCCCGCTGCAACACGTCTTGCGGTATACCCGCCAATTTGGCCACCTGCAGCCCGTAAGAGCGGCTGACTCCGCCAGGCGCCAAGCGCCGCATGAACACTATGTCGTTATTAAACTCTTTTACCGCCACGTTGAAATTGCGCACCCGTGGGCAACTATTGGCTATCTCTATAAGCTCATGGTAGTGGGTGGCAAACAGCGTTTTCACTCCCACCCCCTGCAAATTATGCAAAAACTCGGCAATGGCCCAGGCCAGGGAAAGCCCGTCAAAAGTGGAGGTGCCCCGCCCCACCTCGTCTAGAATAACCAAAGACTGCGGAGTGGCTTCTTTTAATATCTGCGCGGTTTCCACCATTTCAGTCATAAAGGTGGATTGGCCCTTGGCCAGATTGTCCATGGCGCCAACCCTGGTGAATATGCGGTCCAGGATGGTTAACCTGGCCTTTTCCGCCGGAACAAACGAACCCATCTGCCCCAAAATGGCGATAATGGCCGCCTGGCGCAAAATGGTGGATTTACCGGCCATGTTGGGCCCTGTTATAATAAGCACCTGCTGTTCATTGTTAAGCAGAATGTCATTAGGCACAAATTCACCGGGTTTGAGCATGCTCTCCACCACTGGGTGCCGGCCGCCGCTGATATCTAAAGTGCCGTCTTCAGAGACCACCGGCCGCACATAAGCTTTGGTATGGGCCAGTAAAGCCAGACCGCACAACACATCCAGCCTGGCCAGCGCGCGCGCCAAAGCCATAAGCTGGCCGCTGCGCGCGGCCACCTGCTCGCGCAGGCGGTTGAACAATTTCACTTCCAAGGCCAAGGCGCTTTCCTCGGCCCCCAGAATGGCCGCCTCTTTTTCCTTCAGCTCTATGGTAATATAGCGCTCGCCTCCGGCCAGAGTTTGCTTGCGCATAAATTCCGGCGGTACTTTTTCCTGGTGGGTTTTGCTTACTTCGATGTAATAACCAAACACCCTGTTAAAACCAACCTTAAGCGAATTTATGCCAGTTTGGCTGCGCAGGCTTTGCTGCAATTCGGCAACCCAATTCTTGCCTTGGCCGGCCAGCGCACGCAGTTGGTCCAGGTCAGAACTAACGCCATCTGCAATAACGCCACCATCTGCCAAATTGTAAGGGGGTTCGGACGCTAACGTTTGCTCCAGCAAATGGCTTAAATCATCCATGCCCTCCATCATTTTGACGCTATCTAGAATTAGTGGCGCGTTAAACTGGCTGGCTGCCACGCTTAAGCGCGGCAACAGCATTAAAGCGTTACGCAGGGAGGCCAAATCTTTAGGGCCGGCCTGGCCCATGCCCACCCTGCCCAGCAAGCGGGGAAGATCGGGCAAAGCTTTCAGACATTCCGTTATTTCTTCTAATGACAGGCGCGCTTCGATAAGCTCGGCAATTGCCTGCTGGCGCGCTTCGATAAGCATTTTGTGACGCAAAGGGAAAAGCAGCCAGTCTTTGAGCAACCTCGCCCCCATGGGGGTTTGGGTATAGTCTATGCTGTGCAGCAAAGATCCTTTGCGGCCGCCATCCATAATGCTGCGGAACAATTCCAGGTTGCGTATGGCATGGGGATCCAGCACTAAAAAAGACCTGGGTTCGTAGAAAACAAGTTCCTGCACATGTTCTGGCTTGCAGCGCTGGGTATCAATTACCACGCTCCACAACATGCTGGCCGCCATCAAGCCCGCCCCGTGCCCGTCGCTTGCCGGCTCACTCAACAGGTGCCGCAAAAGCTTATTGCCCTCTTCCAGTTCCAGCGCCTTAACCAGCGTGCGCGGCAGGCTTGCCATTTCGCCCAGTTGGCTCAGCATGGCTGGTTCCTGCTGTTCGGCGGCCATTATTAGCTCCCAGGGCTCCAGACGCGCCAGCTCGAAGATAAGCTCGGGGGAGCTATGCAGATTGGCGGCCATGAATTCGCCGCTGCTTAAATCGAGACAGGCCAGGCCAATAATGGCGTTTTGGAAATAGACTGATGCAACATAGCGGTGATCTTTGGCTTCTATACGTTCCGGGTTGGTGTACATGCCAGGACTTATTACCCTGGTTATGTCGCGCTTAACCAGGCCCTTGGCCTGCTTGGGGTCTTCCACTTGCTCGCAAATGGCCGCCTTAAAGCCGGCCTTGTTAACTAAGGTATCCAAATATTGTTCCAGGGCGTGATGGGGCACCCCGCACATGGGTATAGGGTTTTCCCCATTTTTGTCGCGGCTGGTTAGGGCAATGCCCAAAACCCTGCTGGCCACCTTGGCATCTTCCAAAAACATCTCATAGAAATCGCCCATGCGGAAAAGCAAGATGCAATCTGGAACCTGCTCTTTAAGCTCCAGGTATTGGCGCATCATAGGCGTTTGATGAGCTGAAGGAATGGACTTTTTCTCTCCGGAGTTATGCTTGCTCAAAACCTGCACCACAGCTTAGTTTGCCAACTAAAAACACATTAAAGGCACCGCCGCGCTTATCCGGGCGCGGCGCTTTTTTAACGTTTGAACACCCTACTTAACATACTTTTCGATTGCCTGCAAAAGCTGTACGGCGCCAGCCGGCATATTTTCAACTTTGCCTTCCACCAGTATTTGGTGCGCATTGTAGGTCTTGCCATAATAAGCTTGTGTCAACTCTTCGTCAAAAGACAGGTGGGTGCCGTCAACCGCCACCGAAGCCGACAGGCCGCTGGAGCGAGAGTAAGAGTAAATGTCGGCGTTGGCATCGGCAGCGCTCAGGCTAACTTCACTATGGCGGCCATAGGGCCCGGCCGCGGCGCTTAAATTGCTGCCCATGGTAAAGCTGTTGTTCAATATGCCCTGCAGGCCTTTGACCGTATTAACTACCAGCACCAGCTTTATGGACTGCCCGCCCAACTGCAGGCCCAAACTGGCCCCGCCCAGAGTTACGAAGGCCGGCGCGCTTAACTTGCCATCTGGCAGGCGCGATATAATTACACCCCGTCCGTAAGAGCCACCCAAGATAAAACCCGCCTTATACATGGAAGGCACAATTATTATGGCATGAGCGCTTTTAAGCAAGCCCCTGGGAATAGAGTTGTCACTGGCCCGCATCATGTCGTTCAGCACCGTATGCGCGGCGCTTACCGTGTTCATGGCGTCTCCTTTATTATCTGCCCTGCACACTGAAACGGCAAATATGAGCAGCGGCAATAAAAAAATGCATATCTTTTTCATGAAGACCTCCTTAACAGTTTGGATGCCCGGCATTTAAGGCCTGGCAAAGACTAAGTTGCAAGCTGCGTTTTCGCGGGCCGTCAAATTCCAAAAAAAACACCTTCTGCCACCGCCCCAGGCTAAGGCGCCCTTTGCGCACCGGCAAGACCAGGCTTGCCCCCACCATAATCGCTTTCAGGTGCGCGGCGGAATTACCTTCTGGATGGGTATAGTTGCCTATCCATGGCACCAGCTTATCCAGCGTGCTTATAACATCAAACATTACACTTTGATCATAGCCCTCGTTAACGGTTATGGCCGCGGTGGTATGCGGCACAAACACATTACACAGGCCATTTTCCAGGCCCTGGCCAGCCAGCGCCTGGTTTATCATGGCGGTAACATCCACCGCCTGCTCGCGGCCGCTGGTTGTAACAGTTAGCCGCATATTGCCGCTTTCCTGAAATGTTGCACAAATAAAAACCAGCCACGCAAACGCCAAAGATGCAAAGCGCTGTTGCGGCCTTAAAACTACCCGCCAAAGCCTACGCGCAAAACTTCCCGCAACGCCCCCAACATGTGCAGCACGCTGGCCAAGCCCACAAATATGGCAGCCAGCATGGCAACACTGGCCAGCATTGCTATTAACACCAACAGGGCCGCTAAAATTTTGAGTTTACCCACCTGGTGGCTGGCCGCCAGGCCCAAGAAAAGCGCCACCACAACCCACACCGACATTATCCAGAAACCTATACCGGGAATGATTAACCAGCATGACAGGCAGCATAAATAGGCCTGGGAACGAAATGTGGCTTGAAAGCCGCCCTTGTCGGCGCGCACAACAAGTAAAGCCAAATGCAGGAGTAAAACCCAAGTCCCTGAAACAAAGAGGTTTAAAGCAATACTTTGCCCCATGGCCAGCACGGCAAACGCCTGGCCTTCGAAAACGCTGCCATAAAGCACGGAAATGGCCGATTCAAACACCAGCCAGGGCAGGGCAAAGGCCAACAAGCTGACATAGCCGGGGAAGGCTGGCTGGCTTAAGGTGAGGCCAGGATGGAGCAATATTTGCCCAGTGGTTTTGAAAAACGCGCCCAAAAAGGGGCCAGGTTCCTCCCAGGCGGGCAGGCACCCTCTCATGGGCGGCACCGGCGGGGGATGCACACCTTCAGACTGGCCGCCAGCGGCCGCATAGCCGTCAATCTGCATAAACCACCAACCTAAGCATGCTGCACGCATATGGCGTCTTGCTGGCCTTCTTCGGCCAGCAGCACGTCCACCCGGCCCGGGGCCGTAATGGGCAGCACCACGCCCACATAATCTGGGGCAATGGGCAATTCGCGCCCGCCTCTGTCTACCAGTACCGCCAGCTCTATGCGCTTGGGGCGGCCCAAATCCAGCAGCGCCTCCAGGGCGGCACGAATGGTGCGGCCGGTATAAAGCACATCGTCCACCAGCACCACATGCATGTCTTGCGGGTCAAAGTCTATTTCCGTACGCCGCACAAGCGGTTTATGGTGCTTAATGCTCCAGTCGTCACGGTAAAGGTTTATGTCCAAAGCTCCGCTTAAAATAGCCTGGCCGCGCATGGCGGAAAGCAATGCGGCCAGGCGCAAAGCCAAATGGGCACCACCGGTGCGAATACCCACAAAGCGAGGCATGTGGGCGGCGCAACGCTTATCAATTTCCGCGGCCATGCCGCGTAGCATGGTCTCAACCTCCGCAGAGGTAAAGGCAATATCTGCACCAGCCACTGCCAAACTCCTCCAACAGGTAACATTTGCAAATTGCGCAATAATTTTTAGATAATACAAGCTGTTAACTAACGAACGGGCGAGGTGGGGCCTGAGGTAAAGTTTTAAACACCTGGCCCCTTGACCTAACCTGCTTTTGCCTTTATATATTATATCTCAAAAAGCGTTTATTAGCCGGAGTGGTGAAACTGGTAGACGCACGGGACTCAAAATCCCGCGGGCCTTGCGCCCGTGAGAGTTCGATTCTCTCCTCCGGCACCAATACTTAGTAAGGTCACAGCTAACTAGCTGTGACCTTACATTTTTTATAGAAGCAAAGATTGAACGCCATGGCGCCCTTATCGCCATGCCTTACCACAGGAAAAATGACACCCCTAACGGCAGGCAACGTTATGGTTGAAAATTCATAGTTGCAACCCGCCGCAACCACTAAGCCCGCAAAACTCAAAACCTCGAAGGTATTGCGCCAGCGGAAAATCGCTTCTCCGCGCCAGCGGCTAGCTGCGGGCTTTGCGGCCAAGGGCTTTAAGGCGCGCGGTAAACCAAAAATATCTGGGCGCAAACCATAGCCATATGGCGGGCTGATTTTTTACGCCGCTGCTTTTAGCCGGCCCCAAAGGTGGCGGCTGCAATTGCGGGGCCGCACTGGACTCGGGCAATGGCGCAAGGTTGCCGCCCATTGCCTCATGGTATGCCTGCGTCTCTGGCCAGTTGCCCGCGGTTGGAGATGTTGGCTTTATGCCAGCGGCAAAATCACTTATTAGCCCTTCCCAGCATTCATTGGCTGCGGGCACAAAAATATCCGCCAAGTGTTCGGCGCGCTTCAACAGCCTGGGGTCATAGCGGACATGCTCTATGCCATTGGCCAATAAAGAGTTGCGCCCCGCCTCGCTACAGCAAACTACCACATCCGCAAGCTTGCAGGCATGCAACGCAAGGCTGGCCTTTTCGCCAGAGCTGGCCGGCAAGACCAAAGGCTGGCTTTCAATAATCACGCAATACACCCCGTTTAATATTGCGGCTCCAATGTCATATAGCGTAGCGAGACTGATGGGGGTGAAAAAGATTAATACGCCTATAGCGTTGCTTTCAATTCCAGCTTCCAATTGATTCCAGCGTGTTGCGCGTTTTGCGGCCAATAGTTGGTGATTAAAGCCGCGCTCATGCAAGGGCGCGTTCGCCGTAGCGGAGGAAGCATCGTGAAAAAAATTGACTTTAGAGATGGCGGCAGGCAAGCTCCTGGCGAACTCGATAATTTCTTTACCAATGTTATTGCTTAAAAAGCCAACGCCGCTGGCTTTGCTTTTGCTTATTGGTTTAAGCGCGGCCACCGTTTCACAAAAAACGGGAAACTCGTGGTCATGCAACGCCTCCGCGGCCAGCGCCGGGTCTGATGAGCTGAAAAGGTATTTATACAGCCGGTTAAAGCGTTCCGCGGGCTGGGCGCGCAGGGCATCCAGCAGTACCGCCATTGGTTGCATAAAGCCTGTAACGAATTTTTCATATAAATCCGCTGCTATGTTTTTATCTGAAAACAGCCGCACAATGCCCCGTCTAACCAGGCCGATGTCGCGGCATCCATCTTTAAACTTTTCTTCGTTTAATACAATTTTAGCCGCGCCGCTGGCCGGGTTCTCAAAATAATAATACGCTCCTTTCGGTGTGCTGATGCAAGAGTTGGCCTCCATACAGATCGAAAAGGTTTGCAGCATGTCTTCCGACTTCACGATGCGTATATTATCAAAATAATGCAAATTTTCTAAAGACTTCAACAAAACTTCCCTACGGTACAGTTTGCCCCATACATATGGGGGCACCTGCTGATCATTTAGAAGAGCCCGCAAAATATCCTGGCCATAGAGTTTTGCCGGCACCCTGCGCCAGGTGGAATTCAACTTAGTGTTGCCATCGCTGTCGCAGTTAAAAGACGGGAATTCAACGATATCCGCGTTATGCTTGCGTATCACCCGCAACACGGCGTTGCAGGTGTTCGCTCCCAGCCAGTCATCCGGATCCACGCCCATCAAGTACCGACCGCCAGAGCCCCGGTATCCCGCCGCTCTGGCCGCAAATGTGCCCCGGTTGCGGGTAAATTCAATGTAGTTGAAGGAAACAGCAGGATGACTACTGCGGTATTGTTCAACAATTTCAGCACAGTTACCGGGAGATGCATCACTGACAACAACAATTTCCAAGCTGTCCACATGCTGGCTAACCAGGCTGTCCAGGCAGCGGGGCAAGTATTGCTCAGTATTGAAAACAGGAATAATTATAGATAATTGATACATTGCAGTCCTTGCCAATGGTTAACTTATATCGATTATTGACCGCAAATAGGAGGCGTGTCAATCTAGGGTCAGGGCTCATTAAGTTAAGAGCACCAAGACAGCGCATCGTCATTAACTACAAATAATTGCGTTATTGTCACCCCGGAAGTGGCGTTAGCCGCTATCCGGGGTCCATGCTTTTAAAGCTAACAGCCTGGATGCCGGATAGCCGCAAAGCGGCTTCCGCATGACATGCCACATTACTACTGATTAAGCAGCCTATTCACACAAGCAATTAATGAGCCCTGAGCCTAGTGCGCGGACAACAGGTTAGGCAAATTATACCATAAGCAGGGCGCTGGCCTAAGTGGTGCTATCTCATTGTTGATACAATAAATAACGCTTTCAGCATTGAGCATGAACGGGGCAAGCCCCGGCGGAGCTGGCAGGCCGGCAAGCTGGAAGAGGCCGCGGCCAATGAACCGCGACCTCTTATTTTTTTTATTTTTGGGCGCAGCATGCGGGCACAACCCTCATCTTTGCTTTTTCCGCTCCGCGAAAAAATCGCCGCCACAACCCTATGCTGCCATGAGGGCTGGTTGCTCCAGAGGCTCGCCCCGGTTAATTCTTATCGTCAGCGGCCACGTACTGATAATCGAACACGCTGGCGGCAATGCGGTCTATATTGACCAATTGGCCAATGGTCTGCCCGGCTTTGAGCTTTTCTGTGACAATGTGTTCCTTGCCCATAAGTTCGTTTGCCCTGCTCAAAACGCCTGCCGCCTCTTCGCGCGCCACCACTACCACGCCGTTGCCGTCTATAATCAGCACATCACCAGGGTTAACCGCCACCCCAGCGCATTGTATGGGCACATTTACCTGGCCGTAGCCGCCCACTGAGCCCACGTTGGGCACTATGCCCTTGCTGATTACCGGGAATTTGAGCTTGCGGATTTCCTCCACATCGCGGGTGGCGCCGTCTACCACCACCGCCACCACGCCTTTGTTCATGGCCGACAAGGTGACGTTCTCACCCCAGAATGCGGTATTTAACGAACCACGGGCATCTATCGCTATAATATCTCCAGGCTGGCACAGGTCTATGGCTTTAAACACCGCGCCTAAATCAGCGGCCAGGGTTTTCACCGTTACCGCCGTGCCCACCAGGCGTATGCCTTCAAACAAAGGGCGCATATCACCGGTCATGGCGTTGTAGCGCCCCATGCAGTCGGAAACCGCGCAGGTCACCGAATCGTGGCTGTCCAAGAGCTTCTGGAATCCAGCCACTATTTTCGCATCTGCCCGCTCAATTGTACCTATACGCATAAAGCAACTCCTTGTGCAATAAAAAGTCAAATTCCACATCCCGCACATTCAGGCGGCTTATTTGAATGCCATAGCTCTCAATATTTTTGGCAAGCAAGAGGCAATAAGGCCAGGATAATATAGAAGGCCATACAAAACCGCAAACCAGCGCGCCGCAAGGTTTTACCCAAGGCCCATGCGCGCCGCCTTATTGCTCATCAATGTGAAACGCGCCTTTATGGCGCGTGGTCGGCAGACTCGACTACAGCAAGCCTGCCATCAGCATATACCTCGATGATATAAACCGCGCTTTGCGCGGGTTCCAGGCCCTTTTCCCAAGGCCGCGCATAGCTGAAAGTAACCAACACCTTGCCTGGCTTCTGCCCGGTAAACACAAAAACCTGTTTTCCCGGAGCGCCGGCCAACGGGTGTCCCCGGGGAACAGTCCCGTCCACATAACGGCTGCTCATTTCTTTAATAATATCCGGCTTGTCTACCGTATAACTCCAGCTATAACCGGTGCTGGCATTACTGCCCAACTCTATGCTCACCTTTTCCCGGTTAGCATCCATGCTATCCAGGGCATGGCTCGGGCTGGCGCTTCCCCACACAAGCCAAAGCGCCGCCAGTGCTATAATGGCCATGCCTGGGCTTGCCTTAATTTTTTGTGGGCTCATATAAACATCCATTGAAAGAGTATAGCGCGGGCTGTTGCCGCGTTTTTAAACATACTTCCATAACTTTTATCCGGCAAGGCCGGTTATTTACTTTTCACGCGCCAATAAAAGCAGCCAAGCCAGGTAAATCTGGCTCGGCTGCGTATTAGTTTGGCTTAACTAGCGACAAGTCATTTCATAAATGGCTTGTAGCGCCGCCGGGAACAGGCTTACGCGGCGGCGTTGCTGTCGGGAGCGAAGCAAAAATCACACTTTTTGCTTCGCGATCCGTCATAAATCCCCCTTTAGGGGGGGTATGAAATAACTTCTAGACCAGCATGGGCACGATGAGCAAGGCCACGATATTGATAATTTTAATCAAAGGGTTAATGGCAGGCCCGGCTGTATCTTTATAGGGGTCGCCCACAGTATCGCCGGTAACCGAAGCTTTATGGCTTTCCGAACCCTTGCCGCCAAAGTTGCCGTCCTCAATGTATTTTTTGGCGTTGTCCCAGGCGCCGCCACCGGTGGTCATGGATATGGCCACAAAGATGCCGGTGACAATAGTACCCATCAAAAGCCCGCCTAAGGCCTGCACCCCGGCATCCGGCCCCATAAGCGCGCGCATGCCAAAGCCCACGGCCACAGGCACCAATACCGGCAGAAGCGAAGGCACAATCATTTCCTTGATGGCGCTTTTGGTAAGCAGGTCCACCGTGAGAGAATAGTTGGGCTTGGCGGTGCGCTCCATAATACCGGGAATTTCCTTAAACTGGCGGCGCACTTCGTTAACAACCGAACCAGCCGCCCGGCTAACCGCTTCCATGGCCATGGCCCCAAAAAGATAAGGAACCATACCGCCAATGAAAAGCCCGATAATGACGGCTGGGTTGGAGAGGTCAAAGCTTATATGCCGCCCAGCGGCCTCTAAGGCGTGGGTGTAGTCGGCAAAAAGCACCAACGCGGCCAGGCCGGCCGAGCCAATGGCATAACCTTTGGTTACCGCCTTGGTGGTATTGCCCACCGCGTCCAAGGGGTCGGTAATAGCGCGCACGCTGTCCGGCAGCTCCGACATCTCGGCAATACCGCCCGCGTTGTCGGTAATGGGGCCATAGGCGTCCAGGGCAACAATTATGCCGGTCATGGAAAGCATGGCCGTGGCGGCAATGGCAATGCCGTAAAGCCCCGCCAACATATAAGAGGCAAAAATACTAATGCACACCGCAACAACCGGGTAAGCCGTGGCGCGCATGGAAAGCGCCAAGCCGGAAATGATGCTGGTGGCATGGCCGGTGCTGGAGGCCGCGGCCACGGAACGCACCGGGGAATACTCGGTGGAAGTGTAAAACTCGGTAAGCCATACCAGTACCGCGGTAAGCAAAAGGCCTACCAACGCTGAAGCGAAAAGGCGCAGTTGGGCGCCTGTTTTTATGCCCATGGCGGCAAACAAGGCGTCGTCCGGCATAATGAAGACCGTGATGGGATAAAAGCCGATTACAGCAATTACCCCAGAGATAATAAGCCCTTTATACAGGGCTTTCATGACTTTGCCATCGCTCTGCACGCGCACGAAAAGGCAGCCCACAACAGAGGCGAGAATGGAAAAACCGCCCAAAGTAAGTGGGTACACTACCGCTTGGCTCTCGAACCCGGTCATAAGCAAAGCGCCCAATAGCATGGTGGCAATAATGGTAACCGCATAGGTTTCAAAAAGGTCGGCGGCCATGCCAGCGCAGTCGCCCACGTTGTCCCCCACGTTATCTGCGATGACGGCGGGGTTGCGGGGGTCATCTTCCGGAATGCCGGCTTCAACTTTGCCGACGAGGTCGGCGCCGACATCCGCGCCTTTGGTGAAAATACCGCCGCCGAGACGGGCGAAGATGGAAATGAGCGAACCGCCGAAACCAAGGCCCACCAGGGGCTTGATCACTTCAGCCGGGGTCAGGCTGCTGAAAAGGTAAAGGAGAAAGTAATACCCGGCGACACCGGCGAGGCCCAGGCCCACAACCAGAAAACCCGTGATGGCGCCGCCTTTGAAAGCGACGTCCAGCGCGGCGGCAATGCCGTTCTTGGCCGCTTCCGTAGTGCGCACGTTGGCGCGCACGGAAACGTGCATGCCGATAAACCCGGCCGCGCCGGAAAGGGCCGCGCCAAGGGCAAAGCCGAAAGCCGTGCCGAAACCAA
>JAVBVK010000037.1:0-30845 GCA_031554335.1 Desulfarculales bacterium
CGAGCCCTATGGCATGGACGCGGCCATTGCCAAGCTTTATGCGGCCGAGACGGCCAATTTCTGCGCCAATTTGGGTTTGCAGATTCATGGCGGCTACGGCTACATGAAAGAATACCCCATGGAGCGCCTGTACCGCGACGCCAAGCTGCTGGAAATTTACGAAGGCACTTCGGAAATCCACAAGCTGGTTATCGCCAGAGGCACACTGGGCATGTAACGGCAACGCGCGCAAAGCCCTTGCTTAAGGCAGGGTTTTGCGCGCGTATTTTTCTTATATTGAAAGCCGCCCTTTAATCATCCGATTATATACAGCTTTCAGCGAAATTAGAAGCTCTGGCTCCATGCCGAGGCCTCTAATTTTTTTGTTTTCAGGGTCATTATATTACTTGCATAAATTGAAAAATGATTTTAATATTTTATAAAAAATTAGAAGTCGTTTATTAAACGATTTCTAACGCTGCCTGGAAGAGGCTTGCGCATCGGCACAGCCGCTGGAGCCAACTAAAAACCACGCGTTGCGGCTGAGTGATAATTATATAAATTCCCGGCCGGGAATTTATATAATGAATTTTAGAAACTATTTGTAATTTCCATTTTAAGCGATGTTAATATGAAAATTTGTATAATCGGGGCAGGCGCCATGGGCAGCTTGTTTGGCGCTTTACTCTTTGAAGCCGGCCATAATGTGGGCCTGGTGGCGGCCCGCCAGGTGTATGTGGACGCGGTTAAGCGCAACCAAGGCATTGTGCTGGAAGAGAACAACGACCGCCGGGTTGTGCCCTGCCCTTTAAGCTTGAATGCCATGGACTTCGCGGACAGCGACTTATGCCTGGTTTTTGTAAAATCCACCTCCACCGCCAAAGTGGCGGAAGAAGCCGCCCGCTGCCTGAATAAAAACGGCTATGTGCTTACCCTGCAAAACGGCATGGGTAACGCCGATATTCTCTCCCAATATATAGACCCCGGCCGGGTGCTGGCCGGTTACACTTCCCACGCCGCGCTGCTTTTAGAACCTGGGGTGGTGCGCCACACCGGCATGGGCGCCACCGCTTTAGGCCCTTGGGCGGGCACGCAAATGCAGCCCGCTGAAAACATAGCCCGCGTGTTCAGCCAGGCGGGCATTGCCACCGAACCCTTAAGCGACGCCCGCGCCGCGGTTTGGGACAAACTCTTCATCAACATAGGCATTAACGCCATTGGCGCGCTCCTGGGCATTAAAAACGGCCAGGTGGGCAGCCACCCCGACTCTTGCCGCCTGGCCATCCTGGCCATGGAAGAAGCCCGCACCATAGCGCTTAGCCTAGGGGTCAGGGTGCGGGAGGACCTATACGGCCATTTCCTGAACGTGTGCCAGCTCACAGCGGAGAACTATTGTTCCATGTGGCAGGACATGCAACTAAAACGCCCCACTGAAGTGGACTTTATTCATGGCGCGGTCAGCCGCCTGGGCGCCGAACATAATATCTCCACTCCGGTCAACGACGTGCTGGCCGCTCTGGTACGCACCGCCCAGTATTATAATTTGCAAGGAGATAACTTATGAGCCGCAAACCTATTACCTTAATGGATCTGCAAAAAGCCAAAGACGAGGGCCGCAAGCTTTTGATGCTCACCGCCTACGACTATCCCACCAGCCATGTGGCCGATGAGGCTGGTATGGATATGCTGCTGGTAGGCGACTCGCTAGGTATGGTGGTAATGGGCCTGGAAAGCACCATTGGCGTTACCATGCAGGACATGCTGCACCACGCCAAGGCGGTGCGCCGCGGTTGCCAGTACGCCCATATCACGGTGGACATGCCCTTTTTGAGCTATCACACCTCCATTCGCGATGCGGTGTACAACGCTGGGCTACTCATGAAAGAAGGTGGCGCCGATTCGGTAAAGCTGGAAGGCGGCGCCGACTTTGCCCCCACCATCGAAGCCATTGTAAAATGCGGCATTCCGGTGGTGGGCCATGTGGGCCTTACTCCGCAAACCACCAGCGCCCTAAGCGGCTTCCGCGCCCAGGGCAGGGACGAAGCCGGGGCGCTCAAAATTTTAGATGACGCGCTGGCGGTGGAGGCGGCCGGGGCCTTCGCTTTGGTGGTGGAGGCCGTGCCTCACGAGCTTGGTAAAATGCTCAGCGACCGCCTGCGCATTCCGGTTATCGGCATTGGCGCCGGCCCCAACACTGATGGCCAGGTGCTGGTAGTCAACGACCTTTTGGGCCTGTTCGACCGCTTTGTGCCCAAATTTGTAAAACAGTATGCCAAGTTGCGCCCGGTTATTTTGGAAGCGCTTCTGGCCTACAAAAAAGAAGTGCAGGAAATGACCTTTCCCGCACCGGAACACTGCTTTAATTTAACCAAAGAAGCCAAAGAGGCGCTGCAAGATTTGCTGTAGCAACTAGGCCAAACAACACCCCGTCGCGGCTGCCTGCCGTAACGGGGTGTTTTCCTATTTAGGCTTTGCCAAATTTTTCCGCAAAATAAATATTAACGCCGTGTTTAGCCTGATATGCGTCTTTTATATAAGCCACCGCCGCATCAAAAGCCTCATCATTCACGCCCTTCTCCACACCCGCGGCATAAATATCCAGGCTTTTTTTAAGCTGTTGCAGCTTGGCTTCCATTTCCTCGCACATGCGTGTGGCGCGCTGCCACAGCACGTCGTTATTAAGCGAACTCATGCTTTTTTCTCCCTTTAAATTAATGAATACGAATCAGGCCGCTCACAACCACAGCGGAACGGCCGCCCACCTGGGTTGGCTCGCCATTATCTTGCCCGCTGTCATTGTCGGCCTCAACAAAATCACCCATGGAAACAAGGCTTGGGTTGGTCATTCTTATAACATAATTGCCGGGCTTGGTAAACTCGAACACCCCGGGCGCGCGTTGCGCAAAGCCATGGGTAAGCTCCTGGCCATCTGGCCCCAGCACCGCATAATGCGTATTCACGCCGTTAAGGCTTTTTTCCGCCGACAAATCCACCACAAAGCCAGGCCGGCCCACCAGCTCTTGCCAATGGGCGTGGCGCTGCTGGCCAAAGTTGCGTTCCTTAATTTGCGCAAAAGGCGCAAGCTGGCTCAGGCTCAGGCGGTTGCCGCCCACATCTATTTTGTTAAGCGCAAGCTTGGCCAACGCGCTTATGTCGCTAAGCTGATTATTGCTGAGGTTTAGTTCCCCAAGCTGGGTAAGCGCGGCCAACCCGGCGGCCTGGCTTATATAGTTGCGACTTAGGTCAAGGCTTTTAAGGCTGGTCAGGCTTGCCAGCAAGGTTAGGTCGCTGAGGGCGTTATTGTGCAGGTCCAGGCTGCCAAGGCTGTTCAGGCCGCCCAGGGCCTCGACTTCTATTATTTTGTTGCCTCCCAAACTGAGGGTGTGCAAATTGGGGCAGTTTACCAAAACCAGGCCGCTAAGCTTGTTGTGCGAGAAATCGGCGGTGCTGAGCGCCTCTAAATTTTGCAGGCCGAGCACCCCCGTAAGCGCGTTATTACTAAGCTTCAGCTCGGTTATTTGCTGGCTGGCATTTAGCTTGAGACCTTTGTCCCAGGTGGTTGGCGCGCCCATCTTCCAGCCCAGGCCGGTTTGCGGGCTGAAATTATTTTTGATGATTAGATCGATGGCTAAAGCGTCCTTCTCGGCCAGGCTGTTCTGGCCGTGAGCCGGCCAGGCCAAAAGCAGAATAAGCGCGCAAAGGTAAATTATGTTCTTCATGGCTTGCCAATTGAATAAAAATGGTTAAAGATATAAGCCTTAAGCCGAAAGGCAGCACACCCACAATATTAAAGGATGGAATGCGGCCCTGCAAATGGCCGCTTGTAATAATTTATGATGACTTTTTTTCACCTCTCCGGGCTGCTTCCGGCCTTATATGTTATATGGCGCCTGGCCCTGCCTTTGCCGGTGGGCAAGCTCGTAAAAACCCTGCTAGCGGCGGCGGTTTTGCTTATCGGGCTTAAGCATGCCGTCATCTTAAAATTCTTCGGCAGCCTGGCCGCACCCGACCTACCCGCTTATGTCCTGATAGTTTACGGCTGGCTGTACGGCGCGCTTGTTTTGCTGTTCGGGCTCTTGCTGCTTAAAGACATAATAAGCCTGCTGCTGTGGCTGGCCGGCAAAATAGGCGGCCGCCCAATACGCCTGCCCCATGTTAAAATTGCGCTTGGGCTGGCCGCCCTGGCCCTGCTTATAGCCGCCTATGGCACCTGGCAAGCGGTTAAAATTCCGGAAATACGCACCACGGAAATCAGCATTGCCAACCTGCCGCCCGAGCTTAACGGCTTAAGCATTATGCAGGTAAGCGACTTGCATGTAAGCAACATGCTAAGCCGCGCGCGGGTAGAGGCGGTGGTGGCTGGCATTAATGCCAGCGCACCCGATTTAATAGTGTTTACCGGCGACATGATAGACGGACAAGCCGACGCGCGCGCCTTTGACGTGGCGCCCCTGGCCGGGCTAAAGGCCCGTTACGGCATCTATGGCTGCGTGGGCAACCATGAATATTATTCCGGTTACCATGCCTGGCTCAAAGCCTTTGCCGGGCTGAACATACGCATGTTGCTAAACCAGCATACCACCCTTAACATAAACGGCCAGCCGCTTACCCTGGCCGGGGTTAGTGACCCGGTGGCAACCAACTTCGACCTGCCCGAACCCGACCCGCGCGCCGCTTTAGCTGGCGCCCCCCCAGGCGCCTTTAGCATTATGCTGGCCCATCAGCCCCGCCTGGCCAATCAATGCACGGGCGCTAACCTCATACTTTCCGGCCACACCCATGGCGGTCAGGTAGCGGGCATGGGCGCCATTTCCGCCCGCTTTAACGGCAGCTATGTGCTGGGCCAATATAATTTGCCGGGTGGTGCGGTGTTGTGGGTAAGCCCGGGCGCGGGCCTGTGGAACGGCATGCCCTTGCGCTTGGGCGTGCCGGCAGAGATAAGCCGCATTGTACTAAAAAGCGCTTCGTAACCTGGGCTCGTGCCTCATTAATTGCTATAAGTCATTTCATAAGTGATTTGTAACGCCGCCAGCGACAGACGGCGTGGCGGCAGCCGCTATTGAAAAACCGTCATTCCAACATGCAAGCATATCCATTCTTCACAAATGCTTGCAGTTACCTACACAATAGCCCGGGCAAATTCGCTGGCGTTAAATACCGCCAGGTCTTCCATGCCCTCGCCTTGGCCGATAAAGCATACCGGAAGCTTTAGTTCGGCACACAGGCTGAGCACCACCCCGCCCTTGGCGCTGCCGTCCAGCTTGGTGAGAATCAGGCCGTCCACGGGCGTGGCCTGGTTAAACATGCGGCCCTGGCTAAGCGCGTTCTGGCCGGTGGAGGCATCCAGCACCAAGAGCACCTTGTGGGGCGCGCCGGCTAAACGCTTGCCCAGCACCCGGTGTATCTTCTTAAGCTCTTCCATCAAGTTCACTTTAGTATGCAGGCGGCCAGCGGTATCCAGCAACATAACATCAAAGCTTTCCTCCAGCGCCTGATCCAGAGCGGCAAAGGCCACCCCCGAAGGATCGGCCCCGCTCTTCTGCCACACCACCGGGCAGTTGAGGCGCTCACCCCATTTTACAAGCTGCTCGCTGGCCACCGCGCGAAAGGTGTCGCCAGCGGCCAAAAGCACGTTTTTACCCTGGCCTTTAAGCCAGAAGGCCAGCTTGGCAATAGTGGTGGTTTTACCCACCCCGTTAACCCCTATCACCATCACCACCTCTGGCCTGGCCTCAAAATGCCACAGCAGGGGCTTAGGCGCCTCTAACATGCTCTGCATTTCCTGGCGCAAAATATTTTTAAGCCCCTCCACCTCGGCCGCCTCGCCGCGCCGGGCTTTAAGGCGCTCAATAAGCTTGGCGCTGGTGGTTACCCCAATGTCGGAGAGGATGAGGATTTCCTCCAGCTCATCCAAGGTGTTTTCATCTATCTGGCCTGAAGCCATATTGCTTAGGCAGGCGCCTATTCTGTCGCGGGTGCGGGCAAGCCCGCCGGTGAGACGCGTCCAGAAAGAAGTTTTTTCACTCATAGCCATTATCCTTGCCAACTAAATTTCCATCAATTATAGAGCATTTTTGCCTGGCCGCCTTAACGCCAAAACCTGGAACGGCAACCGTTCCAGGTTTTGGTTGGGCGGCAGCTTAACTGTTTAATCAGGCGGCCACCACCAAAGATTTGGCCTTGGGCTCTTCAGGCTGCACGCCGTTTTCGCCGAGCATAACCGCTAAAATTTTACTCACCCCTTTTTCCTGCATGGTAACGCCATAGAGCATTTCCATGGCCTCCATGGTGCGGCGGTTGTGGGTAATAAGCAGTATTTGCGACTGCTGGGAAAGCTGGCGCAAAAGAATGTGGAAGCGGTCCACATTGGCTTCGTCCAAGGGCGCGTCCACTTCATCTAAAATGCAGAATGGCGCGGGCCTGATAAGGAACAGGGCAAAAAGCACGGCCACCGCGATGAGCGCCTTTTCCCCGCCGCTCATGGCTTCCAGGTTTTTCACCTTTTTGCCGGGCAGCTCCACTAAAATGTCCAGGCCCGCCTCCAAGGGGTCGCTGTCGTCCACCAGCACCAGGCTGGCCTTACCGCCGCCCACAAACAGCGATGGGAAGACCTGGGCCAGCTTTTCGTTGACCTCTTGCAGGGTGGCCATAAACAGGCCTCGGCTGCGCTGGTTAATATCGCGCACCGCCTTGCGCATGTCTTGCAGGGCGTTTTCCACGTCGGCCTTTTGTTCAGTAAGTTCTTTATGTTTTGTGCTTAAGTTTTCATAATCGCTTATTGCTTCCAGGTTGACCGGGCCTAAGCGGTTAAGTTGCAAGCGCAGGCGGTTCAGTTCCTCTTTGGCGGCCTGCAGGTCAAAGCCATCTTCCGGCGTGTAGCCGGCCAACTCATCCAGCAGGTTAAGCTGGCAGCGCTCTTCTATTTGCTGGCAAATGGCATCCAAAGCCAGAGAGAGCTTGCTCACCTGCAACTCAAGGTTGCCCGCCGTCTGCTGCAAAGCGCGCTGGCGCGCCTCCATCTGCTTTTTATTTTCATTGAACTGATATTCCTGGGCCAGAACTTCTTCCTGGCGCTGGCGCAGCCCCTGGAAAGCGGATTCATGGTTTTCCGACAACCGGTAGTATTGCTCTAAAGCGTCTTTACCTGTGTGCTGGCGCTCCGAAATTTCGTTAAGCAGGGCTTGGGCGGCCTGGGTAGCTTCAGTTAAGCCCGCCAGTTTTTGCTTGGCATCGTCAACTTCACGGCCCAGGCGGCTGGCCAGCTCGCGGGCATTGTTCAGGCGGTTTTGCAGGTTATTGAGCTCAAGCTTGGCGCTTATATCTTTTTGCTGTATTTCTTCCAAAGCGGCCAGCATGGTCTCCAGGCGGCTACTGGCTTCAGCCAGGTTGCTTTCCGCCCGTTCACGCTTGGCCGCCTGGGTTAAAAGCTCTTCATTCAGCTTAACGGTTTCCCGTTCCAGGCGGTCCTGTTCGGCAGTTTTTTCGTCCTGCTCAAAGCCTATGGTCTCCAGTTCGCGCTCTTTCTGCTTTAAGCTGGCCTGGCTTATTTGCAACTCGCGCTCCTGCTGGCGGAACTTTTGCTCAGCCTCCCTTTGCTGGTCGCGTTCGAACTGAATGTCGCTTTCCAGCTCTTCCAGGTTTTTTTCCGCCTGTTCGCGCAGGGCGCGGCCCTCTTGCCAGGCGGCCAAAGCTTGCTCCACCGCAAGCGCCAGTTCTTTAAGCTGGTTGCGCTTGCTAAGCAGCGCGCCCATATTACCCTGGCCTAAGCTGGCGGCGCCGGGCTTGTCCAGGCGCTGGCCTTCGCTACCCACCAGCACCTGGCCGGGCTGCAAACCGGAGCCTGCCGCCCAAAGTTCCTCTTGGGCCTGGGCCGCGCCGGCCCATAGGCAAGCCAGGGCCTCAAAGCCCGGTTCGGCCGTCACCAGGCCGCTAAGCGGGCTGAAGCCAGCGGGCGGGGTAAGGTTCTGGCTTTGCAGCATGGCAAGCACCACTACCCGCAAACGGCCCAGCTTGCGTTCCCGCAGCCAGTTAAAGAGGGCATCGGCCTGCGCCTGGTCTTGTACAATCACCGCCTGCAGGTCCGCGGCTAACGCGGCTTCCACCAACGTTTCCGCGCCCGGGGCCACATTAAGCTTTTCCGCCACCACGCCCAGTATCTCAAAGGGCAGCGCGCCTTTTTCTTTAATAAGGCCACGCACCGCCCCTTGCGCCCAGTCATAAGAGGCCAGGGAAGTCTCGCGAGCATCGAATTCCGCCGTAAGCTGTTGGTAGCGGCGGCTTAAGTCACCTTCCTGACGGCGTAGCGCCACCAGCGCGCGCGCCTCTTCATCTTTACTGCCGGCCAGCGCGTCAATGGCCTCTTCGCTTTGCCGCAAGGCGGCCTTAGCACCGGCCATACTGGCTTCATTGCTTTTAAGCTTGGCGGCAAGCGCAAGCAATTCCTCTTCCAGCATACGCTGGCGCGAACTTAAATGGTTTTGCTGGCGGTTAAGCGCGGCCAGCTTGTCTTCCACATCGGCCAGGCGGTTGCGGGCCTGGCTTTCTTTAAGCAGGCTGTCGCTGAGGGCGCCCTTGGCGGCATCCAGCTTGGCCTGCCACTGGCCCGCCTGTTGTTTGTGATGAAAAAGCTCTTCCGCCACGGCATGGCTGTGTTCACGCGCCGCCTGTTGCAGGCTTTCGGCATTTTCCAGTAAATGCCGCGCCTCTTGCCAGCTTTGCTCCTGCTCTTCCCGCCGAGCCTCTATCTGCCCGCGTTCGGCTTCATAGCGGGCTACTTCCGCCTGCTTGTCCGCGGCGCGCACCGCCGCGTTTTTAAGTTCAGCCTCCAGGCCGGTTATTTTGTCGCGGTTTTCCTGGCGGGCGGTTCCCACCTGGCTAAGCTCCTGCTCCAGTTCCAGCATTTTAATGCGCAAAGCCTCTTCCTGCAGGCTTAAAGCGGTAAGGTTCTGCTCCAGCGCCAGAGACTGGTGCTGGTTTTCAACCAGTTCGGCCTCCTGCTGGCTTAGCTTTTGCTTTTGCGCGGTGTATTCGGCGCTAGCCACCCGCAAATCCAGGGCCTGGATTTTTCCCCTAAGCTCCTGGTAGACAACCGCCTTCTTGGACTGGCGGGCAAGGTGCTGCATCTGCTTGGCCAGATCGGCCAGGCTGTTATCCACTATTTTCAAGTTGAGTTGGGCTTCATCCACCTTGCCCTGGCTTACCTTCTTTTGGCTTTTAAGGCGGGTTATGCCAGCCGCCTCTTCCAGCCACAGGCGGCGGATCTCCGGCTTGGCCTGGGTAAAGGCCGCCACCTTGTCCTGCTCGATAATGGCGTAAGCGCGGTTGCTAAGCCCCGTGTCCATCAACAGCTGCTGAATGTCTTTTAAACGGCAGTTGTGCTTGTTGATAAGGTACTCGCTGTCGCCGTTGCGGAACAGACGGCGGGTAATCATGATCTCGCTTAGGTCGGCGTAAAAGGGTGAGGTTATGCTGCCCTGATTTTCAAAGACAATGGACACCTCGGCCATATTGGTGGGTTGGCGCCTGTCCGAGCCGTTGAAGATGACGTCTTCCATGTTCTTGCCGCGCAAGTTGCGCACCGACTGCTCGCCCAAAGCCCAGCGCATGGCATCCACCACGTTGGACTTGCCGCAGCCGTTGGGCCCCACCACAGCGCTTAAGTCTTTGGAAAAGTCCAGCACCGTAGCGTCGGCGAAAGATTTGAAACCAGCGATTTCCAGGCGTTTAACCCGCATAATACCTCAGCAGTTTAATGGGCAACTATTCACTAACAGATACCAAACTATAGGAGAAAAGTCAAGATTTGCCACTACATTATGCCACTTTTTTCACAAGCTACACAACATGTTGTGGACACTGACTAAAGGCCGGGGATGAAGAAACGGCGGAAAGGTTCACTGAACACCAACCCGCCTTGGGGCGGGCCCAAAGCGGGTTGGCAAAACTTGCGGCAGCAATTCAAAAAACCAGATAACAGCACATAATTATTGTTTTATTTTAGCAAAGCCTGTATGCCTTACAGTTGCAAATGATTGAACTGGGCCAGGCGGCCGAACAGCGCGCCTATTTCCTGCAACAGAGCCAGGCGGTTTTCACGTAAGGCCTTATCGTCGGTCATTACCATAACGTCGTTGAAAAAATTGTCTATGGGCTGTTTTAGCGCGCTTAAGCCCTGTAAAAACTCTAGATACTGGCCCTTAGCGAAGCTGTTTTTTGCCTCTTCCTGCAGCATTTTAAACTGCTGATGCAGCTCTTTTTCCGCCGTGTCTTTTAGTAGCGCGTGATTTACCGGCTGGGTGGAAAGCTGGCCAGATTCTTTACGTAACAGATTAAATACTCTCTTAAGCCCGCTTGCCAACACTTTAAAATCTTCAGACTTCTTCATTGTGGCCAGGGCCAGCGCTTTGGCCTTAAGCGCGGTTAAGTCATCCATGCCCGCGGCTACCACGGCCTCCGCCACATCACCGCCCACCCCCTCTTCAGCCAGCACCCCGCTTAAACGGGCGGCAAAGAATTCCAGCACCTTGGCCTTAACCAAGGCCGCGTCTTGCTTGCTCCAGGGGGCCAGATTGTTGAGGGCGTAATCCAGGGCTTGGCCCAGGCTTATGGGCAAAGCGCGCTCGCTGATGATGCGGATAATGGCAATAGCGGCCCGGCGCAGGCCATAGGGGTCGGCCGCGCCGGTGGGAATGAGGCCCACGCTGAAACAGCCGCAAATGGTATCCAGGCGGTCGGCAATGCCCACCAGCATGCCCAGCAGACTGCTGGGCATTTCCCCGCCGGCCGAGGTTGGCATGTAGTGCTCGCGCACCGCCAGAGCTACTTCCGCCTCTTCGCCGCCGCGGCGGGCGTATTCCTCGCCCACCTGGCCCTGCAAATCCGGGAATTCGCCCACCAGTCCGGTTACCAGGTCGCACTTGGCAAGCTGGGCGGCCCGCTTAAGCTTGTTGAGCTCCACCACCCCGAGCTTGAGCTCGGCTCCCAGGTGCAGGGCCAGTTTGGCAAAACGCTCAACCTTGTCATAGCTGGTGCCTAGTTTGGCGTGGTAGGTCACCTGTTTCAAGTCTTCCAGGCGCTCCATTAAAGGCCGCTTGGTGTCTTCGCGCACAAAGAAGGCGGCATCGGCCAGGCGGGCGCGCAGCACCCGCTCGTGCCCTTTGCACACCAGGCTTAAATCTTTGGGCCGGGTGTTATTAACCATAACAAAGCTCGGCAAAAGCTTGCCAGCCGCATCCTCCAGGGCAAAATAGCGCTGGTGGGAACGCATGGCGCTAATGATGACCGCCTTGGGTACTTCTAAAAATTCTTTATCAAAACTGGCGTGGCCAGCCACCGGCAGTTCCACCAGGTCGGCCACTTCGTTAAGCAAAACCTCATCGGGCAACAGGCGCCCGCCGGCGGCTTGGGCCGCGGCCTGCACTTCGGCCAAAGTGGCTGCCTTGCGCTCGTCGCGGTTTGCCATAACGTGGGCCTTGCGCAGGCTTTCCACATAATCGGCGGGTTTGGCTATGGCAATGGCGCTGGGTGCCATAAAACGGTGGCCATAGCTTAGCCTGCCGCTCTTTACCCCGGCCACTTCAAATTCCACCACCTGCTCGCCCAAAAGGGCCACAAACCAATGCAAGGGCCGGGCAAAGCGTATTTTATGGCTGCCCCAACGCATGGACTTGGGCCAGGGAATACTGAGCGCCAGCTTGGGCAGCATGGTTTGCAGCACCCGCAAGGTGGGCTGGCCAGGCACCTGCTTGCTAAGGCCCAAGCGCACGCCCTTTTCCGTATCTATCTTTTCCAGGCCGCACACGTCAACCCCCAGGCTTTTGGCAAAGCCCTCGGCCGCTTTGCTGGGGTTGCCGTTGGCATCAAAGGCGGCGGCCATGGGCGGGCCCAGGGCCACTTCCACCCTGTCGGCCTGGATTTCCGCCACCTGGCTCGCCATCAGCGCCAGGCGACGCGGGGTGGCGTAGGTTTTAATGGCGCCTATGGCAATGCCCAAAGCCTCGAATTCGGCCTTGGCCAAAGCGGCCAGGTTTTCCATGGCCGGGGCGATAAAACGCGCCGGTATTTCCTCGCAGCCAATCTCAAATAATAAATCCGCCATTATGCACCTGCCTTGGCCAACATGGGGTGGCCCATTTCCTGGCGCTGGTTGGAATAAGCCTCCGCCGCTTTGCGGGCCAGGTCGCGAATGCGGGCAATGTAGGCAGTGCGCTGGGTTACGCTAATGGCCCCGCGGGCGTCCAACAAGTTGAAGGTGTGGGAGCACTTCAGGCAATAGTCGTAACCGGGCAGCACCAGGCCTTCGGCCAGCATGGCCAGGGCCTCTTTTTCATACAAATCAAAAAGCTGCCACAGCATGGCCACATTGGCTTTTTCAAAGTTATAGGTGCTGTGCTCCCACTCGCCCTTGTGGTGCACATCGCCATAGCTTACCCCGGGAGCCCAGGTAAGGTCGTAAACATTGTCCACGCCCTGTAAATACATGGCAATGCGTTCCAGGCCGTAGGTAAGCTCCACCGAGATGGGATCCAGATCCAAAGAACCGGCCTGCTGGAAGTAGGTGAACTGGGTTATTTCCATGCCGTCCAGCCACACTTCCCAACCCAGACCCCAAGCGCCCAAGGTTGGCGACTCCCAGTCATCCTCCACAAAGCGGATATCGTGTTCCAGAGGGTCGATGCCGAATGATTTTAGGGAATCTAGATATAGTTCCTGCACATTTAGCGGAGAAGGTTTAAGTATTACCTGATATTGATAGTAATGCTGCAAACGGTTGGGGTTTTCTCCGTAGCGGCCGTCGGTGGGCCGGCGGCTGGGTTCCACATAGGCGGCCTTCCATGGCTCTGGCCCAAGCACCCTGAGCAGAGTATGGGGGTTAAAAGTGCCCGCCCCCACTTCCAAATCGTAAGGCTGAGCTATTACGCAGCCCTGGGCGGCCCAGTAGGCCTGCAGGCGCATTATCAGTTCCTGAAAGCTCAGGCCTGAGTGCAAAGACATAAGACACCTCCGATATTTGGCTTATGTGCCATATAGCGCGTTTTAATGCTTGGCGGTTAAAATTTGTTAAAATTTATTCTGGCAATTGTATACTATTGCCAAGGCTCTCTCAAGGACAAAAGGAAAGGCGGCGCTTATGATAAAAACTCTGTTCAGGCATGAAGGCGGCCTGGCGCTTGGCATTGAGCCCGCCTGGCTCGATTTGCTGGAAGCCAAGGCCGGAGACAGCTTTGAAGTGCGGATAGACGGCCACAGCCTGGTGCTAACCCCGCTTAACAGGATAAAAGGCCAGGAAGAATTCCGGCAAGGCCTGGCCGCCTGCAGCGCCTGCTACAAAAGCCTCTTAGATAAACTGGACTGAGATGGACTTTTTAACCCCGGCCCAGGTGCTTAGCATTCAGCAGGCCTGCTGGCGGGCCTATGGCGGCCAGGGCGGACTGCGCGCGCCCAATGCCCTGGCCAGCGCCCTGGCCCAACCCCGGGCCAGTTGGGATGCCGAATTTTTGCACACACCCCCAGCACAAGCCGCCTGCTATTTGTTTTATATAAACCGGCACCAGCCCTTTTACCGCCATAACCAGAAAACCGCTCTGCTCTCCGCGCTTATTTTTTTACGGCAGAACGGCTATGCTTTTACCGCCAGCCTGCAAGACATGGAAAAGATGGCAAGGCGCCTGTCTAAGACTAGCCTGGCCGAGCTGACGGAATTTTTCAGCCGCCACATGTCAACCCCATAGCCTTTTCACCTACTGGCCACTTCATAAACGATACGAATACAAAAGGTATGGATCATTCCCCCCAGAAAGATTCGGAATGGCGGTGAGTTGTCATTGATTATCGCTAAGGCCCGCCAAGCCACAAGCATAAGGCCAGGCCACACCGTCGTAACGCGGCGCTAGCCGCCCGCTTCCTCTTTCAGCACCAGCCGCCATGGCTTGCCATTAAGCAAAAAATCTTTCACTTGGGCCGTGCCGTCGCGGCGCACGCTCACTTCAATGCTGGCCGCCATTTTTCGGCCGCGCAAAATGGCGTCCAGGCGCTGGGCCGCCTCCTCGGGCACGTAAAAGCGCTCTATGCCGGCCCTGAAACGCCAATTTTGGCAGGAGCCGGCAATATAAACCACATTGCTGTCGCCCGCCGGCGGGTTGTCTGCCAGTCTGGCCCGGCCCGGATTGCCGGGATGGTACACATAGGCCGGGCCATTGCCTTCGCCGCAGCCAACGGTCACGCCGTACTCTACTTCATACTGCAGATAATGGCCGGAGAGCAGATCACGGGGATCATAACCGCGCACCTCCAGGGTTAAGCTGGCGCCGCTGAACCAGTTAAAGGTTTTCATGCCCACCACCGCGCCCCAGATAACCAGGGGCCAGATGAGGGCGGCCAGCACAAAAACCTTTTTGTGATTTTTAAACATGCGGCTCATTCTCCTTGCCCCGCAGCCTCTCCTGGCCGGCGGGCGCGGGCGCGGCTAGCTCTGGCGCCGGGTTGGCCATTAAACCCGTTGGGCTGGTAAAAAGCCTGTCGCGCAAATATTTTTTCCACAAAAGGGGAATGGAAACCAGAATGGCGCCGGAAACCAGAAGCGCCAGGCCGGTTTGCCACAGCCCGTAAGAGGCCAGCAAAAATACCGCGCTGATGCGCAGGCCGGCCAAAGTTAACCACAAGAGAAACAAGCGCCTGTAGCCGCTGGCCACCGCGTAGAAACTTAGCCAGGCAAGCAGGCTGAAACTGGACACCGGGTCGGCAAATACGCTGTAACGGTCCATTTGCTCCATAAACCCATGATGGATGCTTAAGCTGATGAGCCTGAAAAGGTGATAGACAATGCCCAGGCACCATAGCCCGCCCAGGCTTAGGGCTATTTTCTGCCACAGACTGAACTGGCGACTTAGCCACAGTAAAACCATGGCCGCGCAGGTTAAGGCGGTGAAGGAGCCGCGGTCGTCAAACTTTTCATGCAGCCCCACGAAATAATAGCTTTCCATAAGCTCATTGGTAAGCGCGCCGGCTATTAAAAACAGGCAAAAGATGAAACCGGCGGCCTTGGCCTGGGGTGAGGCTTTGCCCAAAAGCAAGCCGAACAAAAGCGCAAGAATGGCATAAGCCATGCCCAAATGAGGCAACAACTGCAATACCCGGTCTTCATACAACAGGTTGTCCCACATGTAGCCAAACAGGGCCACGCCTAAACCGGCCAGCCACAGGGCGGGCACTGGCATATGCCGGCTTAGCGGCATAACCCCCACGGTCATAAAGCACCACAGGAAAAACGCCGCATAGTAGGGCGAACCGGTGTGAAAAACCTGGCCTATTAAACCAATGGAGGCCAGCACATAAAGCAAAAAGAAAAGAAGGGCGAATTCGAAGAGCAACCCACGGCCCCGCGTATAGCAGCGCCAAGAGAAAAAAACGATGGCCACCAGCAAAAACCCGTTGCCGGCAAGCTTAAACCAGCCGGGGGTTAAATCCCAGTTGGCGGCAATAATGGCGCTAAGGCCCAAGGCCACCACCATAATGCCCAGAAACACCACCATGGCCCCCTGCCAGGTGTTCTGGCTTTTTTCAAAGCTTAAAATCCGCTCGCCCTGCTGGGCGCTCAGCAAATCGTGCTCCACCCACTTTTTAACTTTGTTGGCAAGTAGCGCCATGTCGGCGGGCTCTCCTCTGGTTATCAATTATCAAAAAATTGCCGGGCGGCTAAACTCTCCGCCGCCGCGCATTATACCAAATAATCACCAACCTGGCACATGTCCAGCCGGCCGCCGCGGGCCGCGGGGGCGCGCCTTTGCCGCTAATAATGCAATCTTTGCTTGTTTTTATGAAGGAAACATGGAAAACTAGAGTTCATTTCATAAATTTCCTTGCCGGGGATTTACGAAAGACCGCTCCGCCAAGGAACCTGGTTTGCGGCGGGCTCCCGGCGGCTATGCTATGCCGCCGTGCAAGCCGTATGCAGGCAGGGTTAGAAGCCAGTTATGGAATAGCTTCTAGAAGTTATTTCATAAATCTCCCTAAAAGGGGATTTATGACGGAGCGCGAAGCAAAAAGTGCGATTTTTGCTTCGCTCCCGGCGGCTTGCGCCGCCGCGTAAGCCTGTTCCAGGCGGCGTTACAAGCCATTTATGAAATGGCTTGTAATAAACCTGAACCGGCAACAGCCAAGCTGTTGGGCGTAAACAAAATTAATCCGGCCCCGCCCGGTGAAGCTTTTACAATTTTTTAAGTTTGTAATTATCAGGAGTATCAAATAATTATGGCAAAAGCAAGTAAAGTTCGATGGTCTCTGCTGGCCATCATAGTTCTGGCCTCCCTTATATCCTATCTGGACCGCGTCAACCTGTCGGTATGCGCACCCTTTATTATGGGAGAACTGGGTTTCGACAAAGTGGACTTGGGCCTCACCATGTCGGCCTTTTTTCTGGCCTACACCATTATGCAAATTCCAGGCAGTTGTATGTCGGAGCGCTGGGGCACCAGGGTAACCGGTACGCTGGCCATGGTGTGGTGGTCAATCTTTACTCTGCTTACTCCCATGGCCTGGGGCCTCTACAGCTTTATTGTCATCCGCTTTCTGTTCGGGCTGGGTGAAGGCCCTTTTTACCCCAACAACGCCACTTTCTTCTCCCGCTGGTTCAACAGCAAGGAAAAAGCCATTTCCAGCGCCAGCATGATGGTGGGCACCTTTTCCGGACCCATTTTGGGCCCCCCGCTCACCGTGTGGATTTTAGACGGCTTTAATTGGCATTGGGTATTTTACTTCTACGGACTGGGCGGCATGGCGGTGGCCATTTTGTGGTTTGTGTGCGCGCGCAACAACCCCAGCGAGCACCCCAGAGTAAACCAGGAAGAGCTTTTAGTCATTACCGAAAAAAGCTCCAGGGAAGAAGCCCAGGCCGAAGCAGGCAAGCGCGAAACCGCGCCCTGGAAAAAGTTTTTGCGCAATCCCCGCTTCTGGGTTTTCGGCCTGCAATATTTTACCACCAACTATATTATGTACGTGTTTTTATCGTGGATTCCCCTCTACCTGCTGGAAGCCAGGGGTATGAGCTTTACCGGCATGGGCTTTGCCGCCTCCCTGCCTTGGGTGGTGCTGGCGGCCATGGTCTTTGTTTTTGGCATAATAAGCGACAAAATGCTTAAGGCCGGCTTTTCCAAATTTAAGGCGCGGGTGCTGTTTGGGGTAAGCGGCATGACCTTGTGCGGCATCTGCCTGTACATGGCCGCCGGCGCCAACAGCGCGGTGGAAAACATCATCTGGCTATCCTTAAGCCTGGGCTCTTTAGGGCAAAGCTACAGCAGTGCCTGGGCCACCTGCCAGGATTTAGGCCAAAAGTTCGGCGGCTCGGTGGCGGCCTGGATGAACACCTGGGGCAACCTGGGCGGTTTTGTGGCCCCCACCTCCACCGCCCTCATGGTTAAATATGTGGGCTGGCAGGCCACCTTAAGCCTCACTTCCATTGTCATTTTGGTGGGCATGTTGTGCTGGTTCTTCGTACGGCCCGACAAAAATCTGCTGGAGTATTAAAAAGCTTAAGAACTAAGCGCGCTTTCTCCATCATTCTGGAAACAGCCTGGCGGCTGTTTCCAGAATTTGCGTTTTTATGTTTGGGAATACCCGGCGAAAGCGCCTCCTGTCCTCCCTTACACATTTTCGGTGCGCTACGACGAAAAGGCCTGCAACTTGTGCTGGCAGGCTGACAAAACCATTGACAGCTATGAATTGGTGGTTTAAATATAGCCTGGGAATGAGGTCTCCCCTGGCAATTGCCCAAACCGCCATTTCACGGCTGATGGCTTCTACCAACACCTGCAATCTTAGGGAGGTAGTATGCTATCGCTAAAATATGCGGCAGTTTTGTTTGTGGCCGGCGGCCTGGGCACTACGGCCCGCTATTTCATGGGCCTTTTGTCCCTGCATCTGTTTGGCCCGCGCTTTGCCCTGGCCACTTTACTGGTAAACGCTGTGGGCTGTTTTATCTTCGGCCTTACCTGGGAAGCGTTGGGGCGCTATATGTTCAGCGAGGCCGTGCGCATAGTCGCGCTGGCGGGTTTTCTGGGCTCTTTCACCACCTTTTCTTCGTTTATCTTCGAATCTTACGTCTTTGGCAGCCAGCATACAGGCTGGCTGCTGCTCAACCTGGCGGGCCAGTTGGGGTTGGGTTTTTTGTGCTTGTATTTAGGGTTTATGTTAGGGCGCCTGTTATAGAGGCGAGGCCATGGGGCCTGGCCGTTCCTGGTGTTTAAAAAAGCTTGGGGAGCCAACAGGCCCCCCAAGCAGTTCGCTTTTTAACAGCGCTTACTTCTTCAAAATAATGCGGCAGTCAGCCACCACCGCGCCCTGGCCTTCCGGCAGCACGATCATGGGGTTGATGTCCAGTTCCTGAATTTCGGGGTTTTCCACCAGCATCTGCGACAGGCGCAGGATGCATTCTTTGACCTTGTTGATATCAGAAGGTTTGGCCCCGCGCACGCCATGCAGCACTTCATGGGCTTTGATGCCGTTTATCATGTTAATGGCGCTGCTCTCCCACATGGGGGCCAGGCGGAAGGTAACGTCTTTCATTACTTCCACCATAATGCCGCCCAGGCCGAACATGATTAGCGGACCGAATTTGGGATCGCGGCTGGCGCCCAGAATAACTTCCACGCCTTTGCCAGCCATTTGCACCATGTAAATGCCTTCCACCACCGCTTTGGGGTCATAGGCTTTGGCGTTGGCCATAATGGTGTCGTAGGCGGCTTCCGCTTCCATCTGGTTTTGCAGGCCCACTTTCACGCCGCCGGCATCAGACTTATGGATAATTTGCGGAGACACCACCTTCATAACCAGAGGGTAGCCAATTTTGTCGGCCGCTTCCTTAATTTGCGCCTTGCTGGTTACCACCTGGCTTTTCAAAAGCGGGAAGCCGTAGGCGGCCAGCACCTGGTTGGCCTCGTTTTCATGCATTAAATGTTCGTCACGATCTTTAAGGGCGGCGGCAATGCAGTCTCTGGCCACTTTGGTCTGCACGTCATACTGCACATATTTACGCGAAGAGGGGCGTTCCACCCTTTCCTTGAAGCTGCTTAAGGCGCTTAAGGCTTCCACCGCGTCTTCCGGGAACATGTAGTTAGGGATTTCGTGGTCTTGCAGGAATTTCACGCCTAAGGCCACGTCGATCATGCCCATGAAGGCGCCCACTACCGGCTTGTTGGAGGTCTTGGCCACCGGCGGAATGACTTTGGCTATCTCGGCCACATCGGTCATGGCCTGGGGAGTCAGGATAATCACCGCGCTGTCCACGCCGGGGTCGGCCAGGGTGTGCTTAATAGCCGACTCGTAGCGCTGGCTGGTGGCATCGCCAATAACGTCGATGGGGTTGGCCAGGCTGGCGGTATCAGGCATGTCGGGCAGCATGGCATCCACCGTGGCCTTGGAGATCTTGGCTAAGCTCAAGTTGTTGCGCACCGCGGCGTCGGTGGTGATAATGCCGGGGCCGCCGGCGTTGGTGATGATGGCCACTTTGCGGCCCTTGGGCAAAGGCTGGCTGCTGAAGGCCTGGGCGTAGTCGAACATCTGGCGGATTTCCTGCACGCGGATAACCCCGCCCTGCTCGAAAATGGCCTGATAAGAGGCATCGGAACCGGCCAGAGAACCGGTGTGGGAACTGGCCGCCTTGGCGCCTTCTTCGGACACGCCGCTTTTAATGACGATGACCGGCTTTTTGTTTTGCAGGGTAATGCGGCGGGCGGTTTCGATGAACAGCTGGCCGTCGATAATTTCTTCCAGGTACATCATGATGACGTTGGTATTGGGGTCAGAGGCAAGGTAGTTTAAAATGTCGATTTCGGTTACATCGGCCTTGTTGCCAAAGCTGATAAAACTGGAGAAGCCGATGTTGCGGCCTTCGGCCACGTCCAATACCGAGGTGCACAGCGCACCCGATTGGGAGGCAAAGCCAATGTTGCCTTTACGCGGGCTTTTGGTGGCAAAAGAGGCGTTCATGCCCACAAAGGTATTGATGACGCCCAAGCAATTGGGGCCGATAAGGGGTATGCCGGCGGCCTGGGCGGTGCGGGCGATTTCCGCTTCCACTTCCGCGCCGTCATGGCCGATTTCTTTAAAACCAGCCGTAATAACCGCGATACCACCGGTATTTTTCTTGGCCAGTTCCTGTACCGCGGGTAAAACCGCGCCCGCCGGGGTGGCCATTACCACCAGGTCTACGCCAGTAGGCAGGTCGGCGACAGAGGGGCACACCTTATAGCCCATTATTTCCGCGGCCTTGGGGTTTACCGGAATCAACTGGCCTTTATAGTTGTCACGCATATTGGACATAACCGCCCCGCCCACGCTGCCGGAACGAGAGGACGCGCCAATAACTGCCACCGATTTGGGATTCATCATCCTGGTTATATCTTTATAAACACTCGTCATTTTACCTGCCTCGTTAAAAAAAATAAATAATCAGGTTTGGAAGGCAAACCTGTACACCTGCTTTTAATTGTTACGGAAAACACCTGGCTGTGTGGACCGTTACCAGACGCCAAGCCATAAAGCCCCACTCTGCTAGAAAACAGCAGGAACTTCCCACTCAAGGCATCCTGTGAATCATGCTTTTGGCGCCAGGGCATGCACGCCTTGGCCGCCCATGCCGTGCCCGCTTTAGAAGCCCGGCAGCCTGCGTGTAAACACGAATTATATTAATACAAAGTTGAATAAATGTAAAACTAATTTTACAGGCGCTTTTTTTATATATAAAAACATTAATAATTACAGCATATTAATTTGAATATTTTATTATTTTTTTCCGCAGTTAAGGCAAGCGCAAGCTAAAGCGCTATGCGCCTGTTCAACCGTTTGCGCCAAATGGGCGCCCCACTGGCGGGCGTTCTGTAAAAACTCGGGTTTGCCAAGCACCGCGTCCTTCAAGTCCAAATTGCGGAAAAATAGGCCGCCGCCATAGTCCATGTCCAGCGCGTCGTAGAAATATTTGGCCATCAACTCGGTGGGGGCAAAAAGCTGCTGCCCCTTGGTGGCGCCAACCCCTAAAATATAGCCGCAGCCGTGCAGGTGCCGGCCCCATTCCTCCTTGGGCTTAGCATTGGCCCGGGCGCACCAGGGAGCCTGGGCCCGGTCCATAAAGGCCTTGACTTTGGCCGGCGGCCCGTAAAAAAATATGGGCATGGCCAGCACTATGGCGCAATGGCGGGCCAGCATGGGATAAACCCCGGCCATATCGTCTTTAAGCACACATTCACCGCTTTTTTCACAGCCGCCGCAGGCAATGCAGCCCTGATAATCAAGCTCTCGCAAATACAGGCGTTCCACCGCCGCGCCGGCCTGTTCCGCGCCCTCCAGCACCGCGCCAAGCAGCCTGTCGCTGTTGCCGCCCGCCCGTGGGCTGCCATAAATTCCCAGCATATTTCACCTCGCAATAAAGGGCTTAAACGCCGCCATGTTTTTAATAATTATTACCAAAACCATAGGCGCCTGCTATAATTATATATACGGGACAAAGGGAGAAGTTGCAGCAACTTTTGCGGCCGCGCGCTTACGCGCAACTGTTTACGCCAATAACGGCCAGCCCGCAATCGCCGTCGCCCTTTGGCGTTAGGCAAGCTTTTTAAAGCCGCCCGCTTATACTTTAACAGGCCGTGAATTTGATAGGGGAACAAGCCATGGCGGAAAATTTTATTAACGCGCAAACCCAGTGGCGCATAATAGAAGACAATCAAAACCCAGCGCCCGCGCGTATAGACGAAGTGCTGGCCAAGGCCAAAGAAGCCAAAGGCCTAAGCCCGGAGGAAACCGCCGCGCTGCTGGGCCCCATGGCACCCGCCCAGCTTGACCAGCTGTACCAAACCGCGGGCGCGCTTAAAGAGGCAATTTACGGCCGGCGCATGGTATTGTTCGCGCCCCTGTACATAAGCAACCTGTGCGCCAACCAGTGCTCTTACTGCGCCTTTAACGCCACCAACAAAGATCTTGAACGCAAAGCGCTCAACAGCGCCGAAATTACCAAAGAGGTGGAGGTGCTGCTGGCCATGGGCCACAAGCGGGTAATGGCGGTGTACGGCGAACACCCGCTTTTTGACGCGGCCCGCATCGCCCAAAGCGTGGCCGACATTTACGCCGTAACCCACGGCGACAAGGTGCGCCGGGTAAACGTAAACGCCGCGCCGCTTGAGGCTGAGGGCTTTAGCCTGCTTAAGCAGGCGGGCATTGGCACTTATCAGTGCTTTCAGGAAACCTACCATGAGCCCACTTACGCCAAGGTGCACCTGGGCGGCAAAAAGCAAGACTTCAACTGGCGCCTGTATGCCATGCACCGGGCCCAGAGCGCGGGCGTGGACGATGTGGGCTTGGGGGTTTTATTCGGCCTGTATGATCACCGCTTTGAGGTTCTGGGCCTTTTGGCCCACGCGCTGGAACTGGAGAAGGAGTTCGGGGTAGGCCCGCACACCATCTCTTTTCCGCGTATCGAGCCCGCGCAAAATTCCAGCATTTCACAAAGCCCGCCTTACGCCATAGACGACAACACCTTCAAGCGCATCATCAGCGTGGTGAGGCTGGCCATGCCCTACACCGGCATGATAATCACCACCCGAGAAAACCCGGCCATTAAGCGCGAACTGCTCAAGCTGGGCATTTCCCAGCTTAGCGCGGCCAGCCGCACCTATCCCGGCGCCTATGCCGACAGCCAGGTAAACCGGGTGGAAGCCCAGCAATTCTGGGTGGGCGACAGCCGCTCTTTGCAAGAGATAGTAAACGACTTGTGCCAAGACGGATACATTCCATCTTTCTGCACCAGTTGCTACCGCCTGGGCCGCACCGGCGAGCACTTTATGAGCTTGGCCAAAAACGCCTTTATCAGCCAATTTTGCCAGCCCAACGCCTTAACCTCGTTTTATGAATTTTTGTGCGACTACGCCACTCCCGAGTTGCGGCAAGCCGGCTTAGAGCTTATAGAAAATATGAGCCGTGAACTAAGCGACGAACAGCAGGCTAATTTACAGCAGCGCTTTACCCGCATAAACCAGGGCCAGCGCGATTTGTGTTTATAGCTATGGAAAACATGCTTAATATGCCGCCCGCGGCACTGCTGGCGGAAGCACAGGCACTGCGTGAGCAGGTGTGGGGCAAACAGGTATTGGTGCGCGGCATTGTGGAATTTTCCAACCACTGCCAGCAAAATTGCCTGTACTGCGGCCTGCGCCGCGATAATCGCGGGCTGGCGCGCTACCGCCTGAGCGTGGAAGAAATTGTGGAGCAGGCCAGGCTTATCAAAGTCATGGATATTGGCACGGTGGTGCTGCAGTCTGGCGAAGACCCGGCCTATGACGAAGCCGCTATTTGTGACATTATAAAAAGAATTAAAGACGAACTGGGCTTAGCGGTTACCCTGTCTTTGGGTGAGCGCCAGCCGGGCGAGCTTAAAAGCTGGCGCGCCGCCGGGGCCGACCGCTATCTGCTTAAGGTGGAAACCTTTGCCCAGCCCAATTACCAGTGGCTGCGCCCTGGCTGCAGTTTGGAGCAACGCCTTAGCCTTATAAAAAATTTGCAAGATTTAGGCTATGAAACCGGCTCGGGCCTTATTTCCGGCCTGCCCTGGCAAAATCTGCGGGCCCTGGGCCAAGATCTGGCCAAGCTTAACCAGCTTAAGCTCAACATGATCTCCATAAGCCCCTTTTGCCCCCACCCGCAAACCCCGCTGGCCGAATACATGGCGGCCAGCGCGCAAGAAAACCTGCTGGCCCTGGCCGTTGCCCGCATAGCCAACCCAAAGAGCAACATACCAATCACCAGCGCCTTGGCCCTTTATGGCGACGACATAAGAAACCAGGCGCTTAGCCAGACCGCCAATGTCATCATGTTTTCTTTCACGCCCGAGCCGGTGCGCAGCGCCTATAACATCTACCCCGGCAAAAATCTAAGCCCGCTATCCCCCCATGTGCGCGCGCGCGCCATTTGCAATGCGCTTAAAGAAAAAGGCTTTGAGCTGCCCGGCGGGCCCGGCAACGCCCTGAACCTGGAGCATGGCCATGGCTAGCCCTAGCCCCGGTTTTCGCGGCAACCGCCCGGTTATTGCCATTTTAGGGCGCTGCAACACTGGCAAGTCCAGCCTGCTCAACTTTATTGCCGGACAGCCGGTGGCCATGGTCTCATCCACCCCTGGCACTACCGCCGACCCCTTGAGCAAGCCCTTTGAGCTGTTGCCTTTGGGCCCAGTAACCTTTTACGATACCGCCGGCCTGGACGAAGACTCGCCCCTGGGCCGGCTGCGCGGCCAGGCAAGCCTTAGCACCATGCTTAAAGCCGATATGGCGCTACTTTTGACTGATGAGGAGGGCATTGGCCCCCTGGAGCGAAGTTGCGCGCAAAGCTTGCAAGAAAGCCATACCCCCTTTATCTTGCTGTTCAACAAAAGCGATATCCGACCGGCCAGCGCGCAAGACCTGGCCTGGTGCGCCCAGCAGGGCATTGCCTGTATGCAGATAAGCCTTGAGCGCGAAAAAGATCCAACCCCCTTGCGCCAGGCCCTGCTGGAACTGGCCCCGGCCCGGCTGTGGCGGCCCCCGCCCCTGCTTGCCGACCTGGTGCCGGAAAACCCTTTAGTTGTATGCGTGGCCCCCATAGATGCCGGCGCGCCGGCGGGCCGGCTGATTGCCCCTCAGGTGCAGACGCTGCGGGAGATAATTGAAATTGGCGGCCAGGCGCTTTTGCTGCAACCCGGCCAGCTTAAGCAGGGCCTGAACCGCCTGCGGGCGCGGCCCCACCTGGTCATTACCGACTCTCAGGCTGTGCGGCAGGTAAACCGCGATTTGCCGGCCGACATTTTGCTCACCACCTTTTCCATGCTTTTTGCACGGCAAAAGGCCGACTTTGGCCTGATGCTCGAAGGCGCCCGCCAGATAAAAAATCTGGCCGAAGGGGCGCGGGTGCTGATTGCCGAAGCCTGCTCGCACCACGCCCAAAAAGACGACATAGGACGGGCCAAGCTGCCGGCCTGGCTGCAAGCCTGTACCGGTCGTGCGCTTAATTTCAGCTTTTACGCGGGCACCGGCTTTCCCGAAAATCTGGCCGAATACAGCCTGGCGCTGCACTGCGGCGGCTGCATGCTCACCTATAAAGAGATGCAAAACCGTCTGCATTCCTGCCGTAACGCCGGCGTTCCCGTGACCAACTACGGCATGGCTATTGCCCAATGCCAGGGGCTGCTTGCGCGGGTTAGCCGCATATTCGAACAGCGCCAACCCCAACTGCCGGCCCCAGGGCTACCGGCGGCTTTTTTTCCAGAATAGGCCCGCCAACTATTCAACTGATTAATTTTTACATTTCAGTTAGATAATAAAATAATTGTACTCATATCAAAAATAATGAATGAAAATTTTCATAACTAACCGCAAACTACATCATTTTTTTGTGGCATTATCAGAAAAATTTAATATTATTGTACTCTAGGGTAATCGTTTTTTGGTATATTTCTCACAACTATATGCAATTACACATAAATTACGCGCATTCGTAGTTCTATTATTGGAAGGGGGTACAGTAAAAAAGCGGGTGCGCGCTTCGTCAACCCAAATGCATTATGAATGCATTCTAACTGAAAATTGAGGGAGCAGACTAAGTATGGATATTATTATTGTTGTATTAGCATTGGCAATGCTGATGTTTGTAGCCTATCGGGGCTACAGCGTCATCATCTTCGCGCCTATTGTGGCCTTGGCCGCGGTGCTTTGTTTTGAGCCTATGGATATTCTACCGGCCTATACCAACCTGTTTATGCAGCGCTGTTCCGAATTTGTGCGCAACTATTTCCCCATGTTCCTGTTGGGGGCCCTGTTTGGCAAAGTTATCGAGCTTTCGGGCTTCGCCAAATCTCTGGTGCGCGTAATCTTTAAATTGGTTGGCCCCAACCACTCCATTCTGGCCATTGTGCTGGTTGCCACCATTTTAAGCTATGGCGGCGTTTCCGCCTTTGTGGTTGTGTTCGCGGTTTATCCCTTTGCCTCTGAAATGTTTAAAATGGCGCGCATTCCCAAGCGCCTTATTCCCGGCGCCATCTGGATTGGCGGGGTTACCTTTACCATGGACGCCATGCCCGGCTCGCCCCAGATCCAGAACATTATTCCCACCTCTTTCTTTAAGACCGACGCCTACTCCGCTCCCATCCTGGGGATTGCGGGCAGTATCTTCATTTTCATTCTGGCCATGCTCTACATGATCTACCGCCAGAAAAAAGCGGCCGCGGCCGGTGAAGACTATGGCACGGGCATTGAACTTTTAAACGAGCCCCTACCCATTGACGAAGGTCAGAAGCTGCCCAGCCCGCTTATCGCCATCATTCCCCTTGTTCTGGTGGGTGTGGTCAACTTCGCCATGACCAAATACGGGGTGGACTACCTGTTCGGCAAGGAATACGCTCTGCATTTCCCCGGCCTTAAAGCGCCCATTGTAGTTACCGTGGCCACCATGAAGGGCCTGTGGGCCGTGGAAACCGCGCTATTCGCGGCCATTGTGGTTACTTTCCTTCTGGCCATGAAGCCCTGCATAAAAAACTTCACCGAAGGCGCCAAGCCGGCCCTGGCCGCCAGCCTGCTGGCCATCATGAACACCGCCTCGGAGTACGGCTATGGCTCCATCATTGCCGCCCTGCCCGGCTTTTTGTTCTTGTCTGAGGCCTTGAAGGGCGTAACCAGCAACCCGCTGTTGGCTGAAGCCATTTCCGTAAACGTGCTGGCCGGCATGGTTGGTTCGGCCTCGGGCGGCTTAAGTATTGCCATGGCGGCCATGAGCGATCTGTTCATCGCGTCCGCCCAGGCGGCCAACATACCGCTGGAAGTGGCGCACCGCATTGCCTCCATGGCTTCCGGCGGCATGGACAGCCTTCCCCATAACGGCGCGGTTATTACCGCCCTGTTTGTCACAGGCCTCACCCATCGTCAGGCCTATGGCCCCATCTTTGTCATCACCTTAATAAAGACCGCGGCCGTATTGTTTGTAATTGCCCTGTTCTACCTTACCGGCCTTTATTAGGCGGGTTTAGCCAAAAGCAGCCAGGCCTCCCTTTAAGGGGAGGCCTGGCTTTGTTTTATGACTAAAGCAACGGGCGGCAAGCTTGGTTTGCCGCCATGGCTTCTCCTGCCGCCTGTTGCCGGAAGCATGCTGACAAGCGGCGGGATGGAAACGGTATGCGTAACCCTTGCTCAGCCTTAACGAAACATTGCGCCGCGCAGGATTAAGGCAGTTGGTTTTTAAGATAAAAGCGTGAATCCTTCGCTGCGCTCAGAATTCAGAATAATGATGGAGGCAATTGGAAGCCGTTTTACAATTTGCTTCTAACGCCTACTGCTCCAGGCGACGCGACGGTGAAGCGCCAGCCCAAAAGCACGTTTTGCGGCTATTTCAGGATGAATTCCACAGGCCACCTTTGCTCACAGCGGCGCAAGTCGGGGTGCAGGCTATTGATATGCATATTGACATGGTACAAAGGGCTGGCAAAACCAAGGGGCCGCAGGCTCTGCCCATGCATAAAACATCAGCGGCAAATTGCTCATATCTTCCTCTCCCGGCAGGAGAAGTTGGACAACCAGCTCTAAAGAATGCTTACCCAGGCCAGGTAAAGGGAAAGGAGGGAAAGCAGCGCCACCACCAGCCAGTTGCTGATAAAGCCCAGGCGCCCCAGCTTGGCCTCGCCCATCACGTCTTCGTCGGTGACCAAAAGCACCATAAAGCACAGCACCACCGGCAGCACCAGGCCGTTTAGCACCTGAGACAAATACATAATAGGGATGAGCGGCAAATTGGGTATCATAATGATGCCCGCGCCAAAGACTATCATAAGCGCGTAAAGCGCGTAAAACTGAGGGGCTTCGCTAAAACGCAGGTCTACCGAGGCCTCCCAGCCCAAGGCCTCGCACACCGTGTAGGCGGTGGAAAGCGGCAGAATGCAGGCCGCGAACAAGGAGGCGTTAAGCAGGCCAAAGGCGAACAGCTGCGAAGCATAGTGGCCGGCCAAAGGAGCCAAGGCCAGGGCGGCCTGGTGCGCGTCTTCTATTTGCGTGCCGCTTACATACAAGGTGCTGGCGCACACCATAATGATGAAAAAAGCCACCACCGCAACGCAGACGGAGCCTATAATTACGTCCCAGCGCACCACCCGGTAATCTTTGTGGCTGAGCCCTTTGTCCACAATGGAGGCCTGCAGATAAAACTGCATCCAAGGGGCAATGGTGGTGCCCACCAGGGCCACCACCATAATGGCCGCGTCATGGGAGAGGTCTAAGCTGGGCGAGATAAGGGCGTCGCCCACACCGCCCCAGTCTGGCCCCACCATGAAGCCGGAGATGAGATAGGCCACGTAAAACAGGCAGGCCCACAAAAAAACCTTTTCCACCGCTTTATAAGATGCCTTAAGCACCAGAAACCATACCAATATGGCCGAAACCGGCACCGAGACAAGCGGGCTTACCCCAAATATCTGCATGGCCGCCGCCACCCCGGCAAATTCGGCAATGGTGTTGCCTAAATTGGTAAGTACCAGCCCTATCATCAAATAAAAGGTGGTGGCCGCGCCAAAGCGCTCGCGAATGAGCGCGGCCAGACCCTTGCCGGTTACCGTGCCCATGCGCGCGCTCAGGTCTTGCACCATGATAAGCACCACAGTAATGGGAATAAGCGTCCACAAAAGGCTCATGCCGAACTGGGCGCCAGCCAGGGAATAGGTGGTTATGCCGCCGGCGTCGTTATCCACGTTGGAAGTAATGATGCCCGGCCCCAGCACGGCCAGGACAAGGGCCAGGCGCTTCCACAGGCCGCTATTTTTAGCTACTTCACTCATGGGCAACACAACATAAAGTTAAAATTAAACCGGCGGCCAAGTCTACAGCTTTTGCGCCACGGTTTCCAGCAGGGCTTTTAAGCGCAGAACCCCGCGCAGGCGGTGTTCCTCATCCAGCACCGGCAGCGCGCGCAGGCCGTACTTTACAAACATCTCGGCCACCTCGTCCTGGTCGGTATCCAAAAAAACGTGCACTGGGTGCTCGGTCATAACAGAGGCCAGGGTGGCGCTGGGTAGCGCCAGAATAAGGTCGCGCAGGCTGGCCACGCCCAGTAGCAGCTTGCGCTGGTTTTGCACATACACGTAGTAAACCACATCTTTTTCCGCGGCCTGGCTTTTTATCATTTCCAGAGCCTCTTGCACCGTGGTTAGGGGGTCCATGGTGAAGTAGTCGGTGGTCATAAGCCCGCCGGCGCTCTCCTGGTCGTGCGTCAGCAGGGTGCGCACGTCTTTGGCCTGTTCCACCTCCATATCGCGCAAAATGTTTTCCGCGCGCTGGGCATCCATGCCCTGCAAAATGTCGGCCGCCTCGTCGGGCGACATCTGGTCAAGAATGTCGGATGCGGTCTCGTCGGCCACGGCCTCAATAAGCGAAAGCTGCACCCTTGGCTCGGCTTCTTCTAAAATGTCGGCCGCGGTTTCAATGTCCAAAGCCTTAAACAAACGCGCCCGTTCGGGCCCGTCCAGATCTTCGATAATGTCGGCCAAGTCGGCCGGGTGCAGCCGGGCCAGGCGGCTGTGGGGCAGGCGCAGGCGCAAAAGGTCTTCCGAGCCTAAATCCTGCACCAAGTTCCATGGTATTAAATTATCGCCCAGGCGGGATTCGAACAACACCTTAAAAAGGCCATTAAAAAAGCCCAGCAGCCCGGCCCGGCGCAGGAGGCCGCTGAAGCCCACATCCACCTTGGAAAGCAAAAGCTGCCCGCCCCGGCGCACCAGTTGCAGATCGTTCACCCGCACCACTTTGGCGCCGGCGGTATCCACTATCTGCCGGTCCAGAAGCTGGCTGCGCAGTTTTACCTGGCCAAAGGCCGGGCTGAAGCCGGTTAAAGGTGCAACGGCCTGGCTGTGGAGGGCCAGGCGGCCTTCTTCCATATGGACAATGTCGTCCCAGCGAAGGTAGGGCTGGCCCTGGCCAGAAAGCAAAATGGCGCTAACCTTTGGCAAACGCTCGTCAACCTGTGCCACGAAATCTTTAATGCGGCCTATGCTTCGCCCTTCATGGTACACCGGGCGGCCCAACAGGCTGCTGAAGTACCATATTTTCTCAAAGCTTTTATGAGATGCGGACATCTGGCGCGTTCCTACCCGATAAGCGGCCTTTACAGAGACGGTCAAAAAGTCAAAAAGTTACCTATTCTATTAACATAATTAGCTTACTTTTGCCATGCCCGTGGTCAAATAAAAGCAGTAAGTCTGTTTAGTTTTCTCTTGCAAGCTGTTGATAACCCCTACCCCGCTGCGGAAAAACAGTGGAAAACCCCGCGCGCCTGCCTGGCCGTTGGTTAGGAAACAGTTGAAAGCCGCTTGAAAAGCGGTTAGCTATTTATAGCCGGAATTTTATAGGGCAAAACAGGTAAAAAACAACCCCAAGGGGGGCTCCGGTTTTGCCCTGAAATACGCCAAAATAGAAACAAACAGTGAAAAATTAGGTGTTAACCAATGAAAACAATCTCTGATTATAGGCAAAATTGGACAACCTTAGCTAATCATTAACAAAGCGCCCTCTATCACTAATAATTATGTAATTTCATATAATTATAAAAATTTGGCCGATTCTAGCCTTTATTCTGCTTGCGTTTTTGTTGGCCTCAAAAAATTTTTCCTAAATTGCCCAGCTTTATTTATTATTAATTACATTATGTTAGCCGCGGTCATTTTAGCAAACTATTAAATCGTAGAAAAAAGTATTAAATCGCAGAAAATCGCAGAAAATCGCACTTAATATAAGTGACAAAAAATAAGCACAAATGTGACACTTTGCCGAAAAGCAGGCAAAGCTTATAGTTATCTGGCCCGCGGGTTACCCAGCCTGCGTGTCAGT
>JAVBVK010000019.1:0-92429 GCA_031554335.1 Desulfarculales bacterium
CTGGCCGGCGCCCCTCCTTTTCTCCGTTTTTCTGTGTTTTTTTAATAAAATCTAACGCCTCGCCCCCCGGTGCGGGCCCCCCCCCACTTCCGGGGTGACAATAACGCAATTATTTGTAGTTAGCGACGATGCGCTGCCTTGGTGCTCTTAACTTAATGGGTCCTGAACCTAGCAGTTATTTCATAAATGGCTTGTAGCGCCGCCTGAAACAGGCTTACGCGGCGGCGCAAGCCGCCGGGAGCGAAGCAAAAATCGCACTTTTTGCTTCGCGCTCCGTCATAAATCACCCTGTGGGGGGATTTATGAAATAACTTCTAGTTAGAGGGCATCTGGCTTGAGCTTATTGAGACCACAATAGTACTGGCGCGCGGGTTAAGTTTTATTTTAACATTTAAGCAGTAATAGCAGGGTATTGCCTTAATTTTTTTAATGTGCATAAGCGCGGCGCCCAATTTGTGTAATTATAAAGAATAATTATGGTTTTCAAAATTGTAAAAAAATTAATGTTTGCGCGGAAAAGCCCCTGGCGGCATTTTATTGAAAAAGCTACTTCCCTTTTGCCAAGTTTCATATATATATTTAAATACATCGTATTCTAGTAACATGGGGCGTACCCGCCCTTAAAGTTCGCCATAATATAAAAAAGGAGTGCCTATTATGAGTAAACATTTGGAAATGTATAAGCGCAAACTGAAAACCGCCGAAGAAATTGTAAAACTGATTAAATCCGGTGATATCTGCGCCTCCCCTTCGGCCGCGGGCGAGCCCCAGGCCTTGGTGGACGCTTTGACCGAGCGCGTATTGAAAGAGGGCTTAACCGGCATTCAGCATCACCTGCTTTTGCCCTGCCGCGCCTGGCGCTACCTACAGCCCGATTTGGCCGGTAAAATGACTTTTGTCTCCTGGTTTACCAGCGGCGCCGCCCGTGCCGCCATCAAAGAAGGCCGCGCCGACTTTATTCCCAACTACTATTATGAAGTTCCCCGCTACTGGGACGATATGCTTGAACCCAATGTGGCCTATGCCATGGTTTCCCCAATGGATAAACACGGCTACATGAGCTTTGGCGTGGCCGCCAGCGAGCCCCGCGCCCAGTTCCGCAGCGCCAAACTGCGCTTTGTGGAGTGTAACCCCAATATGCCCAGAACCCATGGCAGCGGCGACAACATTATTCACATCTCTGAAGTGGATGCGGTATGCGAAAGCAATAAGCCCCTGCCTCAGTTGCCGGAAGCCCAGGTTACCGCAAAAGACGAAGCCATCGGCAACTTCATTGTCGAACGTATTAAAGACGGCGCCTGCGTGCAGCTTGGCATTGGCGGTATGCCCAACGTGGTGGGCAAAAAGCTGGAGGCCAGAAAAAATCTGGGCCTGCATACTGAAATGTTTACCGAGAGCATGGTGGGCCTTATTGAATCGGGCGCGGTGGATAACAGCCGTAAAGCCATTAACCGCGGCAAAACCGTGGCTAGTTTTGCTTTGGGTTCACAGAAAATGTATGACTTTTTGGATGACAACCCGGGCGTGGAATTCTGCTCCATTGGCTACACCAACGATCCACGGGTGGTCTCCCAGAACGATAACGTTGTGTCCATTAATGCCTGCGTGGAAGTAGACTTGATTGGCCAGGTATGCTCCGAGTCGGTAGGCCCCCGCAACATCAGCGGTACCGGCGGCCAGCTGGACTTTGTGCGCGGCGCCAACTGGTCTAAAGGCGGCCAGGCCTTTATCGCCACGCTTTCCACCACCCCTGAAGACGCCAGAAGCTGCATCGTGCCCATGCTGGCCCAGGGCGCCCATATCACCACCCCCAAAGGCGATGTGGACCACATTGTAACCGAATACGGCATTGCCAAGCTTAAGGGTAAAACCGCAAGCCAGCGCGCCAAGGCGCTTATTGCCATTGCCCATCCCAAGTTCCGCGAAGAACTTACCGCGGCTGCCAAAAAAATGAACCTGATGGTTTAATTGGTTTTTAAGCAAACAAGCACAAGGCGGCCCTTTGGGGCCGCCTTGGTTTTTTGAGGTTTTATGCGTCTTTTAATAACCGATCTCACCAGTGACGGCTTAGGCGTGGGGCGGGCGGAAAACGGCCAGGTGATAATGGCCACAAACGCCCTTCCCGGTGAAAGCGTGCGCGTAGAGATGGGCGTGCGGAAAAAGGGCTATGCCCTGGCCGAAACTGTGGAAGTATTGACGGCTTCGCCTGAGCGGGTGGAGCCGCCGTGCCCCTATTTTGGCCAATGCGGCGGCTGCCAGCTACAGCATTTAAGCTATGCGGGCCAGGTGGCCGCCAAGCTGGGCTGGCTTAAAAACCAACTGCGGGCCTTAAACCCTCTGCCTGCCGTCAAGGTGGAGACCAGCCCGCGCCAACTGGCTTACCGCCGGCGCTTGCGCCTGCATTACGGCCAGGCGGGCGGCGGTTTTTTTGCCCGCCACAGTAAGGAGTTGGTGCCGGTGGACAACTGCCTGCTGGCGGCGGAGGCGGCGCGGGCCAGGTGGGCCGGCATAGCCGGCCTTAAGCTGCCCGGCCTTGAAGAGGCTGAGGTGCTGGCCGGCCAGCCGGAAGATAAAGTGTACCTGTATGTGGGCGCGGCCATGGCAGACCAGTCTTTGCCAGGGGTGGTGATGCGCGGGGCCAGCGATGCGCTGGAGTTGGAGCATGGCCTCAGCTACTATCAAAGCGCGGGGCTCAACCTGCGTTGCTGGCCCGGCCTGTTTTCCCAGGTTAACTGGGAGGTGAACCAGGCTTTAATCGCCAACTTGCTCGCCTTGGCCGAGCCCTATATCAACGAGGGCCTGGTGTTGGATTTGTTTGCCGGCAGCGGCAACTTAAGCCTGCCCTTGGCAAATAGCGGAGCCAGGGTGTGGGCGGTGGAGGGCGCATTTGCGGCGGTTAAGGCCGGACGCTTTATGGCTGAAGAACACAAGCTTGCCTGCCGCTTCTTTCACCAGCCGGTGGCCGCTTTTTTGCGCGAGAAAAGCTCGTTAAGGCCAGGGCTTGTGGTGTTAGACCCGCCTCGGGCGGGCGTTAAGGGCCTGGTGCCCCACCTGCTAAAACTTGAACCCAAGGCATTGCTTTATGTGTCCTGCCATCCGGCGGCATTGGCCCGCGACGCGCTTTCTTTGCGCGAGCAGGGGTTTAATTTGCGCGCGCTGGTGTTGCTGGATATGTTTCCCCAGACCGGGCAGATGGAATGCATGGCTTTACTGGCCCGCTAAAGGTAAGGGCGTGGAAAATGCTGGGCTTATTTGGTAGGCTATAAACAATGGCAGCTAATCAGCCTATGGATATAGGGGTGCTGGCCGACACCCACATTTACTCCTGGCCGCCCGCGTTGCTGAAGCTGGTAAACCAGCATTTGGCAGGGGTGGAGCTTATTGTGCACGCGGGCGACATTGTTAACCCGCTTATTTTAGACAGCCTGAACGCGCCGGTAATAGCGGTTTGCGGCAACAGCGACAGCCCAATGGTAGCCGCTACCCTGCCCGCCCGGCGGGTAATAGAGCTGAACGGCTTCAGCATAGGCCTTACCCATGGCTATGGCCCGCCCGAGGGTTTGCGGGAAAGGGTGCGCGCCCAGTTTGCCGATGTGCAGGCGGTGGTGTTTGGCCATTCCCACGTGCCCTTTATGGGCTGCGTGGATGGAGCTTTCTTGTTCAATCCCGGCTCGCTTACCCGTGCGCGGGAGGGCCGGCCCTCGTTGGGCATATTGCATTTGCATGATAAAATTGAAGGAACCGTTATAAGGCTTTAATTATTATGGAAAGACTGTGGAGCCCATGGCGTATGGAATATGTGGGGGCCGAGAAGGGCGGGCAGCCCGAGTGCCTGTTCTGTCAGGCCGCCCAAAATCCGGGTGAACCCAAGTTCAAGGTGCTTTGCCATACCCGGCACGCATTGGCCATGATGAATAAATACCCCTACAGCAACGGCCACATTATGGTGGTGCCCAAGCGCCATCTAAGCCAGTTGGAAGAGCTGACTAAAGCCGAGCGCTTGGCCATTATGGATATTGTGGCCATAGGCTCTAAAGCGCTTAAAGAGGCGCTGTTTGCCGCTGGGCTTAACGCGGGGTTGAATTTGGGGCGGGCGGCCGGGGCCGGTATTCCCGGGCATTTGCACATGCACCTGGTGCCGCGCTGGAACAACGACGTTAACTTTATGACCGTGCTGGCCGAAGTTCGCAATATTCCCGAGCATTTGGAAACAACCTACCAAAAGCTCAAAAACCATTTTGCCCAGTTGGGCGCACAGGAGCAGTTAGATGATTGGGTATGTTAAAATTGTAATAACCGCGTTGCTTGCCATTTTTGCCGTGCTGCTTATCGTGCAAAACCTAGACAGTCTTACCCAGGCCGCCTCCTTACGGCTGAATTTGTACGTATGGGAGGGGCAAACCAACCCTTACCCGGTTTATCTGATCATTATGCTGGCCTTTCTATTAGGGGTGTTCTTAACCAGCATCCTGGGCTTTTGCGAACGCTTCCGCACCCGCCGCGCCATAAAAGAAGCCGCGCGCCGCGAGGAGGAACTGCAAAAGGAAATAGCCTCGTTGCGCAAACTTTCATATAATCTGGCTTCCCAGCCCGCCACGGCGGATAAACATTCCCCGGCCGAATAAAACGAGCGTATTTTGCCAGGCATTTTATTCGCATTGATGTTATTGGGCTCTGTCCTGGTATGCCTGGCCGCCTTGCTTAGCGCCAGGCGGCAGGGCGTGGATTTGCCTCAGCCAGCGGCCGCCAGGCCGGCTTTTGCCATGGCGGGCGAGCTTAGGCAGTTGGATCTGCCGCTAAGCCCGGCCATGGTGGAAGTGTACCAGGAACTGGGCAATCTGTTCAGGAAACGGGGCGAGGTGGAGCGCGCCATTGGCATAAGGCAGCTTATTATAGACAACCCGGCCACGGCTCAGGATGACAAGCTGAAAGCCTATTTTGCCATGGGGGTGGACTTTCGCCATGCCGGCCTTTTCAACAAAGCCATAGAAACTTTTACCGAACTCTTAAAGCTGGACCCCAGCCACAGCGATGCCGGCCGCCAGTTGGTTTACCTGTATGAAGAAGTTCGCGAATGGGACAAGGCCTATGCCGCGCGCAAACGGGTGGACAAAGTGCTGCGCAAAGTAAGCCCGGCCATTTTAGCCCATTATAAAACCGAGCAGGGTAAAGAGGTGGCCGCCAAAAACCCGCAATTGGCCGAAAACGCCTTTGGCGAGGCCATTCGTCAGCACCGCCAGTGCCTGGATGCCTATCTGCATTTGGGAGACTTGTACTTCAAACAAAACCGCGCGCGCAAGGCCTTTGGGGTGTGGGCAAAAGCCGCGGAAATCAGCCCGGCCTGCGCACACCTCATCTTGGCCCGCTTAAGCGGGTTTAGCGAGGTGGAGCAAACCGAGCAGGCCATCACGGAAATATTTTCTTCCATAAAAGATCATCACCCGCTTTTTTTGCTGCAGTTGGCCAAATGGCGCTTAAGCCAGGGCGATGAAGACGAGGCGCTTGCGCTTTTGCGCCAAGCCCTGCAAAAGGCTCCCGGGTTCATGGCCGCCCACGATCTGCGCGGCCGTATTTTGCTGAAAAGGGCCGAAGCAAGCGCGCTCAGCGAGGCCTACCAGGCCTTGGTCGCACAGATAAAAGATACCAGCAGCACCAGCTACCGCTGTGGCCATTGCGGTTTCACCAGCTATTATCTAAGCTGGCAGTGTCCGCGCTGCCGCCATTGGGACAGCATAGAAGTGCTAACCTATTAACCGCAAGTTTTATGCGGGCTGGCCATGCGGGGGCCGGCCAGAGTGAGGAGCGTTTGTTGTGCCTTTAATATCGCCTTTGCCCTTGGCGGCTATTAAATCCAGCCTAGAAAAAATATGCCGGCCCGCCGAAGATGCCCTGAAAGCCGAGTTGCAAAGCCATGTGCCATTTATCGAAGATGTGGCGGCTCATATTTTATTCAGTGCCGGCAAGCGGTTGCGTCCCGCGCTGTTTTTGCTTATCGCCAGCCTTTTGGGCAGGCCCGCGCCCGCCAAGTTAGCCGCTATTTTTGAATATCTGCATGCGGCCAGCCTGCTGCACGACGACGTGGTGGACAGCGCCGGGCTGCGGCGCGGGCTGCCCGCGGCCCATGTTAAATACGGCAACCCGGAAGTTATTTTGGTGGGCGATTTCCTGTTTTCCAAAAGTTACAGTTTGGCCGCCACGGCGGGTCTGCCAGCCTTTAGCGCGGCCTTAGCCGACTGCACCACCAGTATGGCCGAAGGCCAGGTGCTGGAACTTTTGCACACTGGCGATTTAATGCTTTCAGAAGAAAATTATTTGCGCATTATCACCGCCAAAACAGCGGATCTGATTGCCTGCGCCTGTAAAACCGCGGCCATTTATGCCGGGGCGGCGGAAGGCGTGGTTGAGCTTATGGCGCAATACGGGCTTAATCTGGGCATTGCCTTCCAAATAGTTGACGACGCGCTTGACTATGCCGGCACGGAAGAGGAGTTTGGCAAGCAGGTGGGGCATGATTTGCTGGAGGGCAAGATAACCCTGCCTTTTATCCGGGCCCGTGACCAGGCGGCCGCCAACGAGCGCGCCCGCCTGCTTTCACTGGCCGGGGCCGCGCGAACAAGCGAGGGCGCCCGCGCCGAGGCCCAGGCTTTGGTAACAAGCTTAGGCGGGGTGGAGGCCGCGCTCAAAGCCGCCCGGCAAGGGGCGGAAAGCGCGCAGGCCGTGCTGCGGGCGGCTGAGTTGCCCTCTGGTCCAGATTTGGACTTGCTTTACAGCCTGGCCGCCTATGTGGTGGAACGCCGCCAGTGAGCGACTTCGGTTATTTTGCCTAACATCGGCAAGTTTAAATACCGATGTTAGGCAAAACTTCATAGAGATATATCTTTTGTCGGTTTAACCCACAGTTATCATAGCAAAAAAAGTATATTAACTTTTGGCCCGCTATTTGCCTTTAGCATAGGCAAGGAGCGGGCCATGACTTTAGTGCTTTTACAAAATCCAAGCTCTCCGCTGGCCAGCGAGCTGCAGGGGATGTTGAGCTGGAACGGCATCTATTACCAGCCGTTAAATATTACTTTGCCCGCTCCGCTGGTGGTGCTGTGGGACAGCCACAATTTTGCCGGCGAATTTTTCGCGCCCTGGCGCCAGGCCATAGGCCCGCGGGCGGCAGTGCTGGCCCTGCTTGGGCAAGCCGGAGATGTGGAACTGTTTAGGGATATGCCAGGCCTTAGCATGACTCTGGGCGCGCCGTTTTCCCCCGCGCTTATCAAGCATAACCTGCAATTGGCCTGGCAGGCGCAAGAGCGTCAGCAAGAGCTTCACCAATGCGTGGAAAGCGCCAAGCGCGGGTTGGAGGATATGAAGATTATGGCCCAAGCCAAGAAATGGCTGATGGAAAACTGGGGCATGGATGAAGCCGACGCCCACTACTGGATGCAGCGGGAGAGCAGAAACAAGCGGCAAAAAATGACGGCTGTTGCCAGCCAGGTGCTGGCCGGCCATTACCCTGGCAAAAAATGAATTTTTAACCTTGGGCGCCGGGCAAACAAGACAGGTGCGCGTTTGCGTTTTGCTCTATGTCTTGGGCAATGGCGCCCAGCCAGTTTTGGTTTAGCTTGCTAAGTTTGGCCATGGAAAACAGGGCGCTGAATAAAATAAGCCCTAAGCCGCTTAAGTTCTCTTTAAATATAATGCGGGTGGCATTTACCCCCTCCACCACAAAGCGCACTTTAACTTCAGAATTTATACCCCAAAAGCGTCCTTGCCAGGCCAGCAGTTGCATGTCTCTGGCCGCGGTGATGCGCGCTTTCACCCTTACCGGCAGGCCTAACGGCTTCAGGGTATAGCCAAAGCTTTGTTCGTCGGCCTGGGGGCGCATTATGCGCTGCCCGGCGGCGGGCCAGTGTAAGACATCGCACATGTGGCGCCATACCATCCAGCAGGGAGCCTGCACCACCATTACGTTTTCCAGATCCCAGGCGACTTTCATATCATAAACTCCTGGGTGCGCATTTTGCTTAACGGGGCCACCAGGCAAGTTTTTTCGCCGGCTTTTACCGCCACCTGCCCAGAACCCTTGGCCCCATAGGCGGCCACAATGGCGCAGGCCAGAGGAATATCCTCATCCGTGCCCATATAAACCGCCACAGGCCCGGGCCCGCTGGCTATATGCAAACGCAGCCCCGGGGCGCCTTTTTTAAGCAGTTCATTAAGGGCGGCGTTATCGGCCTGGTGGCGGCCCACTATCAATTTGGCCTGAGCCCCCAGCCGGAAGTGGCGGCCGTATTTTAGAAGCTCCGCATCCACAGGCCCGCAGTCTGGCTTATGGTCCAGCAAATCGCGCAGGCGGCCGCTGAAGCCGGGGTCGGTGAGCAGGCAGCCGCCGCCTGGAGCTGGGTAGTGGTGCGCCCCCAGCGCGTTGGCTAATTCCATTTGCTGCTTGCGCCCCCGGCCCGAAATGGCGCCCAAGCTTTCCCGGCTCACCAGGCCTTGCTCCTCCATGGGCGTGGGGCTTAAAAGCCTGGCCGAAAGAGGGCGCAGCACCAACTGGCCATAGCCGGAAAATTTGGCCACCGCGTTAAGGGCGTTGGCATTCTGGCTCATGGGGCGTTGGCCCAGCACCTCGCCGGTAAATAAAAAGTCAAAGCCTTGCGTTTCCAGAATTTGCCCGGCCTTGCGCAGCATGTAGGCATGGCAGTCTATACAGGGGTTCATGTTGCTGCCATAGCCATAGCGCGGGTTTTTCACCACGGTCTCCAAATGCTCCGCATCCGCGGGCAGCACCGTAAGGGGTATGTGGTAAAGCTGGGCCGCTTCACGGGCCTTTTCCGCCCCGAAAAAAGGGGTGGTTAAACACAGGCCGGCTATCTCAACGCCTGTTTTACGCAGTAACAGCGCCGCCAAAATGGAATCCAGACCTCCGGAGATGAGGCCCAAGGCTCTTACTTCAGCCATGTTTCTTCTTTCTATGTTTACGGGCTTTGACAATGATATACCACAGCAACAAAACCCCTGGCAACCATAAATGCCCGGGCTCTAAGGGGGTGCGTTGCCACCATGGCTGGCGTGTCTTTTCCACGTTGGCGAAACTTAAGGAGGCCCCCATATCCCCGGCGGCTAAATGAGCCAGGGCTTTGGCCGCGGCTACCAGGCCGGCCTGCAAGCCATCATCGCGCAAGCGCGGAATAATGACGGTTTTTTGCAACTGGTCAAGCTGCCGCTGGCTTAGGCGGCTTAAGGGGCCAGCCGCCAGGCCAATATTTCGCGTGTTTAGCTCCACCAGTAAAAGCAAATCCGCGCTGGGGGTTTCAAGGCTGGTTAGAAGCTTGCTGGCCGCAACATCCATGTTGCCGGAGAGGTGAGGAATAAGCACCAGCCACAGGGTCAGGCCGGTTTTTTGCTTAAGCTCCTCCTGTACGGCCCGCACTGGCTGCGGGTTTAACAAGGCGCCGCTGGGGTCGTACAGCGGGCAGGCTGGGGTTAAAGCGGGCATGGCGGCGCCATGGGCCGCGCCAGCAAGCGCCATTGCCAGCCAGAGCGCCAGCAGGCATGCCTTAATCACAGGCCCTGACGCCTCAGCTCCACCAAAAGTTCTTTTTGCTTGTCTGTAAGTTGTTTGGGCACAGCCACCTGCATGCGCACAAATAAGTCGCCGCGGGCTTTGCCCTTGAAAGCGGGCATGCCGTGGCCTTTCAGGCGTAAGCGCGATCCCGCGGCCGCGCCGGGTTTAAGTTTTACCGCTAAAGTTTTGCCCTCTATGGTGGGCACTTCCACCGTCTCTCCCAAGGCCGCCTGGCTAAAGCTGACTTGATAATCCATTTCCAAATCACTGCCATTACGGGCATACAGCTTATGGTCTTGTATTTTTATTTTTATGATAAGGTCGCCGTCAGCTCCCTGGCCCTGGGGGCTCTTTTCACCCTTGCCGGCCAGGCGCAGTTTGGTGCCGTTATCCACCCCCTGGGGTACTTTCACGCTCACCCGTTCCATCTGCCCGTCGGCCCGGCGGAAGGCCACTATTTTGTTGGCCCCGCTAAAGGCCTCTTCCAGAGTTACGGGCAGTTCGTAAACCAGATCCGTGCCTTTGCCATGTTCGCCAAAATAGGAAAAATCAAATCCCCCGGCCGCCGGGCCTCCGGCAAAGCCGCTGGTGGCGCGGGTGCTGGGCCCGCTTTTAAAATGCATTTTCTGTCCCCCGCCAAAAATGCGGGAAAACAAATCCGCGCCAAAGCCCATGTCGCGCAAAATGTCGTTAATGTCGCTGCCGCGATAGATATCTTCGGCTTTGTAGCGCTGGTTAAAGCCCTGAGTGCCGAACATGTCATATTGTTTGCGCTTTTCCGGGTCGGAAAGCACGGCATAGGCTTCGCTTAGTTCCTTGAACTGCTCCTCGGCCTTGGGGTTGTCCTGATTGCGGTCCGGGTGCAGCTTGAGCGCTTTTTTGCGATAGGTTTTTTTAATGGTTTCCTGGTCAGCGCCTTTTTCCACGCCCAAGATTTTATAATAGTCTTTTTCCAAAATTACCTCTTGCGCCTGCGCATGGCGGAAAGCACGGCGTAGGCTTCGCTTAGTTCCTTGAACTGTTCTTCAGCCCTGAGGCTGCCGTAGTTGCGGTCTGGATGCAACTTAAGTGCTTTTTGGCGGTAAGTTTTTTTAATGGTTTCTTCGTCGGCGCCTTTTTCCACGCCTAGGATTTTGTAATAGTTCTTTTCCAAAGTTGCCTCGCTACCATGTTGAGTTAGAAAAGCTTTTAAGCCTTGCCACCCAACTACCTACGCTATAAATATAAGGGCCGTTGTCGGGCAATACAAGTTCGGGTTATGGTATATTTTATTAAATTAGGTTTTTAGCCGTTTAAATTCATGGCTGCGGGCACTTGCCCGGCAACCCGTTTTATCTCACTTTTTTGGAGCGAGCCATGCCTTTTTTTTCATTGCCAAAAGTAAAACTGGCTTTTTGTCTGGCCGGCCTTCTGCTAATTGCCGGCTGTTCCAGCGACGAAGACAGGTTGCGCGAGCAGGTTAGCCTGTTGCAAAACCAGATAAAGGGCTGGCAGGCCCATTACCGCCAGCTTTACTGCCTTAAAGATGCCCTGGATGCCGCGCAGTACATGGACATTGCGCTGGGGATGGGCTTGAGCCTGCCCGTTTACAAAGAAAATATTGCCCTATGCCGGCAGGCGCTGGAAAAGGCGGAGTGCCCGGAGGCGGAAAAAGGGCCGCTTGCCGATATTTTGTCCCTGCACGAGCTGGCGGCCCAGATGTGGGAAGGGCGTAACAAGGGCAATGTCAGCGCCTTGGCCGGCGAGTTTGCAACCATAGTTTACCCGCTGTGGATAAAGTTCAACTATCCCCAGGAGGCATTAGGCCCGGAACTGCGCGAAGCTTTAGAGGGTTATGACAAGGCTTCCGGCCCGGAGGCCGATAAATATCTGGGGCGGATCAAAGCCGCGCTCATTGGCCCGCAAACCCTGCCGGCGCTGGGCTCCATTGCCAACCAGTTGCTTTGGCACGAGGTTCACAATAAGCTCAACGACTACAAGCTGGCGCTTTTAACCCCGCCTTACCCCACCCAGTAGGGCATGGAGAAGAGGCGTAACAATATCCGCCGCTTTTTCAGCGCATAAAGCAGGCGCATAAATGGTTGGGGGCTATTTCCTTAAGCGGCGGTTCATCCTTGCGGCATATTGGCTGCACCAGGGGGCAGCGGGTATTAAAACGGCAGCCTTTGGGCGGGGTTAGCGGGCTTGGCATTTCACCCGACAAAAGTTTGATGGCCTGTCCGGGGTTCAAGCTGGGAGAGGAAAAAATGAGCCCCTCGGTATAAGGGTGCAGCCCGCCCGCTTCCTTGAGCATTTCCGGTTTAAGCACTTCCACAATTTTGCCCAAATACATCACCGCGCAGCGGGTGGCCAGGTGGACTATCACGTCCAGGTCATGGGCAATTAGAATATAGGTTAATTTAAATTCTTCTTTAAGCTCCAAAAGCAGGTTGAGTATCTGGGCCTGGATGGAAACATCCAGCGCGCTCACTGGCTCGTCGGCCAAAAGCAGGCGGGGGCGCAGGCTTAAAGCCCTGGCGATGCCTATGCGCTGGCGCTGTCCGCCGCTGAATTGGTGGGGGTAGCGGTCGGCCTGGTCAGGGCTCAGGCCCACGGCGCGCATCAGCGCTTCCACCTGGCCGTCCAGTTTTTTGCGGTGAATGATGAAAGGTTCGCTCAGAATCTGGCGCACGGTCATTTTGGGGTTAAGCGAAGTGGCCGGGTCTTGAAAGACCATCTGCATCTGCGGACGCAAGCCGCGCATTTGCTTTTTAGTTAAGCCCGCCAGGTTTTGCCCGTTAAACAGCACCCGCCCCTGGCTGGGCGGCTCCAGCCCCAAGGCCAGGCGGCTTAGGGTGGACTTGCCGCAGCCCGATTCGCCTACCAGGCCCAAGGTTTCGCCGGGGTACAGATCAAGGTTAACATTGTCCACAGCCATCAGGGGCCTGGCCCGGGTGGTCAAGCCCTGGCGCACCATATAGCGCTTGCTGATGTTGTTAAGGCTTAACAGCGGGGTATCAGGCATGTTCATGTTCGTCATATAAAAAGCAGGCGGTTTGGCTGCCCTGGGCTACCGGCTTCAGTAGCGGGGTTTCGTTAAAGCACCTGGCAAAGGCGTGAGGGCAGCGCGGGGCAAACACGCAGGCCGGGGCGGCAGCGGCGGTAAGCGGGGGCACTGTGCCCTTAATGGTTGGCAGCTTGGCCAAAGGCGTTTTGCCGGCCGGCAGGCAGGCTATCAGCCCCTGGGTGTAGGGATGCAGAGGGCGCGCAAGCAGTGTGGGCGTTGCCGCCAGTTCCAGCAGGCGGCCGGCATACATGATGGCCACCCGGTTGGCCAGTTGCGCCACAATAGCCAGGTTGTGGGTAATGAGCAGGCAGGCCGAACCCTCTTCGCCGGTAAGCCGCTTGAGCAGACTCAATATCTGCGCCTGAATGGTGACATCTAAAGCGGTGGTGGGCTCGTCGGCCAGAAGCAGGGCCGGGCTTAAGGCCATGGCCATGGCAATTAGCACGCGCTGGCGCAAGCCCCCGCTAAGTTGGTGGGGGTAGCTCCCCGCGCGGGCAGAGGCGTCGGGCAGGCCCACCTTAGTTAACATGGAAATGGCTTTTTGCCAGGCCTCTTGGCGAGTTATGGGCTGGTGGGCCGTAAACACCTCGGCCACCTGGCGGCCTATGGTAAACACCGGGTTAAGCGCGGTCATGGGCTCTTGGAAGATCATGCCTATGGCGCTGCCGCGCAAGGCGCGCATGCGGGCGGGGTGCAGGGCAAGCAGGTTCTGACCGTTAAAGCCAATGCGCCCGCCAGCCGCGTACAGGCCGGGCGGCAAAAGGCCCATTATGGCTAAAGCGGTCATGGTTTTGCCGCTGCCCGACTCGCCCACCAGGCCCAAGGTTTCCCCAGGGGCAATATCCAAGCTTAAGCCGTGCACAATGGCCGGCGCGTTTTGCGCGCTGCCAACGGTTACGCGTAAACTTTCTATGACAAGGCCCTGGTGCATATCATCCTTATATAATTACGTTGTTGTCTATCTTAGCACGGGCCTTGCGCAAAAGCAAAGGCGGGCACGCGCCCCGGCCTCAGGCCCGGCCGGCCCTAATCGGCCCCGCTTGCGCGGCGGGCGCTTTTAGCGCATAATTAAGTTTTAACTTGCAACAGGCAGATAACAATGGCATATTTTTTAGTTAATTTAATAGAGTTTATCGGGTGGGTTTTATTGGGCTATATGTGGGTGGTTATTATTGCCGCTCTCATAACCTGGGTTAACCCAGACCCATACAACCCCATTGTGCGGCTTCTGCGCGGGCTTACCGAGCCGGTTATGCGTGTGGTACGCCGCTTTATCCCCACCAGCTTCGGCGGTTTCGACATTGCCCCGGTAATTATTATTTTACTTATTGTGTTTATTCGCAGCGTGCTGTTAAGCAGCCTAATAGGGCTTATTGCCGCGCCCTAGAAAAGTTAGGCGCTCAGGGAAAGTTCCAGCACAAAGGAGCCGGTGCCGGTGGCAAAGGGAATGGCGATAACCGGATCGTTGCTCACATGCTTTATGTGGTGGTTGTTACCGGTTACCACGCTGGGAATGGCGCCTTTAATGAGATAGCCTTTTTCCTCCAGCTCCCGGCGGGCGTCCCCGCAAATCATATTGGTAAGCTCGCCCACCGCATCTTTCACGTCATCGTTAATGTTTTCAAAGGGTTCACCAAACATGCTGCTGACAATGGCGCAGATGCAGGCCGCGGTAAAAGAAAGCGACATAGAGCCCTCATGCTCGCCGGTCATGCCGATAATACCGGACACATCGCCAGAGGCCTCGCCATTGGTTTTAATGTAGGGTTTGCCGGCCCTGGCCTCGGTAAAGGCCATGGTTTTGAGCACATGCACGGTGGATCTTACAAATGAGTTTATGAATTCAACGTTTATATTCATGTTGCAACCATTTGTTTTGGATGGTTAACTGGCGCAAGCGGCGCTACCTTGAATTGCCTGGAAACAATTTTGTTATTATAACACGTTTGTACAGGCTTGCCCGTGTAAACTTTATTATAAAAAGCAAAAAGTTGCACAAGGCCCGGCGGCATTTTGAGCCGGGCGCAACCATAGCCCAAGTTCTTACACTTGTTTACGGACGGCTATTCACCTATAATTTTGATCAGGCGCGCGCTCGGCTTTTGCCCGCTTTTTATCTTTTAGCCCGCAGACAAAGGAAGTTAACTGTTGGAAGATGCACGTTTTGGCGTAACCTTGGACTTTGAGAAGCTGGAACGCTTTGTGGAAGCCATAAAACCCCCCTTCCGCAAGGCGCTTAACACCGGCCGCATAGACCTTAAGCGGCCCCTGGAAACCGGCCCGGCCGAAGATATGCTGCGGCGCGCCAGTAAAAGCAATAGGGCGGTACTGCATGAGGGAACTCTGGTGGTGCCGCTGGGCGGCGCGGGCCGGGTATTGGGCTTGTTGGTAATAAGCGGGGTCAGGCCAGGGCAACTGCCGGTGGAGGCCCATCCGTTTTTATCGGCACTGGCCGATCAGGCCTTGGATGTGGTGCGTTTGCGCCTGGCTTTGGAGACCGACCCCTTAACCGGCCTGGCCAATGAATATGCTCTGGACGAGGCCTTGATGGGCGCGTGCTCGCGCTTCATGGTAGGCGGGCACCGCCTGGCCGCCCGCGACGGCCAGGACGACTTGGCCCTTTTATACCTGCAGCCCCTGGGCGGGGCCACCATGCTGGAACGCTATGGCCGCCGCTTTACCCACAGCCTGCTTAAAGATATTGCCAAGCGCCTGAAAGAAGCGGCCGGCCCCTGCCTGTGCCTGGCCCGGGAGGACACCAGGCTGGTGTTGCTGCTCTCCACCAGCCAGGACGGGGTGCGCGAGCTGGCCAAAACTATTAGGGAAACTATTGCCAGCGTAAGCCTGGCCGGGCCGGGCGAGGCTTTTGCCATTGCCTGGCATATGGGCGCGGCTTTGGCCAGGCTTAGCTTAAGCGGGCTGCCGCCGGCCGAGGAGGCGGCGCTTTTGCGTATGCGCGCCAGCCGCGCCCTTAACCGGGCGGTAAGCGTAAACTGGCCAGAGGTGCTGATGTTCGACGAAATAGTGCCGCTGGCCGGTCGGGTGCGCGAGGTGCTCTCCTTTAACCGCGTTTTGCTGGATGTGGGCGCACTGCATGGGCTTAGCGAGGACACCCGTTTTGTGGTGTTTGATGAGCGTGAAGATAAAGCGGAGATACAGGTGGTGAGCTTAGGCGAGGAAGACGCCCTGGCCGAAGTTACCAACTTGTTCAACCCCACTATGATGGTTAAGGCGGGCCACCGCCTGCGCCTGCTTAAGCAGGACAAAACCGCCTCTTCGCCCAGCGAAAACACGGTAAGGCTGGGTGGGCGGGAATTTCTGGCCAGCCTGGATGAAAGTTCCGGCCTTATCAGCCATCACTCCCTGGTAAATATTTTTAATCAATTGGCGGCCAACGAAGAGGCTAACCTTAACGCCGCCCTTATTCGGGTGGATGGCTTGGAGAACATGCGCCAGGTGGTGGGCCGCCTGGGTGTTAACCGTCTTTTTAAAACGCTGGCCGACCGCGCCAAAGCCTTTTGCGAGCGGCGGGAGGGGGCGGTTATCGGCCGTTTTGCTCCTGACACCATGGCCCTGTTAATGCCCGAGCTCGATAAAGATGAGGCGTGCGCTTTCAGCCAGCAGTTGGTGGAGCGCTTAAGCCCCCATAGCGAACGGCCTTTGCGCGCTGGGGTGGGTTACCACCCCTGTGTGGGGTTTGCCGCGCGTGAGGTGCTGCAAAATGCGGCCAAGGCTTTGGCCCATGCCGCCTTTTTAGAGCCGGGAGCCGTGGTGCCGCTGGACGCGGTCAGCCTTAACATCAGCGCCGATAATTTGTTCGACCAGGGCCGCCTGGCCGAGGCCGCGGCTGAATACGAGCGGGCGCTTTTACTGTGCGACCAGGAAGTGAACGTGCTTAACTCTCTGGGCGTGTGCTATGGCCAGCTGGGCGATATGGAAAAGGCCTTTGCCATGTTCGCCAGGGCGCAAGCGGCGGCGCCCCGTGACTATATGGCCTATTACAACCAGGGTTACACTTTAATGGGCCAGAAAAAATGGCAGGAGGCGCGGGCCAAATTCGCGCTGTGCCTGGAGCTGCAGCCCGATCATGCCGGGGCTTTGTTCCAGCTGGGCCGGGTGGCTCAGGAAATGGGCGAGCTCGTCCTGGCCTTGGACTACTACCGCCACACCGAGCAAAACCCCAGTTGCCCCGGCGGGCTTTACCGCTATCTGGGCGAGGCGCTTACGCTTGTGGACAACCGCCTGGAAGCGGAAGAAGCCTTTAAGAAGGCCATCAAATACAATTCCGCCGACGCCGTTTCCTTAGGCCAGTTGGCCGGCCTGTATTTAGGCCGTGCCGCCAATTTGGAAATAGCCCTTTCTCTGGCCAAAAGAGCGGTGGACTTGAGCCCCAGCGCCCGCCATTGGCAAATATACGCCCAGGCCTTTATGGCCCTGAAACGTCCGCGGGAAGGCCTGGCCGCGCTGCAAAAGGCGCTCAGCCAGCATCCGGGCGAGCCTTCCCTGCTTTTGGAAATGGCCAAATTACAGGCCGCTTTGGGCTTAGGCGAGGCCGCGCGGGCAAGCCTGCAAAATGTGCTTAAAGGCGAGCCCAACTTAAAAGAAGCTCTTGATCTTATGAACGAGCTTAAGGAGTAGAGTATGCACCCGTGGCATGATGTGGATTTAGGGGAAGAGGCGCCCAGGCTGCTGCAAGCGGTGGTGGAGGTGCCCAAAGGTTCAAAGACTAAATACGAGCTGGACAAAAAAAGCGGCCTTATCAAGGTGGATCGCGTGCTCTTCAGTTCCGTGCACTATCCGGCCAACTACGGCTTTTTGCCGCAAACCTACTGCGACGATAGAGACCCTTTGGATATTCTGATCCTGGGGCAGGAGGCGGTTGCCCCGCTTTCTATAATGCTGGCCCGGCCTATTGGAGTTATGAAGATGCTGGACCAGGGGGAAAAGGACGACAAAATTATAGCCGTGCACGCCAATGATCCTGAATACAGCCATTTTCGCCACATAGACGAACTGGCTCCCCACCGCCTGCGCGAGGTGCGGCGCTTTTTTGAAGACTATAAGGTGCTGGAAAACAAAACCGTGGTGATAGAGAGCTTTTTAGGGCCTGAGGAGGCCTTGGCTATTATTGATGAAGCCATAGCCGACTACAAAAAATATAAGGCCCGGCTTATGGCCGGTGATCTGCCCTGAAAAAGGTTAAGAGCCAAAGGGGTAAGAAAGGCGGAGGCGTATGTCAAAGGCGCTTTTAATCATTGACGTGCAAAACGATTACTTCCCCGGGGGCCGGGCGGAACTGCATGAGCCCCTGGCCGCCTTGGCCAATATAGAAAAGGCGCTGCGCTATTTTCGCGGCGAGCAGCTTGCGGTTATCCACGTCCGCCACGTAAATACCCGGGAAGGGGCCGGCTTTTTTCTGCCCGACACTGAAGGCGCGTTAATCCACAAAAATTTAACGCCGCGGGCGGGGGAGCACGTTGTCACCAAGCATGCGCCCAATTGCTTTTTTGAAACCAATCTGCCTGCTATCATCAGGGATAACGCGATAAGCAAGCTTGTAATATGCGGGATGATGAGCCATATGTGCATTGACACAACCGTCAGGGCCTGTAAAGATTTTGCCCTGCCGGTTATCTTGCTGGAAGACGCCTGCGCTACCAAAGACCTGCCCTGGCGCGGCCAGATAATACCAGCGGCCACCGTGCACAATGCTTTCATGGCGTCCTTAAACGGCATGTTTGCCGAAGTTATGCCGGCCGGCGAGTTCTTTTCACTTTGATGCGTTGCGCCTTAAACGCGCCGGGCTTAAGCAAGGCGCACAAAAAACCAAAGCGCTGAACAACCAACGTCTTTTTAATTGTGCGGGTTCGGGGCGCTACAACAGGCCGCCCCCCGGCCGCCGCTCCGGCACATAGACTGGAAGCCGCTTTTCCTCATTGAATTTTTTACTTACGTAAAGACCGCAATAGCAGCAACCGTATTCGGCCACGTCGGCCTCACGGTAGGCGCAAGGGCAGATGATGTCGCTGTCGGCCTGGCGGTCACCCGCGGGCAGGCGGCAGGGGCAGCACATGTAGCCAATGCGCGCCTGGCTTAGCAAAAGCTGTTCCAGCACGCTGTCGGCATGTTCGTTGTCGTGGTTGAAATAATAGCCTTTGGCTTCCTGCGCCTTGGCCAGCGCCGACTTGAAAGCCTTTAGTTCCATCACAGCCCCAGCGCTTCTTTTATGGATTGTTCGCGAAAGCCTATAAAGACTTTTCCATCCACCACCAAAGTGGGAAAAGAGAGGTTGGGGTTTATTTTTTTGATGGCGTCTATAAGTTCCTGGCGCTCATCGCCGTTGGTTAAATCCACATCGCGGAAATCGTAGCGCACATGATAGTCGTTGAGCATTTTTTTTAAATTGCGGCAATGGATGCAGGTGGAAAGCGTATATAACATAACTTCTGCCATAATAACACTCCTTAACGCACGGTTGACTGCAGGCGGGCCTTTTCATCTGCCAGTAATAATATAGCAAAGCCCGCCCATAATAAAGCATTTTTGCCGTAAGCCGCTTAGTTGGTAGAATTATAAGGTACAGACGTATTAACGCAAAGGACAAGTCTATGCCCATACGCCAACCCCTGGTGGCCGGCCAGTTTTATCCGGCCAGCGCGCAGGCCCTGCGCGCCGAGGTGGAACGCCATTTAACCCCCGCCGAAGCGCCGGCCAGCGCCTTATTGGCCATGGTGCCCCATGCCGGCTACGTCTATTCCGGAGCGCTGGCGGGTAAAGTATTTGCCCAGCTTAAGGTGCCGGAAACAGTGCTGCTTTTAGGCCCCAACCACAGCGGCCGGGGAGCGGCGGCGGCGCTTTCCGGCTACGATGCCTGGCAAACCCCGCTGGGGCTAACTCCGCGGGCCGCGGAGCTTGACCGCCTGCTCTTAAAGTGCTGCCCGCGGTTAAAAGAAGACAACCTGGCCCACCGCCACGAGCATTCTTTAGAGGTGGAACTGCCGTTTTTGCAAGTTTTGCAGCCTGGCCTGCAAATAAGCGCCATTAGCCTGGGCCATCTCGACTGGCCGGCCCTGGCCGAACTGGGGCGCAACCTGGCTGCCGCGCTTAAAGCCTTTAATAAGCCTGTGCTTATGGTGGCCAGCACCGACATGAGCCACTACCTGCCCGCCTCTGACACCATCCATCAAGACGACATGGCGCTGAAACAAGTGCTGGATTTAAACCCCGAGGGCCTGTTTGCCGTGGTAAGGGCCAGGCGCATCAGTATGTGCGGCGTGCTGGCGGTAGGCCTGGGTTTGGCCGCGGCGCTAGAGCTGGGCGCGGCTTTGGCCAGACTGGTGGGCTACAGCCATAGCGGCCAGGTAAGCGGCGACAACCAGCGGGTGGTAGGCTATGCCGGGGTTTTGGTTTATTAGAAGTTATTTCATAAATTCCCCTAAAGGGTGATTTATGACGGAGCACGAAGCAAAAAGTGTGATTTATACTTCGCTCCCGGCGGCTTGCGCCGCCGCGTAAGCCTGTTCCAGGCGGCGTTACAGGCCATTTATGAAATGGCTTGTAGCCAAGCGTGTGCCAACCTGTGGCGCCGCCTTGCAATTTCGAGCAACTGGCGGCATAATAACACAAAATTATTTGTTGCCCAATATATGCCAATTCATTTTTCTGGCTACTTATTTAAGAAAGGACAGCAGAAACCGCCATGTCCGCGCACACTTTGCATACCGATTTTTACCAGTTGACCATGTCAGCCATTTACTATGCCAAAAACTGCAAAGCTACCGCCACCTTCAGCCTGTTTGCCCACAACCTGCCCGATCCCCGCAATTTCATTGTGGCCGCCGGGTTGGAGCAGGCCCTGGATTATCTGGAGGACTTTACCTTCAGCCAGGAAGACCTGGACTATCTGGCATCTTTAGGCCATTTCGACCGGGGTTTTCTGGACAGCCTTAGAAATTTACGTTTCAGTGGGGATGTATGGGCCATGCCCGAAGGTACCATTTGCGCGGCGGGTGAGCCCTTGGTGGAGATAACCGCGCCCATTATGGAAGCGCAGATGGTGGAAACCCTTTTGATGAACACCATTAATCTCAATTCCACCCTGGCCAGCAAGGCGGCGCGCTGCCGTCTGGCGGCCAAAGGCAAAGGCCTGATGGAATTTGGCTTGCGCCGCACTCAGGGGCTGGACGCCGGCCTGGCCGCGGCCCGCTGCGCCGCGCTTACGGGCTTTATCGGCACCAGCAATGTGGCGGCAGCCAAAAAATTTGGCATAACCCCGGTGGGCACTATGGCTCACTCTTATGTAACCGCATTTAACAGCGAGTTGGAGGCCTTCCGCGCCTTTGCCGCAACCTTTCCCAACAGCACCATTCTTTTAGTAGACACCTACGACACCATAACCGGGGTAAAGCGGGCTGTTGAAGTGGGGCTGATGCTTAAAGAGCAAGGCTTGAACCTGGCCGGCGTGCGCATAGATTCCGGCGATCTGGCCATGCTCAGCGTGGAGGCGCGCAGGCTATTGGACGCGGCCGGGCTTGAGCGCGCCAACATTGTGGTTTCCGGCAATTTGGAAGAGCACAGCATAAGTCGCCTGTTTGCTGAAGGCGCGGCCATAGACACCTTTGCCGTGGGCACGCGCATGAGCAGCTCGGCTGATGCGCCCGTGCTGGACCTGGCTTACAAGCTGGTTAATTACAACCAACGCCCAACCCTAAAACTTAGTACCGGCAAGGAAACCCTGCCCAACCCCAAGCAGGTTTGGCGCCAGTTTGACGCGCGCGGCAAGATAGCTGGCGATGTAATAGCGTTGCGCGAAGAGACCTGCCCTGGGCACCCGCTTTTGGTGCGGGTAATGAAGGACGGCCGCCGCACTCAGGCCCCCAAAGGCTGGCGTGAAGCTAAAGAAGTTTTTGAACGCGGGCTGCTAACTCTGCCCGATGCCTGTTTAAGCCTGACGGAAGAGCACCGGCTGCCGGTTAGCGTAAGCCCGGCCTTAAGCGGTCTGCAACAAAAGGTGCGGCAAGAGACGCTGGAGGCGGCTTAGGGCTGGCTCAGTTTTAATGAGGCTATTATGCGCTCAACCAAGGGGGCGAATTCCTCCTGGCGCGCTTCGGGATAGTCGAAACTTAGTATAAAGCTTTGAGGGCCCCGGTAAAGGCATAGCAACAGGTTTAAGCGGGCCAACCCGTCTTTGACATACTGGCAGCTAAATTTCAGAAAAAGGAGGCCGCGCAGGTTAAAGCGGGTAAGCTGGCTTACGCCAACATTGGGCTTTAGGGCGCGGTAGCTTTGTTCCAACTGGTCGAGTTGTTCCTGGCTTAAACGGCTCACTTCTTCCTGGCCGCTGGCATTGTCGCCAAGCTCTATGACCGCCATGCGCAAGGCCGGCTTTTCATCGTCCTGGGCGTAAAAAAGCACGCCCATGGCGCCAGCCTGGCTGCGCCAGTGGCTGGGCAGGTTAAAGCTAAGCCCGTTTTGCAGGCCTATGCTGGTTTCGGCGCCGTTGTCGGCGCCGTGGGCCAGCGGCGCGGCGGGCCAGCTTAAAAGGGCCAGCAATATTAAAAGAGGGCGGGTCAAGGGCTGTCCTTTCCTTTCAGGTGGGCGGCAATGAGCCAAATCCATGGAGACAATTATGCGCCAAGCTCCTATTTTTTTCACATATCGTAACTGCCCTTTTTATCCCTGCCATCAGGGCCTGGAGCAGCTTAACTGCCTTTTTTGTTTTTGCCCGCTCTACCATCGCCCCACCTGCCCGGGCAATCCGCGTTTTTTGCCAGGCGGTATTAAAGACTGTTCTCACTGCGTTTTTCCCCATCTTCCGCAAAACTATCAGCAAATGCTGGACGAGCTGGCCGCCATGTCTCATTAGGCAGATATGTGACAGGCGCAATAAAAGTAAATAATTATAATAAATTATCTAATAATTGTAATTGGCTTGCCGGCATCTGTCTGGAAAATGGACACTTTTGCCTGGTAATTTTTTGCGTCAACATTATTCTCCTCAGTGTAACTATTTAATTTTATTAAAAATTTTTTTTGAAATAAAGTTTGTGCCAGTAATGGCTCGCCATTACAATATACGGCGTAGGTAACAGTGTGAGGGAACAGATGAAAAGAATTTGCTTGTTATTAATTACGCTGCTTTTGCTGCTGGGGCAATCTCTGCCAAGCCTGGCCGGAGATGTGCGCAACCCCAGCGGGCTTAAGCCGCTGTTCAACTTCATGGTCAAAGCCGAAACCATTGATATGAGTATTTTCGATGAATTTGCCCTTGCCCATGATATTAAAATAAACCCGATTTATTACACAACCGCCTACCTTCTGTTTATAAGGATGAGGCAGGGCACCGAGCGGGATCCGGTGGATTTGGTTGCCACCCAGTATTACAACCAGCGTATTTTGCAAACCCGCGTTGGGCTGCGCGAGCTGGATCACACCCTGATACCCAATCTCAGTTCCATGCCCCCGGCCTTGCGCAATATTTCCGATATGGATCACAACAACAAATACACTGTGCCCATAGCCGGAGGAGTAATGTGCCTTCTGGTAAACAGCAAGCAGCTAAACCCGGCCAAGGTTGGCGGTTATGCCGATTTATGGCGCAGTGAGGTCAAGGGAAAAATTCTGATTCCTGAAGACTTTTCCAACCTTATGCCGCTGGCGCTTAAAATGGCGGGCGAGGCCATGGACAGCCAGGATGAAGCCTGCCTGGAACGCGCCTGGCGCAAGGTTACCGTGCTCTTGGGTAGCAGCAGAATTGTTACCAACAACGCGCTGGAGTGGTTGGATCAGGAAAACGATCTGGCCTTGGCCTTGGTATACAGTAACGATGCCTACCATATCATGCGCTTAAATCCCAATTGGGTAATGGTTACCCCGCGCGAGGGCTATCTTGGTTGGGTGGAGAGCGTATCCATTCCTCAACGAACCAAAAATTTTTCAACCGCCCATGACTTTATAAATTATTTGCTAGAGCCGGCGGTGCAGGCCCGGTTGTGCCTGCAGGTTGGCTATCTTCCCGTAACCAATGAGGCCTATGCCCTTATGAACCAGGCCGGCCGACCGCCGCTTATGGCGCCCGCTGACTTTTTAGAGAGCATTGCCTTGGTTTGCGATCTGCCTCACTCGGACAGTTACCATGAAAAGTGGCGCGCTTTAGTTGAAGAACGGCAGACACTGCGTTAAGAGGCATGCTTTAATGCCAAGAACGCTCTCTTTATTCTTCAATATTGCCGGGTGGCCGGCCATGCGTTATTATAGAGACCAAAATGCCAGTAGGCATAGAGGTAGCACTTTTCAAGGTGAGTAGTTTATTGCCTTCGCATTCGCCAAAAGAAATAGATCAGGCCGCGTCCCATCTGCCCGCTCCGCTGATCATTCCCCGCACTGAGCACAATATCAGCCGTAAACATATAGATGCTGATGCCTTAAGTGTTCTCTACCGGCTGCACAAAAAAGGCTATATAGCTTATTTGGTGGGCGGCAGCGTACGCGACCTGCTGCTGGGCCGCCGGCCTAAGGACTTTGACATCAGCACCAGCGCCACGCCCGAGGAGGTGCGCCGCCTTTTTCGCAACAGCCGCATAATTGGCCGCCGTTTCAGGCTGGTGCAGGTGTTTTTCCCTGGCAATAAAATCGTGGAAGTCAGCACCTTCCGCTCTTTGGCCGAGGCCGAGCAGGAGCAGACCCTGGTGGCCGACAACCACTACGGCACCCCGGCTGAAGACGCCTGGCGGCGCGATTTAACCATAAACGCTCTGTTCTACAATATTGCTGATTTCAGCATTGTGGATTATGTGGGCGGCATGGCCGACCTTAAAAACGGGCTAATCCGCGCTGTGGGCGAGGCGGATTTGCGCTTTCACCAAGACCCGGTGCGCATTTTGCGGGCCTTGCGCCACGCCGCCCGTACCGGCTTTGCCTTAACCGCGGAGACAGAAGGCGCGGTAATAGCCCGCCAAGGCGAGCTTGCCGTGTGTCCGGACAGCCGCATTCGCGACGAACTCATGCGTGACCTTCTGGGCGGCGCCTGCGCCCCCTGGTTAAGCCTGGGCCGGCAATATGGCACCTTGTTTGTGCTTTTTCCCGCGTTGGCCCAAGCCTATGGGCCGGCCGACAGCCCGGCCTTCATGAGAGCCCAAGAGCTTATGGCCCGCCACGACGCCTCTAAGCACAGGGAGGAGTTTTTGGCTTTAGCCGCACTGCTTTGGCCGGTTTTGGAAAATAGCATATGCCGCCAGCAAATGGGGCGCAACGCCTGGATGCTGGCGGTGCGCGAAGAACTGGGCAACTTGCTCAACCATGGCGGCTTTGGCCGCCGCCTGCTGGATAGGCTGTGCCGGGCCGCCACTCCGATTTATTATTTTTACGGAGTATACCCTAAGCTGCCCCAGCGCTTAAGGCAAAAGGCCTATTTTGCGGATGCCTGTATGCTGGCCGAATTTTTGGGCTTTGACCTGGCCAACCAGCTTCCCAGCGGCAGGGGGCGCGGCCACCACAAAAAAGCCCAGCCGTCAGATCTGGCACCGGGGGCAGTAGTGGGTGGAGCGCCCGCCTAACACCATTTTTTGGATAATGCCCTTACATGTCGGGCAGTTTTGCCCGGCACGCTGGTAAACCCGGTGTTCTTCCTGAAAGGTGCCGGGCCGGCCGTTGGCGTCCACAAAATTTTTTACCGAAGACCCGCCCAATTCAAGAGATTTAAGCATGACTTTTTGCAGCGCCCGGTTAAGGCGCTTAAGCTCTGGCCCGCTCAGCTCGCTACCGGGCCTGGTGGGGGTTATGCGGGCCAAGTGCAGGCCTTCATCGGCATAGATGTTGCCCACCCCGCTCAAAAGCGCCTGATTAAGCAGTAGCATCTTCACCGGTGCCGAACGGCCGCCTATGGCTTTGGCAAAATCGCGGTCGCTGATCGTTAGCGCATCCGGGCCCATTTTTTTCAAGACCAGGTTCAGTTCCGCCTGGTTAGGGTAAAAGCGCAGCGCGCCAAAGCGTCGGGGGTCGCGGTAATACAAAAAGCCACGGCTTAGCCTGGCGGCCAGATGCAGATGGCTGGCCTCCACTTCCCGCGGGCTGTAGATAAGCTGGCCGGTCATGCCCAGGTGAATGGTTAAAAAAGCGCCCTGGCTTAAAGTTACAATTAAGAGCTTGCCCAGGCGCTCCACGCCTTGTATTTGCTTGCCCGTGAGGTTGCTGGCCAATAGCTCCGGCGAAGGCCGCAACAGGCGCGGGTAGGGGGCACACTCAACCCTTACAAAGCTTTGTTCCAAAATTTGCGGGGCTATTGTGCGGCGTACGCTTTCCACTTCCGGCAGTTCAGGCATATTGTCTCCTTAAAGCTTTTAGCCTAACTGTAAAGGCCTGGCCGCAAGTTGGCAAGGCCCCTTTGCGGCTTAGCGGCCAGGGCCGGGGCCAGATATTCAGGATTTGGCGCGGGCGCTTGCGGGGTGGTTGACAGTTTACATAAATAGCTATAATAATTATGTAACTATTTGTCGGCCCGAATCTGCTAAGTGTTTTTAGGCTTATTGGTTTTCATTGCTGTTTTTCCCATGATATTAGAGAGTTCTCTATGACAATTCCCTGTCCATCCCGGGAAAAAAACCTGGAGCACTGTACCTGTACCTATAGCGCTTGCCCGCGTTTGGGTCTGTGCTGCCAGTGCGTTGGCTACCACCGCGCCAAAGGGGAGATTCCCGGCTGCTTTTTTTCCGTGACGGGCGAGGCCAGTTATGACCGCTCTTTTGCCAACCTTTGCAAACCAGGTAACAGATGAATTTTGCCAGGCCGGAATTGAAAGTGGCCATCAACCTTTTGGCCGATCTTACCGAGGCATTTACCGCGGCTCTTTTTCTGCGTGACGTTGAAGGCAAGCTGAAGGCGGCGGCCTGGCACAGCCTGTCGCGCGGTTTCCGCGGTGAAAGAACCTTTGCCCTAGGCGAGGGCCTGGTTGGCTATGTTATGAAGCACGGGCTGCCGGTGGATGCCGGGCCGGGCCAACAGGCGGTTACCAGCTCGGGCTTTTACGAGGAAGACGAGGAGATAAAGGCCTTTTTGGCGGTGCCCGTGGGGGATGCCGGGGTGCTGGTGGTGGACACCAAAAAGCGCTCAGTGTTTACCGAACGGGAAAAAAAGACGGTGCGTGAATTTGCCGGCTTTTTTGCCATGCTGCTTATGCAGCATGAAACCTGCGCCCGCGAGGCCATGTACGGCCGTATTTTAGATTTGATGTACGATCTGGGCAATGCTCACCTGGTGTTTCGCGACCTTAAAGAGTACTATGCCGTTGTGCTGGACGCGGGCCGACGTTACACCGGCCTTTCCATGGGCTTTTTATGCCTTTTGATGCCGGGCCATAAAAAATTTGTGGTGGAGGCGGTGGACGGCCCATCTTTAAGCGGGCTTAAAAGCCGCACCTACCCGCTGGGCCAGGGGTTGATGGGCTGGGTGCTGCGCGAGGCCAAACCACTGGCCCATTCCCGGCTTACTCCGCTGCCGGGAAAGTCATTTCTTATATCGCCGGATGAGCCCATTAGGGGGTATAATGCATTTGTAGGTGTGCCGCTTTTAGCCTGGCGGGAAATGGTGGGGGTGTGGGCCTTTGCCGGCCGTAGCGAGCGGGTGATAGATTATGAGGAAGCCCAGGCCCTGCAAATGGCCGGGCATATGGTGGCTTCCACCATTAAGCATTTTGAGTGAGCTGGGGCTTTACTGCCATGGAGGGACGTTAGATGATTCTGGGTAAAATTCTGGGCATGTTCAGCAAAGATGTGGCCATTGACTTGGGCACGGCTAACACCTTGATCTATATCAAGGGCCAGGGGGTTATTTTGAATGAGCCTTCGGTGGTGGCCATAAACCGCGACAGCGGCAAGCCCATTGCCGTGGGGCACAAGGCCAAAGAGTATTTGGGCCGCACCAACCCCTCCATCATTGCCAGCCGCCCCATGAAAGACGGCGTGATTGCCGACTTTGATCTCACCCGGGTTATGGTGCGCGAGTTCATCTTAAAGGTGCGTTCGGCTACAGGTATGATGAAACCCCGCATGCTCATTGGCGTGCCTTCCGGTGTAACCCAGGTGGAAAAGCGCGCGGTTCTTGAAAGCGCCGCCCAGGCGGGCGCCCGCGACATCTATCTTATTGAAGAACCCATGGCCGCGGCCCTAGGGGCCGGCTTGCCCATCGACCAGCCCCGGGGCAGCATGGTGGTGGATATTGGCGGCGGCACTACCGAGGTGGCCATTATTTCGCTGTACAGCACCGCCTATGCCGAATCGGTGCGGGTGGCCGGCGACGAGGCCACTGAGGCCATTGCCCGCTATATTCAGCGAACCTATCAGCTTTTGGTGGGGGAGAACACGGCCGAACGGGTAAAGATGACCATTGGTTCGGCTTATCCGCTAGCCCAGCCCATAACCATGGAAGTGAGCGGTAAGGGACTGGTGGATGGCATTCCCAAGACCGTAACTTTGACCGATGCGGAAATACGCGAGGCCATGAACGAGCCGGTGCAGATTATTGTGGAGAGTGTGCGCCGGGCGTTTGAGAAAACCCCACCCGAGCTTACCGCCGATGTTGCCGAGTACGGCATTGTGCTTACCGGCGGCGGCGCCCTGATAAAGGGGTTGGATAAGCTTTTGGAAAAAGAGATGAACGTGAAGGTTTATGTGGCCGATGATCCGCTTACCAGTGTGGTGGTGGGCGTGGGGCTGGCCATGCAGGACATGCGTGAATACAAGCGGGTGTTCTTGAATTAATGAAGGAGATATCATTTGTCTGTAGCCTTGAAGTCGGAAGACATGTTTAAACGTGTTAGTTGTTTCGGCGAGTTCGACCGGGCCGATAAAGTATGTTTAGCGCATTGCGGCCTCAACTTTGAATGTGCCGCCATGCGCGAACGCTTATACAGCCTGGACTTTAGTGAGGACGAGTTGCCGGCGTTGAATGACAGCCACCGGGCCTAGGGCCGTTGTTAAATTAACCGCTTTTGCGCCGGCCAGTTAACAACTGGCCGGTTGGCTTTTGAGAGGAAGCATGGGCGTTGCGGAAGTAAGGGAATATCTTAAGCAGTGGAATAAGGCCGAGCTGGTGCGCGAGCTTGCAAAGTCCAGCGCCACCGTGGAACTGGCGGCCGAGGCTTTGGGCGTTATTCCGGCGCGCATTGCCAAAAGCATGGCCTTCAGAAACGGGGAGGCCTGCATACTTTTGGTTACCGCCGGCGACACCCGCATTGACAACCAAAAGTTTAAAAGCGCCTTTGGCATAAAGCCCAAAATGATGTCGCCCGAGGAAACGCTGGCCTTTACTGGCCATGCGCCGGGCGGGGTATGCCCTTTTGCTTTGGCCAGCCCTTTGGTTAAGGTTTATCTGGATGTGTCTATGCAGCGTTTTGGCACTATGTTTCCCGCCTGCGGCAGTGGAAACTCGGCCATAGAGCTTAGCTGCGATGAATTGTTTGCCTGCGCCCGCGCCATAAGCTGGGTGGATGCCTGTAAACTGCCTTTGGCTTAATTGCAAGCTGTTTCATAATAATACCGGACGGTTTTAACGCACCGTCGCGCCTGGCGCTGAAGCGCCAGGGAGACTCTAAAGCAAATGCTTAAGCCCGCGCCCGGCTTTACATTTACGCGGGCCGACTTATTATATAAAAAGGGCATTGAAAAATTGCTAGAAGTTATTTCATAAATCCCCCTTTAGGGGTATTTATGACGGATTGCGAAGCAAAAAGTGTGATTTTTGCTTAGCTCCCGGCGGCGTTGCCGCCGCGCCGCCTGTTCCAGGCGGCGTTACAAGCTGTTTATGAAATGACTAACCATGTTGGCCTGGCCGCGTGGTTTATTTAACATTTTGGAGGTCAGTAATGTTCACACGAGAAGGATTGGATCATCAGGGCTACTGTATACGTCCGCCCAGCGAAGCTTACAGTATTTTGCTGCAAGCAACATTAGGCTGCTCGCACAATAAATGCACCTTTTGCGAGGCTTTCAAAGATAAGCGCTTTGCCATAAAAGACCGCGCCATTTGGGAAAAAGACCTGAAATACGCGGAAAAGCACTGCCGCCACCAAAACCGTCTGTTTGTCATGGATGGCGATGCCTTTATCATGCCCATGCGCCATTGGGAATGGCTGCTCACCAATATTAAAGAGCGGCTGCCCTGGCTGGAGCGGGTTTCCACTTACGCCAACGCCAAGGGCGTGGCCATGAAAAGTGATGCGGACTTAAAGCGCCTGCGCGAACTGGGGCTTTCCATGGTGTATTACGGGGTGGAAAGCGGGCACGCGGAGGTGTTGAAAAAAGTTAAAAAAGGGGCGGACCCGGAAAAGCTTATAACCCAGGCGAAGCGCCTTAAGGAAGCGGGCATTGCTCTTTCCATCACGGTTATTGTGGGTTTGGCCGGCCGCGAGGGTAGTTTGGAGCACGCTATTGCCACTGGTGAGCTTTTAACTAAGATAGACCCGGAGTACGTGGGCGCGCTTACCCTTATGCTGCCGCCCGGCACTCCCATTTACGATGAAGCCCGCCAGGGCAGCTATCAATTGCCCGACCAGTTGGAACTGCTGGCTGAGCTGGGGGTGTTGTTTGCCAACACACATTTAAGCAACGGCATGTTCACCGCCAACCACGCCAGCAATTATTTGCCCATTCGCGCGCAATTGCCCGCGGACCGCGAGAAGGTAATGGCGCTTATTAAAAAGGCCCTGGAGGGCAAGGTTAACCTGCGGCCCGAGTGGATGCGCGCCTTTTAGCGCAGGCCGTAACTAAATGTGGCAAGGCCCGGCCGCCAGGGCGGCCGGGCCTTGGTTTGCGGATTAGGCGCCCAGCTACGGACGCCCCACGCTAAAGTAGGTGAAGCCGTGTTCGCGCACTTTTTCCGGGGGGTAGATATTGCGCAAGTCCAGCACCACCTTGCCCGCCATAAGCTCTTTTACCTTGGCCCAGTCCAGGTTGCGGAACTGGTTCCACTCGGTTAAAAGCACCAGGGCATGGGCGCCATTCATGGTGTCGTAGGCGTTTTGCCCCAGCTCCAGCCAGGGCAGGTAATGGGCGGCTGCGTCCATGCCGGCCGGATCGTAGGCTTTAAGGGTAGCGCCTTTTTCTTTCAGCGCGGGTAATATATCCAGGCTGGGAGATTCGCGCATATCGTCGGTGTTGGGTTTGAAGGTAAGGCCCAGCACCGCTATTTTTTTGCCTTGCAGGTTATGGTTGAAGGCCGCGCTTATCTTCTCTGTCATGCGTTTGCGTTGGCGCTCATTTACTTCCATAACTGTTTCCACAATGCGGAACTGGTAGCCCTTTTCTTTGGCCAAGGTGGCCAGCGCCGCCGTGTCTTTGGGGAAGCAGGAGCCGCCGTAACCTGGCCCGGCGTGCAAAAATTTAGGACCAATGCGGCCGTCCAAGCCAATGCCCTTGGCCACCACATTTACGTTGGCGCCCATTAGCTCACACAAGTTGGCCATTTCGTTTATAAAGCTTATTTTAGTGGCCAAAAAGGCATTGCTGGCGTACTTTATCATTTCAGCGGAAAGCACGTCGGTAATGACAAAGGGCGTTTCCAGAAGGTACAGGGGCGCGTAGAGATCGCGCATGATGGCCTTGGCCTGATCGCTCTGTGCGCCTATTACCACGCGGTTGGGCCGCATAAAATCTTCAATGGCCGAGCCTTCGCGTAAAAATTCAGGGTTGCTTACTATGTCAAAGGCAATGGGGGCAGCCTGGTTTTCGGCTATCAGCTTAGCCAGCTTCTGCCCGGTGCCCACCGGTACGGTGGATTTGGTTACCACCACTTTGTAGCCGTGCATGCATTGGCCTATGCTGGCCCCCACCTGCCATACGTATTGCAGATCGGCGGCGCCATCGCTGCCTTGCGGCGTGCCCACCGCAATGAAAATCACCAGGGCGTTGGTTACCGCCTCTTCCAGGCTGGTGGTAAAGCGCAGGTGCCCCTGTTCGTAGTTGCGCGCCACCATTTCCGCCAGGCCCGGCTCATAAATGGGGATGCGCCCTTTTTTCAAATTTTCTATTTTATTCTCATCGTTGTCTACACAGCACACGTTAATGCCCAATTCGGCAAAACAGGCGCCGGTAACCAGGCCCACATAGCCCACGCCTACCACGCAAATATTCATGCGGTAACTCCTTAATTCAAAAACGAGGTTTAGCGCCTTTACTCAGTTATTCATTTTACCACGGTTGCCTTTGCCGGCATAAGGCGGCTTTTCAGGCTCAAGCCCATCAGCAGCCAAAACAGCAGGGCCGGCTCGTCAATGAAATATTCATCAACCTGGCTGCGTAATATATAGCTGCCCATCATTATCAGAGTGGCCAGGCGGAAGGCGCCGGGCACATCGCCAGAAGCGGGGGGAGCGTGCGGCCACAGGCGTGCGGCCAAAAGCAGAAGGAACAGTATAAGAGCCGCCGCTCCGGGCAGGCCCATTTGCACCAGGTAGTCGGCAAAGATGTTGTGGGCGTGCTGCAAAAGCGGCTGAGTGGCTTCTACAAATTCGGGGTAAGCCTTTAGAAAACTTAGCTTGCCAAAGCCCACTCCGTGCAGGGGGTGCTCTTTGGTTTTTTCAATAACAAAAATCCATATTTTGGCCAGATCGCCAGCGGTGCCGCCCACGGCCGATGGGTCTTCCATGGCGTTTTCCCATTTTTCGCCGTGGCTGTGATAGGGTAGCGCCACAAAAATAAATAAAGCCATAGCCGCCAGTACGGCGCCCGCCAGCACCAGGCGCATACGCCGCCGCACCATAAGCCAGCCGTAGAGCAACGCGCTTAAGGGCAGGCACAGCCACAAAATACGGGTAAAGGTAAAATAGGCGGCCAACAAAGCCAGCCCAAGGGCCAGGCCCCACAAAATCCAGCGGGCCCGCCCGCGCCAGGCAAACGCCAAGGGCGCCAACAACAGGTAGGGAAAGGTAATGGCCAGGTAAGCGGCAAAGTGCCCGTAGTCCATGGTAAGCGAGGCCGCGCGAAAGGTTCGGGTAAAGGCCAGGCTCCAGCCGCTGTGCTGCAAAGAGGGGATACTTATAATGAGCCCGGCAAGGCTCATTAAAACAAGGCCCAGCAGCAGCACCCGCCAGGTTTTGGCCAATGCGGGGGGCTGAGCTATGATATGCAGGCCAATAAAAAACATCATCAGCCCTTTGCCCAGCTCGCGGCGTATGGTGCTTAAGCTGTAGGCAAAGTCTGTGCTGTAGAAAAGGGATATAACCGCCAGCAATATGAGAATGCCCCACATTATCCATATGCGGTCTTTATAAAGGGTGCGGGTTTTAAGGCCCAGCATTAAAAGCGTGCATAAGAGCGCGCTGAAGGTAAGTATTTCCCGGAGCGTGGTTACCATGCTCAGGGGTATGCATAAAAGCAAAAGCCACAGGTTTATTTCGCTGGCTTTGTCAAGGGCTGGGCGTATGTTCATTGCTGTATATAATCCCCACGTCTGGCCAGTTCAACTATTCTGCCCAAACCCTGCCGGAAATTAACCACTGTATGGTAGTTGAGATGTTTTTGGGCCTGAGTCAAATCGGCCAGGCTGTATTGCACATCGCCCGTTCGCGCGGGGGCAAAAAGCGGCTCTATGTCTTCCCGGCCGGTCAGTTCTTTCAAGATGGCCAGCAATTGGAGCAGGCTGTGCGAGGCCCCGGCGCCCACATTGAAAGACATGCCACTTATGCCGGGGGCGGCGCAGGCGGCCAGGTTGGCGGCCACCACGTTATCCACATAGGTAAAGTCGCGGCTTTGCCGGCCGTCGCCATAAATGAGCGGCCGCTCGCCTTCCAGCAGGCTGAACAAAAATTTGGGGATAACCGCGGCGTAAGCGCTTTTGGGGTTTTGGCGGGGGCCAAAGACGTTGAAGTAGCGCAGGCTGACTGTTTCCAGCCCGTATGCCTGGCTGTAAACCCGGCAGTAATAGTCCATGCAAACCTTGTTGGCCGCATAAGGGCTTAAGGGGCGCATGTCCATATCTTCGCGCTTGGGCGCGCTGGCTGGCTGGCGGTTGCCGTAAACCGAAGAACTGCTGGCCGCCACCAGGCGCTTTACTTTGGCTTTAAGCGCGGCCTGCAAAAGGGTAAGCCCGCCGTTTACATTGATATCGTGGGAGAGCAAGGGGTCTTCCATAGAGCGCTGCACGCTGCCACGGGCCGCCTGGTGCAATACGTAGTCCACCCCTTCAAGCGCGTGTTCACAGGTGGCGGCATCGCGCACGTCGCCCTCTATAAAAGTTACGCCATGGGTTATAAAAGGGGAGATGTTGCTTTGGCTGCCGTTGGACAGGTTATCCAGCACCACCACTTCCTGCCGCATAGCAACTAGTTTTTCCACCAGGTTAGAGCCAATAAAGCCAGCCCCTCCGGTTACCAGATATTTAGCCACAATAAGCCCTTTTAAAAAGTTCGAGTTATACCGCGTTAAGCAGGGTATGTTGTTCTATAGTGGAGGTACCCACTTCCCCCACCACAATGCCGGCCGCGCAATTGGCCAGCCAGGCGGCTTCGGCGTAGCTAAGGCCCGCGGCCAGTCCCAGGGTAAGGGTGCTTATCACGGTATCGCCGGCGCCGGTTACATCGTATACCTGTTTGGCGGTGGTGGGAATGTGCACTTTGCCTTGAGCGCTGAAAAGGCTCATACCCTGCTCGCCCTGGGTTATAAGTACGGCTTGGCTGGCCAGGTTGGCCAGCAAAATACGGCCCGCCTTGTCCACGTGCCCAGGGTCGTCCAGCGAAACTCCAGCCGCGGCCACGGCTTCCAAGTGGTTGGGGGTGACAACACTTACCCCCTTAAACAAAGACATGTTTTCCACTTTGGGGTCTACCGCCACCACCTTGTCCCGCGCATTCAGCACCGGAGCCAGAACTTGGGAGCATACCACCCCTTTGGCGTAGTCGCTTATAATAACCGCTTGCACGCTAGGCAGCATTTCCCCAATATATTTTTGCATGGCGCCTATGGCCCTGGCTGAGAGCGGACCGCGTTTTTCATGGTCCACCCTTACCACCTGCTGGTTGTGGGCCACCACCCTGGTTTTCAAGGTAGTGGGGCGTTTGTTGGTTTGCACCAGGCCAGTAAGGTCGTCACCCAGCGCGCTAAGCAAACTCGCCACTTGCCTGCCCGCTTCGTCGTTGCCCACTAAAGCGCATAAGCCCACCTTGGCCTGCAAGGTGCTAAGGTTGCGCATAACATTGCCCGCCCCGCCCAGCATGGCGGTTTCGCTGCTTACCTCCACCACCGGCACCGGGGCTTCGGGAGAAATGCGTTTTACTTTGCCCCAGATAAAGCGATCCAGCATCACATCACCAATGACCAGCACCTTGAGATGGCTAAAGCGTTTGATGGCATGCCTGATTTTTTTTCGATCCACGTTCATGTTACAGCCTTGGTAAATTAAGCCGCGACAGGTTGCGGCGTCGCAAAATTATCTGAATTTTATGTTAATACATAATATATAAAGTTAGTTGCACACCTTTTAAGAATACCACTTTATCCGCCATTTTGCCGCTTAGCTCAAGCAAAATGAGGCTTCAGCAGCTAGCCGGCCATAAAGCGCGGTGCGTTCGTTAAGGGGCGGCCTTAGCGGCTAACGCCCATAATCAGGCCTATCTGGCTAAGCCAGTTTTCCATAGTGTTAAGCCGTGCTTCTACCGGGCCGTCTAGCGCCAGGGCCCGCAGGCAGGCCTCGGCCAGGGCCGCGGCGTTGGCCGGGTTTTCCACAACAAAGCCGTTTTTACCAGGCACAATAAATTCTTTGGCGCCATTGGCCGCGGTGGTAACCACCGGCTTGCCAAAGGCTAAAGCTTCCAGGCACACATTGGCGCAGGGATCGTAAATGGTGGGCAGCACCAGCGCCTGGGCAATGGCAAGCAGCGCGCCGGCATCGGCGCGCAGGCCCAGAAACATTACCCGCCGCCCCACCTTAAGCTTTTCAGCCAGCCTGGCGTAAGCCGCGGTACTGCCTTGCCCGGCCACCAAAAGGCGCGTGTTGGGCAGTTGCGGCAGGGCCTTTATGATAAAGGCCAGGCCTTTGCGCTCAAAACCGGTGCCAAGAAAAAGTAAAATTTTTTCGTGGCCGGTCAGGCCAAGCTGGCTGCGCAAAACAGGGGCCGCCGCCTGGCCGGCGGCCAGGCGCTTCATGTCCACAGGGTTGTATATAACTTCTATTTGGGCAGGGGGCAGGTTGTAATAGCGGGTAATTTCCTCGGCCACCATTCGGCTGTTGGCAATTACTTTTTTTAGCGAAGGCGATGTGAACATTTGCTCTTCCAGCGCAAGCAGGGTGCGGTGGCGCGGATTGAGCGCGAAGGTTTTGCGTTTTAGCCAGCCCTCAAAAGGGGCGCGATGCTGGAGCCAGGCCTTGTGGCAACCATCGCCAGCGCGAAAAAAAGGCACATGGGGCACCCTTTCCAATGAAAGACAGGTGTCCAGCTCCAGCGCTCGCAGTTTGTTTAAGGCGTTAGCCGCAAAGGCGCGGGCGCCGCCGGCGCCGCTGCCCCCCGCCACTTCAACAAATCGCATGCCAGAGGGGGGCGTACCTTGCCAGCTTTCGGCCAGCGCCGCCACCTGGTGCCCCTTTTGCAAAAAGGCCTCCACCAAAAGGCGCAGGCTCACTTCCGCCCCGCCGCTCAAATCATATTTACGCCTTATAAAGCCAATACGCATAATCAAACCTCGGCCAGCATTTCATCTATGGCCGCGCATACCGTCTGCGCCGGCATTTCCACCAGGGAGCGGCAGATCTTGCTGCCATTGCAGCCGTCCTTGCCACAGGGGCGAATGGCGCATTCGCCGCTCAGTACCCGGTGGCGTACTTGCCATGGGCCCCACATATGCTCGCCCGAGGGGCCAAACAGGGCCAACACTGGGGTTTGCACGGCCGCGGCCAGGTGCATGGGCGCGCTGTCCACACCGAAGAATAGGCTGGCTTTCTGTAAAAGCGCGCCCAAAAGGGTAAGGTTCAGCTTGCCCGCCACGTTTACCAGCATGGGGCCGGGGCTAAGGTAAGCAAGAATTTTTTCGATGAACGCCATTTCTTTGCCCTCTGGCCCGGCGCTGAGCAAAACTCGCCAGCCTTGGCTATTCAGATGGCGTATCACAAACGCGTTTTTTTCCGGAGTCCAGGTTTTAAACATCCAACGCGAGGTGGGATGCATCAGTACAAATTTTTTAAGGTGGTTTTCGTCTATTATTCGTTGAGCGTGCGCCAGGGCCTCGCTATTGGGCTGCCATTGCAGGGCCGGCGTAGTGAACGGGCGCTTGAAGATACAGAGCTGGCGCAAAAAATTTTCCACTTCGTGACAGCCCGCCTCTTCACGCGTTGCTAAAGCATGAAAAAATTTATCGCGCACGTGGCCGTTGGGCGAGGCAAAACCAACCCGCAAACGCGCGCCGGCAATTCTGCACATGTAAGAACCGCGGTCGCCGGCGGAAAGCTCGAACGACATATCAAACGGATGAGTTTTAAGCGCGCATATTAAGCGCAAGCTGGAGCCCATGCGTTGCCGAAGTGTTTTTTTGTCTCTTTCAACTATTAATACTTCATCAATATAAGGGCAGCCCTGCGCCATTTCCTCGGTACCCTGGTTAACCAAAGCGGTAGTGCGCACACCGGGAAAAATTTTTTTAAGCACTTTAAAAAAAGGGGTTGTTACCAGCACGTCGCCAATGTGGCCCAGCTTGGTAACCAGCACCCGTTTTGGGCTTGCGGTAATCACCGTTTGGATATGAGAGTCCAGACAAGACATGTTCACGCCTTTTGCAATAAATCCGAATTTTCTTTCATCCAGTCTAGCTGCAAATTTAAACCCTGTTCCAGACTGCGCCGGGGTTGAAAGGCCAATGCTTTTTGCGCTAGCGTGGTGTCGGCAAAAGTATCGCGCACATCACCCAATGCAATGGGATTATATGCTACGCGCGCTTTAGTATTAAGCGCGGTCTCCAGTATGGCAATAACTTCTTTTATGCTGGCGCGAACCCCGCCGCCCAGATTGAAAGTTTGGCCAGGGGCTTCTGGGGAAAGGGCCGCGGCGATAACCGCCTCCACAATGTCGTCTACAAAAGTAAAGTCGCGGCTTTGCCGGCCGTCGCCCAGCACATTAATTTCCTCGCCTGTGAGCATGGCGCGGATAAAACGATGAAAGGCCATGTCGGGCCGTTGGCGCGGACCGTAAACCGTAAAAAAACGCAACGACACTGTGGGCAGGCCATAGTTTGCATGGTACAGCCAGCACAGGTTTTCCGCAGCCAGCTTGGTAACCCCGTAGGGCGAAAGGGGGTGGCAGGGCGCGCTTTCGGCGGTGGGCAGGGTTAGGGCCTGGCCGTATACCGAACTGGAACTGGCGTAAACCAAGCGGCAATTAGTGCCCTTCATGGCCTCTAACAACTTTTGGGTGGCGGTAATATTGCTGTGTGTATAGTGGTTGAAGCTGCTGCCCCAGGAGGCGCGCACCCCGGCCTGAGCCGCCAAATGCAACACGGCATGAGTTTGTTTAAGCAGAGGGGGCAGGTCAATAGCGGCTAAATCTTGCGCGTGCAATGTAAAGTTGGGGTGGATAAGCAGCTGGCTTAAATTGGCATCTTTCAGCGTGCGCGCATAATAGTCGGTAAAGCAGTCTATGCCAACTACCTGGTGACCCGCGTTAAGCAGGCGCGCGCATAATGTTGAGCCTATAAACCCCGCCGCGCCGGTAACCAAAAATTTCATAGACATTACCTTTCGTGTAAAGATTTACCAACAGCCCTGCGGTTTGCTGGTGTTTAATTTTAACATGGTTGCGTCCAATACTTCCAGCGGGTTAATGTTCGGCATGCATATATGGTTTGGACACTGGCGGCGGAAGCACGGCCGGCAGTTTAAGGGCGCGCTTAGCACCACATGCCCCGCGCCATATGGCCCGGTGCGGTTGGCCGCGGTGGGGCCAAACAGGGCCACCAAGGGACGGTTTAAGGCCGCGGCTAAATGCATTACCCCGGTGTCGGTGGATACCACCGCGCCCGCCAAGGTGAGAACGGCCATTAGCTCTTGCAGGCTGGTTTGGCCGCTCAGGTCGTAAACGTTGGTTTGTGTTAGCAGCATAGCAATAATGCGCTGGTTAACCGCTTTGTCTTCCGGCGCTCCGCTTAAAACCACCCGCACGCCTTGGGCAGTTAACCCATCTATCAGTTTAGCCCAGTGTTCTTCAGGCCAAAGCTTGGTATCCCATTTGGCTACCGGGTGCAGCAGCACAAGCGGGCCCTGGCCCTTAAGCTTCTCCGCCCAGCTAGTTACAAGTTCGGGTTTAGGCGCCAGGCCGTATTCCACCTTTTGCGGGCGGGCCAGGCCCAAAGGTGCCAGCAAATCCAAATAGCGATCCAGCGCGTGGCGCTCTATGTCATAGGGTGGCAAAGGCTCGCTTAAGGGCAGGCGGGATAGCGGCTCTTTACCGCCGGCAAAGCCTATTTTGCGCCTGGCGCGGCAAAGCAGAACAAAGATGGAGCTTTTCATCAATCCTTGCAAGTCCAACACCGCATCGTAGTATTCTTGCCTTAGTTCACCTATAAAGCCTGGCAGCGTGTTTATGCCCGCCCGCCAGCTTTTTTTAAATATATGGCGCGGGCTTAAAAAAACTTTGCCAAGGGCCGGGTGGCCTTCCAATAAATTGAAGGACGGCGCTTCTACCACCCAGTCTATACGCGCACCGGGCACTTGGGCGCGAATGGCCATGGCCACTGGCAGGCTGTGGATGATATCACCCAAAGCTGATATTTTAACTATCAGTATTTTCATGGCGCAAAATCCATGCAACCGCGGCGCTAAAATCGCGTGCGATAAAATCCGGAGTTTCATCAAGGCTGCGCGGCGCTCCGTCTTCCAGGTGGCGGCCGCTCTCCACTAAAACAGATTTAACCCCCGCCGCCTTGCCGCAGGCTACGTCGCGCAGGCGGTCGCCTATCATGTAAGAGCCCGCCAGGGCTAGGCCCATTTCTTGGGCGGCCATTAAGATGAGGCCGGGCTTAGGCTTGCGGCAGTCGCATTCATGCACCAAATCCGCTATCACCCCCTGGCTGGGATGGTGCGGGCAGAAATAGGCGCCATCCAAGCTGGCGCCATGGGCGGCCAGTTGGCGCTTTATTTCCAGTTGCACATTAGCAAGGTCGCCTTCATCAAAAATGCCCCTGGCCAGGCCGGACTGGTTGCTAACGACCACCAGCGTAAAACCGGCCGCTTTTAATTCTATCAGCCCCTTGGCTACGCCGGGCAATATGCGCACATCTTCAATTCGTCGTAAAAAATCGACTTCCTGATTAATGGTGCCGTCCCGGTCGAGGAATATGGCGCGGCGCGTGCTCATCATCTAACCTCATCATTGTTCAATAGCGCTGAAGCCGCCCGCACAACTTCCTCCGGGGTAATGGCCCAAAAACAGCGCATGTGGCCGTGAGGGCAAGCTGGCTTTAAGCAGGGGCTGCAATCAAGAGGCTTGCGCAAAAGTGTTACCTTGGGCCCCAAGGGGCGGGTGGTTTGCGGGTTGGTGGAACCAAAGATAGCCAGTGTGGGGGCGCCCAAGGCGGCGGCGGCATGCATCAGCCCGCTGTCGTTGGTAAGCAAAAGGTTTAGCTTAGACAGCAGGGCCAGCGCCTGGGCCAGGCCTAAAGCGCCGCACAAATTGATTGCCTTGATGTTGCCCAGGCCCTCCATAACTTGCCGGGCAACCGCATCTTCAGCGGCGCTGCCAAAGATGAGCACTGTCATCTGGCGTTTTTGGGCCAACTCGCGCGCGGCGGCGGCATAGTTTTGCGCTGGCCAGCATTTGGCCGGGCCAAAACTGGCTCCCGGGGCCAGCCCCAGCAAAGGGCCGCTAAGGTTTTGCCGTTGCAAAAATTCATTGGCCCATGCCAAGGCGCCGGCGCTTAAATGCAGTTCAGGGGTTGTGCCATTGGGGTTGGGGGCGGGGCATAAGCCCACTTGGTGCAAAATATTTAAGTAGTAGGCGGTTTCGTGAACTTTTCTTATGGAAGCGGGACAGGGTACCGCCTGGGTAAGCAGAAAGCCGCGTCCGTCGCGACTGTAGCCAATGCGCGTGGGTATGCGCGCCAGCCAGGCAAGCGCCGCTGCCTTGAAGGCGTTTTGCAAAAGTATGGCCCATTGGTAGTTGGGGGCGCGCAAATTTTTTACAAGCCTCATCATGCCACCAAGGCCTTTGTTCTGGCCTTTTTCATCAATAATTAAAACCCGGCCCACCCCTGGCTGCATGGCATAAAGTTCAGCCACCCAGGGCCGGGCCAAAACCTCAATGCGCGCATCAGGGCAGGCCCGCGCCAAGGCGGCCAAGGCGGGCAGGCTCATTACCGCGTCTCCCACCCAATTTACGCCTCGCACCAATATACGTTCCACTTGTTCTGGCTTAAGCATGGCCATTATTCCTGGGCCAGGGGCAGAAATTTTTGGTTTTCCAGCGTTGATGCATCCACAGCCACTGCTCCGGCTTTTGGCGAATAATGTCTTCCAAAATTTTAGTGAAATTCTGGGTGTTCTGCCATACATCCTTAGTGCGGTCGCCGCTTAGGCTAAGGGGGATTTGCTCGCCAAGGTAGATGTCGAAGCAGCCATCGTCGGCGCGAAAGCAATGCAGCGAAAAAACCGGCGCTTTGGTATACATGGCCAGCAGAGCCAGGCCATGGTTGGTACAGGCCGGGCGGCCAAAGAACTCCACCCAGGTGCCATCATACCAGTCCATGTTCTGATCAAGCAGGGTGGCCATGCTTTGCCCGGCTTTTAAAAGCGGCAACAGCCTGCGCGCGCTTACCATTTTAGAAATAACTTTTTGCCCTGTGCGTTGGCGCCAGTTATTGACGACAATATCCAGAGTTTTGTTGTCCAGCGGGCGGGCGATTATATTGGCGCGCGCGCCCAGTGCGCCCATAAGCACATTGCACCACTCCCAATTGCCAATATGGCCGGTAAGGGCGAAAATACTTTTTTTATTGGGGCCGGTAAACGACGTTTGAATACGTTCCATGCCGTGCACGCGGGTAAGGCTGATAAGTTTTTCCACCGGCGCGGCCGCCAGATAGGGCAGCTCGCAAATTATCATGCCCAGATGTTCAAAGCATTTTTTGGCAATACCGTCTATCCAGGCCGCGTCTTTGTCCGGGAAAGAAAAGCGCAGGTTATCAAACACAATATTGCGGTGCTTCTTATCAAGGCGCATTAGCATGCGCCCCAGCGCGCGCCCGGCACGCCGGCTTACGCTAAGCGGCACTTTGCTTAGCAGCTTAAGTATAATTTGTAGTATTTTTACAGAAAGCTTCAATTTAATTTCCAATCAGCCAAAGCGTTAACTAAAAGCCTGGTTAGCGCAAATTCATCTTCAAAAACAAGTTCCAGCCGGCTTATCCAAAGAGGCAGGGCTCCTTTCCAAGCTGCTTGCAGCCTGGCCTGGTCTTTTTCCGTGGTAACCAAAGCCTGCACCCCCAGCCCCCGCGCCCGCGCTGCCAAATCTTGCAATTCCCGCGCGCTAAACCAGTGGTGGTCGGGAAAATCCGCCAACTCCACCACGTTAAGGCCCATTTGTTTCAGGCTGGCGGCAAAGTGGTCGGGGCGGGCCAAACCGCAAAAAGCCAGTACCTTAGGCCTGCCTTGCCAAGCAATAGCTTGGCCGTTCATATCGTGCAAGGCGTTTACGCGGTGACGGCAGCTTAAGACAGGCCCATTACCCCAAAAGCCGCGCAGCCATATTTTAGTTTGCTTAACCAATTGTTCGTCTTCCGCCCTGGTAAGCACTATGGCCTGCGCCCGGCGCAAACCCGTGGCCGGTTCGCGCAGGGGGCCGCGCGGCAGCATAAAACCATTGCCAACAGGCGCGCTGGCATCCAGCGCCACAATATCAAGATCGCGGCGGAGGCGGCGGTGCTGGAAAAGGTCGTCGCCCACAATAATTACTCTTCCCAGTTCGGCTATGGCCTTTTGCGCCAGCAGCACCCTGTCCGCGCCGGTAAGCACCGGCACCGGCAGTTTGCTTGCCAGCATATAGGGCTCGTCGCCACACAAGTGGGCCGGTAAAAGCGGGCCCTCCCCACGCGACACCCAGGTATACGGGCGTTTACTTTGCCTGCCATGGCCACGGCTGATAATTGCCACCTTAAGCCCCAATTCAAGCAGGGTTTGCACCACCCGCACGGTAAGCGGAGTTTTGCCGGTACCGCCCGCGGTAATGTTGCCAATGCCAATAACCGGGGTGGGCACTTTTATTTTTGCGCGCAGAGCAAAGTCGTAACTACCCTGATGTATGGAAGCGCCCAGGCCGTAGCCCCAGGAAGCCACACGGAGCAGCGCGCGCCAGCCCCGCAGCGTTATGCTCTTTTCGCGCTCATCGTTAACGGCGCGCCACAGTTTATGCCAGTCCATCAGTTAAGCCTTGAAAGCGGCAATGCCGCCATTATGTGGTTAACCGCGCCTTGATGTTGCAGGCAGAACGCCCGCCCCCGGACACCCTGATTGGCGGTTTCGCTTTCATTAGTAAGCATATGGCGCATGCGCGGCAAAAGCTCGCGCGGGTTATTTATTTGGCACGCCGCGCCGGCTTCCAGCAGGCCGTCGGCCATTTGCCGAAAATCTTCCATGTGCGGGCCAAATACCACCGCCACGCCCTGGATTGCCGCTTCCAGCGGGTTGTGCCCGCCTTGTGCCGCCAAAGACCCGCCAATGAAGGCCACCTTGGCTAAGGCATAGCTGTCGGCCAGCTTGCCCATAACATCTAGAATAAGCACATTGCATTTTGCCGGCATGGGGCCTTGGCTGGCACGCCAGGCCTGGCCAGGGGGCAGCATGGCCGCAATTTGCCGCGCCCGCGATATGTCGCGCGGGGCCAGAAGTAGAATTAAATCCTCGAAGCCCTGCTGGCATAAGCTTTGCCAGGCGTTTAGGCAGGCTTCCTCTTCCCCTTCATGGGTGGAGCCGGCAACCAGCAAATTGGCAGGATAGCTCAAGCCCAAACCGCGCGCGCAGGCCGCGCGCCTTTCCTCGTTTAGCGGGGCGGGCAAGCTGTCGAACTTTAAATTGCCCAAAGCCTGCGCGCCATAAACACCTATGCTTTGCAGGCGCTCACGGTCCAGCTCGCTCTGCACGCAAATTACCGCAAAGTCTTTATACAAAAGCCGCGCCAGCGCTCGGCACTTGCTATAGCCCGCCAGGGTGCGCGGGCTTATGCGGGCATTTACCAGCACGCAGGTTGCACCGGCCAGCCTAAGCGCGCTTTGCCAGGCCGGCCACATATCGCTTTCCACCAGTATAAACAAGCTGGGCGCCAGCCGCTTAAGCCACTTATGCACCGCCCACGGCACATCCAACGGGCGCGCCAGCACCCAGGCCGTGCCCTTAAGTTTGCTCCGCGCCAACTTATAGCCCGTATAGGTGGCCACGGAGAAATAAAGCGGCACATTGGGATAGGCGTCTTTCAGCGCCCGGGCTAAAGGCAGGGCCGAATTAACTTCGCCCACGCTTAGGGCATGCAGCCATATGCCGCCTTGGGTGCATGGCATGGCTTGGCTTTTTAAGCCCAGGCGCAAACACGGCCAAATGGCGCGTCCTTTACGGCGCGCCTTTAACAGCCACACGGGCAGAAAGAGCATGCCCGCTATGCTGATGAATATGTAGTAAACTAGCCGCCACATAGTTGTAAAATAGTAAAGGTCCTTTGCTAAAAACGCCGCGGTAAATATGACGGTGTTTGCTAAAGGTTTAATTCAGCTTTGTATGGCCAGTTCTCCGGCCCGGTTGGGCACCTGCCCCCATTTGAAGCCGCCCGCTGGCGCCGCGCCAGTGCGCAGGCTTTCCAGCGCGGCCTGGCCTAAAGTAATAAATTCTATGTCCTGGCCCCGCAGGGTGTTTAAAAACTGCCTGAACGGGCGATTGAAATTACGGCCTTCCACTTCGCCGTGCAAAGTAAAAACATTTAACCGCCCTGGTTTTATCTGGCTGATAAGCCAAGTTACAGCTTGTTGGGGGCTGGCCGCATGGCCCAATGCTTCATCCAGGCTGGGCATGGTGGTGGGTATTTCCAAAAGCGGAAGCGGGCGGTTGTTGACCAGCGGGCGGAAGGGGACACTGCCGCGCGTGCAGGATGTATGGGTTATGCCCATTTCCGCCATTAGCTGCCAGGCGCTGTTGGTAACCTGCCAGCCCGGCGCGGCAAAGGCCGCCGGTGGGGCGCCGGCTATGTCTTCAAACAGGCGCGCGGCCTGGTAAAGCTGGGCGCGCGTGGCCTCCGGCGAAAGGTAGCGCACCTTGTCGTGCCAGTAAACATGATCCCAGCCGTGCAGGCCCACCTCATGCCCGGCGGCCATTAGCGCGGGCAGCAGCTTAGGCGCTTGCCTGGCAATGATGGGGCCAGGCACAATAAGGCCATACATCATGGTGCTAAGGCCGTAAGAGGCGGCCGCACCCGACTTAAGCTGTTTGCGCAGAAAACCAGGTTTGAACAGGCGCTTTAAGGCGCGGCCAGAGTTGTCCGGCCCCATGGCCACAAAAAAAGAGGCTTTAAGATTGCCGGCCGCGGCAAAGGTTTCCATTAAATTGGGCACCCCGTCTATAAAGCCTATTTTGGTGTCAATATCCACCTTGAGCACCAGGCGGGTTTTTTCTGTTGCAGCCATTGTAAAAAAGCCCTTACAGCGCGTCAGTCTTTTGTTTCTCTTATAACAAAGCGCGGGCGTTGCCGCACTTCGCGGTAGATACGGCCTATGTATTCGCCCAAAAGGCCTACCACCAAAATTTGCAGGCCCATAAATACGAACATAATGGCAAACAGGGTAAACACCCCTTCGGCCTCTGGCCCCGCCACCAGGCGGCGGATAAACAAAAATACACCGAACAACAGCCCGGCCATAGCCACAAAACAACCCATGAGGCTTACCATTTTAAGCGGCAGGTCGGAAAAGCCTGTGAACAGGTCCAGCATAAGCTTGATAAGGCGGGCAAAGCCGTATTTGGATGCCCCGGCATGGCGCTGGTTGTGCTTTACCGGTATTTCCACAAAGTTGTTGGCATAGATATTGGCCAACGCGGGAATGAAGCTGCTGCTTTCGCGGCAGGAGTTCATGGCGTCCACTACTTCGCGGCGGTAGGCGCGCAGCATGCAGCCATAATCTTGATGCTCCACTCCTACAATGTGGCTGGTTATTTTGTTAATGAACCAGGAAGGTATTCTGCGGAAGAGCGAATCGTGCCTTATCTGCCGCCAGCCCGCCACCACATCATAGCCTTCTTCTATTTTGGCCAGCAGCTTGGGTATTTCTTCCGGCGGGTTCTGCAGGTCGGCGTCCAGCGTAACCACCACCTGGCCCAGCGCGCGCTCAAAACCGGCAAACACCGCCATATGCTGGCCGTAGTTGCGATTAAAGCGTACCAACTTCACTTGCCCCCCCGGGTCGAGTTTGTGGAAACCTTCCAACAGCCGCCAGGAACCATCGCGCGAGCCGTCGTCCACATACAAAATTTCAAAGCTTTTGTTAAGCGTTTTTAAGGTGGCCAACAAGCGGGCATGCAGCTCCAGCAAGTTTTCCTCTTCGTTAAAAACCGGTATAACCACCGACAAATATAAATTTTGGCTTTCCATATTAATTGCTTTCAGTTAAGCAAGTTAAAGTTGGCTGCTTACCCTGGCCGCCGCGCTGGGCTTCAGCGTGGCTGGTTGGCAAAAACCACCTTGCCATCTAGGCGCAGCCATTCAAATACCGTTAGCCCATGCTCCTGCTTCATTTGTTCTTCCAATTTGGCGTAGTCTTGCATACGGCATACCACCACTACCCTTTTAGAGCCGTTTTTAAGTAAATTAAACATGTCTTCATTACTTGGCAAGAACCACTTGTCTCTTTGCGGGTCCAACTGGCGGCCAAACTCCAGTTCGCCAAAATTGCGCACCAATACCATGCGCCGTTTGCCGTAGTAGGCAATGCCATAGTAGACATCGCCGTAAGAAACCAGGGTATCGGTGGGGCGCAGGGCCATTTCTATGGCATTGAACACGCCTTTCATAGAGCGCCAGTTATCAAAGGGGGCTAATGCCGAGCCCAGGCAGAGCATAAGCGCTATCATAGACAGCAGGGGGCCTAAAATAACCATCCACCAGCGGCCGCGCCACCAGTAAAGCCACAAACCCACCAGCAAAAGCACAAGCGGCAAAATAAGGCCGTTTAAGCTTATGCGAAACTGGCTGAGCTCGCGGATATAGGTGGCGGCAATGGGCAGGGCCAAGCCCAGCAGCAAAAACAGCCAGGCCATTAAAGCCAGTGAGCGGCGCAAAAGCGGGCCATTTTTTTCCTGGGCCTCGAAAGTAAAGAAACGCGACAGGGGCCAGCCCACTATTAAGGCCAGAGGCGGCAGGATTGGCAAAGCGTAGTGCAGCATTTTAGAGCTGCTGGCTGAAAAAAACAGGAAATAAGCGGCAAACCACACCAGTACCCACAACAGCGGGCGGTTAAACGGGTTGCGCAATTCTTTGAAACCAGGCCATATTTTGCTTATAGCCCAGGGCAGCAATATGGTCCAGGGCAGAAAACCCGCGGGCACTATGTACAGGTAAAACCAGGGCGGCTCCCAGCGCGAATGGGTGTTGGTAAACAGCCTTTGCCAGTGCTCGTCCCAGAAAAATTGCAGAAATTCGTGGTTGCGCAGGCAGACCAAAAGGTACCAGGGCAGGCATAAAAGCACAAAAAATATTATGCCGCGCAGGCGAAACAGTTTTTTAAGAAGTCCCCATTCTTTAGAGGCCAGCACAAAGCACAGCACCATTAAAAACGGCAGGCCCGCTCCCAAAGCGCCCTTACTTAAAAAACCAATGGCCGCGCCGCCCCAAAACAGATAGCGCCCGTAATTGCGCCCATCTCTAAGTTGTAGCGCGCCAAAAATGGCCAGCACTACCCCCAGGCTAAGCGGCATGTCCACCAGCACCACTTGCGCAAGCGCCATAAACATAAACGAGGAGGCCAGCACCAAAGACGACCAAAAGCCCGCGCTGCTGCCCCACAGCTTGCGGCCCATAAAGTAAATAAGCATTACAATGCTGGTGGCGCACAGGGCCGGGGTAAGGCGGGCACTGGCCTCGGACACGCCAAAGGCCTTGAAGCTTAGGCCCATAAGCCAGAAGGTGAGAATGGGTTTTTCAAAATACTTTACATAGTTGAGCCGCGGGGTAACCCAGTCGCCGCTTTCCACCATTTCGCGGGCCATTTCCGCATGGCGCGCCTCGTCCGGTTCCCACAGGCCGCGCAGGTCCATGGGCGCGAAGAAAAAGAGAGAACACAACATGGCCAGCACCAAAAGGTGGGTTATTTCCCGATGCGCTAGTCTGCCAAAAAAAGTATTCATAAAACCTGTTAAGTTAGCTGGCGGCAAAAGTTATTTTGCCGCCGCGTTGTTCTCAGCTACTGCTGGCCGTTGGTTTGGTCGGCCCCACCTTCGTTAAGCTTAAACTGCATGTCATGCAGGCGCTTGTACAGGCCGTCTTTGGGCAGCAGTTGTTCATGGGTGCCTTCTTCCACAATGCGGCCGCCGCTCATTACCACAATGTGGTCGGCCCGGCGCACGGTGGAGAGCCTATGGGCAATAACAAAAGTGGTGCGGCCGCGCATAAGGTTTTCCAAGGCTTTTTGCACGTACATTTCGCTTTGCGTATCCAGGCTGCTGGTGGCTTCGTCTAAGATTAAAATGGGCCTGTCGGCCAGAAGCGCGCGGGCAATGGATATGCGCTGGCGCTCTCCGCCGCTAAGCAGCACCCCGGCCTCACCAATGATGGAATCCAGCCCCTGGGGGAGCTTCTGGATGAATTCCGAAGCATAAGCCGCTTCCGCCGCGGCCAGTATTTCCTCTTCGCTGGCTTCTGGCCGGCCATAGCTTATATTGGCGCGCACGGTGTCGTTGAACAAAAAGGTTTGTTGGGTAACAATGGCAAGCTGCGAGCGCAGGGCATGCAGGGTATAGCCTTTGGTATCCTGCCCATCGAACAAAATGGCGCCTTCGGTTATTTCGTAAAAACGGGGCAGCAGGTTAACCAAGGTGCTTTTGCCGCCGCCGCTATTGCCCACCAAAGCCAAAATGCTGCCAGCCGGCACGCTTAGATTTATGTGGTTAAGTACCGGCCGGCCTTCTTGATAGGCAAAGCTTACGTCCCGAAATTCTATTTTCCGTTTTACCGTGGGCGGTGTGGCTTGGGCGCTTAAGTCGGCCTCCACCTCGGTGGGCGTATCTATAATGGCATAAATGCGGGTGGCCGCGGCCAGGCCGCTTTGCAGCTCGTTCCATATATTGCTAAGCCGTTTCACCGGCTCGTACAGCAAAAGGGTGGAGGCCAGAAAGGCCGAGAAGGTGCCCAGAGTGGATGTGTCTTTAATTACCTGGTTGCCGCCATAATACAAAATGGCCACAATGGCGCAGCCGCCTAAAAATTCCATTAAGGGGCTGCCTATGGCGCGGATGGCCACATCTTTAATGCGCAGCTTAAACTGGGTGAAGGCTTCATCGGCAAAGCGCCGGCCTTCAAATTCTTCGCGGCAAAAGCCTTTTACAATGCGCACCCCGCCAATGGTTTCATGCAGGGAGACGTTAATGCGGGCCATGCTCTCCTGGCTTTTGGTGCTTACCTTGCGCAGCATGCGCCCCAGCTTTACTAAAGGCAGCATGCACACCGGAAAGACCAACAGCGCGATGATGGCCAAAAACCAGTCCATGTAGATCATGACCGCGGCCAGGGAAACCATAGTGAAAAAGTCGCGTACCATGGTGGTGATGACAAAGGTTACCGAACCCTGGATGCGGGTGACATCATTGGTGATGCGGCTCATAAGTTCGCCGGTGGAATTTTTGTCGAAAAAGCTTAAGGCCAGCTTTTGCAGATGGGCGTAGAGCATGATGCGGTATTCGGTGACAATGCGTTCACCCACCCATTGCATGAGATAGCTTTGAAAATAGGCGGTAACGCCTTTGGCCGCGAAAAGCAGCAGCACAGTCAGCATAATGAGGCCCAGCATGTCGAAGTTCTTGAGTACAAAAACATCGTCCATAGTTGGCTGTATCATGTAGGCTATGCCCGCATTGGCCCCGGCGTAGCCCAGCATGAAAACCATGGCAATGGCCAGGCGTTTCCAATAGGGCCTAACCAAAGCCAGCATGCGCTTGGCCAAAGCCATATCTTTTTGCATTTCCGTCTTAGATGGCAAGAAAGATTGCATATCCGCCAACGTTAGTCTCCTATTATGCTAAGCGCCAGCTCCGCCGTGCGGCGACACGCGCCAGCCCCGCCCAGCTTTTGCTTTACCTGTGTTAAACCTTCGCGCATGGCCGCCAGCCGCGTTTCATCGCCCAGCAGGCCAAGCGCCTCTTGCGCCAGGCGCTCGGGGGTGGCCTGGTCTTGAATCAACTCGGGCAGAAGGTTTCCGCCGGCAATTAAATTCGGCATGGCAATATAAGGCACCTTAATTAAGCGCTTGCCCAAAAAGTAGTTAAGCCCGCCGGTTTTATACACCACTATCATGGGCGCGCCCAAAAGCGCGCCCTGCAGGGTGGCCGTGCCCGAGGCCAGCAAAAGCAGCCTGGCGTGACGCATTACATTCAGGGCCTGGCCCGGCAGCAGGGTTATGTCAAGCCCTTTAACGTAGGGGGCTATAACCGCGGGATCAATGCCCGGGGCCACGGGCAGGGCAAAGGCCACCTCGGGCCTGGCCTGCCTGATACGCTTGGCCGCCTCGGCCAATAGCGGCATAAGCCTGGTAATTTCCGACATGCGGCTACCGGGCAGCAAGCCCAGCACTATTTTATCCGTCGGCCAGGGCCAGGGTTCGCCGCCAGCCTCGCTCATTTCATCAAAAAGCGGGTGCCCCACAAAAGTAACCGGCAGACTGGGCGCTTTGGCCTCATAAAAGTCTTTTTCAAAAGGGAACACCACGGCCAGATGATTCACCAGGCTTGCCATTTTAAGCGCCCGGCCGGCCCGCCAGGCCCACACCTGGGGGCTTATGTAATACAACACCTTCAGGTTCAGCCTTTTGGCATAGGCCGCCAGGCGGAAGTTGAAATCTGGAAAATCTATTAATATTAACAGATCTGGGCGGTTATGTCTAAGATGGCTCTTCATGCCCTTAAGCGCCCGGCGTATGTGGCCAAGTTTGCCGAAAACCTCGCTAATGCCCACCAAGGCCAGTTCTTCGGCGCGGTAAAGCAACTCCACCCCAGCTTCCGCCATGGCCCCGCCGCCAATGCCGCTGAAGCGGGCCTTGGGGCGCAACGCCCTTAAAGCTTTAACCAGTTGCGCGCCATGTTCGTCGCCGCTGGCCTCTCCCGCCATTATAACAATATGCGGGGCCTCATTCATGGCCTACAGCCTCTACCAATCCTCTGCTTTCAGCCAGCAGGCCCTCCTGGCCGGCCAAACTCTCGTTTACTTTGGCCTGTACCGCCAAAGCGCAGGCCAAGGCGGCCCGGCCCTGCACGCCATCCACCCTGGGAACGGCGCGGCTTGCCACACAGGCCACAAAAGATTTAAGTTCCTCTTCCATGGGGTCGGTGCGGCCAAAGCGCGGGCGCTCGGCTTTAACTTTGGGGGAGTGGCCGGGGCGAAACTCCACACTATTGACCACCAAAAGTTTACGTTTGCGGAAGTCCAGCGACATGTAAGCGTCGGGCTGGAACAGTCGCATCTTGCGCTCGTCTTTCAGGGCCAGGCGGCTGGCGGTAAGGTTGGCCACGCAGCCGCCGGGAAACTCCAGGCGGGCGTTGACGATATCGGCATGGGAACCCAGAACCGGCACTCCCACCGCCCTTATCTCCTTGGGCTGCTCGCCCACCAGGGCCAAGATGATATCAATATCGTGAATCATGAGATCCAGGGCCACATCCACATCTAAAGCCCTGGCTTTGAAGGGGGCAATGCGGTTTACCTCTAAAAACATGGGGCGGCTGGCCCGGGCCAAAAGGCCTTCCACCGCCGGGTTAAAGCGCTCCAGGTGGCCAACCTGCAAAATGCGCTGCTTTTCTCGGGCCAGCTTTATCAGGTGATCGGCCTCGGCCAATGTGGCGCTAAGCGGCTTTTCGCAAAATACGTCTTTACCGGCGCTAAGCAGGGTACTGGCCACTTCCCAGTGGCTGATGGTGGGGGTAACCACAATGCCAGCGTCTATGTCGTTAAGCACGGTGGTGTAGTCGGCCACAGCCGCCGTGCGCACGCTTCTGGCCACCTCTTTGGCCTGAACCAGATTGGTGTCGGCCACGGCCACCAGCTTAACGTTTTTTAGGGCGGCCAGCTTCTCCGCGTGAAAACGCCCCAGATAGCCCACGCCAATGACAGCTACTTTTAAAGGTTGGTTTTGCATGATCCTGTAATTTTGGGTTTAAGGTTAAGGCTTGGCCAAGCCTGCGCGAGCGGCGGGCTTTAGCGGGCGAGTATGCAGATTTTATGCTGATCCGCCAACTCCACCATGGATTCACGGTCGAACACCAGAGTTTGTCCGGCCTCAATGCATAAGCACGAAGCGCTTACCGTCAGCATGGTTTTTATAGTTTCCCGGCCCACCGAGGGCAGGTCGAAGCGCTTGTCCTGGTTGGGCTTGCAGCGCTTTACCACCACCGTATCCGGGCCGGCCAGTTGGCCCCCCCGTAAAATGCAGGCGTCGGTGCCTTCTATGGCTTCCACCGCCACCAGGGTTTTATTCTTAAGCACCAGGGCCTGGCCTATATCCAAAGGGCCCAGGGTTTCAAATATCTGCCAACCCAGCTCTATGTCGGCGCTTTCCCGCGCGTTTGCGCCGCGCCGGCTGTACTGGCCAGGCTGGGCCAGCAGGCTGGGCACCAGCTCGTGGCTTGGCAAAATGCTAATGCCTTCTTCTTCCAGCACTCCGGCCAAAGTGCGCAAAATACCGTCGTCGGCCATGTTCTTAAGGCGCGGCAAAAGGCTTAGGGCTTTTAGGTCGGGCATTATGTCCTGAAACATACGGGTTTTTTTTACCCCACCGCACATAACGGCCTTGCTAACCCCGGCCTGCTTAAAGATTTTTATAAGCTTGCCCAACTGCCCCAGCTTGGTCCAGGTAAGGTTGTCCACCTCTTGCTCTAAAGAGGGTTCGGTTTCGCCGGCAAAGGCCACGGCTACAGTTTTGAGGCCTTGGGTTCTGGCGGCCCTGGCAAATAGAATGGGGAATTGGCCATTGCCGGCAATAATGCCAATACGGTCCATACTAGCGGGCAATGCCTCTTTCCGAAGTTTCAATGAACTTTATAATTGTCTCTATTTCCGGCAGGCGGGGAAGTTCGTTTTTTATCATCTCCAGCGCCCGCTTAAGGCTTTTTTCCTGGCGGAAGATAATGCGGTGGGCGTCTTTCAGGGCGGCTATGGCTTCATTGCTGAAGCCGGCCCGGCGCAAGCCCACGCTGTTTACCGCCACCGCGGTGCCGCGGCGGCCCTCATAGAGCATGTAGGGCATGGCATCCTGGCCAATGGCGCTGTCGCCGCCTACAAAGACATGGGTGCCTATGCGGCAGAACTGGTGCACCACCACCATGCCGCCCAGTCCCACATTGTCTTCAATGGCCACATGGCCAGCCAGGTTGGTGGCGTTGGCCATCACCACCCGGTTGCCCAGAACGCAGTCGTGCGCCACATGGCAGTAGGCCATAAAATAGCAATCATCGCCGATAACCGTTTGCCCGCCGCCGCTTTCCGTGCCGCGGTTGATGGTGGTGAACTCGCGAAAGCGGCTGCGCTGGCCTATGATAAGGCGTGAGGCCTCGCCGCTGTATTTAAGGTCTTGGGCGTCGGTGCCCAAAGAGGCAAAGGGCCACACCCGGCAGCCGTCGCCCAAGGTGGTGTCGCGCTCGATATTGACATGGTGGTCAATAAAGCAGTTGGCGCCAATAACCACGTTAGGGCCGATAAAGGCGTAAGCGCCCACCTGGGCGCTGGGATCGATAACCGCCGTTTTATCTATCATGGCGGTGGAATGTATGCTCATAGCGTCCTCGTTTGTATTAAGCTTCTGGCGCCAGGGCGGCCGACATGTCGGCCTGGGTTACCACCTTGCCGTCCACCGTGGCTGTGCCCGACATGCGGATGGCCCGGGCGGACATATGCACCAGCTTCATGTCAAAGATGATCTGATCGCCCGGCACCACCGGCCTCCGGAATTTTACATTGTCCATGCCCATAAAGAAAATCAGCTTATTTTTGGCCTCGCCGTCGTAGCTGCTGTAGGCCACAATTCCGCCCGACTGGGCCATGGCCTCCAAAATGAGCACGCCGGGCATAACCGGCCGGCCGGGAAAATGGCCCTGGAAAAAGTGCTCGTTAAAGGTGACGTTTTTCAGGGTTTTGACATAGTCGCCCGGCACCATCTCCAGCACCCGGTCTATCAGCAAAAATGGATAGCGGTGGGGCAGGATGGTGAGAATTTTTTCTAAATTAAGGTTAGTAATAATTTCCGCCATAAATCTTCAGCCTCCAACTATGATTTTTTTTCCAGTTTTTTAATACGTTCTAAAAGTTCTGGCAGGCGCTTGGTTAAAGCCGTGTTTTTGAAAAACTGCTTTATCGGCATGGCCGGATAGCCCATAATAACCGCGTCATTGTCCACCGAGTTCATAATGCCGCTTTGTGCGCCAATTTGCACGTTATCGCCGATTTCAATGTGCCCCACCAAACCTGCCTGGCCGCCAGCTATTACCCGCTTGCCCAGCTTGGTGGAACCGCTTATGCCTACCTGGGCCACAATAAAGGAATGCTCACCCACCACGCAGTTGTGGGCAATATGCACCAGATTGTCTATCTTAACCCCTTTTTGTATCCAGGTGCGGTTAAGCGCGGCCCGGTCTATGGTGGTGTTGGCTCCTATCTCCACATCGTCGTCTATCTGCACAATGCCCAACTGGGGTATTTTGTAATGGCTTTCGCCGGGCACAAAGCCGAAGCCATCCGCCCCGATAACCGCGCCGCTGTGGATGATGCAACGCTTGCCAATAACGCAGCCTTGTTCCACCACCACCCTGGGATGCAGCACCGTGTCATCGCCAATTTGCACACCTTCGCCCACATAGGCATGCGCGTGGACAACCACTCTGCTGCCCAATACCGCGCCTTTGCCCACATAGGCCAGCGCGTGGATGCTTACCGTGTCATCAAACTTGGCGTCCGCCTCCACCACCGCGCGTTCGTGCACGCCAGCCGGCACATACGGCTTTCGGGTGGCCATGGTAAGTATTTGCGCATAGGCCAGATAGGGATTGTCCACCCTTATCACCGGCAGTCCCTCGGGCACGCATTCCTCCCGGCTTACCAGCACCACCCCGGCCCGGCAGGTGGCCAGAAATTTGGCGTAGCGCGGGTTAGCCAGGAAGGATATGTCGTCCGCGCCAGCGTCTTCCAGGCCCTTAAGCCCGCTTACCTTGTGGCCGGGCGCGCCGTTTTCCAAACGGCCGCCCAGCATCAGGGCCAATTGCTCTAAAGTGGCTTCCATAAACAGCCTTTAGGGAATGGCCCTGTCAAGGGCTTTGGTAACCTCGGCGGTTATGTCAATGGCAGGGTTGCAGTAAATGGTGTTGCGCGCATCCAGGATAAGGTCGTACTTGCCCTTGCCAATGGTGTCGATAATAGTTTTTAACTTTTCCAGAATAGGGGCCAGGGCCGCTCTTTCGGCATCGGCTATTTCTTTCTGGGCCTGCATACGGCGCTGGTTAAAGGTCTGGAACTTAGCTTCGATTTCCTGCTGACGCTTAAGTTTGGCGGCATCGTTCATCATAGCGGCCTGCTTCTGGAAGTCCTGCTGCATGGCCTGCAACTCTTCGCCCATTTTGGATATTTCCGCATTAAGGCGCTCGAAGCGCTGTTTGATATCGGCCTGGGCGCGGCGGCCGGACTTGCATTCGCTAACCGCCTTGTTTACATCCACCACAGCCACCGTGGACGCCGCGGAGGCGGGAATGGTGAAGACCAGCAGCAAAATGCCCGCAAAAAGCAGCATACCCAGTATTTTTGTTTGTTTAGCCAACATTGTTTAGTAGTACTCCTAAGTTATAGATTGCCTATGCATTATCTCCAGCCGCCCGCCCGCCAGGCGGCCACAAATTGGCGGCAGCTAGAAAATGCTGCCCACCGTAAATTCCCAGGCGCTGTCGCGGTCTCCTTCCATGGGGTCCAGCACATAGCCGTACTCCAGGCGCATGGGGCCAATGGGCGAATTCCAGCGAATGCCGGCGCCCACGCTTTGGCGCAAGTCGCTAAAATCGAAGCTGCTGCCCCACACGTTACCTATATCGGTAAAGACCACTCCCCACAGGCCAAGCTTGCGCATCAGGGGGAAGCGGTATTCCAGGTTGAGCAGGGCCAGGTAATCGCCGCCCAGGTAGTCGTTGGTAAGCGGGTCGCGCTCGCCCACCGACATAAACTCAAAGCCGCGCATGGTGTTGATGCCGCCCATGAAGAAGCGTTCGTAAATGGGCACCTCTTCATCAGTGGTGCTGGCCATCCAGCCCAGGCGGCCGTGCACAACCCCCACATGGTCGAACCACAGTGGTATATATACCGAACCATCGCCAATGGCGCGGATAAAGTTGGTGTTGCCGCCCAACTCTTCGCCGGCGTATTCCAGGCTGGCGCTTAAATCGGTGCCGCGGGTGGGCAAAAAGGCGTGGTCGCGGGTATCGCGGCGCAGCATGGCGCGCAGCGAGCTTAGGGTATGCGAGCCAGCGGCCTCCCTGGCCATGCGCGAGGCGCCGGGTTGCAGGTTGCTGATGTCTATTGACTCGAAGGTGTAGTAGGTATACAGGCGCACCTTTTCCCACGGAGTGGGCCAGCCCATGCGAATGCGGCCGCCGGTGGTCTGCTTGTCATAGGTGTTGTACTCGCGGTCCCAGTCGTAGATGTCCACGCCAAAGCTCACCGGGTAGTCCAGGAACCAGGGTTCGGTAAAGCTGATGATATAGCGGTTGCCCTTGCCGCCAATGCTGCCGCGGAACTCCAACTGCTGGCCGCGGCCGAACAGGTTGTTTTCGCCTATCTGCCCCATAACCATAAAACTGTCGGCGGTGGAGTAGCCCACCCCCAACTGGATGGTGCCGGTGCGTTTTTCTTTGACGTCGATGCGCAAATCCATGCGGTCTTCCGCGCTGCCTTTGGGGGTGGTGATGTTGATGTCCTCAAAGTAGTCCAGGTTGCGCAGGCGCATGGTGCCCTGGCGTAAAGCGGTGCTGGAGAACAGGTCGCCTTCGCCCACGTTAAACTCGCGGCGGATTACTTTGTCGCGGGTACTGGTATTGCCGCTGATGATGATGCGCTCGAAATAGACTTTGTGCCCCTGGGTAATGGCGTAGCCCAGGGATACCAGGGCCTCGCCGCGGTTGACCTGAATGTTGGGGCGCACGTCGGTGTAGGCGTAACCCTGGTCGGCGTAGAGGGTGGTGAGGTAGGCAATGTCGGCACGCAGCTTTTCCCGTTCAAACCAGTCGCCCGGCTTCAGGGTAAGCGCGCCCACCATCTCTTGCTGGGGAATAATCATATCGCCTGTGACGGACAGGTCGGACACTTTATAACGGGTGCCTTCGTCCACATTAATGGTTACGATGAGGCTGTCGTTTTCGGTGGTTATATCGGGCTCGCCCACGCGCGCGTCCAGGTAGCCCAGGCCGTGATAATAGTCGCTCAAGCGCTCCACGTCCTGGCTCAGCTTATCGGGCTCCAGCACGTTGGCATCGGTAAGCCAGGTCATCAGGCTGGATTCGCTTGTGGCCATCTGCTCTTTAAGATCGCTGTCTTCCACTTCCTTGTTGCCCACAAAGCGTATCTCTTTAATAAAAGACTTGGTGCCCTCGGTAATATGGAAGGTTACTATTTTCTCGCCGTCTGTGGTGTCGGCCACCTCGGTTTTTATTTTGGCCGCGTAGTAGCCCTGGTCTTTATAAACCTTGAGGATGCGTCCTTCCACCTCGGGCATGGCTTCGGGGCGGTAGACGGTGAAGCTTTTCAAGCCCGCCTGTTCGCGCAAATCGGCCGCGTCTATGGCGCTGGTGCCGGTAAAGCGCACCTCGCGCACGCTGGGCTTTTCTTTAACATGCACGGTAAGCACCTTGCCGTCGGCATCATTGCCCACATCAATGCGCACATCTTCAAAATAGCCCATGCGCCAGAGGGCGCGCAGGTCCTCGTCCACCATTGGCTGGACATAGGCGCCGCCGGTTTTGGAAGACATGGCCTGGCGGATGGCGTCGGCCTCGATACGGCGGTTACCCACAACCTTAACCTGGCTGATCTGTTCGCGCCCGGTGCTTAAGGCCCCTATTTCCCTGGCCAGGCGGTCGTATTCCGAGGGCAGGGAGTTTAAGTTGGGGCCTTCCACAAAAATGGTCTGCGGCCGGCGCAGGCCCATTACGTCCAGCACCTTGACATCCAGCGACCAGTGATTGCCCACAATGGTAAGCGAACCAAAGACCGCATAATCGGCCATAAGCTCGCCGGCAATATCGCGGGCGCTGTTTAAGTCTAAAACCGCGCGCTTGGCCGCCACCGCCCGGTTTACCTGGTTTACCGGCACGCCTTTAAGTCCTACCTGGTTAAGGCGGGAAGTAAGGTTCTCCTGGATGGATACTTTAAGCTGGTCTTGGGGCACGGAACTGAAAACATCAAAGGGAAATACCGCCACAGTGGCAGCGTCGGCCGCCCAAGCCCCACCGCCCAAGCCCAAAAGCCCCATCATCATAATGAACGCTAATAATTTTTTCACCGCCATATCCTTTTTGTTCGTTTAGTCCACTTGCTCTATCGAACCTTCTATCAGGCGAAAGCGCTGCTGCATAAGCTCAGCCAGCGCCTGGTTGTGGGTAACCACTATAGTAGTAAGGTTGTACTCTTGATTAAGCTGTAAAATCAATTCATTAACAACCTGGCCGGTTTTCTGGTCCAGGTTGCCGGTCGGCTCGTCGGCCAGCAAGATACGGGGCGAGAGAACAAGAGCCCGGGCAAAGGCCACCCGTTGCTGTTCCCCCCCGGACAGCTGACTTAAGCGATGGCTTAAACGGGCGCTTAGGCCCACTTTGTCTAAAAGATCGCGCGCCCGCGCGCTGGCCTCGCTTTTATTTTGTCCGGCAATAAGGGCCGGCATAATAACGTTTTCCAGGGCGGAAAATTCAGGCAGCAGGTGATGGAACTGGAAAACAAAGCCAATGGTACGGTTGCGGAAATGGGCCAGAGCTTCCGAGCTGCCCATAAAAATATCCTGACCGTCCACCAGTAGTTTACCTTCATTTGGGCGATCCAGCGCCCCCAAAATATGCAATAAAGTGGATTTTCCCACCCCAGAGGCTCCCAGTACGGCCACCGTGCGCCCCTGTTGCACCTGCCAGCACAGATTATCTAAAACCTTGACCTCGTAGCCGGTGTCTTTGTAGGTTTTGCTTATGTTGTTAAGCTCAATAAAGGCCATGCTTTTCCTATTGATAGCGCAGGGCTTCCACCGGGTCCAGGCGGCTGGCCACCCAGGCCGGATACAAAGTGGCCAGGAGGCAGATAACCACGGCCAGCGCCCCCACCAGGCTTATTAAAGGCGGATCCATCTGCACCGGTAAAGTGCCCAGGGCGTAAATGTCGGCGGGCAGGTCTATAAATTTGTATTTGCCCAAAAGCCAGCACAAAAAACAGCCAATGGCCAGGCCGGCCAGGGAGCCAATGAGGCCTATAATGCCGCCCATAAGCACAAAAATGCGCCAAACAGATTTGTTGGTAGCTCCCATCGCCTTTAATATACCAATATCCCTGGTCTTTTTCATAACAAGCATAATCAGCGAGCTGACAATGCCAAAGGCCGCCACCAGCACGATAAGGGTTAGGATTACAAACATGGTAACCTTTTCCAGCTTCAGCGCGGCCAAGAGGCTGTGGTTGCTGCTCATCCAGTCGCGGTAAAAGTAGCGGAACCCCAAGGCCTTGCTTAAGCGCATGCCTATGTTGCCGGCCTGGTAGATGTCGTCCACCCGGAGTTCCACCCCGCTTACCGCGCCGCCCAGGTTGAAAAATTCCTGCGCGCTTTTAAGCTCGGCAAAGCCCACATTGGCGTCGTACTGGTAGAGGCCGGAGTCTATAGTGCCAACAAAGCGGAAATATTCGCTTTTAGGGGCCCGGCCCACCGGGGTTTCCTCGCCGATGGGGTTTACCACGGTTATAACCTCGCCCATGCGCAAGCGCAAATTGCGGGCCAGCACCCCACCCAGCATAATGTTGGGCAGATTGTCGGGGTTGCGCGCTCCCAAGGCGGCTAAAGCCCCTTCCGGCCGGTTGGAGAGTTTGTCCAGTTCCAGCACCTGGGCTTTGGGGTCCAAGTCCACCCCGCGCAGCATGGCCCCTTTGGCCCCGCTGGCGCTTACAATCATTACCTGCCCCTGCACATAAGGGCCGGCGGCCAGCACCTGCTTATCGGCCCGGGCCAGTTTCAGCACCTCCGGGGCGTCGGCCATGGGGCCGTCCAGGCTCATCAGGGTAACCTGGGCGTTCATGCCCAGAATTTTGTTTTTAAGCTCCAGCTCAAAGCCGCCCATAACCGACAGCACCACCACCAACGCGCACACGCCCAAGGCCACGCCGGCCATGGAAATGATGGTGATCAACGAAATAAAGGCCTGGCCGCCGCGCGCGCGCAGGTATCTTAAAGCGACAAAGCTTTCGAAACTCATAACCTAGCCGTGTTCCGGACGCAACAGGGGGAAGATAATAACTTCGCGTATGCTGGGCTGGTCGGTCAAAAGCATAACCAGCCGGTCTATGCCCATGCCCTCGCCCGCGGTGGGGGGCATGCCATATTCCAGAGCCTTTACATAATCCAGATCCATGAACTGGGCCTCATCGTCGCCGGCCTCGCGCTGGGCCATTTGGTCGTTAAAGCGGGCCAGTTGGTCGTCGGGGTCGTTCAGCTCGCTGAAGCCGTTGCCCATTTCGCGGCAGGCAATGAAAAATTCAAAACGATCCACCATGCTGGGCTCATGGTCGTTGCCCCGGCTCAAAGGAGAGATGTCCCTGGGGTAGCCGGTGACAAAAGTGGGCTCCCACAGTTTGGGCTCCACCAGCATGTCGAAAATTTTGGCCAGCGCCTTGCCCATGCCGTCCTCGGCCTTGGTGCCGCCAAGCCGGCGGGCGTATTCCGTAGCGATGGCCGGGTCGGTCAAAACCTCGGGCGGCGCGCCGCCCAACTCCACCAAACTGCGGCGGAAGTCTATGCGCCGCCAGGGCGGGGTTAAGTCTATGGGCTTGCCCTGATAGTCGAACTTAAGGGTGCCGCGGGTGGCCATGGCGCAGGCGGCCACCAGCTTCTCGGTCATGGGAATCAAATCTTCATAGGTGGCGTATGCCTGGTAAAACTCCAGCATGGTGAACTCCGGGTTATGGCGCACGCTCATGCCTTCGTTGCGGAAGTTGCGGTTGAGTTCATACACCCGTTCCATGCCGCCCACCACCAGGCGCTTCAGGTAAAGCTCGGGCGCCACCCGCAGGTAAAGTTTGGCGCCCAGGGCGTTGTGATAGGTCTCAAATGGCCTCGCCGTGGCCCCGCCGGGTATGAATTGCATCATGGGGGTTTCCACCTCCATGAACTTCCAGTCTTCCAAAGTGCGCCTTAAGGTGGAGACAATGGTGGAGCGGGCTTTGAAAATTTCCCGCACATGGTCGTTCATTATCAAATCCAGATAGCGCTGGCGGTAGCGCTGCTCCACATCGGTCAAGCCATGGAACTTTTCCGGCAGGGGGCGGTAGCTTTTGGTAACCAGGGCAAGTTTTTGTACTTTCAGGGTAAGTTCGGCGGTGCGGGTGCGGAATAAAAAGCCCTCCACCCCAATTATGTCGCCCACATCCATACGGCGAAACAGGGCATAGCCCTCCTCGCCCAGCGAGTCCTTCTCCACATGGCACTGCAGGCGGCCGCTGAAATCTTTTATGCTTATAAAGGCGGCCTTGCCAAAAGAGCGCAGGGCCATAATGCGCCCGGCCAGGCTGTAGGTAATGTCCTGGCGGGGCGCGAGGGCCGCTTCATCAAGGCTGTCGCACTGTTCGCGCAACTGGGCAATGGAGCTTTGCGGTTTGAAGGTGTTGGGAAAAAGATGGAGGCCGCTCGCGCTTATTTCCTGGGCTTTAAGACGCCGCTGCCTTATTAAAGCGTTGTCATCCAATTGAATTTGAGATTCCGGCTTTTCCGGTTTTTTGTTGGCCACCTTATATTTACTCCGCGCACATTAACAACATTTATTTATAATAAAAAGAAATATCTACCCTTTAACACAGCCTTTTGTCAATACTAATTTATATTATGCTGGTATTTGGCGTTTTTTTACACACAGAGCCGTGCGGCGGGGCGGCTCGGGCCGTGGGGGTTGGGCCACGGGCTTGACATAAGCGCGCCTTGTGTCCATAATACGTTATTTTAGTTATCCAGGCATGTATTTTTAGGAGAAGAGCCATGTCCAACATTGCCGCCTTACCCATTGTGGAGTCCTGCCAGGGCTGCGAGCGCACCCAGAGCATTGATGACGCCGTTTACTGCAAAAGCTATCCCAACCCTGGCGCCAAATGGCGTTTGGGCGTTTGCAACTTTGCCACCCATGTAAAAGCGCAGACCAAGACCGCCGCCAAGGTCAACCCGCTTAAGGCCAGCAAGCGCGCTTCTAAAAAGAAATAGGCGCCAAGCCGCCTTTCTTTTATCCGCTTCTTTTGAGCAGGCTAATTTTTTAGCCTGCTTTTGGTATTTTGCCGTTTTAATTAACCTATCATAATAATTCATAGTTTTTATAGGCCCAGCTTGGCTTGCCCGGCTGGGCCCGCGCGCGTTTAAAGATCCGCGTCATTTTTTGTGAATTGTTGGTTATTGTTTTGTGAAATAAATATGAATAAATTAATGTAAAAATGTAAAAAATCTTGACAGTTTTATTTTTTTTGTGTTAAGGTACCAGAAAACACTCTTTGAAAAATGGTTGTTGGATTTTCTATTTTTGTGAATAGTCTTCGTAAAAGTGGGGTGGCGTTTTGTGAAACATGGGCGCGCCCGGGCGGCTGTCTGGCTGGTTTCAACAAAAGCCAGGCGTGAAATTTAGCTGAGGACTGGAAAATGAGCCGAACAAAACGAGCCAGCATTCTTTTGGTGGAAGATGAAAAGACCACCGCCGCCTTTTACTCCGCTCTTATTCGCAGCCAGGGCTATCAGGCCTTTACCTGCCATAATGGCAACCAGGCCTTGAGCCTGTTGCAGGCCGGCCAGGAGTTTGACCTGGTGCTTTTGGATTTGGGCCTGCCCGACATCAGCGGCTGGGAAATACTAACTTTTATCAAGCAAGACCCAAAGTTGCGCTACATTCCGGTGCTGGTGGTAACCGCTAGCGGCGATAAAGTAAGCTTTTTGAAAGCATTACAGCAGGGGGCGGAGGACTTTCTGATAAAGCCGGTGGATGTGGACACCCTGCAAGGGCGCATGGCGGTAATGCTGCGCATTCGCGGCTTGTATAAAGACCTGGAAAGCCCGCAGAGCCCACAGTCTGAAAATAAGCTTTTACGCAGGTACCTGGCCAAGCACATGGGGCCGTCTTTGGTTGTAAGCCAACTGGGCCAGCGGGTGGAGCGCCTTTTGGAGCATGAAACCACCGTGCTTTTAGAGGGCGCGCCTGGCTCGGGCAAGTCTTTTATGGCCGAGGTCTTGCACCGCTTCAGCCGCCATGCGGGCGGCCCCCTGGTACGCCTGCGCTGCGGGCGCGGCTCGGAAAGCAAGTTTTTGGCCCGCCTTTTGGGCGTGGAGAACCCGCGCCAGGAAGGCGCGCTGGAAAAGGCCCAGGGAGGAACCCTCTACCTGCAAGATATTGAGGAGCTAAGCCCGCTTAGCCAGCTTACCATATTAAAGATTATTCAAGACCAGCAATTTAGGCGCCTGGGCGGAGAGCAGGAGCTAACCGCGAGGTTGCAAATACTGGTTTCCACCGGCGCCGACTTGAAGAGCCTGGTGGAAAACAACCGTTTTCGTGAAGATCTGTATTACCGCTTGGGGGTGGTGGGCATTCAAATGCCGGATCTGCGTTCGCGCCTGGAAGACATCCCCTATCTGGCCCAGCAGTATCTTAACCGCAAGTTTGGCAAAACCAAGAAAAGCCCGCCAGTGCTGAGCGCGGCGGCCACTGGCGCCCTGCAGGCCCACAACTGGCCGGAAAATGTGCGCAGCCTGTTCGCCGTGCTGGATGGCGCTGCCCAGGCCGCGCGCGGCGGGGTGGTGGAAGCGGAGCATCTGCCGCTTAAAAACGAGCTTAAGCCGCGTCCGTCGGCCCCGCTCAATACCCTGGCCGAGCAGGAGCGGCGCTTGATTATGGAATCTTTGGAGCGCAATGGCGGCAATAAAAGCCGGGCCGCGGCGGCTCTGGGCATTTCCCGTTCAACTTTGTACAATAAAATGTCGATCTGGGATATAAAGTAACTTTTTGTTTTTGCTATATACTTACCTTGGGCCGGCGGCCCGCGCGGTTTGCGGCGGGCAGTTTGGGAGCTTGGCCGATGACGAAAAAAAGAGTTAACCATCCGGGCATGCCCGGGAAGCCGCAATTAACACCAAGCCAAGGTTTAAGGAGACGACGTGGCCGAACAATTTAATGAAAACGCCCCTTGGGTGCTTTTCCGCTTAAAAAACCAAATCCTTGCTATCTTCGCCGAAAATACCAGAGAAATGATAACAGTGCCCGAAGTTACCCCTATTCCCCGGGCGCCGGAATTTGTGCGCGGAGTTATAAATTTGCGCGGCTCGGTAATTGCCCTTTTGGATCTGCGGGTAAAACTCAACCAGCCCTCCATGACCGCGGAACTGCATGCCATGGCCGACGAGCTGGAAAAACGGCGCCAGGATCATATTCACTGGGTTGATGAGCTGGAAAAGAGCGTGGAGGAGGGAACGCCCTTTACTTTGGCCCGCGACCCGGATGATTGCGCCTTTGGCAAATGGTACAACAGCTACAAGCCAGAGCATACGCGCCTGCTCAGCCTTTTGCCAGAAATGGACCAGCCCCACAAGGCCATCCATGCCAGCGCCGATCAGGCGGAAGAGCTGCTGCGCGCGGCTGGAAAGCGGAAGGCCCTGGAGTTTATTAAAACCCTGCGAGCCACCCATATGGCAAGAATTATGGAAATTTTTGATAACGTGCAACAAGCCATGCGCGAACTAAGCCAGGAAATAGCCATTGTGGTGGACTATGGCGGCGTAACTTTAGCCCTTACCGTGGATGGAGTGGAGGCGGTGGAACCCCTGCGGGCCGGCTCTATCGAAAACTTGCCAGGCGATATGGGGCCGGAGAGCAACTACATTATCACCATGCTGGGCCGGCGCATTGGCAGCGGCGAGCCGGTGCTTTTGCCCGATTTAAGCCGCATTGTCAGCGACTACAGCGCTCCCAAGGATGGGGTGACCGTTTAGTCAAAACCGGCGCAAGGGATATGACCGGCTGGTCCCAGTCATCTTGAAGGCAGGCCCTTTCTTGGGTAAGATTAAGCCGTAAACCGGGGTTAGCCCGGTTGGCAGGGGCGGCCGCGGGCTGGCTGCCGGGTAATTTTTACAATGAAAGAAGTGTCATGGCTGAAAGCTATTCTCCTTTGGCCCCTTGGGTATTATTTCGCCTTAACAACCAAATCTATGGCATACCGGCCAGCAGCACCCAGGAAATGGTAAGTATTCCCGAAATTACCCCCATTCCCCGGGCGCCTGAATATGTGCGTGGGCTGATTAACCTGCGCGGCTCGGTGCTGGCCCTTATAGACCTGCGCCTGAAATTGGGCCAGCCTTCCATGACTGAGGAGATTGATTCATTCATAGCCAGCATGCGCCTGCGCGAACAAGAGCATGCGGACTGGCTGGATGCCCTGCAGCACACCATAGATACCGGCGAACCTTTTACCAAGGCCCGCAACCCCCATGAATGCGCCTTTGGCAAATGGTACGACGGCTACCATACCGACAACCCGCAGTTAACCGGCCTTTTCCTGCTTTTCGACGCTCCCCACCGCGCCATCCATGCCAGCGCCGATATGGTTGACGAGCAATTGCGCCATGGCCACAAGGACAAGGCCAATGAATTGCTGCAGCAGGTGCGCGGTAAGCATGAGACTCTTTTACACACGTTGTTCAACGACATGGAATCCGCCTTGCGCGCCATTAGCCAGGAAGTGGCCATAGTGGTGGAGCACGAGGGCAATGTGCTGGCCATTATTGTGGACGCGGTGGAGTCGGTGGAAACCATGGCTCCCGATTCCATAGAAGAATTGCCGGGCAACCATGGGGAAGAGCGCAAATACATAGTATCCATGCTGGGCCGCCGCTCTTCCGACAACAGCCCGGTGCTTATTCCCGATCTGGGCCGTGTTATCAGTGAAGCCGTGCAAGACACGGCCGCGCTCAATATGCCATCGGGCGAGGAGGGCTGATGAGCCTTCCCCTGCTTTTGGTGGGGCACACCTGGCCTACGGAAAGCCTGATTAGCGCGCTGGCCCCCATGGCCGGCGCGCTTTACTGTTTGCATGCGCCGGGGGCGGAAAAGGCCGCGCCGAGCGCAAAGTTCGCCCCTGTGGTGCTTGCACGGGTGGGCGGCCAGGAGCTTAGCGCCTGGCCCGCGTTCAACCGGTTTTCATCTTTAAGCGCCCAGGAAAGCAGGCAGGCTATTAAGCGGCAAATAAAAGGGCTCAATTCCCAGGAAGAGCAAAACGCCGCCCGCGCCGCCCTTTTGTTTTTGCTGCTTTGCCAGTTGGACAAAAGCGTGGCCGAAGCGGATGCCTTGGAAAGCCGCCTGCAAATGGCGGAGCGCGCGCTTAAGCACAGTCTGGATCAGGCCGAGGGCGCCGAGCTGGTGGCCGCGCCCGCAACCGACAGCGCGGAAGACAGCGCTCGCCGGCTTTCCATTTGGCTGGAAGCCGCAACCGGCCAGAACCTGCCGGAAGCCATCTGGGCTTTTAGCCGCCCGCTGTTTGCCGCTTTTACGGCCGCTTGGCCGGGGCCGGCGCTTAAGCCCGCGTGCCAGTTGAGCTGGCCGCCAGATTACGCCTGTGCCGATTTGCCCCAACTGCGGGCCGCGCTCATGGATTTTTGGCGGGCCGGCCCGCGGGCCGCCACCCCGCTTTTGCTTAGGGCCTGGCAGGCCTGTGTTGGCAAAGAGGGCGCCGGCCGGGCCGAGCTTTACTGGCTGCCCCAGGGCGCTTTGCCCGTTAACGGCGCTTGCCTGTGCCTGGTGTGGGGAGATTAGAGTTCATTTCATCAACTCCCTGCTGGGGATGAGACCGCCCCGCCGAATAAGAGCCTGTAATAATTTGGCGCCGATATTGCTCATCCGCGGAGTTAGCCGCCCCTCCAACCGCGTCAGCCCCTCTGGCCCCGCCACACCGGCGAAAGCCTGTATCCATGTATTATGCATAAAAGCCAGCAGCCGGCATGCCGGCTTTCATCGCCATGACAAACAGGGCTTGCCGAACCCAGCCCAAGCTTAAATAACCCAATAACGTTTGCTTGCTTCTAGCGGGAAAGGTAAAAACACGGTTTATTTTACACACCAACAGATAACGTGATTTTCCCGGCGGGCCGCCGGTCGCCATGCCGCCGCCTAAGCCTTGCGCGGGCGGGGTTGGAAGCCATTCATGCAAGTGGCTTTTAGCCATCCTCCTTCTTTTCAGGCGTTGCGGATTGGGAGAGCTTCTCCACCACCTCAATGCCCTGCCAGATGTTGCTCTTAAAGCGCAGATAGTAAACCAGGCTGAGCACGCACACATAAAACGTAAGGCTGTACCAGCAGGACATAAGCCCCCAGTTAAAAAACAAAATGCCCAAAGCCGTGGGCAGCACCATAAAAAGGCCGGCGCAGCTCATCATGGCAAGCATCACAAACCTGGTGTCGCCGGCGCCGCGCAAGGCGCCTGAATAAACAATGGCAACGGAGTCGAACAGGCAGTAAAAAGCCACCAGGCGCAACAGCCCAACCCCGGTGTGGCTGATGAGCGCAAAATCCTCAGCCGAAAAATGGCGCGGCTTAAACAACTCCAGAAGCGGCATGGGCCACAGCAAAAGGGCTAACGCGGCCAGGCCCATATAAAGCATGGCCACGTGCAGGGAACTGGTAGTGGCCTCATGCGCGGCGTTGGTGTCTCCCCCGCCCAAGGCCTGCCCCACCATGGTGCTTACCGCCACATTCAGGCCGATGATGGGCAGAAAAGCTATCTGGTTCAGGGAAAAGGCGATATTGCTGGCCGCCAGATCGTTTAGGCTTAAGCGCCCCACTAAAAACACGAACAGAGCAAAGGCCAGTATTTCGGCCATGAACTGCACCCCGTTGGGCAGGCCAAAGCGACACAGGCGCCTTAGCAGGTTGCGCGAGAGCGCGGGCGGCCACAGGTTGAACTGGCGCACATTGGGCAGTTTGAATATAAGCGCGGTAAACAGCAGGCATTCCACCAGCCAGCTTATAATCGTGGCCAGGCCCGCGCCCAATATGCCCAGCTGGGGAAAGGGGCCAATGCCGTTTATCAGCATGTAGTTTAAGGGCACGTTGAGCAGCATGCCAGTAAGATTTATTATCATAATGGGCTTGGTGCGCCCCTGGCCCGAATAAAAGCAGCCCAGCACCGCCATAAGCACGTTAAGGCCGCCGCCCAGAGTGAGCACGCTGAAATACAGGCGCTCCAGTTCCTGCACGTTTGCGGGGTGGCCGCTCAAGGCAAACAGCGGGGCGGCGCTCAAGCTTATTACGGCCAGAATGAGCCCGCTGAAAATTGAGAAATAAATGCCCTGCCACAGGGCCGGGCCAATGCGATGCTTGGCGCCCGCGCCAAAATAATGGGCGATAAAAACATTGGTGTAGGTTCCTATGCCTAAAAACAGGGCCGTGGGCACAAAAGCCAGTATGCCAGCGGGCATGCAGGCGGCCACGGCTTCCAGCGAATAATTGGCCAGGAAGATGCGGTCGGTAACCTGCATCACCGTGGAGGAGGCCATGCCCACAATGAGCGGCAGGCCCATTTTAAGCACGGCCCAGTAGCCCTGGGGGTGACGGGCGCGGGCCCTTATATAATTTTTTATGCGCAGTAAAATCATATGGTACAATGATAACCGTATGGAGTTTTAATATAATAACCGCCGCGCCGCGGCAAGCCGGGGCTCGTTGGGGGCCTTAGTTGTTTTGTAGGAGTCAGCCCGTGCTACCGGAAATCTACCTTGCCCTGCTCATAATTTTTGCCAGCTCAATCGTGGTCTCCATTATCTTCCAGCGTCTGCGCCAGCCGTCCATTGTGGGCTTTCTGCTCACCGGCATTTTAGTGGGGCCGCATGCCTTGGCCCTTATCCACAACCAGGAGGAAATAGAGGGCTTGGCGGAAATAGGCGTGGTAATGCTGCTTTTCACCATTGGTATGGAGTTTTCGGTAAAAAGCCTGCTCAAATCCAAAGCGGTTATTCTGCTGGGCGGCAGCAGCCAGGTATTGCTCACCATTGGCGTGGGCCTCATTTTGGGGCTGGCTGGCGGCATGGCGCTGAACTCGGCGCTGTTCTTAGGTTTTACCATCTGTTTAAGCAGTACCGCCATTGGGCTTTCCATTTTGCAGAAATACGGCAGCATGGCTACCCCGCTGGGGCGCTTTTGCCTGCTTACACTCATCTTCCAAGACCTCATCGTGGTGCCGCTCATGCTGTTTACGCCAGTTTTGGGCGGAGACGCGGCCGTGGCCGGCGGAGCCTCCATCTGGCTGTCCTTGGGCAAAGGGGCGGTGGCCATAGCCGCCATTTTGGTTATTGCCCGCTGGCTTATGCCCTGGGCCATTAACCACATAACCGCCAGCCGCAGCAGCGAGCTGTTTGTTATCGGCCTGGTTGCCTTGTGCATAGGCATTTGCAGCCTTACCGCCTGGGCCGGGCTCTCGCTGGCTTTGGGCGCATTTATTGCGGGCCTCATTATTGCCGAATCTCCCTACAACCACCAGGCAATGGGTTATATTATCCCCCTGCGCGACCTGTTTACCAGCGTTTTTTTCGTATCGGTGGGCATGCTGTTAGACCTGCACTTTGTGGCCGAGCACCCTGTCGTGGTGCTCATTGCCTCTTTAGTGGTGTTTTTAGGCAAAACCTTCATCACCGGCGGGGTGGCCCTGCTTTCCGGCCTGCCCATTGGCCAATCGGTTTTAGCCGGCCTGGCGTTAGCCCAGATAAGCGAGTTTTCCTTTGTGCTGGCCAGCACGGGCATGAGATATCAGTTGTTCAGCCGAGACAACTACCAGCTTTTTCTGGCGGCCGCGGTGCTCACCATGATAATAACGCCTTTTGTCTATTCCCTGACTCGCGGGCGCATGATTTCCTTGCGCAACAACTGGTCCCTGCTTCTAAATCTGCAGGGGCGCATTGGCCGCGGCAGGCTGTCGGAACAGCCGCAAAAGCAAGAGGGCGAACATGTCGCCTTACATGATCACGTTATTATTGTGGGCTTTGGCCCCAACGGGCGCATGATGGCCCGGGCCTGCCGTATTGCCTCCATACCCTACATTATTGTGGAGATGAACCCGGCCACGGTGCGCGCCGAGAGCAAAAAGGGAGAGAACATCGTCTACGGCGACGCGGCCAACGACAGCATTATGCAGCACGTTAACGCCGCCTCCGCCCGGGTGCTGGTGGTTACCGCCACCGCGCCCTTTCTCATCCGCCGGGTGGTGGCCGCCGGGCGGGCGGTGAATCCGGCGCTTTATATCATAACCCGCACCCGCTTTGTGCACGACATTGACGAGCTCCGCCGCATAGGGGCCAACGAGGTGGTGGTGGAGGAGTTTGAAACCGCGCTTAATATGTTCTCGCGCCTGCTCATTCAGCTAAGCCTGCCGCGTAACGACATTAGCCGCCTGGTGCAGCAACTGCGCCATGAAAACTACGATTTGCTTAAGGCCAACCGCATTGACAGTGAAAAGTACATAAGCCTGCGCGACTACATACCCCACCTGGAATTTTGCATTTTGAGGGTTGAGGAGGGCAGCCCGGTGGCCGGACAGCGCCTGGACGAGCTGGCTTTGCCCCGCAGGCTTGGGGTGAATGTGCTGGCCATTAAACGTGGCAGTGAAGTGCATAACAAAATAAGCAGCGACAGCCAGCTGAAGCCTGGCGATGTGGTGGCCATGTATGGCGATCCCAGCGGCCTGGAAGAGGCCCAGCACAGCCTGTTTATGGCCAAGGCGGAAGGAGCTTCCTGCGGACCGGCCAAGCCCTAACAATTCCCGCAATTTTAGCTTGACGCGAGATGCGCTTTTGGGTATATTGTACTTTTTGTAAGTTCCGCCAGTTAAGGCGTCTGTCAATTTCAGGAGAAGACTATCATGAGCCAGGTATGTGAAAAATGTGGCAAAAAACCCCAGGTTGGCAACAACGTGAGCCACGCCCACAATAAAACCAAGCGTCGCTTCAACCCCAATTTGCAGAGAGTGCGTTCGCTGGAAAATGGCGTGGTCAAGCGCATTCGCGTGTGCACCCGTTGCCTGCGCTCTGGTGCTGTGGTTAAGTCCGCCTAGTCAAAGCTTAATTTATAGACTGTAAAGGGAAGGCCTGCAATGGCCTTCCCTTTTTGTTTTTTAAAAGCCATTTGCGCGTTAATCTATATTTTAATACCAGGGGTTATACAAATGCGGTAAACTATAACCACTGGTGTGCGAATTTTATTACAAGCCATTTCATAAATGGCTTGTAACGCCGCCTGGAACAGGCTTACGCGGCGGCAATGCCGCCGGGAGCGAAGCAAAAATTGCGCTTTTTGCTTCGCGGTCCGTCATAAAGCCCCCTTTAGGGTGGCTATGAGGTAACTTCAAGTCAGTTGGCAGCCTTAGGAGGAAATTTATGATGTGGCGGCGCATGCTTCTGGTGTTTTTGTTCTTGTCTGCCGCTTCTCTGGCCCAAGCGGCCAATCTAACCCTGCAAAGCATGAGCCCCCAGGGCCAGGTAGAGCGCCTTACCCAGGTGGTGGTGCGCTTCAACGCTCCGGTGCATGCCCTGGGCAACATGAGCCAGGATCCGGCCACCTCGCCGCTGGTTGTCTCCTTAAGCCCGGACTATAAAACCCCGCCGCCTAAGGGCAGCTACCGCTGGCTGGATGAAAGCACCCTGGCTTACTTGTTCGACCAGCCCCAACGCCAGGCCCTTAAGCTTTACTGCCGGGTTTCCGCGCCCAGTTTAGCCGGCCACAGCATGGCTAAAGATGTTAGCTGGGTGGTTTCCACCCCCGCTATCGCGGTGTTGGAAAGCGTGCCCGGCTACAACGAGCCTTTGGGCAATAAACTCAACATTGCCCTTACCTTTAACCAGCCCCTGGATCTGGAGAGCCTGAAACAGAGCGCGACTTTGCTGCTGGACGGCAAAACCGTCCTGCCGCTCAATATAAAGGAAGAGTCGCTGCCCAGCTGGGTGCAGCAAAGCCAGCAGCTTTCCCGGGTTTACCTGTTTGCCTCGCCCGGCGAGCTTAAAGTTAACCAGCGCTTAAGCCTGGTTATCAAGCCTGGCCTGCGCTCTCAGCAAGGCCATGCCCCGCTGGACGAAAAGATAGAGTGCCACTACATTTCCTATGCTCCCCTGCGCCTGGACGAATGGAGCATGGAGGCCTCCGACCTGGATAGCAAGCTGTACAGCCCTGAGGGAGGCCTGCATTTGCGCTTTAACAACCCGGTTGTGGGGGCGGAGGTAAAAGACAAGCTGAAACTTGAGCTGATGGATAAAGACGGCAAGTCGTTCCTGGCCATGGAGATGGGTGATGATTTTTCAGCCAGTGCCAGCCAGGCGCTGTACTTAGCTCCCAAGTTTAAGCCGCGCGCCACCTATCGTTTAACCTTGCTGGCCGGCATGAAAGATGTTTACGGCGGAATATTGGCCAATGACAGAGTAATCAACTTCAAAACCGGCGACTACAACCAAAGGCTGCACACCGCCACCGACGAAGTTGTTATGGAAAGCCAGTTTGCGCCCAAGCAAATAGTTTGGCTGCGCAACATAGACAGTTTTACAGTAACGGCCAATTACTACGGCAAAGACCAGGCCTGGCGGATTTACCACTGGCAGCTCAAAAACGCCTATAACGACAGCGCCACCCCGCCCAAGCCAGGGCTAAGCCGCAGCTTAAAGGTAAGCGCGCCCATTACCCGTAACCAGCCCTATCCTTACCAGTTGGATATAGAAAAGCTGCTGGACGGGCCTAAGCCGAGCACAGGTGTGGTGCTCTTAACTTTTGAATATAAGCTTCAGGGCGAAAACAAGATTCAACGCACCCTGCTGCAGTATAGCGATATCGGCCTTTCTCTGAAATACGGTTATGAAGATGGCCTGGTGTGGGTTACCAGCCTGAAAACCGGCCAGCCCCTGGCCAATGCCGCCGTAACCCTGTGGGACATGAAGGGCAACCGCCTGTTCAGCGGGCAAAGCGACAGCCAAGGCCTGCTTAAGCTGCCCGGCCTGAACCAGCTTAAGCCAGCCAAGGAAAACGAGAACAGCACCTGGGGGTATCCCCCCATAATAGTTACCGCCGAGCATGAAGGGCAGATGGCGGTGGTTACCAGCTTTGCCAGGTACAGCCTGCGTTACGCGGCCGACAATTACACCAACTACAGCCTTAACCCCCGCGACAATTGGAACATGCACGCCATAACCCAACTGCCCCTTTATACGCCGGGCAGCAAGGTAAACTTTGTGGTTTATGTGCGCGGCTATGAAAACAGAGAAATGAGGGCGGTGGAACTTAACAATGTCACGGTAAAAATTTACGACCCCACCGGCAAAGAAGTGCACAGCGAAAATGGCAGCTTAAACGCCTTTGGCTCTTTGGCCGGTCAATTCACTTTAGATGAAAAGGCGCGTCTGGGCTGGTATGACATAAGGCTGACCTGGCCGAACGAAAAAAATGGGCTCAGGCAATACGCCGCCTTTAACGTGCAATACTACCGCACTCCCGATTATCAGGTGAAAGTAAATAATAACAGCGGCCAGCGGGTGGATGTGGAAGCCGACTATTTCTTTGGCGCGCCGGTGCCGGGGGCCGGGGTTAAGCTTATAGCCGATACCGCGCGCGGCTCTTTTGTGCCCGCCCGCCTGCGAGACTATATTGTGGGCGACTACAGCGGCTTTATGGAGGAGGAATATGAAGATGCCGACAGCGGCAACGACCGCCTGCCGGCTTATCGGGCGGTGCTGGAAGGACATCTGGACGCGGGCGGCCGGGCAAGCTTTAATCTGCCCGTTTGGCCGGAAGCCCCAGGCCTTAACCGTCGTTTAACTTTGCGCGCCGAGGTAACCGACGCGGCCGGCCAGGTGGTAAGCGGCTTTACCAGCCGGGAACTGCATCCCTGCCAGTATTACGTGGGCCTTAAAATGCCTTATCTGGTGGAGGCGGGCAAACCCTTTGAGGTTGGTTTGCTGGCGGTTAGCAGTGATAACCAGCCAGCCGCGGGCGCCAAGGTGGAGCTTAGCTTGCTTGAGCGCACCTGGGACGTGGTGCGCGAGCGCGGGCCCGAGGGCTTTTACCAAAGCGTGAGCAAGCCCCACGACAAAATTATAGCCACCAGTAACTTAAGCTTAAACGCCGATGGCGGGCAGGCCAAATTCAGCGCGCCCGCGGCCGGCGAATACATAGTGCGCGCCAGGGTGGTTGATGATAAAGGCGGCTGGCAGGAAAGCAACAGCTATGTGTATGCCTATGGCAATGGCGAAAGCGGCTGGCAGCGCTTCAGCGATAATTCCCTGCAACTGGTGGCGGAAAAAGACGAACTTAAGGTAGGCGATGTTGCCCGCATAATGATTAAAAACCCCTTTGCCCGGGCCCAAGCTCTTATTAGCGTGGAGCGGGAGGGCATAAGCCGCCAGTGGATACAAGAGCTCAACAGCAGCGCGCCGGTGATTGAAGTGCCGCTTGCGGCGGGCGACGTGCCCAATATTTATGTCAGCGCGCTTGTTATTCGCGGCCGTAACGGCACGCCTGCGCCCAGCGGCCCAGACCTGGCCAAGCCCCAGGTGCGCTTTGGCAATGTGGCGCTAAAGGTACGCGACAATTCCGGCCTTAACGTGCAGGTAACCCCCAATGCCACGCAATACAAGCCAGGCGCGCCCGCCCAGGTTGGGGTTACGGTTAAAAACAAAGATGGTGGCAGCACTGCGCCTTACCAGCTAACGCTTTTGGCTGTGGATGAAAGGGTGCTGGCCGTGGCCGGCAAGGAAAACAACTATGACCCCGGCGCCAGCTTTGGCCAAAACCTGCCGCTTAAGGTGCTTAGCGAAGACAACCGGGTTAGCATTATAGACCAGCGCTTCAGCAGCGGGCTGAAAGGCGAAGACGCGGCGGGTGGTGGTGGTGTGGCCTCGGCGGCGGCGTTGCGCAGCAAGTTTGAGCCAGCCGCCTACTGGCTGGCCCAGGGCGTAACCGATGAAAAGGGCCAACTGGCCGTTTCTTTCAACCTGCCCGACAGTCTCACCTCTTACCGCATTGTGGCTATAGCCGCCGATAAAGGCAAAAATTTTGGCCTTGGCGAAAGCCAGATAAAGACCAAGCTTAATGTGCAGGTGCTTTCTTCGCTGCCTGGCTTTGTGGTTATGGGCGATAAGTTTGCCGCGCGCTTTATTGTGCAAAACTTAAGTGACAAAACGGGCACGGCTGAAGTGAAGCTGCAAACCGCTGGCATAACTTTGCTGGAGGAGGGCGCTAAGAATATTGAGCTGGCCGCGGGGCAGATGAAAAGCGTGGACTTCTTGTGCCAGGCGCCGGTGGCCGGAGCCAACCAAGCCCAGTTTACCATAGAGGCCAGCTTAAGCGGCGAGCGCGATGGGGCCAAATTCAGCCTGCCGCTTGTGGCGCCCAGCCGCGCGCTGGCCGCGGCAAGCGCGGGCCTTGCCAAACCAGGCCTGCCTTCCAGCCTTACCATAGACCTGCCGGCCGGCGCCATAAAAGGCATGAGCGAGCTGGATATCTATGCGGCCTCTTCCCCGGCCAGCAGCATGGCCTTTCCCATACGCTATTTGCGGGAATACCCATGGATGTGTTTGGAACAGCGTATGAGCAAAGCGCTGGGTATGGCTTTTGTGCACAGCCAGCACGCGCTGGTGGGGGTTAAGCCAAATGGTGATGAACTGGACCGCATAGGGGCCATTTTAAAAAGCGTGGGCAATTTTCAAGACAATAACGGGCAGATGCACTTTTGGTACGAAAACCATAACAGCACCTTCTTTCAGCCCTATTTAACCGCTTATGCGCTTATTAGCGCGCGCGCCATTGAAGAGATGACCGGCTTGGCCCTGAATAGCCAGGTGCAAGACAAGGCTTATAGTTTCTTGCGCCAGGCGCTTAACAACCAAAACGCCCCCAACAACCAAAGGCGCTTAAGCCAGGCCGATGAAGCGGTTATTATCTGGCTGTTAGCCAGCCGTGGCGGCGAGCACCTGGAGGCCATGAAAGGCCCCTTAAACAGCCTGCTGCGCCGCCTGCAAGGGCAGGAGCCATATACCCTGGCCTGTATGATTATGGCGGCTAAAGCCATGGGCGATCAGAAGCTTATCAGTGATTTACTGGTGCGTCTGGATAAGGGCAAGGTGGTTACCGCCACCCATACCCACTTTGCCACGGTCAGCAGCCAGGCCACGCGGCTGGCCATGGGTTCCGGCCTGCGCGATAACGCGGCCGCGCTGATGGCCATAGCCCAGGCCGCGCCCGGCTTTGCCGGCCTGGAAGATTTGGTGAAATGGCTTACCGATAACACCGCCACCCACTACGGCCTTAATACCCAGGAGGCCTCTTACCTGCTTATGGCCATGCGGGCCTACCTGGCGCTTTTAAGCCCCCAAGACGGGGTGCGGGCCAACATAAGCCTGGCCGGTAAAGAGATTTTGCGGGCCAGCATTGCCAAAATAAGCGACCCGCCCCTTAGCCGCTCCATTAAAGGCGGAGACATCACCAGCGGCGAGCTTAAAATAAGCGCGGAAGGCGGGCCTTTGTACTGGCAAAGCCGCCTGCGCTATACGGTGGTTGAGGCAAACGCGCCCGCGCAAAACGCTGGTTTCAGCGTAAACCGCGGCATAACCGGGCTTGATGGCCAGCCGGTAAGCAGCGTGGCCGTGGGACAGGTGGTTAAGTGCACAATAAATATCAGCGTGCCGGAGAGCAGGGTTCATGTGCTGGTATTCGATCCTTTCCCCGCCGGGCTGGAACCCTTGGACGCCACCAACCTGGAGGGGCGCGCGTTGGAGGAGAGCGACGACTCCACCTGGCTGTGGCGCGAAATGCGTGGCGACGGGCTTATGCTCTACGCGCGCGAGCTTAGCCCCGGCGTGTATACTTACAGCTATAAAATGCGCGCCGCCGTGCCCGGCACTTTTATGTGCCGCTCGGCCTATGCCGAGGAAATGTACCAGCCGGAAACCTTTGGCTACAGCGCGCCCGGCCAACTGGTGGTGCAATAAGGCCCGCCGGGGTAGGCCCGGTGGATTAACAAGGAGAATGACTGTTGACAGCTAGCAGAATAGAGAGTTTACGCGCCTTACTAAAAAAACATAAGCTGCCGGCGCTGCTGGTAACCATACCGGCCAACCGCTTCTACCTTTCGGGCTTCACCCCGGAAGACGGACAGATGGGAGAGTCGGCCGGGGCTTTACTGATAAGCCAGCGGGCGGCAATTATTTTGACCGACTTCCGCTATCAGCTGACCGCGGAGAGCCAGGCTGAAAATTTTGAGCTGCGCGTGTACCAAAGCGGGCTGGCCCAGGAGTTGGCGCTGGCGCTGAAGAGCTTGCGCATTAAAACCCTGGGGGTGGAGGCCATGGGGCTTTTGCTGGCCCAGATGCGCCAGTTGGAGGAAAAGCTGCCTTTGGTAAACCTGGTGCCGGTAATGGGCCTGGTGGAGAGTCTGCGCATGGTTAAAGAGCGTCGGGAAATAACGCTGATTAAAAAAAGCCTGCACATTATGGAGGCCGCGTTGGCCTCTGTGTTTGCGGGGGCGGTAACAGGGCAAAGCGAGCTTGCGCTTAGCTTTCAAATGGAAACCAAGGTGCGTGCTTCAGGCGGTGATGGTTTCAGTTTTGAACCCATTGTGGCAGGCGGCAAAAGCGGGGCCGAACCCCATGCCCATGCCAGCGCCGCTTTGGTGAAAGCGGGCAAGCCCTTGGTGGTGGATGTGGGCGCGCGCTATAAAAAATACATGAGCGACATCACCCGCACCTATCTGCCCGGGGGCGGAAAGCCTGATGCCAACTGGCGCAAAGTGTACCCGGTGGTTTATGCGGCATTGCAGGCCGCGCTGGGCGGCATACGCCCTGGTATGACAGGCCGCCAGGCCGACGCCCTGGCCCGCGATGTAATAAGCAGGGCTGGTTATGGCAAATGCTTTGGCCATTCCTTGGGTCATGGGGTGGGGCTTATGGTGCACGAAGGGCCCTCGCTTTCTCCGCGCTCGGGCGATGTGCTTAAAGAAGGCATGGTCTTTACTTTGGAGCCAGGCATTTATCTGCCCGGCTGGGGCGGGGTGCGCCTGGAGCAATTGGTTGCGCTTACCGCCCGGGGCGCGCGCCTGTTAAACCAATACGACGGATTCTATCATTTTGAGTCTTAGCCAAGCCATAGACAGCTATTTGCTGCAACTGGCCACCGAGCGCGGGCTGGCCGCCAACACGGTGGAAGCCTATGCCGAGGACTTGGCCCACATCGCCCGTTTTTTAGAGGAAAACGGGGTTAACAGCTGGCCGCGGGTGGACACCCTGCACGCCCTGGCATATCTGGCCAAAATCCAGGCCACGGGCCTGGCGCCCGCCACCAGGGCGCGGCGCTTGTCGGCCTGGCGCGGGCTGGTGCGCTTTATGCTTGTGGAGGGCTTCATTAAAAAAGACCCTCTGGCCGAGCTCTCCGGGCCTAACTTAAACGAACACTTGCCAGAATTTTTAAGCCAGGAGGAAGTAAGGCGCCTGCTTAACGCGCCCGTGGCGGAAAACGCCTTGGGCCTGCGCGACCGCGCGTTGTTAGAACTGATGTATGCCGCTGGTTTACGGGTAAGCGAGGTTATTAATTTAGAGATGAGCCAGGTGCAGTTTCAGGTGGGATGCCTTTTGGTTAAGGGCAAAGGCGGTAAAGAGCGCCTGGTGCCGGTGCATCAAACCGCGCTAAAGCGCCTGCAAAGCTACCTGGAGGGCTCGCGCCTGGCCTTAATGGCGGGGGCTCGCCATGAAATAGTGTTTGTTAACAACAAAGGCGGCAGGCTTTCGCGCATGGGGGTGTGGAAGCTCCTTCGCAAGTACGCGCTTAAAGCGGGGCTGACAGCGCAAATTTCTCCCCACACCTTGCGCCACACCTTTGCCACCCACCTGCTGGAAGGCGGGGCCGATTTGCGCAGTTTACAGCTTATGCTTGGGCACAGCGATATAAGCACCACCCAGGTGTATACCCATGTCAGCCAAGGGCACTTAACCCAGGTGCACAGCAAATACCACCCTCGGGGTTAAGAATGCAGCAGGGTCAAAAAATCCTCGTTGCTCATGCCTTTAATAAAGCTGCCCACCACCACCCCGTTGAGAGTTTTGGCTAGCACTTCCTGGCTGAAAGGCAGGCCTGTAAATAGCCCTTCCAGGGGCTGGCTGTCGCCGCAAAAATCGCCGCAAATGCCAAGGCTGGCAATACGGCCGTCTTTAATTTCCAGATACAGGTCCACCAGGCCAAAGGGGAACTTGCGGCTGACGGTTTTGCGCGCCAGCGGCGAACGGCCAAAGTTCCATTCAAAAGAACAATATTTTTCGCGGGCCAACTCCTCTATGGCGCCCAGATCATGGGGGGCGGGAATCCAAGGCTTAAGCCCTGGCATCATATGGCGCAGGTGGCTGATAAAGCCGGCCATGAATTCCATCATATGGATGGGGCGGGGCAGGTGCGGGCCCAGGTTGGTTACCCGGGCGGGCACGGAACTGACGCTTTTGCCGGTGAATTTAAGCGAAGAGGGGGTGAGGGCCTTGCACATGGCCTCTATGTCGCTATTAAACAGAATGCAGCCGTGGCGCAGGCTGCGGCTGCCTTTTTCCGCCCCGGCATGGCCGAAGAATTTGCGGCCCTTTAGCAAAAGGTCGTTGCGGCCTTCACTTTCAACTTCAAGCCCCAGGCGTTTCAGATAGGTTTGCAAGGGCAATATGAAATCTTCCGGCGCAAAGCGGCCGGCCATGCTGTAGTTAAGATTGCCCAGATCGTGAAACACCGCCCCGCCGCCGGTAATGCGGCGTACCACAACCGTGCGCAATGTTTCGGCGTGGGGCAGATTAACCTCGGCCCACACATTTTGATTGCGTCCGATGATAACCGCGTTTTCGTTGCGCCACAAAATAATGATATTCTCAGGCAGATGGGTAAGCGCGTATTCTTCCAGGGCCAGGTTGAAAGCCGCGTTTAAGCTGTGGTTGACAAAGAGCAGCATGGGCTCAGCTAAATCCGTGGGCCGCGCGGCTTTGCAGCCAGCGGGCCATTTCCGCGCCGCTTACCTTTTTTTTGCCCGGCGCCTGGGCGTTGGCAAAGCCTATGGCGCCGTTGGCGCAGGCCACCCACAACAGCGGCTCCTGGCTATCCAGAAGCGGGTTTAGGATGGCCCCGGGCGCCTGGCCTAAATTATTTGGCATAAGCCTGGTGGGGGGCATAAGCTTAATGGTTTGCCCGGCAAAAGAAGTCTGCACCCCTGGCCAGGGAAACAGGCCGCGGGTTTGCCAGTCCAGTTCCTGGGCGGGCCTGTGCCAGTTAAGGGCGGCCTCTTCCCGGCTAAGGCGCGGGGCCAGGCTTGCCAGCCGGTTGTCTTGCGCCTTAGGGGTAATGGCGCCGGCGGCCAGGCCGCGCAAGGTTGCCAGAAGCAGTTCCGGCCCCTGGCCGGCCATCTTTTCGGCCAGGCTTAAGGCCGTGTCGTCTGGAGCGATGTCAATGGCCCGTTGCAACAAAACGGGGCCAGTGTCCAGGCCTTGGTCCATAAGCATGGTGGTAAGGCCGGTTTGGCCAAGCCCCCGCATAATGGCCCGGTTTATGGGCGCGGCCCCGCGCAAGGCTGGCAGCAGGGAGGTATGCAGATTAATGGCCGGCGCCAAGGCCAGCACCGCCTGAGGCAGAATTTGGCCAAAAGCCACCACCACCAGGAAGTCTGGCTTAAGCAGGGCAAGCCGCGCCTGGGCTTCTTTTATTTTTTCGGGCTTAATGGTATTGAGCCCAAGCTCGGCCGCCAAGGTGGCCACCGGGCTGGCCGCGGGCTTTAACCCCCGGCCGGCCGGCCGGTCGGGCTGGGTAACCACCATCTGCACCTTCAGCCCGGCTTCCGCCAGGGCTTGCAGGCTGGGGCAGGCAAGGCTTGGGCTGCCCATAAAAACCAGGCGCATAAATTACGCGTCCTCGTTAAGTTCGCGCAGCCGCCGTTTTTTGTAAAGCGCGCGTTTTAAGGGGCTTAGGTAGTCCACAAAAAGTTTGCCATCCAGGTGGTCCAGTTCGTGCTGCAGGCAAATGGCAAACAAGTTTTCCGCCTCCAGGGTAATGGCCTTGCCCTCCCTATCCAAAGCTTCCACTTTTACTTTCAGGGACCGGGGCACCGGGCAGTTAAGGCCGGGCAGGGAAAGGCAGCCCTCGTCTATGGAGGTGGTGCCTTCCCGCTCCACAATGCGTGGATTTATAAGCGCCAAAGGGCCGGTGCGCTCTTGTTCCCCCAATGGCACATCCAGCACCACCAGGCGCAAACCGCGCCCAACCTGGGGAGCGGCCAAACCAATGCCAGGGGCCTGGTACATGGTTTCCAGCATATCGTCAATCAGTGTTTGCAAGCTTTCATCCACAGTTTCCACCGGCAGGCACATTTTTTTAAGGGCCGGGTCGGGATAAGCCAATATGGGCAGCACAGACATTTATGTCTCGTTTCAGAGTTAGAAGTTCATCATAAGTTGCGGCGCCTTGGGCGCCACACTGTCTAATTATAATACAATATAACTTAACGGTAAATATGCAAGGGCTAAAAGCGGTATGATTAATGTTCGCGCCCGCTTGACGGTATAGCGGTGGTTAATTATTGCGCCATGGGCTTGCGGCTGCGGTGAAGGCATGATAAACCATACTAAATAAGCGGCATTCAATACAACACAACACGAATTAAACAGGATGTGCCAATGGGGCTAAATGCGGCAAAGAGCCTGGATTTATTAGAAACCAGGCATATTTACCAGGTGCTGGACAATTTGACCGACGCGGCGGTGTGCGTTGATACACAGTTGCGCCTTGTTTTCCTCAATCTCGCGGCCCTGCAGTTTTTCGGCCTAACGCCGGAGAGCGCGCTGGGCCACGATCTCAAAATGTTACTGCCCGCGGACTACCACAACATATACAAGCGCTTTATGCGTCGTTGCCAGCAGGAAAAGCCGGAGCGCCTGCGCAACCGCCTTTTTCGCGTAAAGCTTTTCAGCCAGTATTCCCGCCTGACCGTGCCGGTGAGTTTGAGCATAAGCCTGATTGATAACACCGAGGCCGGCCAGCTTACCATTGCCATCATCCGCCGCCGCATGTCGGTACGCGCCTGGGCCGACAGCCAGGAGTCGTTGGCCAGCGCGCTTAAAGAGTCTTTGGCCGCGGTGGGCCATGAAATAAGAAACCCTCTGGTTGCCATTGGCGGCTTTATCCGGCGCGTTGCCCGCGACCCGGGGCTTAATGAAAAATCGGCGCGCGACCTGGCCATTATTCAAGAGGAGGTGGGGCGCCTGGAGCGGCTGGTGGCCGGCCTTAGAGATCTGACCAAGGCCACGGCTTACCGCTTTGAATATACCGACATGGATAGGCTGTTGCACCATGTGTGCGACATAATGCGCCCCATGTTGAGCGAGGAGCAAAAAAAACTTAGTTTGGATATGGGTTTTAACCCGCCCCCCCTGCTGTTGGATAAAGACGCCATTTGCCAGGTGCTGCTAAACCTTACGCGCAACGCCTTGCAGGCCTCGGAAGCCGGGGCGCGCGTGCTAATACGCTTAAGCCAGGCCGCGCGCAACGACTTTTTGCGGCTGGACATCATTGACTACGGCCGGGGTATGAGCGCCGAGCAGATGGGCAGGCTGTTCCACCCGTTCTTTACCACTAAAAAGGGCGGCACCGGTCTGGGCCTGGTTATTTCCAAACGTATAGTGGAAGACCATGGCGGCCACCTGGAAGTGAAGAGCCAGCCCGACCAGGGAACCACGGTTTCTATTTATTTGCCTCTATAGTCTTATGTTTTGGCAGCCGTAAGCCCTCCGCGCGCATGCCATGGTTTACTAATGCCGGGGTTTGTGTTATGCTCCGGTCTTTTTAGAAGTTATTTCATAAAGCGCCCTTTAGGGCGAGTTATGGCGGGCCGCGAAGCAGAAAGTGTGATTTTTGCTTCGCTCCCGGCGGCGTTACAAGCCATTTATAAAATGACTTGTAGTTACGGAGGAGGCATGCGCCCTCATTTTCAACAATCGCAAGACAGCGCCGCCGGCCTGTGGTGCGCTGTGGCCGCTTATGGTTGCTGGGGCGTAATGCCGCTTTACTGGAAGCAGATAGAGGCGGTAAGCGCCTTGGAGATAATGCTGCAGCGCTTGTGGTGGTCTTTTGCCCTGTTGTTTTTGGTTATGCTTTTGAGCGGCCGCCTGCCTCAGGCCTGCAGGCTGCTTAAAGACAAGCGTCTAACCTTAACCCTGCTGTCCAGCGGCGTGCTCATTTCCGGCAATTGGCTGCTTTTTATCTGGGCGGTTAACGATGGCCAGATAATAGCCACCAGCCTGGGTTACTTTTTGGCGCCCATTTTGAACATGCTGTGCGGGGTGGTTTTATTTAAAGACAGTTTGAGCCGTCCGCAATGGCTGGCGGTTATTCTGGCGGGCATAGGGGTGGGGGCGCAGGTGGCGATAGCCGGCCAGTTGCCTCTGGTCGCCTTGCTTTTAAGCACAAGCTTTACCCTTTACGGGGTTATCCGCAAGGCCGCGCCGGTGGGCGCCTTGGATGGTATGTTTATCGAGACCATGCTGCTGGCCCCCGTCTGTCTTGTGTGGCTTGTGCTATTGGGTTACAACCAACAACTTAGCTTTGGCGCGCCGCATGGTTGGCTGGTTAACGCGCTTTTAATCGGCACAGGTTTAATCACGGTGGTGCCTCTTCTGTGCTTTACCTATGGCGCGCGCCATTTGCGCCTTACCACTTTGGGCCTGGTACAGTATATGGCGCCCACTTTAAGCCTGCTTATCGGCGTGTTTGTCTATAAAGAGAAAATAAGCCTGGCCTACATTGTAAGCTTTGCCTTTATTTGGGGCGGGCTTGTTATCTACACCTGGGCCAGCCTGCGCGCCTATGGCCGCATGCGTAAAATGATGGATGCTTAAGTACGGGACGCGCCCGCGCTTGGGCAGCTAACCTATTTAAGGAGCTTAGAGGTTATGCCGGATAAAGACGGGCTGGCGCGCGGCCTGGAAGTTATGCGCGAGGTAAACGGCCCCATGGCCCAGGCCATGCTGGAGCGAGTGGGAGAGATAAGCCCCGAGTTTGGCGAGCTTTTGGTAAAGCATGTGTTTGGCGAGGTTTACACCCGGCCTGGCCTGGACTACAAGCAACGCCAATTTGCCACGGTTGCGGCGCTGGCGGCCATGGGCAACGCCCAGCCCCAGCTTATGATGCATATGAACGGCGCGCTTAACAGCGGCTGCAGCCGTGCCGAGATAGTGGAGCTGATGATCCACATTTCCGTGTACGCCGGCTTTCCCGCGGCCATGAACGGCTTGTTTGCCGCCAAAGAGCTTTTTGCCCAAAGGGATGCCAAGGGCATTAAGAATTGAAGAACCCGGGCGCCATGCCGCGCATGCCCAACCCCGCAGAGCAAGAGGTGCTTAAGTGAAAATTATAACCGCCCTGCCGCGCCGGCCGTTTTATTCTCTTGAATTTTTCCCCCCGCGGGAGGAAAAGGCGCTGCCAGCCTTTTTCAACGCCGTGGCAAAACTGAAAGCGCTAGACCCGCTTTTTGCTTCGGTAACTTATGGGGCTGGCGGTTCTACCAGGCAGAACACGCTTAACGTTACCGCCCGGCTCGTGGCCATGGGCATAAACACCATGCCGCATCTCACCTGCGTGGGCGCCAGCCGGGCCGCGCTCACCTCTTTTTTGCTGAGCTTGCGCGAATTGGGGGTGGAAAACGTAATGGCCCTGCGCGGCGACCCGCCTAAAGATATGCCAGGGGGTTGCCGTAACCAGGACTTTCCCTATGCCGCCGACCTGGTGGCCTTTGTGCGCCGCTTTTTTCCGGAGTTTGGGGTGGCGGTGGCCGGTTATCCCGGCGGCCACCCGGATGCCCCCACTTTTCGCGAAGACCGCCTGTTTACCAAAAACAAAATAGACGCGGGCGCCGAGTTTGTGGTAACCCAGTTGTTCTTTGATGTGCGCGAATACTTTGAAATGGTGGAGCAACTGCGCGCCATGGGCGTGCAAAAGCCCATTGTGCCCGGCATTCTGCCTGTTTTAAGCTTAAACTCGGTGCGCCGTATTTTGGGCTTGTGCGGGGCCAATATTCCCGGCCGCCTGTATTTGGCGCTGGAGGAGGCCCACGCCAAGGGCGGGGACAAAGCGGTGCGGGAAGTGGGAGTGGAATACGCGGTGCGCCAGATAAGGCGCCTTTTAGACAGCGGCGCGCCCGGCATTCACCTCTACACCTTGAACCAGGCCGCCACCTGCCTTAGCATTGCCGAAGCCGTAGGGCCTTTGTAGGCCCTACAGCAGCTTGGAAAAATCGCCGTCTTGCGGGCCGCCGCTTTTTATGAGGTTGCGCCCCAGGTTTTTTGCCTCATACAGGGCCTGGTCGGCCGCGTCCACCATGGCCAGCAGCAGGGACTCTATCTGCCAGCTACTGTAGGCGCCGCCGGCGGCCGTAAAAAATACCACACCCGCGCTAACCGTAATGAAGATATCGCCATGCTCGGTGGCAACAGGGGCGCCCGCCACGGCCTGGCGCAGGCGTTCGGCCACATGCAGCGCTTCTTTGCGGTTGGTGTTTGGCAAAAGCACAATAAATTCTTCGCCGCCATAGCGGGCCAAAATATCGCGGCCGCGCAAAGAGGCGCGTAAGGCGCCGGCCAGCACGCGTAAGGCCTGGTCGCCCACCAGGTGGCCGTAGGTGTCGTTTATGTTTTTAAAACGATCGGCATCTATCATCAAAAGCGAAAGCATGCCTTGCCCTTCAATGGCGCGCCCCAGTTCCAAAGCCGCGGTTACGAAAAAATGCTGACGGGTAATGGTTTGGGTTAAGTCGTCGGTGATGGCAAGGTGGCGGAAATGGTTTTCGCTACGCTTCAGCTTGTCCTCGGTGACTTCGTGGCGCTTGATGCGCACCATAAGTTTTTCATTGAGCCTGGCAAGCTGGTCGCGGGCATCGGACAGTTCGCGCATGTTGCGATCCAGGGTTTCCACCATTTCGTTAAAGGCCGCGGAAAATTCACCCATAAAACTTACCCGCTGGCGCAGATCTCCCCGGGCCACCATGCGCGCCTGCCAGGTGAGATGGCGCAAATTGGCCTGCAGGGCCTTCAGGTTGCCGCCCACATAGCCGCGCAGGTCTATGGAGCTGTCTATATTGCCGCTGGCAAAGGCAGCCAGGGCCTGGCGCAGACCCTGCACATAAGCCGCCAGTTGCGCTAGTTCCGCCGGAGAGTTTGCGGGCAGGGCGGGCGGGTTGGCCTGGGAGAGCCACGAGCTGATGAGCTCAACTAATTCTTTAGAGCTTACGTCTGTCTTATCAACCATGATTTCTTCGAGTTAGTTGGCGTAACCATCCATCTGCGCCACAAAGCGGCAGGTGCGGTCGCCGGTGCACCAGCAGTCCACCTCGCGCACGTGAAAGGGGCTGCCGGTATAGGCCTCCAAAATACCGGCAATAAAGCCTTCGTCGTAAACGCACACATCCATACCGGTGTCGGGCAGGCCCGAACAGTCCAGATCTTCGCCCACGGTAAGTACGAAACGGCCCTTTTCCATATCCGCCTCTTCCAGGCGCAAAATACCTATGGAAAGTTCTTTTAGGAGAGCCTCCAGCCTGGTCACCAAATCGCCAAAATCTTTCACCTGGGGCATTAGGTTGCTGAAAAGGGCCATGCCCGCCTTGTGCCCGGCGGCGCGGAAAATGTCGTCGGTGGCGTGGGAGCCATAGCGTTCTTCCAACTCGTCGCGCAGGGTGAACTGCATAAGGCGGTAAACTTCCATGCGCATGGTGTCGCCCAAATTGGGGCGGGCATTGGCAATATTGTCGGAAGCAATCAAGTCCCAGCTAAATTTATATTTTCTGGTCATAGGATTTTCTCCTGTGGATAATTACCTTTTAATGATATCACATCTGTGGATAATATCCATCGATAATATCGCCGCGCACAAAAACCAGCCCCTTACCTCCCTTCACCTAAAGAATGAAGCCTATTGTCCCGTGCGGTGCAATTCGTCCAGCCACATGGGCGCAAAGCTGCCAGGGCCAGGGCTGGCGGCGCCAGCGTTTGCTCCGCACTGGCCGGCCAAAAACAGAAGCTCCGCCGCGTCCTCCAGACCGCGTTCCATGCTAAGCCAGGCGGCCAGCAAGCCGCCTACCGCGCAGCCCATGCCGCTGACCATGGCCATCAGGCCGTGGCCGCCGTTAATGGCAATGTTTTGCACGCCGTTAGTCACATAATCGCTAACCCCGGTAAGCGCCACAATTAGCCCATGGCGCCGGGCCAGCATGTCCGCCGCCTGATAGGCCTCCTCCACTTTATGGGCCGCGTCCACGCCATGGCTTGCGCCCGGTATGCTGGCCAATGCGCGGATTTCCGAGGCATTGCCCCTAATGGCGCTTATTTTTATTTCGTTAAGCAGGCGCGCGCAGGCCTGGTTGCGCAAGGCGGTGGCGCCCGCGCCCACCGGGTCTAGCACCACAGGCAGGTTGCGGGCGTTGGCCGCCTGGCCGGCGCCCAGCATAACCGGCAGGGTTTGGCTGTTTAGGGTGCCAATGTTTAAGTACAGGGCAGCGGCCAAGCCCGCTATTTCTTCCACTTCGCCCGCATGGCTGCTCATAATGGGCGAGGCCCCCAAGGCCAGCAGAGAATTGGCCACCAGGTTCATGCTAACCTGGTTGGTGATGCAGTGGATTAGAGGGCGGGTTTGGCGTAAGCGCCGGATTTTGGTGTTTATCTTTTCTAACATAGTATATCCATTACTATCCATGGGCACGGCGTAACCACCGGCGCCAACTGGTTGAACGGTTTGGGCGGAAGAAAGCCGTTATTGCGGATTTTAAGCGGCCCGCCAGGCCTCCAGCAGTTCAAGGCTGGCCCGGCCTGGGGTCTCCGCCCGGCAAATGGCGCCAATTACAGCCACAGCGCTGGCGCCAGCTTTTTTTACCTGCCCAATATTGCTCGTTTCTATGCCGCCCAGGGCCACCACGGGCATGGCATAGCTTTTTGCCGCGTCGCTAAAGCCGGCCAGCTGTTTAAGGCCCTTCACCTGGCTGGCGTCGGCCTTGGAATTGGTGGTAAACACCGGTCCATAGCCCACATAGCTGGCCCCCTGCCGGGCCGCTTCGGCCAGTTGCTCCAGGTCGGCGGTGCTGGCGCCAATTATCGCGCGCGAGCCCATATAGCGCCGGGCCACCGCCAGGGGCAGGTCGGCCTGGCCCAAATGCAGGCCGTGGGCGCCGGCGGCCAGAGCCACGTCCAGGCGATCGTTAACAATAAACAAGGCTCCGTACCGGTTGCAAAGCGCGGCCAGTGCGCGGGCCTCTTCCACCATGGCCCGGGTGGAGCCTTCTTTCCGGCGGTATTGAATAACCCGCACCCCGGCCTCTAAGGCGGCCAGCGCCAGTTCCTGGTGGGAGAAGCGCGCTTGCAGGGCCGTGTCGGTTATTAAATGCAGGCCGTCAATATTCGCCATGTGCCGAACTCCATTTTTAAGTGTGGGCTTTTACATGCCGATAATATTTTAAGGGCTGGCGGGCGCTTTGCAACGCGGGCGCGCCGCCGCCGGTTCGGGGTGGCCCTAAGTGGCTATGCTTACTTTGTATTTATTTGAAAGCCATGCTAAAATAACACTAGGTAATCGCTATAGTTGTTTACATAAAGGGGTGAATATATGTCAGCACAAGCCGCTAATCAAAGCCAGGCGCCACAGGAAATTCGCAATATTCCCAAGGTGGAACTTCTGTTCGAAGAAAATATAGAAAAATTTAACCGGCTGGCCACCGAGGGCAAGGCGCCAGATTTGCGCAATACCAACCTTTCTTCTTTAGACCTGCGTCAGGCTAAGCTTAGGGGGCTGGATCTGTCGGGCTGTTATTTCAAAAGCGCCGATTTGCGCGGCGTGGATTTGACCGGTTGTAACTTGCAGGGCGCCAGCATGGAAAAGGCTAAGATAAGCGGCTGCCTTTTTCCGGAAAACGTGGATTTGCAGGAGGTGATGTTCTCTGTGGAACACGGCACGCGCATTCGTGTTTCTCACCAGGCGCGCGACATGCGCATGCTGCTGGCCATGGTGCAGGGCATTTATAAAATGGCGCAGGACTATGTGGGCGCGGGCAAATAAAAAGCTCTGCCCCATGGACTTGGCAGAGCCGGTTGCGGGTGCGGCCCGCGCTTAAACATCTACGCGAATTCGCCCCGTTTGGCCCATTTGCCGGGCTTACGCGCCATTCGCAATTTTTGTGTGCCTAGCCAGACAGATAGACCGCCTTTTTAGCCGGCTTAACTGGGGTTGGCCACGTTGTGGAAATATTCCGCCGCTATTTGGCGTAAAATTTCATTTTCCGAACGCATTATTTTCAGCTGCTGGCGCATGCTGTCCAGCGAAAGCTCGTAGTTGGCCTGGGCTTCCTTCTGCTGTTTATGGTAATAATCCAATATCTTATTGTAGGGTGCATCGCTGAGCAGGGTCAAAGCGTTAGTGGGGGGCGCGGGTTCGCTTTTCATGTCTTGTGTCTCCTTGTTGTTTAAAAATAAGTGTTTGTCCATGAATGTTTTCAAAATATAATTACTAATTACAGTTGTGAGACTGGGGCTTATCATAGTGGTTACAATCGCCAATGTTGGTTAATATGGCGTTACCAGTGTCAAAATAAATTGTGTATGGTTAATTATTAGTCTTGGGGTTTTTTTTGCAAGGGGTGTAACTAACATTTGTGCGAAATATTTTTTGCGTAACAAAATTTAAATGGTTAAATGTACAAAACTACTACAGTAATATTAAAAATGTTTTCATGACACAATATGTCAATAAATAATAATTTCAATATATTATAAATGTGGAATTATTTTGCTTTCATTAGTAAATTAAAGCATTGCTGTTTTAAAGGCGCGGTAAAAAAATGCCCGGCGCATCCGCCGGGGCCATGGCCCAAGCTCGGGGCATGTGCCGGCGGGCAGGCAAAACTTGTATTTTGTCCCACCCTTATGGTAGTTTTAGAGTGTGTGGGCTTATGAATTTTATTTCTACTCATGGGAGATATGTATGAAAAAGTCGCTGTTTGTTTTGGGCTTGCTTTTGTGTTTGGCCATGCTGGGCTGCGGGGCCATGAATTCCTCCTCATCCTCCTCGTCCTCAGAAGGCGAAAGCTCTTCAGCCGGCGCCTCTTCCATAGGTCGCTACTGGGATTTTGACGATGTGCTGGTGCCCTCCACCATGAAAGTGGAGAAAGACAAATCCATGATCTTTAACGCCGAGGGGAATAAAGGCGGGCTTCTGGTACTGAGCGACAACCTGGAAATGAACAGCCTGGTCAACTTCTTCAAACTTAATATGACCAAGGACAACTGGGTGTATAAGTCGTCTTTCAAATACCCCAATGTGGCCATGTTCTTCGCCAAGCCGGACAAAACCTGCATCATCCAGATAAGTGAGAGCATGTTCTCCACTACGGTTGCCATCTGGGTGGCGCCCGCCGCCGGCGCCCGCTAAGAGGGTTTGGTTGCGCATGAGCAAATGCATAGTGCTAGGGGTAACCGGCGGCATTGCCGCCTATAAGGCGGCCAGCCTGGCCAGCCTTTTGGTAAAAAACGGCTATACCGTGTACCCGGTTATGAGCAAAGCGGGCAGCGCCATGCTGGGGCCGGCCACTTTGGCAGCCATTTGCGGCCAGCGAGTGCCGGAATCCGACTTTGAGCCGGACTTGGTAGCCAGCATTCCCCATATAGATCTGGCCCGCAAGGCCGATCTAGTGGTAGTGGCCCCGGCCACGGCCAATTTTCTGGCCAAGGCGGCCCATGGCCTGGCTGATGATCTGTTGACCAGCCTGCTTCTGCCCACCCGCGCGCCTGTGCTTTTGGCCCCGGCCATGAACCCCGACATGTGGGCCCACCCCGCAACCCAGGCCAACCTGGCGCGCTTGCGCGAACTGGGCGCGCACCTGGTGGGGCCGGAGCCGGGGCGCACCGCCTGTGGGGAAGAAGGCCTGGGCCGTATGGCCGAACCGGAGACCATCTTTGAGGCGGTGGAAGACCTTTTAACCCCCAAAGATCTTAAAGGCCTTGCGTTGGTGGTAAGCGCCGGCCCCACCCATGAATACATAGATCCGGTGCGCTACATCACCAACCCCAGTTCCGGCCGCATGGGCATTGCCATTGCCCGGGCCGCGCGCCGGCGCGGGGCCAGCGTGCATTTGGTGATGGGCCCCACCCACTTGTCCGCGCCCTATGGCGTGCCGGCCACCAGGGTGGTCAGCGTGGAGGAAATGCAGGCGGCCATAGACCAGGTGGGGGCCAAGGCCCATGCCATTGTTATGGCCGCGGCGGTGGGCGACTTTAAGGTGCCGGAGGTGAAGGCGCACAAGTCCAAAAAAATAGGCGGCTCTGAGGTCATAAGCTTTGTTCCCACGCCCGACATTTTGGCGGCTTTGGGCAAAAACAAAAAAGGGCGCATACTGGTGGGCTTTGCCGCGGAAACGCAAAATTTGGTAGACAACGCGGCGGCCAAGGTGGCGGGCAAAAACCTGGATTTTATTGTGGCCAACGACATCAGCGCGCCTGGCTCGGGCTTTGCCACCGAAACCAACCAGGTAAGCATCCTGGACGCCAAGGGCAAAGTTGAAAAGCTGCCTTTACTGAGCAAAGACGAGGTGGCGGACCAAATTTTGAACCGCATAAAAGCGCTGAGCAAAAAGAAGAAGGGCTAGCTTGTCGCGTAAGGTTAAGGTTAGTCCGGCCGCGCTTCTGGCCGCCAATTTGCGCGCGCGCGCGCGCCTTGGGCTGTGGGCCATTAGCGGCCCGGTACAGGCCAAGCTGAAGCAAAGGCTCAACCCGCCGCTTTTGGCGGTGGAAACACCCCAGCCGCTCAGTGACCGCTGCGCCAAACTGTGGGAGGCCATGCTGGCGGTGGTGGGCTTGAAGCCGGAAGCGGTTGGCATGGGGGCCGGGCCGGCCAAGGTGCGTTTGCGCCTGCTTATGGAAGAAGAAGAGGGCGAGACGGGCCGGCTTTGCTGCTGGCACCCTCAGGCCCTGCTGCAAAATCCAGACCTTAAAAAACATGCCTACCAGCAGTTAAAAGCTTTGCGGGCCGAGATAAAAGCGCTTTCCTGAAAATTTGTTCGCGGAAGTTGGCGGCCGGAGGGGTTTAAGCCCCTCCGGCTTTTTTGCCTGGCTGGCAAGCCGGTTGTTTGCGGGTGTGCAACATAAAGCGCGCTTTTATCTTCCCCGCTAGGCTAAGGCCTAGGCTCAGGACTGATTAATTGCTTGTGTGAATAGGCTGCTTAATCAATAGTAAGGTGGCATGTCATGCCGGAAGCCGCTTTGCGGCTATCCGGCATCCAGGCTGTTAGCTTTAAAAGCCAGGACCCCGGATAGCGGCTGGCGCCACTTCCGGGGTGACAATAACGCAATTATT
>JAVBVK010000026.1:0-28720 GCA_031554335.1 Desulfarculales bacterium
GTGGCATGTCATGCCGGAAGCCGCTTTGCGGCTATCCGGCATCCAGGCTGTTAGCTTTAAAAGCCAGGACCCCGGATAGCGGCTGGCGCCACTTCCGGGGTGACAATAACGCAATTATTTGTACAAGTCATTTCATAAATGGCTTATAACGCCGCCTGGAACGAAGCAAAAAGTGTGATTTTTGCTTCGCGGTCCGTCATAAATCCCCCTAAAAGGGGATTTATGAAATAATTTCTAGTTAATGACGATGTGCTGTCTTGGTGCTCTTAACTTAATGAGTCCTGAACCTAGTTAATTGCTGCTTATGGCTTATAATTACCCATCGTTTTGCATCCGCGCCCATTGTTTTTGTTGTCGCCCCGGAAGCCGCCACGGGCGGCCAGCCGGGCCTGTGCATTTAAAACAACAGCCTGTATTCAGGATAGCGGCTAAGGCCGTTTACCGTCAATGATGGGCATGAAAGCCGGGCCGCGCTTACCCTGGCGGCGGCTGATTACGCGGCGTTAAGGCATAAAAGCCGCCGGCCGCGCAAGCAGGCAAGCGTAAGCCGAACTCAATTTTAAGCGGCAATGAGATTGCAAACGGCTTTGCAAGATAAGGGGAACGGCAAAAGCGAAAGTAAGGCTTCTTGGAGTATGACGGCAACAACCATGGTAAGTCAGACAATTTACATCGTCCTAAACCCGGGCTGCCTCAGCTGTCGAATCCCGATCCCCTCGTAGCCAAGAAGCCTTATTTAAATAATACAGGTAACTAGCTATAAGTCAAGGATTTGTTCATCCCCTGGCCCTGGCTCCGCAATTGTTCCTTTAAGCTATGCCATTACCGCTAACTGTGTTATCATTAAAAAATGAGTGAATTCCAAAATCCGGCTTGTACAAGGTCGGTTCGCGGTTTAGCCGAGCTGTGGAGATAAGCAAATGCGCATAGCTTTTTTAGCGCCTGAAGTATGGCCCTTCACTCCGCTGGGGGGCCTGGGGGAAATGGCTCACGAGTTGCCTAACGCTTTGGCCGGGCTGGGCAATGAAGTGCATGTGATAAGCCTCAAAAGCGGCAACCGTCCGCCCGAGGGTATAGAGCTGACCAGCCTGCCGGTGAGCATGGAAATTCCCATTTCCTGGCGCAACCACAGAGCCAGCGTGTATGCCCACAACCCGGCGCCCGGGGTAAAAGTTCACCTCATCTACAATCAGCAGTTGTTCGAGCGCGAGGGCTTGTACGGCAATGCCTATGGCGACTACGAAGACAATGGCGAACGCTTTATATTCTATAGCCGGGCCGCGCTGGAGCTTATGCTGGCCTTGGATATGCGCCCCGACATTGTGCATGTGAACAACTGGACCAGCGGCCTGGTGCCCCTGTATCTCAAATCCATCTACAGCGGCCGCCAAGGCTTAACCCAGGCAAAAAGCCTGCTTACGGTACACAACCTGGTGCATCAGGGCATATTCTGGCATTATGATATGCCGCTGACCGGCCTGGGCTGGGAATACTTTAACTCCGAGTCGTTGGAATTTTACGGCAAAATAAACCTGCTCAAGGCCGGCATGGTGGCGGCCGACAGAATCTGCTTTACCAGCCGAAGCTATGCGCAACAGGCTCTAGCCCCCGAGCACGGCCATGGCCTGGACGGGGTGCTGCAAACCCGCAAAAACGATATTACCTGGGTGATAAACGGGGTTAATCAGGAACGTTGCGCTCCGGAAAATGGCGGGCTCTGCCAATATTCGGCCAGCGAGCTGGATGGCAAGGAAGATTGCCGCAGGCAGCTGCGCCAACGCTTAAGCCTGCCCGCAAGCGAGCGCCCGTTGTTGGGTTTAAGCGGCCGTTTGGCCAGTCAGCGCGGTTTTGAGGAAATAGCCGCGGCTATGGATGGCATAATGGAGCACGGCTTTGATGTGGCCTTTCTGGGCCAAGGCGAGCATTCCCTGCACATGCTGGCGCAAGACCTGAAAGCCAAACATAAAGACAGGTTTGGGCTTTCCTTTGACTTCAGCCCGGAGATGGCGCGCCTTTTGCTGGCGGGTTCGGACATGCTCTTGGTGCCGGGAATGGCCACCTCCGAGCAAAACCAGTATTTGAAAGCCCAGCTTTACGGCACCATTCCGGTGGCATTGCGCTGCGGAGCCGCGGCCGACACCATTGTGCCGCCACAAGAGGGGCGGGCGGGCACGGGCTTTTTGTTTGACAGCCTGGCCAAGCAGGACATAAGCGCGGGGCTAAGCGCGGCTTTAAGCCTGTGGGCCGACAGGGCGCGCTGGCAGGCCATGATGCGCGCCGCCATGGCCCACGGTTATACCTGGCGGCGCACGGCTGAAAACTACAACCAAATTTATCAGCAGATGTTGGCAGGCGTGGAGCAGTAACGTGTCTGACCAGGTGCGCCTAAAACTTCTCTACCAAATTATTGAGATAGCCAACAGCTCCATTGATTTGAAAGAGCGTTTAGAGCAGATATTAGACGCCATTGTGCGCGCCCTGCGCATTAAAGAGGCGCTTTTGTTTTTGCAAAACCAAGACAGCCAGGCTTTTGTGCCTTCTTACAGCTCTCCGCGCGGCCTGCGCGAAAAGCTGCCCATAGCCTGGCAGCCCAGCGGGGAGTTCATAAGTTCGCTTATGCTGCACCGCCAGCCTATTTTGCTGACTAAGGTGGCCTTTGAAGACAAGGTGCTTAAGCTGCTGAACCAGCGCGGCACTGTGCTGCTGCTGCCGGTTTTTGACGACCGCAGCCTGTACGGCCTTTTGGCTTTGGTTTGCCATGAGCCGCCGTTAAGCGCCGACGGCATAATGATGCAGGCGGCGGCCAGGGCCATGGCCGGCAGCATACGCAATTACGCCCATTACCTGGAGTCGCGCAAGCGCATTACCGAGCTTAGCCTCCTGGCCGATATCGGCAAGATAGGCTCTTCCGTCATTCAGGTGCAGCCGCTTTTGCAAACCGCCATAGACTTGCTGTGCCGCTTTTTGGGAGCGGGCTTTGGCGTTATTGGGGTTAAAAGCAGCGACGGTGAAGAATTTACCGCCACTTTCGGCAACACGCCCGCCTATTTCAAAAACGATAAGCATTGTTGCCGGCCCTGCCACTTTGAGGCCCCGCAACAAGAGAAGCTGGTCAGTACCCAACTCAATCAAAGGCTGCCATTCCAGGGCAACTATTATGGGCGCATCTGCCTGTTTGAAAAAATGCCCGGCCCCGAGGGCCAAGGCCCTTATTTCAGCAGTGACGAGCGCCATCTGCTGGACATTATGTGCACCATGCTGGCCCCGGCCCTGGAAAACGCGCTTAACTTCCGCCATGTGCAGGCGCTGGCCGACAGCAACGCGCAAATGGTGCAAGTGCTGGCCGCGCTTTTTGAAATAGGCAATCATTTGCTGGGTTCCACCAGCTTCAGAAAACGCACCATGGTAACCCTGGGCGCACTGGTGCACGAACAAGGTTTTAATTTCGCCCGCGCCGCCTTTTTCGCGGCCAATCACCAAAACCAAACTTTGGTGGCCCGGGCCGTCATAAACAGCGGCGAATTTACCGGCGAGCTGGGTCCGGACCTGGCCTTGCTTACCAAGCGCTCGGTGGAGGAAATTATGGAGCGCTATGGGGTGGAGGAGACTTTTTCCTTTAGCCTGCAAAGTAAAAGCAATATGCTGGTTAAAGCGCTTAAAACCGGCAAACTGGCTGTAATCGGCCGGCCGCCCAAAAGCGCTGGCAAAAATTTATGGAAGCTTATGGGGGGAGAGGGCGCATGGATTATTATGCCGCTGTCTTCGCGCGGGCGCGGCGTGGGGGTGTTTTTGCTGCGCATGCCGCCCGGCCGCCCCGCCCCTGGCCAGCGCTATCTCACCCTGCTTAAAATGCTGGCCGACCAGGCGGAGATGGCTTTAGAGGGCAGCTTTACCCTGCAAACTTTACGCAAGGCCCACCAGGAACTGGCCAGCATGCGCCTGCGTCTTTTAGAGGCCGACCGCCTGGCGGCGCTGGGCGAGATAGTTTCCGGTATGGCTCACGAAATAAGAAACCCGCTTATGACTATTGGCGGCTTTGCGCGCAGAGCGCGTAAGAAAATAGAAGACAGCGACGAGAACGCGGCCTACCTGGACGCGATGCTGACGCAGGTGGCGCGTATTGAAAACCTGTTATCCGCCATGTTCGTCATACCCTACGACCCCAGCGAAAACTATAAAAGTGTGGCTGTGCAAAACCTTCTGGACGAGGCGCTTAGCCTTTTGGGCAACGACATGGCCGAGGCCATTGAGGTGGAACGCCAGTACCAGCCAGGCCTTCCCCCGGTTTATGTGGATGAGCGCCTGCTTAAACAGGCCTTTTTTAATATTATGCTGAACGCGGTGCAGGCGGTTAAAAAGCGGGGCAAAATAATTTTGCGCACCCGCCTTAAAAATATAAACAATGTGCCCATGGTGGGCGGCGAGGTGGAAGATTCCGGCGGCGGAGTTTCCATGGAGGCCATGCACAGCGTCTTCAACCCGTTTTTCACCACCAAGGCGCAAGGCTCCGGCTTGGGGCTTTCCTACGCCCATCAAATAGTTTCCCGCCATCATGGGCTTATCGAGTTTCACAACCAGGGCGAAGGCGCGGCTTTTGTTATTTATTTACCCGCTAGCCTGCCTGGCAAAAATAGGTTAAAGTAACCAGACAACCATAAGCGGAGGTTAGGCGCATGTTAAACAAAGAAGTGGAAAAGGCCTTCAACCAGCAGATAAACGCCGAGGCTTACTCTGCCTACCTGTATATGTCCATGGGCGCCTGGTGCGAAAAGCGGAAATTGCCTGGCTTAGGCCACTGGATGATCATACAGGCCCAGGAAGAGCTCAGCCACACCATGCTGTTCTATCGCTATGTGGTGGAAAGCGGCGGCCAGGTTGGCCTAAGCGCCATAGAGGCGCCGCCGACAACCTGGGAGAGCGCGCTGGCCTGTGTGCAGCACGTGCTTAGCCACGAGCGCCATGTGACCGGCCTTATTGACAACCTGCTGAAGGTGTGCCGCGCCCACAATGAGCCAGGGGCGGCTAAATTTTTGCAGTGGTTTGTGGACGAGCAGGAAGAAGAGGAAGAGGCGGCGGAAGCGTTGGTGCAAAAGGTTAAGGCCGGCGCCAATTCGCCGCTTGCCCTGCATCTGCTGGAGCGGGAGCTTAAAGAGCGGGTTTTTCACATGCCGGGCAACCTGGTGTTGTAAAAATATTTATTGGGCAAACGCCAGGGTTATGGCTTTTGCCCTTCAGCTTGCCAAGCATGGCGGGTGTGGTAAGATGCCATGGTGTAAGCAAAGGGGGCTTTTATGAAAATAGAGCAGTTTAATTCCATAGCCCAAACAAGCGGCGCGCCCGCGGCCCGTAAAACCGAGGCCACGGTTTCCTTTAGCAGCTATTTAGACCAGGCCTTAAGCGGGCCGGCGGGTGCGGCCACGGCCCCGCTTATGCCGCCGCCCGCCGCCGCCTTGCCCCCTTTAGTTACAGGCTCCCCGCTTTCGGAAACCCACCGCCAGGGGGTAAACCAGGGGCAAAGCCTGCTGGCCTGCCTGGAAGAATATCAGACCGTGCTGGGTGATGAGCGCCGCACCCTTAAAGATGCCGGGGCCAGCCTGGAGAAGCTGGAAAACGAGCTTAGGCAAATGGCGCCGCTGCTTGACAGGCTGGATAGCCAGGATCCCTTAAGCCAGGTGCTGCAGTCCATTTCCGGCCTGGCTGTGGCTGAAAGCGTTAAATTCCGGCGCGGCGACTATGTGTAACTATTTTGCGTATTAACAGGCAATTGCCTTAAAACACATTAACAGGAGATGCAATGAAAAAATTAGCTTTATTGGGTTTGGTGCTGGCAGTGGCGCTTATGCTGGCAGTACCGGCCATGGCGGATAAGAACGATCTGAAAAACGGCTTCATGGGCGTGGCCTGGGGCGCCAGCTCTTCCACCCTTAAAAATGCCACCGCCATGCCTGATCCCGGCGTGGCCGACATGACCGCGTTTTCCCAAAAGGGCGTAACCCTGGGCGGGCTTAAGATCGATGAAGTGCAGTACATTTTCTATAAGAACAAGTTCACCCAGGTCATGCTCATCCACAGCGATCTGACGGCGCTGACCGCGGCTCTTACCAAAGAGTACGGCAAGCCCGACGTGCAGCAGGCCGATGGTATGACCAACTGGATGCTGATGATAGACGCCAACAAGAACGAAATGGTCAGCGTGGGCGTGGTGCCCCAGCAGGGCGTGGGCGCGGTGGTCAATACCAAGTATTTTATGGAAATGGCCCAGGGGTTGTCTGGTAAATAGTTTTATTTTACAGTTAGTTAAACGCCCTTCCGTGTCCGCGGAAGGGCGTTTTTGGCTCTAGAGCGAGGCTCATGGCCGCGCGCAAATTTTTGACTTGTTGGTCAAGTTAAATTTTCTCTTAATTTCAAATAAATATTGTTTAGTTGACCGACCGGACAGTTGCCATTTGGCGAAGGTTGCTGGTAAGATAGTGGGTGAGTTTGTTGGCGGCAGCTTTGCTTTTGCCAAAGCTAATTTTATTTTTAAGATAATTAATGTCTGTGCACTAAGAAGAGAGGATGGTTTCTATGGAGCTGAATATCAAGTCTCAGGGTGATTCAGTCAAGGTTGGTATTGTGGGCAGCATCGATGAGCGTGGAGCCGAAGAGCTTAAGCGTCGCTTTTTGGAAATAGATGTGACCAAAACCAAAGAAGTTATTTTCGATTTTGGCGGGGTAAGCTTTATCGGCAGCGCGGGCATTGGCAAGCTCTTGCTCTTTTACCGTAACGTGGCCAGCCATGGCGGCAAAATAACCATTGAAAACATGTCCAAAGACATATTCACAATGTTCAAGGTTGTGAAGCTGGACAAAATTTTCAACATAACCTCCAGTAAATAGAAACCTATGCTAAGCACTCAGTATAACGACCAGGTCTTGTATCTGGAGGGCAGTCTGCAAGTGCACCATCTAGACGGCATAAAAGATGAGATGGTTGCTTTCGCGGCGGACGCCAAACCCTTAACTGTGGACGTGTCGCAGATTGCGGACTTGGATTTGGCGGGGTTGCAGATGGTGCTGGCCTTTTTGGGTTCGCGCAAAGGTGAAACCAAGCTTGTTGGCTTAAGCAAAGAGTTCGGCAAGGCCTTGAGCATTAGCGGCCTAGAGCCCCATTTCGCCCCGTTCACCAATTAACACTTGCGACCCGGAGCTAATTAAAAATGAGCAATAAAGTAGTGTTGGTAGTGGATGACTCCGCCACCTTGCGCATGTCGGTGGAAATGACCTTAAAGCCGGAAGGCTATGACATTGTGCAGGCCATTAATGGCAAAGAGGGCCTGAAGGCCTTGGAGGCCATGGATGCCCAGGGTAAGGCTCCGGACATGATTATCAGCGACATCAACATGCCGGTTATGGGCGGTATTGAGTTCATCAAGGAAGTTAAGAAGACCAAATTCCGCTATCTGCCGATTCTGGTTCTCACCACTGAGCGCGAGGAAAGTAAAAAAATGGAGGGCAAGCAGGCCGGGGCTTCGGGCTGGCTGGTAAAGCCGTTCCAGCCGCCAACCCTTATCAGTGTGGTCAAAAAGTTCACGCGCACTCTTTCCTAAGCGAAAATACAGGCAAGCCATGGAAGATAAACTTCTCGATATATTTTATGAAGAAAGCCGGGAGATAATTGATACCCTGGAGAGCGGCCTGCTGGATATGGAAGGCAGTGAAGATCCGGAAGAGATTAACGCGGTTTTCCGCGCCGCCCACACCCTTAAAGGGAATGCCGGCTTAATAGGCTTTACCGACCTGGTGGACCTAACCCACCTGATGGAAGGCATTTTAGACGAGTTGCGCAGCGGCCGCAGCAAACCCGACGCGGCCACCGTGGGGCTTTTGCTTTCCGGTGTGGACGCCATTAAGGTGCTGATATTCGCGCAGTTAGCCGGCGAAATCCCCAGCCGCCCCACCGAAGTAATGGAAATGCTGGCCCAGCGCCTGGGTGAAGAAGTGCCCAACAGCGATAGCGCGGCCGTCACTACGGCCCAGGCGGGCGGCGCGGGCAGCAACTTCTTCCATATAACCATGCGCCTGTCGCGCGAGGTATTGGGTACCGGCTCCGACCCCTTGCAGTTGTTTCTGGAGCTGGAGGAAATGGGGCGCCTGGCCAAGGTGCTGTGCCACACCGAAGAGCTGCCCCACATAGAGGAACTAGCGCCCGACGGCCTTTATCTGTGGTGGGAAATCTGGATGGAGACCGCCCGCGAACAGGCCGAAATAGAGGAAGTTTTCATCTTTTTGCGCGACAGCGGGCAAATAGATGTGGTGCGGGCGGATTCGGCCGAATTTGCCAATTTGACGGCCCGGACAGAGCCCGAGCCGGCCGCGGCCGTTGCGGCCCGGCCCATGGCGCCTGCCGGCGCGGCCCGGCCGCCAGCCGAGCAACCCGCGCCTGCCAAGCCCGCGACCAAGCCCGCGGCCAAGCCCGCTTCCAACCCCGCGGCTAAGCCAGCGGCCAAGGCCCATGCCCCGGCCGCCTCCACCGCCTCGGCCACCATCCGTGTGGAAACCGACAAGCTGGACAAGCTGGTAAACCTGGTGGGCGAGCTGGTTATTGGCGCGGCCCGGGTTAACCAGATAGCCAGCGAGGTTCATTCCCAGGAATTGTACCAGGCGGTGGAAAGCCTGGGGCACATTAGCCGCGATTTGCAAGAGCAGGTTATGCGGGTGCGCATGATAGCGGTGGAAGGCACCTTCACCCGCTTCCAGCGGGTGGTGCGCGACCTTGCCAGCGAACTGGGCAAGAAAATACGTCTGGAGATGAGCGGTACGGAAACCGAGCTCGACAAAAACGTGATTGAGCAGATTGCCGACCCTTTGAAACACCTTATACGCAACAGCGCCGACCATGGCCTGGAAGGGCCGCAGGCGCGGCTGGCCGCGGGCAAGCCCGAGCAGGGCACCATTTGGCTTAAGGCCTACCAGCAGGAAGGCAAAATTATTATAGAGGTGGCCGACGACGGCGCGGGCATAAACCGCGAGCGCGTGCTTAACAAGGCCATAGAAAGAGGCTGGGCCACGGCGGAAAGCCAGCTCAGCGATTCGGAGGTGTTTGCCTTCATGTTCCAGCCCGGCTTTTCCACCGCCGAGAAAATAAGCGAAGTTTCCGGCCGCGGGGTGGGGTTGGATGTGGTGCGCCAGAATATCGAGTCTCTGCGCGGTTCGGTGGAGGTGGAGTCCAAGGCCGGCGCAGGCACGGTCTTCCGCATTAAGCTGCCGCTCACCTTGGCCATTATCGACGGTATGACGGTTAGCGTGGGGGAAGAGGTTATCACCATCCCCCTGCTCTCCATTGTGGAGTCTTTACGGCCAACCAAAGATGATGTGATGGTGGTGGAAAATAAAGGAGAGCTGGTGGGCGTGCGCGGCGAATATTTGCCCTTAGTGCGCCTGTACCAGGTGTTTGGCCTGCCCACTAAGCGCACCGAGCCCACCGACGCGCTGGTGGTCATTATAGAAAGCGTGGGCAAGCGCTTTGGCATGCAGGTGGACGACATTCTGGGCGAACAGCAGGCGGTTATCAAAAGCCTTGAACTTAACTACCAAAAAGTTGAGGGCATTACCGGCGCCACCATACTGGGCGATGGCCGGGTAAGCCTTATTCTGGATATTCACGGCTTGGAAAAACTGGCCTTTGGCCGCAACTAGCTTCGCCGGGCTTTGGGCTGTTGGCGAAAGCTGGGCGCTATATAATGCAGCTGCTTTTACAAAGAGGGTAAGATGAGCGACTTTGACGATATGATTCCGGAATATGTAACGGAATCTACCGAACTGCTGGCCGAGGTGGAAGGCGGCTTTCTCGCCTTGGAAGAGGGAACCGCCGAGGAAGACACCGTCCATACCATATTTCGCGCCATTCACTCCATTAAGGGCGGGGCCGGCTTTGTGGGCTTAACCAAAATAGAGCGCCTGGCCCACAAAATGGAAGACCTCCTGGGACTTATCCGCAACCACGATATGGAGGCCACGCCGCAGGTAACCGACGCCCTGCTGAAGGCCATGGACGTACTGCGCGCACTGTTTGACAATGTGGACGACATGGCCAGCATCGATATAGAGCCATCTCTGGCGGCGCTGATTGCGGTGCTGGAAGGCACTAACGAAAGCACCCGCGCGGCGGCCACCACCCAGGCCCTGCCGCAAGACGTCTCCGGCCTGCCCACTTTTGATGTGAGCGTGTATACCTTGAAAAACGCCCTGCAACAGGGCAACGTATTTTATTTAAAGCTGGATTTGGCCGGGCTGGAGCGTCGCGGGATAACCCCTATGGAATTGGTTAGCGAGCTACTTTCCATTGGCGAAATTCTAGACAGCGTCTTCAATTTTCCCAGCGAAGATATAGATTATGAGGACATAGACTTAAGCGTGGATGTGCTTTATGCCACCGTGCTGGAGTCTGACTTGTTAGCCGCGGCCCTGCATTTGGAAGAGGGCGAATACCGCACCTTAACCGCCAAAGATTTCGAGCTTTCCGGCGACGACGATTCAGCCATTGCCATGCCGGTAAACCCCATGGTGGCGGCCCAGCCCGCGCGGCCCGCGCCCGCGCCACAGGCAACCCGGCCCGCGCCGGCCGCGCGCCCCCCCCAACCCGCCGCCCCGGCCGCGCCACAGGCGCCCGCGCCAGAGGCGGAGGACCGCGAGTATGCGGAGCTGAAACCCAAAACCTGGGAAGACAAAGACTATCTCACCTTCTGTTTGGAAGGGGAAATCTACGCGGTGGATATTTTGCGTGTGCAGGAAATAATAGGCGTGCCCCATATGGCGCGGCTGCCTCGCAGCCGCAAAGAGGTTATGGGGGTAATGAACCTGCGGGGCATGGTGGTGCCGGTGTTCGACTTGCGCGTGCGTCTTAACTTGCGCATAGACCCCGAAGGCCCTTCGGTGGTGGTGGTAATGCGTTTGGGCGAGAAGATTATGGGCGGCATTGTGGATGAGGTGCGCGATGTGTTGCACATAAAGGGTAAAGACGTACAGGAAGCGCCTTCTTTTGTGCCTGTCGATACGGAAGACGGCGGCGCAACCCGCGCTTTTTGTTTAGAGGGGCTTACCGAGCAAGGCAAAGAAACCATAATTATTCTCGATGTGGATAAGGTGTTTGCCTCAGGAGAGGTTTGATGGCAAGTGTGGCGCCAGCCGCGGTTTCGCATGTTATTAGCTCGGTGGGCATTAGTGAAGACGAGTTTAACCGCATAAGAAGCCTGGTAAAAAAAACCACCGGCATAAGCTTGGGCGAGCACAAGCGCGACTTGGTGGTAAGCCGCCTGGCCAGCCGTTTGCGCGCTTTTAACTTAAGTACTTTCAGCCAGTATCTCGAATTTTTGGAAAATGCCGAAAACGACGAAGAACTGGTCAATATGATAAACCGCATTACCACTAACAAAACAGATTTTTTTCGCGAGAATCACCATTTTGAATTTTTAAAAAATCAGGTTTTGCCGGAAATAGTGGAAGGCGGGAGAAGCAATAAAATAAGGTGCTGGTCGGCTGGCTGCTCTTCCGGCCAGGAGCCTTATTCTTTAGCCATAACCCTGGCCGAGTTTTTTAACGGCCAGCCCGGATGGGACTGCAAAATTCTGGCCACCGACCTGGACACCAATATACTGCGCCAGGCCAGGGCCGGGCTGTATAAGTACGAGCAGATCAAGCTTATTCCCCAGCCTCTTATTACCCGCTATTTTGACAAACGCGGCCAGGATGATTATCAAGTTAAAAATAGCTTAAAGAGCATGATAATTTTCAGAAAATTTAATTTCATGAATCCAAGCTACAACATTAAAGTGCCGCTGGATTTCATTTTTTGCCGCAATGTTATGATATATTTTGATGCCAATGACAAACTTGACATGGTAACCAAGTTTGCCGGCACCCTGAAGTCAAGGGGCTATCTGTTTGTTGGCCACTCAGAATCTTTAATGATGGCCAAAGACACGTTTGCCAACGTGGGCCCAACCATATACCGTAAGGTAAGCTAATGTACAGAACAAAAAACCAACAGTTGAAGCGTGACATGGTAATCATTCAGCCTGGTGAATTCTACGTCACTAAAACAGACGAAGTAATAGCCACCGTGCTGGGCTCTTGCATAAGCGTGTGCCTGCGCGACAGTAAAGCCGGGGTCGGCGGCATGAATCACTTTATGCTGCCCGGCGATTTTCGGGTGGAAGATATTTTTAACAGCCAAAGCGCGCGCTACGGTATGTATGCCATGGAGCTGCTTTTGGGCGAACTTATTAAACTGGGAGGAGGGCGCGAAAATTTAAGCGCCAAGGTTTTTGGCGGCGGCCATGTCTTGGCTTCGGTCAGTAACACTAATACCAGCGTGCCCCAGTCTAACATAGAATTTGTAAAGGCCTTCCTTTCCATGGAAGGCATTCCTGTGCTTGGTTCAGACGTGGGCGGGGTGCACGGCCGCAAAATATTGTTCATTCCCAAAACCGGGCAGGTGTTTGTTAAAAAGTTGGTGGCCGAAGCCGAGGCCAAGGTGTTTGCCAATGAAGAGAAATTTAAAAAAACCATCACTCAGCCCAAGAGTGAGGAAGTTACGTTGTTTTCATAGGCGAGCATAGTTATGGCCCCAGCAAAAATCAAAGTGATGGTGGTGGACGACTCGGCGTTGGTGCGCGAGTTTATGCGCTCGGCCATTCAGCCGCGCGACGACATGACCATCATTACCGCCAACGATCCCTACCAGGCGCGCGACTACATACTTAAAGACAGGCCCGACGTTATTATTCTGGATATTGAACTGCCCAAAATGGACGGCCTTACCTTTCTGCAAAAGCTTATGGGCTTTGCGCCGCTGCCGGTTATAATGTTCTCCAGCCTTACCAAACGCGGAGCCGAGGCCACCATGAAGGCCTTAAGCCTGGGCGCGGTGGATTTTATGGCCAAGCCCGTGAGCAACATGAAAGATGGCCTGAGCGCCATGCAAGAAGAGCTTATAGAGAAGATAAAAAGCGTGGCCTTCGTTAAAGTGGCCAAAAAAAAGCCCCTGGCGCTTTCGGTGCCGCGCAAGGTGGATGTAAGCCAGGTGGTGCAGCTAAAGACTCCGCCCCGGCCGGGCGGCCCTTTTGTGGCGCTGTTGGGGGCTTCCACCGGCGGTACCGAGGCTTTAGAACGGGTGCTGCTGCGCCTGCCGGCAACCTGCCCGCCCATTGCCATTGTGCAGCATATGCCCGAGCATTTTACTTTGGCCTTTGCCAACCGCCTGAACGGCAAATGCCAGATGAAAGTGGCCGAGGCCAGCGACGGCCAGCTTTTAGGCGAAGGCACCTGTTTAATTGCCCCTGGCGGCGCGCGCCACATGCTTTTGGAAAAGGGGGCGGAAGGCTATAAAGTGCGCCTGCAAGAGGCCCCGCCGGTTAACCGCCACCGGCCGTCGGTGGATGTGCTCTTTCGTTCGGCGGTTAACAGTGCCGGCCCCAACGCCATGGCGATTATTATGACCGGCATGGGCGATGACGGCGCCCGTGGCATGAAAGACCTGCATGACGCCGGAGCCTATACCCTAGCCCAGGATGAAAAAACCTGCACCGTATACGGCATGCCCAAAATGGCGGTGCAAATGGGCGGAGTGGAGAAAATAGTGGCGCTGGACGACATAGCGCCCGCCATTATGCAGCAATGGCAGAAGGCCGGCTGACAAAAAAGGCCGGATCTAGCTTGAGTTAATATAAGCCAACTTTCAGGAGTGGTGCCCATGGCTCCTTCAATTGACACTAACGCGTTTGAGTCAAGGCCGGTGATCCTTATTGTGGATGACAACCGGCTTAACCGCGAACTTTTGCGCCTGCACTTAAAAAAATACGGCTACACCTTTTTAAGCGCCTCCAACGGCCGCGAGGCCATGGAAGCGCTACTGGAATACAAGCCCAGCGGGGTGGATTTGGTTTTGCTGGACTTGATGATGCCGGAAATGGACGGCTTTGAATTTTTAACCTGGCGCAGCGAAAATAAAGAGATGCTCGGCGTGCCGGTTATTGTCAACAGCTCTTTAGACGACTTTGAGTCTATTGCCAAAGCGCTTACCATGGACACCTACGACTACTTTACCAAGCCTTTGCACAATTACGACTTAGAGATAATTTTGCCCCTTAAAATACGCAACGCCATTAACGCCAAGCGCTTTGTCACCGCCATAAGCCAGCAAAACAGCATAATGCGTAACGAGCTGGAAATGGCCGCGCGCTACCAAAAATTTTTGCTGCCCGCCAACATAGAGCTGCCCGGCGTGCAAGTGGCCTGCATGTTTCAGCCCTGCTCTAATGTAGGGGGGGACTATTTTGATTTTTGGCGGCTGAAGCAGGATCAGGTGGGCGTTGTGCTTACCGACGCCACCGGCCATGGGGTGTCGGCCGCCATGACCGCCTCCATTGTCAAAGCGCTTCTGCCTGGCTATATGAATACGCACCTTTCGCCGGCCAGGGCCATGCTGGCCTTGAACGACGACCTTATGCACCTAACCCAGGAAGACACCTTTGTCACCGCCGCCTCGGTGCTTTACGACCAGAAGAGCGCGTTGATACGCTGGTGCCTGGCCGGCCATCCGGCCCCGGTATTCATTCCGCAAGTGGGCAAGCCCTTCAGTTTGGAGATGGATTCCATGTTTTTGGGCGTGTTTGCGGGCAGCAGCCCTATTATGGCAGAACTTAGCGACCGCACGCAAAAAGTTGCCACGGGAGACCGGCTTTTGCTGTACAGCGACGGCCTAACCGAAGCGCCCGATAAAAACGCGGAGGGTTTTGGCATGGCCCGCCTGCAAAATATTTTAGATTGCCACCGCCGCGAAGACATAAACCGTTTGCGCGATATTATCTGGGAAGAGGTGTCGGCCTATGTGGATGACGAGCTTCCCGACGATGTGGCCTATATCTTGATGGAGTTTTAAGGCCCATGGAAAATAAGCCCGCCGTAATTTTTGCCCGTCCGCGCCGGGTGCTGGTGGCCGATGAACCCGGCTCGTGCCAGCGTATGGTAGATTGGTTTGTGGCGCACAACTTTGTGGCCACCGGCCGGGAAAACGGCGTGGACGCGCTTAGTGCCTTCCGCGAAGGCTTTTATGACCTGGTGATTACCGACCTTATTTTACCGGGCCTTAGCGGCATGCAGCTTTTGCAAACCATTAAAGAGATAAACCCGCGGGTGCCGGTTATTATGATGAGCGGCTACGGCCACGTGGAAACCGTGGTAGAGGCGCTTAAGTTGGGCGCGGAAAACTATTTGATAAAACCGCTGAACGATGACGAGCTGGCCAAAGTGGTGGAACAGGCCTTGGCTATTAGCAAAAGCCACCTGGACAGCCATCTTTTTGAAGGCAAGGCCAACCAGATTACCACTCTGGATTGCCCCAGCCGTTCCGAGCTTATTGCGGAGGTGGTATTTATGGCCGCGCAGTCGGCCATGGCCATGAACTATGTGGAGCACGATTTGGACAACAACATAAAGCTGGCCATGGTGGAGGCCATAACCAACGCCATGGAGCACGGCCATAAATGGGATGCTGATAAATCGGTGCTGATAATTATAGATGTTACCTCCAGCAGGTTTAGACTGGTGGTGCAGGACAAGGGCCCTGGTTTTGACCATGGCCATGACCAAGACCCCACATCTCCTGAAAACTTGCTTTTAGAGAGGGGGCGCGGAGTTTTTTTGATGCGCGCCATTATGGATGAGGTGCATTACAGCGACGGCGGCCGCCGGGTGGAGATCATAAAATACGCCAGCGACAAGCCGCCACGCCAAGAATAAATATTTAGCTACGGAATTTTCAGATGAAAGTAGAAAAAATAAAGTCTTTGAGCGAGGAACGCCGCCGCCAGATAATGCGCCGTTCGGCCGTGGATGTAAGCGATGTGTACGGCGCGGTGCGGGCCATAATAGATGATGTGCGCGCCCGTGGCGACGCCGCCAACCTGGCCCAGCATTGTCAGAAGCCCGGGCGTGGCGCGCTTAAAAAGTTGGAAGTAAGCGCGGCCGAGGTAAAAGAGGCCTTGGCGGCGCTTGGCAAACCTTTGCTTAAAAACCTGGAGACGGCCGCGGCCAACATTCGCGCTTTTCATGCCGCCCAGTTGGAAAAGCCCCAGTGGGAGATGGAAGTGGCCCCCGGCATCCACGCCGGGCGCAAGCATACCCCGCTGGCAAAAGTGGGCTGCTATGTGCCGGGCATGCGCGCGGTTTACCCATCTACCGCGCTTATGGCCATATTGCCGGCCAAAGTTGCCGGGGTGGGCGAAATAGTGGTTTGCACCCCGCCCGATGAAAACCTGCGCGTCAATCCGCAAACCATAGCCGCCTGCCATATTGCCGGGGCGGACCGCATCTTCAAGCTGGGCGGCCCCTGGGCCATTGCCTCCATGGCCTATGGCACTTCTTTGGTGCCGCGGGTGGATAAAATAGTGGGGCCGGGCAATAAATACGTGGCGGCCGCTAAAATGCTGGTATTTGGCCAGGTGGGCATAGATTCGCCGGCTGGGCCTTCGGAAGCCCTGCTGATTGCTGATGCCCGCGCCAATCCCGAGTGGCTGGCTCTGGATTTCCTGGCCCAGATGGAGCACGACCCGGACGCGGCGGCGGTGCTGGTTAGCACCAGCCGCGCGCTGCTTAAGGCCGTGCATGGCAAAGTGCGGGAACTAATGCCCACCCTTCCGCGCCAGGATATTTTGCAAAGCGGCGGGCGCTACAGCGCCTTTTTACTGGCGGATAGTTTGGATGAAGCCATTGCCTTCAGCAACGAATATGCGCCCGAGCATTTGCAGATTGTAACCGAAAACCCCTGGCAGGTGCTGCCCTTTATTCGCAACGCGGGCTCTATTTTTATGGGGCCGTACGCCCCGGTGGCTGTGGGCGACTATGCCAGCGGCACCAACCATGTGCTGCCCACCGCCGGTGCGGCGCGCATGTTCAGCGGCCTTAGCGTGGACGATTTTATAAAAAAACCCACTTACCAGTATTTAAGCAAACAGGGGCTGGCCAAACTGGCGCCCACGGTTATTGCCCTGGCGGAAAACGAAGGGCTTTTTGTGCATGCCCTTTCGGTAAAGAAGCGTTTGCTTGATGAATAGCAAAAAACCCGCGCCGCAAAACCGCAGCTTACGCCTAAGCCAGGACGAGGCCAGGCTTTATGCGCCCCAATGCCTTACCCTTAACGCGCCGGCCAACCTTAGGCAAGTAACCGACAAGACAATTTGCCAGGACTTGTTCCAGGTTTTGCCATTTTTGCCGGAAAAGTCTTTTGACTTAATTTTTGCCGACCCGCCTTATAACTTAAGCAAAAACTTTAATGGGCTAACTTTCAGCCGCACAAGCCGCCAGGGCTATGCCGCCTGGTTAAGAACCTGGCTGCCCGGCTGCGCGCGTCTGCTAAAGCCCGGCGGCTCTATCTATGTGTGTGGCGACTGGCGTTCGTCTTCGGCCATAGAGGAAGTGTTGAGCGAGCATTTTATCATCCAAAACCGTATTACCTGGGAGAGGGAAAAGGGGCGGGCGGCGCGGGCCAACTGGAAGAATGCCTCTGAAGACATCTGGTTTGCCACCATGGGGGCGGGCTATGGCTTTAACTCCCAGGAGGTAAAGGTTATGCGTAAAGTGCTGGCCCCCTACCGCGACAGCGCGCGCCAGCCCAAAGACTGGCAGGCCGCCGCCCAGGGCGGGCGGACGCGCTTTCGTTTAACCGGCTCGTCTAATTTGTGGACCGATATTACCGTGCCCTTCTGGTCCATGGCGGAAAATACCGAGCACCCCACCCAAAAACCGGAAAAGCTTCTGGCCAAAATAATCTTGGCCAGCAGCCAGGCGGGCGGCTTGGTGTTCGACCCCTTTGCCGGGGTGGGCACCACCCAGGTGGTGGCCAAAAAGCTTGGCCGCCATTATCTGGGGGTGGAGCTAAACCCGCTTTATTGCGCGTTAGCTGTTAAGCGCCTTGCCATGGCGGATGAAGACAAGCGCATTCAAGGCTATTACGACGGCATATTCTGGGAGCGCAATAGCAAGCCGGGCCTGTAGGTTTTTATCTGTTCCTTTTGCCGTGCAGCACCGCGGCCACCCGGCCCAGCACCTCTATCTCTTCACTTTTAACCAAAATGGTGTTAGGCGTGCCTGAAGAGAGCAAATACTCGCAGTTGCCCGCCGGTTCCACTCTGCGTAAGATGGGGCTGCCGCCGTCCAACCTCATGAGATAAGGCCCGCTCTGGCTGAGGTCGGTTTCCGAGCGGTCGAAGATGATGTGGTCGCCCGGCATAATAATCGGCAGCCAGGTTAGCTCGCTCATGCCCCACCAGGCCAGCTTATCCTGGTCCATGCGCCGCTCTTCCAGCCAGGATTTATACCAATCGGGCGCTATGTTGTAGTGGCCGTCGCTGGTTAGGGTGGGCATTCTGAAAAGGTTTATCTTGGCCGGCACGCTTTGCCCGGTAAGTATCCAGTACAAATCAAGTTGGGGCAGAGCCAGGGCCAGGCGTTTAAGCTGGGCCAGAGAGGGGGCGCGGTTGCCCTCGCCGTAGCGCCAGATGGCATGGTCGGTTAGCCCGGTGGCGGCTTTTATTTTGGCCTTGCTGTCCAAACCAAGCTTATGCATAGCCTGAATAAGGCGTTGGCCTATTTCCTTTTTTTCTTCTTTTTCTTCTTGCATATCTCCCGCCAGTTTTATAAGTTGTAAAAATGTTAAAAGCTAGTGTTAATAGCATACCTCAAGTTGCCGGCTTGTTTAGCTCCATACCGCTGAAAGTGGCAATAAAAGTTGTGCCCTGGCCGGGAGTGGAGCGTACGCTGACGCTGCCGCCCAGATTGCTTATGTTTTTATAGACCACATCCAGGCCCACGCCCCGGCCGGAAATTTCATTTACCTGGGTGGCGGTGGAAAAGCCCGGTTCAAATATCTGGCCAAGAATTTGCTCGTCGCTCAAATCGGCGCCTGGCCGGTACAGGCCCTTCTCCGCAAGCTTGGTCATTATTTTCTGGCGATCCAGGCCCTGGCCGTCGTCGCTCACCTCAATGCAGGTGTCCGCGCCTTGCTTGTAGGCGCGGATGCGAAGCCGCCCCTGCTTGGGCTTATTGGCCAGCAGGCGCTCTTCCGGCGTTTCTATGCCATGGTCTATGCTGTTGCGCACCATGTGTAAAAGCGGCTCAAAGATGCGCTCGGCAATGTGGCGGTCTATCTGCAGTTCGCCGCCTTCCAGGGTAAGCTCAACCTCTTTGCCCACCGCGCGGCTTACATACTGGGCTACCGCCCGCATTTTCTCAAACACCGGGGTAAGCGCGGTCTGCCCCATGGCCAAAGCCGCCTCCCAGGCGGATTGGGTGAGGTAATGCTGCTTATTAAGGGCCATGTTTATGGAGCCAATGGGCGTATCCTCCATATTTTTTTGCCAGGCCAGCAGCTCGTCCAAGGCGCTCAGCAAGTTGTTGACCTTTTCCGACTCCACCTTTATTTGCTTGATGGTTGCCGGGGTTGGCGAGCGCTTTTGCAGTGTAAGGCCTTGTTGTAATTGTTGCTGGTTTAAAAAGCCCATGTCCACCATTATGTGGCCCAGCGGCTGGTCAGGTTTTTGGGTTTTTTGCTCAACTAAGGCCATGGCCACCTTGTTGGGCGATACCAGGCCGTGGTGGATGAGCACCTCGCCCAGGCGCGGGCGGGCGGGCTGGTCTTTTTTAAGCAGGCGCTCTATGCGGGCGCGCAGGAGAGCAAAGCCCAGGGGCTTGTAGGGCTTTTCCTGAGTTAAGGCCTTAACGGCCCGCCCATGCATTTGCCCCAGCATATACACCCCGTCCATAATAACATCCATGGCCTGCTGATCCACAGTTAAAGTTTGGCGCCGTAAGGCGTCCAGCAGGTTTTCCACAGCGTGGCACAAACGGTGCATGTCGTCATAGCCCAGCATGGCGCTTACGCTTTTAATGGAATGAAAGGGGTTGAACAGCCCGTTTATTGTCTGAAGGTCATCTGGGTTTTGCTCCAAGCGCAGGCAATTCCTTTCCAGCAAGGTAAGATATTCGCCTATTTCTTCCACAAAACTTTGTTTAAGGCTTTTTTCATCATCCGGCGGGGGAGCGAAACTCTCCTCCGTACTGGCTGCGGGCCCAGCGGGCGGTTGTGCCTCATTTTGTTTTATCATGCTGAAATCTTTCGTGTTTTATCAAAGTTGAACTAAATCTCAAGCGGCGGAAAGGCTGTTGGTAAGGCCGCGCAAGTTTTGCAATGCAGTAAATATAATACCTGCCAGGTGCTTTGCCAGGCGCAAAACCGGAAAAACCAAATATCAATGGTGCGTTGTGTTGCAAGCTATTTATGGGGCAACTGCCAAAGCCGCTTTTATAAACCCCGGCAAGGAGGTTTATGAGATAAACTCCGGTTCAAATTTTACGGACGGCCCTGGCTGGCGCGGTAGGCGGACACGTTGCGCAAATGTTGGGCATGAGTTTTGGCAAAGTTGTGGCTTCCGTCGGGTTGGCCGGTGGCTACAAAGTAAAGATAATCCACCTTGGCCGGTGCGCAGGCGGCGCGCAGGCTGGCCAGGCCGGGAGAGCAGATGGGCCCGGGCGGCAGGCCGGGGCGGGTGTAGGTGTTGTAGGGATGGTCGCGAGTTAGCTGGCTGCGGGTAATGGGGCCGTTTTGCGGCAAACCGTAAACCACAGTGGGGTCGGCCTGTAAAGGCATGCCCAGGCGCAGGCGGTTGTGATAAACCGCGCTTACCAGGGGGCGCTCGGCGTCCTGGCCGGTTTCTTTTTCAATAATGCTGGCTAAAGTCACCAGTTGGTGGCGGCTTAAGCTTTGGTTTACCGCGCAGAGGTTAAGGCTTTGCCACTGTTTTTCAAATTCCGCCACCAGGCGCCGCAGCACGCTTGCGCTCTGCCCCCGTTCAGCGCTGAAAAAATAGGTGTCGGGAAACAAATAGCCTTCCAGGCTGGGGGCATCTATGCCCAGTGCGGCAATAAAACCAGGGTCGCGCACCAGCATTAAGGCCAGGTCTTTATCCACAATTGGCTCGGTTTGCTCGGCCTGGCCGGCGCTGTTTAAGCGGGTGCCGGCTGAACTTAAGCGTTCGATGATCTGGGCCATGGTAAAGCCTTCAGGCAGTATTACGGGGTAAAGATTGGTGCGCCCCTCTTCCAGAAGGCGGGCCAGTTCCCAGGCTGAAATGCCCGGCCGAATGCTGTATTCGCCGGCCTTCATGGCCCCCGCCGTGCCTCGCAGCCGGGCCGCCAGGGTGAAGGCCAGTTCCTGATTGAGCAGGCCGGCGGCGCGCAAGTCGCGGGCAATGGTTTTTACGGTGCCGCCTTTAGTAACCATAAAGCGCACCGGCTCTTCCTGAAAAGGCGCGGCCGGGGCGGTAAGCAGCCAAAAGCCGCCCCCGCCAATGCCGGCCAAGGCAAGTAAAAGAAGGCAGGCCAAAATCCACGGCCATTTTTTACGCGGCTTGGCTGCCGGCGTTTGCTGCTCAGCTTCTTTTATTTCCTGCGGCATCATCTTTCCTATGCTACGGCCTGTTAATCAGGCTTTATATCAAGCGGCCCGTATTTAAAGTAGCGCTCTAAAATAAGACTGGCCGCTATCTTGTCTATTTTGGCGCGGCGCTTTTTGCGGCTTACATCAGCCCGCAAAAGCAGCTCGCTTGCCTCCACCGTGGTTTCCCACTCATCCACAAAAACCACCGGCAGCTTGGAGGCAATGGCCAGGCGCTTGGCAAAGCTCATTATTTTAAGAGCCGAAGAGCTTAAGCTGTCATCGGCCTGGCGGGGCAGGCCCAGCACCCACAGGCTGGCCTGGCTCTCCTGAGCAAGCCCTATAAGCGCATCCAGATCGGCCTGGCGGCTTTTGCGGGTAAGCACGCATTTGGGCACCGCCAAACTGTGTTCGGCCATGCCAATGGCCACGCCAATGCGCGCCTCGCCCACGTCTAAAGCCAAAATGGTATGGCTCACCCAAGCTCCCGGCTACGCAGGGCCGCGGCTTTAACCGCCTCCATAATAATGCCGCGCAGGCCCGCCCTTTCCAGCACGCTTAAGCCGGCTGTGGTGGTGCCGCCCGGCGAGCTAACCATATCTTTAAGCTCCGCGGGATGCAAGCGGTTTTCTATAATAAGCGCGGCCGCCCCGCGCACCGTATGCAAGGCCAGCTCTGTGGCCAGGGCGCGGTTCAAGCCCGCCGCCACGCCCGCGTCTATCATACTTTCCACAAAAACCGCCACATAGGCCGGCCCGCTGCCGGAAAGCGCGGTCACCGCATCCATCTGCCCTTCATCGACTTTTACGCTTATGCCCACCGCGCTGAAAAGCTCTTCGGCCAAAGCCAATTGGCTGGGGCTTACCCCTTCGCCGCATGCCAGGGCGGTAGCCCCCATTAATGCTAAGGCCGGGGTGTTGGGCATGGCCCTTAGCAAGGGCTGGCCAGGGGGCAGGCAGGCGGCCATGGCGTTTAGGCCAATGCCCGCGGCAATGCTTATAACCAGGGTTTGCGGGCCCAGCGCGGGGCCGCAGCTTTTAAGCGCGGCCAGGCAGTCGCCGGGCTTTATGGCCAGCAGCAAAATATCGGGTGGCGCTGTCAGCGGGGCTTGCGGCAACTGGTTGCTCAGGCTTATGCCGGCCAGGCCTGGGTCGCCGTGCAACTCGTTAAGCCTGGCCTGGTCTTTCTCCACCACCGTAAGTTTGCCCCTGTCCACGCTGTCCTTAATAAGCCAGCCTTTGATAAGGGCCATGCCCATTCTGCCGCCGCCCAGCATCACTATGTCGCACTGTTTAAGCTGCAATGCATCTCTCCTTTTATTGGTTTTATTTGTTGGGAGGCGGGCATACTTTGTAATAGCGACCGCCGCGCTGGCCGTGCGGGGTTAGCACCCCGGCCTGGGTTAGTTGGCGCAAAATATTTTTTACCGTGGAGTCGGAACACTTCAGCGCCTGACGTAACATGCGGTTGTTGATCTGGCCAAAGCCCACGCCGTTAAGCAGGGTGGTTAGCCCTTCCACATACTTGGCGTTTATGCCCGCGGCGCGCAAAAACGTGTTTTCATAAACCCATTGGCTGGCTGGTTCCGCATCCGTGCTCATCCGGCCGCTTATTTCCAGCGGCAGGTCGTGGGGGTAGATGTAGAATTCCTGGGCCAAAGTTACCATGCGGTGCATGGTGTTCATCAGCTCGCGCACATTGCCCGGCCAGTGATAGGCCATGAGGCAGTCTCTGGTGTCATCGCGCAGGCGCCTGGTTTGATGGGCCAGCAGGCAGGCCTGCTCTAAAAAATGGTCTATAAGCTCGGGCAGGTCTTCTTTACGCTGGCGCAGGGCCGGCAGGTGAATGGGAATAACCTCCAGCCGGTATTTCAAGGCCGGCAGAAAACCTTTTTGCTCTATAAGGTCGTCCAGGGGCAGGTGGCTTGCCACAATAAGCCTGAAGTCCACTGGGTAGCCGCGGGTGGAGCCCAGGGGGAACACCACTTTGTCTTCTATCACGTTTAAGAGTTTGGCCTGGAATTCAGGCGAGCTTTCGCCAATTTCATCTAAGAACAGCGTGCCGTGGTGGGCGGCCCGTATATAGCCCAGCGAGTTGTTGATGGCGCCGGTAAAGGCTCCTTTCACATAGCCGAAAAGCTCGCTTTCCCACAGGGTGGAGGGCAGGGCCGCGCAGTTTATTTTTACAAAAGGGAAGTGGCGCCGGGGCGAAAGGTCGTGCAGGCGGCGGGCCATCAAGCCCTTGCCGCTGCCGGTTTCCCCGCTTAAAAAAACGCTTACCTCGCTGGTGGCGGTGGCCTCCACCCGCTTAAGGGTTTTGGCAAAGGTCTGGGAAGTGCCGGCTATAACCGGCGGGCTGTTTTTAAGGCCGGCGGCCTGGGTGGTTTGCAGGGGCGAAAGGGTGAGCCCGTTTTTGGCCAGTTCCAGCAAAAGGGGCAGGTCGATAAGCCTGGGCAGCTCGGCCATAACCAGGCCGGCATAGCGCCCGCGGGAATCGTCCATTTTGGCCAGATGCTGGCGGGCCACCTCTTTCATGGCGGCCATCAACTCGCCAGCGCTTACCCTGGATTGGGCCAGTGTAACCATGGCCTCCAACAGAGAGCGCCACAGCATCAAAAGCGCGGTCGGGGCCTCGTTCTTGGGAAGCTCCGCTTTAACCGCCGACTCTTCCACCAGGTAAGAGGCAAATCTTCCCGGCACGGCGCGCATGCCGCTGGCGGTTAAAAGACTTTCCAAATCTTTTATAAGATTACTTACATAGTCCACAAGTTATTCCTGTCCCATCCCCCGTTCCAAGTCTATCAAGAAACAAAACTTTGCGCACTACAAGGTGGGCATGAAATGGAAGGGGCAAGCTGTTGGCCCACAGGCGCGCGCGGCCCGGATATTTTTTGCTTGAGTTCGCGCTTTTATTGTGATAAATTTTAAATGTTTTCCTATTCTAGAGCGGGGGTTCTATACAATAAGGATTGCGGCTGGTTGCGCGCCGGGCATAAAAGCCACGGGTTGCGTGGGCGGCTGGGTTTTGTATATTGCTATTTACCGCTTATAGAAAGGGATTATTGTCATGAAAAGTAAGTTGATCTCGGTTGAAGACGCGGCCAAACTCATCAAAAACGGCGATACCGTGGCATTGGTTGGCTTTATGCAAATCGGCCATGCTGAAGCGGTTGACATTGCGGTTGAGAAGAGGTTTCTGGCCACCGGCGAGCCCAACAACCTCACCATGGTTTTTGGCGCTTCCCCCTCCCGGCCCGGGGTTAACAGCGGCCTTAACCGCTGGTGCAAAGAGGGCCTGATCAAACGCATTGTCGGCGGCCACCTCAATCTGCAAAAAGACCTGCCAGCCCTTATAAACGCCAACAAAATCGAAGCCTACAATCTGCCCCAGGGGGTTATCCTGCACCTGTTCCGCGCCATTGGCGGCAGGCAGCCCGGGGTGGTCACTCCCATAGGCCTGCGCACCTTTGTGGACCCCAGAATCAGCGGTGGCAAGCTTAACAGCCGCACCACCGAGGAAATAGTGGAGCTGGTTAAGCTGGGCGGTGAAGAATACCTGTGGTACAAGCCTTTCAGCATTAATGTTGCCATTATTCGCGGCACTTATGCCGATGAAAAAGGCAACCTGACCTGGAACAACGAAGTTGCCAAGCTGGAGCACCTGGCTGTGGCCATGGCCACCAAAGCCAGCGGCGGCATTGTCATTGCCCAGTGCGAATCCATGGGCAAAGCCGGCAGCCTGCCCGCCAAAGACGTATTTGTGCCAGGCATGCTGGTGGACTATGTGTGTGTGGCGAAAAACCTGGATGAGCACCCCCAGACTTCCTCCGACTGTTTTGAACCATGGTTGAGCGGGCAGGTTAAAATTCCCCTTTCCGCCATTGAGCCCATGGAAATAAACGAGAAAAAAGTGGTGTGTCGCCGTGCCGCCATGGAGCTGAAGCCCAACACGGTTATTAACCTGGGCATTGGCACCCCCGAATATGTGGGCGCGGTGGCGGCGGAAGAGGGCCTTACCGAATTCCTCACCAGCACGGTGGAATCCGGCCCCATTGGCGGGGTGGCGCAAAGCGCCCTGCGTTTTGGCTCCTGCGCCAACCCGGAAGCCTTTCTGGAGCACCATGCCATGTTCGACTTCTATAATGGCGGCGGCATAGACCTTACCGTGCTGGGCCTGGCCGAAGTGGACGCCAACGCCGACCTCAACGTCAGCAAATTCGGGCCCAGGGTGGCCGGCGCCGGCGGCTTCATCAATATCAGCCAGTCTTCCAAAATTATTGTCTTCGTGGGCACCTTTACCGCCAACGGCCTTAAATGCAAGGTGGGCGGCGGTAAACTGGTTATTGAGCAGGAAGGCAAGACCAAAAAGTTCATTAAAAAAGTCGAGCAGATAACCTTCTCCGGCCAGTTTGCCCGCGAGAAGAATCTGAACGTCTACTTTGTGACGGAAAGGGCGGTGTTCACCATTGGCGAAAAAGGCCTCACCCTGGTTGAAATCGCTCCCGGTATTGATCTGGAAACTCAGATAATGGCCCAGATGGAATTCCGCCCCGAAGTTTCGCCCGACCTGAAGCTGATGGACGAGCGCATCTTTATGGACAAGCCCATGGGCCTGTTTGACGAGTTTATGGCTAAAGCCTAATGGCGATAGTTTAGATAGCCTTAGATAGCTTAGATGACAACAGGCGGGGAGCGCGAGGCTCTCCGCCTGTTGTCTTTTATTATATGTTTACGCCGCTCATTGCGTTGGCTGGCCTTTGCGCTATGCGCTTAGTTTCGGCGACTGGGGCCAGGGTAGCCGTGCGGCTGGGCAAGGATTGGGGTTATACAAGCTGCATATGCTGGCATCTAAAAAAGTGGCGTCTGTCACCCCGGAAGCCGCCACAAGCGGCTATCCGGGGTCCATGCCTTTAGCTTTTAGGTCCAACAGCCTGGATTCCGGATAGCGGCTGGCGCCGCTTCCGGAATGACTATAGCGAAATAAGTTCAGGCTCAAGCCTCACTAGTTGCTTGTGTGGATAGGCGCTTAATGAATAATAAAGCAGCATGTCACCCCGGAAGCCGCCACAAGCGGCTATCCGGGGTCCATGCCTTTAGCTTTTAGGTCCAACAGCCTGGATTCCGGATAGCGGCTGACGCCGCTTCCGGCATGACATGCCACATTGCTACTGATTAAGCGGCCTGTTCACACAAGCAATTAACCAGTCCCGTGCCTAGAACCGGTAGGTAAGGTAAGCGCTGCCGGTTACCCCTTGGCGGGTGCCAATATAACCCTGCACGCCTATGTTGGCCTCAAAGGGGCTGCCCGCGCCGGGGCTAAGCCGCAGGCCCAATTCCCCAATGCCAGTGGCGCCCTTAAGCTCGGGCTCGTCTATGGCGTACATGCCATAGGTGGTGGCCCCGGCCGTGCCGTCAAACTCGTACTCAAAGGCCGCGCCTACATACGGGGTTACATACTCGTTAACCGCGTGGGAAAAACGCGCGCCGGTGCGCCAGCGGTGGGAGTTGGCCGCATCGAATTCGATGGGGTCGCCCAGCACGTTAACCGAGTCGCCGTCCTGGTGGGTCCATAAATACTTGGTGTAGATGTCGAGCAGGCCGCGTTCCGCCACCTGCCAGGCATAGCCCAGGCCCAAGTGCAGGCCGTAATAGGTGCTGCTGCTATCGTAGTTGGCGTTGCCGAACATGCCGCCCGCCATATCGTTAGTGTTAAAGTCGTTCTTCACCTGGCCGGCGCGGGCGCTGGCTTCCACATACACGTTGTTCTTGAATTCAAAGCGGCCTAAAACGCCGCCGCCCATGTAGCTGGTGTCGCCGTCGCCTTCCACCGAGGCCCAGTTGTCAAAGCTGTTGTCGCTGTTGTAGTTGCCCCAGCCGGCCTCGAAGAAGCCGCCCACCAGCAATTTACCGGCCGCTCCCGGCTGCTGCCAGCCAATGCCGGCCAGCAGGGAAAAACCGTCCACATCCACATGGGAACCCGTGTCGTAGCGGCTGCTGCCGCCACCCATGGCCACGAAAGCCATGGGCACGCCGGGCAGCTCTTCAGTGGCCAACAGGGCGTTGTGAATGCCCTGGTTGGCAATTAAATCCGCCCCCTGGTTGGCAAAAGCCAGGCCGGCCAAACGGCCCTCGGAATAGCTCTTGGCCTGCGGGTTGGTTGTAACGCTCTGCACGTCGGCATACACGTTGTTGGCGTCGTTATCAAAGGCCACCTGGTAGAGCAGAGAGGCGCCTTTTAAGGTTTGGCTGTTGCCATAGGCCAAAGGCGCGTTAAGGCCGGCTGTGCTATGTAAAAGGGTAAGGCGCTGGCCCACCACTGGGGCGGCCCCGCCGGCAGGGTTTACAGGCAGCAGGCCAATTGTGCTCTGGCTTAAATCCGCGCTGTTGGCTACGCTAAGGCCAGTGGCGGAACTGTCCAGGGCAAAGCTGTAATACTGGAAGTTATACACGCCAGCCGCCGCCTGGCCGCTGTTAAGCACAACAAGCTGGTTGTCGGTTAGCGCATCGCCCGTGCCGCCGCTATAGCCGCCGTAGATGCCGCCGCCTATGGTGGGGTTGCCGCTTAGCATTACGGCGTTGCCGGTGGCGTTGCCGCTATAGGCATAGCCGCCGAAGACGTTGCCGGCCACCTGGGCGTTGTTCGCCAGGCTGACCAGGTTGCCGGTGGCGTTGCCGTTGCCATTAGCATGGCCGCCGAAGACGCGGCCGGCCACCTGGGCGTTACCTTCCAGAACTACAGCGTTGCCGTAAACATCGCCGTTGCCGCCAGCAAAGCCGCCATAGGCGGAGTCGGCCACCCTGGTGTTGCCTTCCAGCCTGACATAGTTGTCGCGCACCTCGCCGTCGCCAGCGCTATAGCCGCCGTAGATGTTTAAGCCCACCTGGGCGTTGCCTTCCAGGCCCACAGCGTTGCCGTAAACCTCGCCGTCGCCATTGCTAAAGCCGCCGTAGATGTTTAAGCCCACCTGGGCGCCGTCCGCCAGGCTGACCGTGTTGCTGTAAACATTGCCGTTGGCATAGCCGCCGTAAACCTCGCCATTCACCTGGGCGCTGTTTGCCAGGCTAACCGTGTTGCCGCTAACATTGCCGTTGCCGTTGGCATAGCCGCCGTAAATGTCGTCGCCCGCTTGGGCGGAGCCTGACAGGATAACGTTATTGTCATGCGCCTGGCCGCTGCCGGCATAGCCGCCGTAAATGTCCCCCACGCTGGAGGCGCTGTCCGCCAGGCTGACCGTGTTGCTGTAAACATCGC
>JAVBVK010000039.1:0-26949 GCA_031554335.1 Desulfarculales bacterium
CAAACCGCTGGAGGCCCAGAAAGGCAGAAGGCAGAAAGCAAAAGGCATGGATTCTTCGCTGCGCGCTTCGCGCTTCGCTCTGAATGACGGAGTGAAGGGCTGTGCTTCTACGCAGGATGACGGGGTGAGTGGCGCTGTGCGCCGCGCTCATAATGACGGGGTGAGTGGCGCTGTGCGTCGCGCTCAGAATGACGGGGTGAGTGGCGCTGTGCGTCGCGCTCAGGATGACGGGGTGAGTGGCGCTGTGCGTCGCTTGTAAAAGACAAAAGGCAAAAGGCATGGATTCTTCGCCGCGCTCAGGATGACGGAGTGAAGGGGCGCGGCGCTACGGCAACTGCGCGGCCTTTCAGGCCATGACCAATAACAAGCCGCGCCAAGAATGGCGGCATATGAGGCCGCGTTTGCCCTTAGCCATTTGCCCAAAGGCTGAAGCAAAACAAAAAACGGGCCAGGCCTTTTAAGCCTGGCCCGCGGGCGTTATAAAAACTGTTGTTTCAGCTAAGCTGAGCCAGCGCCTTTTCCACCCGGTCCAGGCCCTTGCCTATTTCCGCCAAACTGGTGGCATAGCTGAAGCGCATGCAGGCATCATCGCCAAAGGCTATGCCCGGCACCACCGCCACATGCCCGGCTTCCAGCAAATAGTCGGCCATGTCCAAAGAGCCTTTAATAACCCTGTCTCCAAACTTTTTGCCGTAATAGGCGCTGAAGTTGGGAAACACGTAAAAGGCGCCCTGGGGCAGGTAGCAGCTTATGCCAGCTATTTTGCCAAGGCGCTCCACAATATAATTGCGGCGCTTTTCAAATTCGCGGCAGTTGGCCGCCACCTCGTCTTGCGGGCCGTTAAGCGCGGCCAGGGCCGCCTTTTGCGCAATAGAGGTGGGGTTGCTGGTGGACTGGCTCTGAATTTTAGCGCAGGCCTTTATTATCTCCGTTGGGCCGGCCATATAGCCAATGCGCCAGCCGGTCATGGCGTGGCTTTTGGACACCCCATTTAACGTAAGGGTGTTTTTATATATTTCGGGGCTTAGGGAAGCCACCGAAGTAAATTTAAGCCCATCGAACAAAATGGCTTCATACATTTCGTCGCTTATAATCAAAAGCCCGCGCTTCACGCAAAGCTCGGCCAAAGGCAGCAGCTCTTCTTTGGTGTAGGCCGAGCCGGTGGGGTTGCTGGGCGAGTTGAGCACCAAGGCCCTGCTGTTGGGGGTAATGGCCCCTTCCAGCTCCGCAAGGGTAAGCTTAAAGCCGTTGGCTTCTTTGGTGGGCACGCACACCGGGGTGGCCTCGGCCAAGGTTACCATGGCCGGATAGCTAACCCAGTAGGGCGCGGGACTGATGACCTCGTCGCCAGCCTGGAACACGGCCTGCGCCAGCTCGTAAAAAGAGTGCTTGCCGCCCACGTTAATAATGACCTGCTCGGGCTTATAGTCCAGGTTGTTATCGCGCTTGAATTTGTCGCAAACCGCTTTTTTAAGCTCCGGAATGCCGTCGGCCGGGGTATAACGGGTAAAGCCCTGGTCTATGGCGTCTTTGGCTGCCTGGCAAATGTGTTTGGGGGTGTCGAAGTCGGGTTGGCCCACACCAAAGTTGACCACATCCACACCCTGGGCGCGCATGGCGTTTGCCTTGGCGTCCACCGCCATGGTGGGCGAGGGCTGCACATTCAATACTCTCTTGGCTAGTTTCATGGTTTGCCACCTTCCGCAAAAAAAAACTTAAACCACAGGGCACATAGGCCCAACCGGAATATTATACACCAGCCCGCAATTCCCGCCAGCGCCGCTCAAAGCCCGCGGGCGCGCAAAAGCGGGTTAAACTCTTCCAGCAAAATAAAGCCAGGCAGGCCTTTTGCCGGCCCTTCCAGCAAATGAAGCGCTTTTTCATTAAAAGGCGCGGCCAGGCCGGCGGCCTGGCTGGCACTCACCACCGCGCCGTTTATATAGGGGGCCTCGCTGGGCCGCCCGGCCTCCAGGTCGTGCAGAATGCTTATTTTGGTTGCGGGCAGGCTGCCAGCCCACAACGCGCGGTAGAGATTAATTTTTTCTTCCAACTGGCTTGGTTCCGCAAATTGGAAGCCATTAAAATTGAAGCCTTGAATGCTGGCCAGGCCAACCCCAAGGGCTTTAGCAATTACCACGCACTCGTGGCCCAGGCAGGCCAGGGTGGCCATGGCCTTGGGGTTTTCCAGCACCTGGCCAAAAGTGGCGGCGCAAATTCCCGAAAGCGCGCCCATGCTGGCGTTCATGCTCAGTTTAGACCAGCGCAGCCCGGCCAGGTTATCCAGCAGGCGCACCGCCCCGGCCGCGCTCAAAAAATCCGCCGCCGCCCGCAAACGCGGGCTTATTTGCCCGTTTATCTCGCCCATGCTCAAGCCCCCTTCCCGCACCACCTTAAGGCTGCCGGTAAGCTGGGCCAAGCCGGGGCCCAAACGGCGGCAGCCATAGGCCACCACCCCGCCCATTACCCTCGCCTTACCCAGCGCTTCAGCCAGGGCGCTTTCCGGCAGGCCGTTTTGCAGGGTGCACACCACCCCCGCCGGCGCTAAAATACGCTTAAGCAGGGCAAAGGTTTGCTGGTTGGAGGTTTGCTTGGTCAGCAGAAAGATGAGGTCATAGGGGCCAACGGCCTCGGCCGGCAACATGGCATTGACCTTTTGCTCAAGGCTGAGGCTGCCAATTACCCGCGCACCCTGGGCGCGCAGGGCCGCCACGTTTTCATGGTTGCGGTCTATAACATCAAAAACGCGGCCCGCCTTAGCCAGCATAGCGCTTATAAATATGCCCAGAGCTCCCGCCCCTACCACTGCCACCCGCATAGCTATCTCCTTTTGGGGTTTGTTTACCAGGTTAATATTATAACCGCTAGGCCGAAATTTTTTATTTATTGTTTTGCCATAGGCCGGGGGTGCTGGCGTTAGCTGGGGCTTGCGGCATTGTTGGTATTAGGTTGCGCGCCTTTCGCCTTTTGTCTTTTACAGTTGTACTTTTGTTATTTATTATATGGTTTCGCCGCCACTGCTTAAGAACAAGCGCCCCCCACCCCGTCATTCTGAATAGAAGCACAGCCCCCCACCCCGTCATTCTGAATAGAAGCACAGCCCCCCACCCCGTCATTCTGAATAGAAGCACAGCCCCCCACCCCGTCATTCAGAGCGAAGCGAAGAATCCATGCCTTTTGTCTTTTACAGTTGTACTTTTGTTATTTATTATATGGTTTCGCCGCCCCCCCCTGAAAATGCCGCGTATTTTTGGGGCCCCCGGCGCGGCCGTGCGCAGCTACTGGGGCCAGGGCGGCCGTGCGGCTGGGTAAATGTTACGCTTGCCATACTGCCTGTGCTTAACGTCTAAATGTCCGGCAGCCGCCAGCCCCAGCAGGGCCGCCCCTAGGCTCCTCGACCCCTACCCCGCTTGGCGTCGCCAAGGTTTGCTCCAAATTTTAAATATCGAGGCGCGCCCTCACCCACGGACCAGCGTACGTAACACCCTCGGCACGGCAGAGGCTATTTTGCGGCAAACCGCTGGCGGCACAGAGAAACAAAAGCAAAAGGCATGGATTCTTCGCTGCGCTCTGAATGACGGAGCGTGGGGCCGCGCGCTGCGCTCTGAATGACGGAGTGGGGGGCCGCGCGCTGCGCTCCGAATGACGGGGTGAGGGGCCGCGCGCTGCGCTCTGAATGACGGAGTGAGGGGCCGCGCGCTTCGCTCTGAATGACGGTGACTTAACATGCACAATGCATTCGTGGGGCGGCGTTAGCCGCAACCCGTTAAGAACCACGTCATTCCGGGGGCGGCGTTAGCCGCAACTCGTTAAGAACCACGTCATTCCGGGGGCGGCCTTTAGGCCGCAACCCGGAATCCAGGCTGTTGGGTTTAAAGCAAAAGGCATGGATTCTTCGCTGCGCTCTGAATGACGGAGTGGGGGGCCGCGCGCTGCGCTCTGAATGACGGAGTGGGGGGCCGCGCGCTGCACTCAAGGATGACGGTGACTTAACATGCACAATGCATTCGTGGGGGCGGCAAAAGTGCGGCAAAAAAAGACAGCGCATTGGCGCGGGCGGCGTTAGCCGCAACTCGTTAAGAACCACGTCATTCCGGGGGCGGTCTTTAGGCCGCAACCCGGAATCCAGGCTGTTGGGTTTAAAGCAAAAGGCATGGATTCTTCGCTGCGCTCTGAATGACGGAGTGGGGGGCCGCGCGCTGCACTCAAGGATGACGGTGACTTAACATGCACAATGCATTCGTGGGGGCGGCAAAAGTGCGGCAAAAAAAGACAGCGCATTGGCGCGGGCGGCAACAGGAAGCAACTCTCGCCAGCGGCATCAGCGAAAAACAAGCATTCCCTCATATGGTTAACCTGAAGCCCCTATATTCGTCATACCCTGAAAGGCCACCCGTTCGTCATGGCCCCACAGCCCCCCCACCCCGCCACTTTGAATAGAAGCGTAGCCCCCCAATTTTATGGACCCTGAATATTGTAAAATAGCGCTGGGGAATATAAAATAGCGCTTATTTCGTATCTTGCTTGTGTCTTAGCTTTCTCGATAAAAATTCGCTCAGTTGATTCTGGCTCCTTTTGCTTACGGTTGGTCATGGGTTGTGGTATGCCGCCAAAAACCGGCGGGCCATGCTTCAGCCATTGCAGGCTCAGTGCTCATTGGCCGATATGCTTAATTGCGGTAATTACAAACCATTTCATAAATGGCTTGTAACGCCGCCCGGAACAGGCTTACGCGGCGGCGCAAGCCGCCGGGAGCGAAGCAAAAAGTGTGATTTTTGCTTCGCGCTCCGTCATAAATCCCCCCAAAGGGGGACTTATGAAATAATTTCTAGCTAATAAGCATAGGCATGTTACAGGCCATGGTTATTGCCGGTGGCGGTCTTAGCCGCTATCCGTTATCCGTAAGCCTGGCTGTTGGTTTAAATACATGGCCCCGAAAGCCGCCAGTGGCGGCTTTCGGGGCGATAACAAAAATAATGGGCGCGAATGCAACATGATGGGCGGTTATAACTTTCAACCAGCAATTAATGAGATTTGAGCCTAAATGTTTGCTGTTTTGGGGATAACCGCTTGCCGCCGCGTTAGGCGGCGTAAGTTAGCCGCAAACCACGCTTGCAAGGCGGAACAATCTTGAACTTAAGAGCACTAACACGGTTAGTATTCTTAAGTTAGTCAACTATAAAAGAAGGCTGTTAACAACTTTTAGAAGGTAATACAGAAAGCAGGTGGTTCCTATGTTTCAGGATCTTAAGCAGGCCAAGGCCTTTTGCGCCAAAAACGGGATAAAGATGGTCGATTTCATGATGATCGACCTGAACGGGCGCTGGCGCCATTTAACCATACCGGTGGACAGGCTGAGCGAGCATACCCTTAAAAACGGCATTGGCTTCGACGGCTCCAACTACGGCTTTGCTCCGGTGGAAAAAAGCGACATGGTCTTTGTGCCCGACCTCGGCAGCGCCTATGTGGATTCCTTTGCCGAGGTGCCCACTTTAGCCATGATAGGCGATGTGTATGTTATCGACCTGCCCGAGAACCGCCGTTTCGACCAGGACCCGCGCAATGTGGCCCTGCACGCCCAGGAATACATGAAGAGCTTAGGCATTGCCGATGAAATGCGCATTGGCCCGGAATTCGAGTTCCACGTGTTCGACCACATCAGCTACAGCGTAGCCCCCAACTGCTCCAAGTATTGCATAGACTCCTGCCAGGCCGAATGGAACATGGGGGTGGAGGGCAAGAACCTGGGCTATAAAATGGCCAAAAAAAGCGGCTACCACATGGCCCCGCCCCTGGATACCTTAAGCGGCTTCCGCTCGCGGGTAACCATGCTTATGGAAAAGCAGGGCATTCTGGTCAAATACCATCATCACGAAGTGGGCGGGCCCGGCCAGTTGGAAATTGAGGTGGAATTCGGCTCCATGCTGGAAATGGCCGACAAAACCATGATGACCAAGTACCTCATCAAAAACGCGGCCATTGCCGAAGGCAAAACCGCCACCTTTATGCCCAAGCCCCTCTACGCCGAGGCCGGCAACGGCATGCATGTGCACATGCATCTTTTCAAAAAAGGCAAGCCGCTTTTCTACGACAAGAACGGCTATTCCCAGCTAAGCCCCCTGGCGCTGCATTTCATTGGCGGGCTTTTAACCCACGCATCCGCCCTGTGCGGCTTTACCAACCCCAGCACCAACTCTTACAAGCGCCTGGTGCCCGGCTACGAGGCCCCGGTCACCATTGGCTACGCCACCAGCAACCGCAGCAGCGTCATCCGCATACCAGCCTATGCCAAGGCCCCCATGGACAAGCGTTTCGAGCTGCGCAGCCCCGACGGCACCTGCAACCCCTACTATGCCTATGCCGCCATTTTAATGGCCGGGCTGGACGGCATACAGAAAAAGATAGACCCCAGCAAGGCCGGCTTCGGCCCCTATGACTTCAACCTGTACAACCTGAGCAAAGAGGAACAGAAGAAGATAAAGCAATTGCCGCGCACTTTAGACCAGGCCCTGGACGCTTTAGAGGCCGACCATGACTTCCTTACCGCGGGCGGGGTGTTCCCCAAGCGCTTGATCGAGGTGTGGCTGGAAAACAAGCGCGCCGAGGCGGCCCGCTACAACCAGTTGCCCCACCCGGTGGAGTTTGAAACTTCTTACGACCTGTAGGCTGGGCAAATAGTGTGGACCATCCAGGCCGCTGCTGCAAAGCAGCGGCCTGGGTTTTTGGGCCCGCGGGCGAAAGCCGCAAAGCAAAAGGCATGGATCCTTCACCCCCTAAAGGGGGTTCTGGATGACGAATGGTGAGTTGGGGGTTCTGGATGACGAATGATGGGTTGGAGTCATCCAGAGAAACGATTGCCCCCCACTCCGTCATCCAGAGCGTAGCGCGTAAGCGCGTAGCGAAGGATCCATCTTTATGCCTTTTTGCCATAGCCGAAAAGCAAAAGGCATGAGTTACGCCTTCAACATATTGTCGCCAGCCTGTTCAGGCACTAAACTTGCATCATGCGCCAGCCTTATGTCTACATACTAGCCAGTCAACCCAATGGCACCCTGTATACCGGGGTAACTTCCAATCTGGCCCAGCGCCTATGGCAGCATGGGCAGCCAGGCGCCGGCTTCAGCCAAAGATACCACGTAAAAATGCTAGTCTGGCTGGAAGCCCATAACATCATGGAAACCGCTATTGCCCGCGAAAAACAGATCAAGGGCTGGAGCCGCGCCAAAAAAATCGCCCTCATTGAGAGCGCCAATCCCCAATGGTCGGACCTCACCTACAGCTTGTAACTTGCGAAGACATAAAGCGGAAGATAGAAGATGGATCCTTCACCCCCTAAAGGGGGTTCTGGATGACGAATGATGGGTTGGGGGTTCTGGATGACGAATGATGGGTTGGGGGTTCTGGATGACGAATGGTGAGTTGGGGGTTCTGGATGACGAATGGTGAGTTGGAGTCATCCAGAAAAACGTCGCCCCCGCTCCGTCATCCAGAGAAACGATTGCCCCCCGCTCCGTCATCCAGAGAAACGTCGCCCCCCACTCCGCCATCCAGAGAAACGATTGCCCCACTCCGCCATCCAGAGAAACGTCGCCCCCACTCCGTCATCCAGAGCGTAGCGCGTAAGCGCGTAGCGACGGATCCATCTTTATGCCTTTTTGCCATAGCCGAAAAGCAAAAGGCATGGCTGCCGGTTTGCGCCGGCATGACGAAATGAAAAATTAGCGTGACAAAGAGAGCGCCCAGCATGACGGAGCGCGGAATTGCTGCTGGCCCGAAATACCCGGCTATTTCAAAACCTCGCTATCCAGGTTAAGCTGGTTGCGCCGCGCGGGGTTGGCGGGGTTGGCGGGGTTAAAGGCAAACAGCTCCAGATAGGCGGCCAGGTCGGCCTTGCCCACTTTCATGAGATCATAAGAATAGTCGTACAGGCACCAGTCCAGAATAAGGCCGCGCATAAAGCGCGCTACCTTGCGGCCTATTTCCCGGGCGTCCATATCGCGGCGCACCTCGCCTTTCACCTGCCCTTTTATGGTGGCGTTTACTATGCGCGTAAAAATTTCGCGCTTTTCTAAAAAATTGCCGGAATTGTCCAAAGACATTACGGCAATGAATATTTCGCGGAACGAACCGAACTGCTGATAGCAGCCAAGCGCCACCGAAAGCTGGACCTCCACATATTGCAATATCTCGTCCCTGTAAGCCAGGCTTGCCTGATGCGGCAGAGATTTTACCAGGGCATCGGTGCGGGCGTAAATGTCGCGAAAAATTTCCTGCTTGGAACTGAAGTAATTGTAAAAGGTACCCACCGAGATATTCAACGCCTGGCACATGCCGCGTATGGACATCTTCTCGTATCCCACTTCGGCTATCATTTTTACAGCGGTTTGGAATATTCGTTCCCGCAGTTTGTTGGCCTTGTCGTTTTTGGCCGCTTTGGTGGCCATGTTTCACTCCTCGAATTAATCAATGGTTTATTTATACGCCAAAAAGCAAAAGGGCACAATATAACCACAGGCCCCGCCCAACCGCGGCAAAAGTTTTACAAAATACCGTTGCAAGAAATTTCATAATATTATTTGCTGGTTAGTTGGTTGCGCATAAATAAGGGCATTAACCCGCCAGCGCCCTGGCGCGCCACCCCGGTGCAGAAGCCCGCGCTTAAGCGGGCTTGACGGCTGGCGGCCCGGCCTCAAAATTTTACAAGTCATTTCATAACTGACTTCTAACACTGCCTGAAAAAGCTTACGCGGCGGGGCAAGCCGCCGGGAGCCCGCCGAAAGCCACGCTTTTCGGCCAGGCGGTCTTGCATAAATCACCGGCAAGGGGTTTATGAAATGAACTCTAGAATAATGGGGCGCCGATGCAGACCAAGCCCGGTTATGGTGGTAATATCATGGCATCTGTAAAAACCTTGGGCCACCTGTGCCGTGGCGCCGCCGGGGTGCTTACCTGCCCGCGGGCGGGCCGGCGCGCGTCTTAAAGGGCGCCGGTTAAGCCACTGAGCGCCTTGCGGGCATAAGCAACCGTGGCATTGTTTTTATATAAATGTTAAAAAGGAGTGGGTGATATGAAGTGCTGTATTCTTATGGGCAGTCCCAGGAAAAACGGAAACACCATTGCGCTGACAAAGCCTCTTATGGAAGCTCTGGCCGAACAAAAGGTGGAAAATAATCTTATCTGGCTTTATGATAAAGACATAAAGGGTTGTATCGGCTGCCGTGCCTGCCAGAAGGACTGGACCAAGTTCGGTTGTATTTTCAAAGATGACGGTCAGGAAATGTTCGACCAGGTGCTGGCCAGCGATTTGATAATCTTAGCCAGCCCCATTTACTCCTGGTATTGCACCGCCCCCATGAAAGCCCTTATGGATCGCCTGGTGTATGGCATGAACAAATACTATGGCGATGACAAAAAAGGCCCGGCCCTGTGGGCGGGCAAGCATGTGGCTATTGTCACCACCTGCGGCTACGAGCCGGAAAAAGGCGCGGACCTGTTTGCGGCGGGCGTGAAGAGATATTGCAAGCATTCCGCTTTGCAGTATCATGGCATGCTGGTGGAACGTTTCATGGGCTACAAGTCTAAGTTTATGACCCCGGAAAAAGAACAGAACGCCCGCGCCTTTGCTAAGGAGCTGATAAAAAAGGTGGCTGGTTGAACAACAACTGGCACGCGCCAGGGCATGGGCGGCACGGGCTGATGCGGAAAGAAAATAAATGAATTTTGATTTCACGCAAGCCCAAGAAAATATACGTAAAAGCGCGGCCCGTTTTGCGGCCGGCACCCTGGCTTCCACGGTGGCGGAGCACAACAACCACAATATTGTTTACAACCGCGCCTGTTTTGAAGAAGCCGGCGCCCTGGGGTTTGCCAAACTGCTTTTTACCCAGCCCAGCCTTGAGGCAAAGGCCGACAGTGTTGGCTTTGCCCTGGCCTTGCAGGAAATTGCCAGAATAGACGGCGGCTTTGCCTTGTCCATGCTGGTGCAGGCTTGTTTGTGCGCCTGGCCTGTTTATCATTTTGGCACGCTCGCGCAAAAAAATGATTATTTGCCAGGGCTGCTGGCCGGCAAAAAAATAGGAGCCTTTGCCTTCACTCCCCCCAATTTTAGCTATACCAATAACCCGCAAGATGCCCTGGCAGAAGACATGGGCGATCATTACCTCGTCAATGGCATGAAAAGGGTATTTGTAAACGGCGAAGAGGCCGATATTTACCTTGTTTTTGCGGCCATGGATATGGGCTCGGATGCCAAGGGGCTGAATGCCTTCATTATGGAAAAAGGCATGCCGGGGCTTACCACTGACAAAATTGGGCTGGCTTCGAATTCGGGCAGCGCCCGCGCCCGCGAACTAGTTTTTAAAAACGTGCGGGTGCCCAAAGAAAATTTGTTGGGTAAGCCCGGCCAGGGCGCTAAAATAGCCATGACCGCCTTAAGCGGCGGCCGCTTTGCGGTGGCGGCCCAGGCCACGGGTACCGCCAAAGGCATTTTAGACCTTGCCGTGGAGTATGCCAAAGGCACCACGCGCTTTGCCAAGCCTTTGGCCAACAACCAGTCCATACAATTCATGCTTTCCGACATGGCCACCAAATGTGATGTGGCCCATTTGCTTACCATGCGCGCCGCCTTTGTAAAAGACAACAGCGCCTGGTGGGGCGGGCTGGAAGGGGCCATGGCCAAGGTGTTTGCCCTGGAAACGGTATTGATTGTTGCCAATGAGGCGGCGCACCTGCTGGGCGGTTACGGCTATAACCAAAAGCACCCCTTGGAGCGCTACCTTATGGACGCGCGGGTGGGGCAGGTTTACGAGGGTTCTAACCATATACAAAAAATGCAGATATACGATTTGATTTTAAGCTAGCCGGCTATGCGCCGGATTTAGCTTGCGCGCTTGCTTATGCTTTTTTGGGGGCGCGCTTGCCGCAAGCGCCTTTGCCGGTCATAATTACTTAATGAATTTATAAAGTTTTTATTACCGGTAACCAACCATAAGGAGTATATTTCATGTTTTTATCACTGCGCTCGAACTTCCTTCTGGCATTGTTGGCTTGTTTATTGGGCTTTGCCTTGTTGCTGGGCGGCTGCGCCAAAGAAATGGAAATAATGGACACCAAAGACCCGGCCGCGGCCGAGGGTGACGAGTCTAACACCGACCCCACCGGCACTTATGACAACGACGCGCTGGACGAATAAAAAGTAAGCCAAGCATGGAAAAAGGCCGGGCGGCACAAAGCGCCCGGCCTTTTTGTGTTTGCGCCGGCGAAGCACAGCCCCACACCCCGTCATTCAGAGCGAAGCGCGAAGCGCGCAGCGAAGAATCCATGCCTTTTGCCTTTTACAAGCGAAGCACAGCCCCACACCCCGTCATTCAGAGCGAAGCGCGAAGCGCGCAGCGAAGAATCCATGCCTTTCGCCTTTTACAAGCGCAGCACAGCCCCACACCCCGTCATTCAGAGCGAAGCGCGAAGCGCGCAGCGAAGAATCCATGCCTTTCGCTTTCTGCCTTTTGCCGTTCTGGGCCGCCAGCGGTTTGCCGCAAAATAGTCTCTGCCGTGCTGAGAGTGTTAGATGCGCTGGTCCGTAGCTGAGGGCGTACCTCGCTATTTAAAATTTTGGGCAAACCTTGGCGGCGCCAAGCGGGGTAGGGGTTTGGGGGGTCTAGGGGCGGCCCCACAGGGGCTGGTATCTGCCGGGCATTTATATGTTAAGCGCAGGTAGTATGTGCAAGCGTAACATTTGCCCAGCCGCACGGCTGCCCTGGCCCCAGTCGTTGACGAGACTCAAAAATACATAGTATTTTTGAGTGGCAGCGAAAACATATTATAAATAGCAAATGTACAACTGTAAAAGACAAAAGGCGAAAGGCATGGAGTCCGGGTTGCGGCCTAAGGGCCGCCCCCGGAATGACGGGGTGTGGGGCTGTGCTTCGCTTGTAAAAGGCAAAAGGCATGGATTCTTCTCTGCGCTCTGAATGACGGCGTGTGGGGCTGTGCTTCGCTTGTAAAAGGCGAAAGGCATGGATCCCGGGTTGCGGCCTAAGGGCCCCCGGAATGACGGGGTGTGGGGCGTTGCTTCGCTTGTAAAAGGCGAAAGGCATGGATTCTTCGCTGCGCGCTTCGCGCTTCGCTCTGAATGACGGGGTGTGGGGCTGTGCTTCGCTTGTAAAAGGCAAAAGGCATGGATTCTTCGCTGCGCTCTGAATGACGGCGTGGGGGGCTGTTGCTTCGCTTGTAAAAGGCAAAAGGCATGGATCCCGGGTTGCGGCCTAAGGGCCGCCCCCGGAATGACGGCGTGGGGGGCTGTTGCTTCGCTTGTAAAAGGCGAAAGGCATGGATTCCGGGTTGCGGCCTAAGGGCCCCCGGAATGACGGCGTGAGGAGGCGTTGCTTCGCTTGTAAAAGGCAAAAGGCATGGATCCCGGGTTGCGGCCTAAGGGCCCCCGGAATGACGGGGTGAGGAGGCGTTGCTTCCACGCAGGATGACGGCGTGGGGGGCTGTGCTGCGCTTGTAAAAGGCAAAAGACATGGATTCTTCGCTTCGCGCTTCGCTCTGAATGACGGGGTGAAATTGTAGAACTGGCCTGTGGGCTGGCTATCGTCAATATGGGTATAATAGAACTGGTTGCCTAAATGTATGGACATAGGGCCGGCGCGGGTTAAACTTTTACTGAGCAGGCCGCTGGCGGCAAGCCAAAGGCCCAAGGGCATAACTTACCTTTCCACCCATTCACCCAGGGAGGCCGTCATCATGAAAATTATTTTCCACAACGATTTTTACGCTGTTTACGCCTTTGAACCAGCGGCCGATGCCGGGCGCATGGAAGCCATTGTGCAATGTTTGGGGGACAACTTCGAGATGCTGCAAGCCGTTGAGGCTGAGGCCAAAGATATAGAGGCGGCGCACTCCGCGGGCCATATTGCCCAGGTGCGCCGGCAGGGGCTCTACCCCATTGCCGCGCGCGCGGCGGGCGGGGCCATCCAGGCCGCCGCCCTTGGCCTTGACGAGCCGGCTTTTGCCCTGGTGCGCCCTCCGGGCCATCATGCATCCCGGGACGATTCCTGGGGGTTTTGCTATTTCAACAACATGGCCGTGGCCCTAATGCGCCTTTGGGCGGACGGCCGCATTAAAAACGCGGGGGTGCTGGACTTTGACCTGCACTACGGCGACGGCACGGTGAATATTCTGGGCAACAGCGGCTGGGTAAACATTTACAACCCCAGCGAGTCCGACCGGGCCGCCTATCTGGCGGGGGTGGAGTCCTGGCTGCGAGGGCTAACGGTGGATATCATCGGCATATCCGCCGGCTTTGACAACCATAAAAAAGATTGGGGCGGGCTTTTGGCCACGGAAGACTATTTCAGCATGGGGCAAATGGTGAAAGAGCGCGCCCGGCAAACCAATGCCGGCTATTTCGGCATTTTAGAGGGCGGCTACAACCACAACGTGCTGGGGCACAATGTGCTGGCCTTGCTTAAGGGCATGGATGATGGGTGAGGCCGGGGTATTGGAAGCCATTTATGAAATGACTTCTGGCCTTGCCTGAAAAGACGTGCGGGGCGACAATAAAGACAATAAAAACAACAAAGACAATTGGCCTGAATGCGGCATGGCGGGCAATTATAGCCAGCAATTCATTAGCCCTTAACCCGCAATATCAGCGGGCGCCGGCCACCAGCACCAGATGTAAATCCATCACGTTGGTGTTGGTGGGGCCGGTCACAATAAGGCCGCCGGTTTGGGCGAAGAAATTATAAGCGTCATGGCGGCTCAGATAATCTTTAATACTCAGCCCAAGCTCCGCCGCCTTATGCCAGCCGGCCGCGTCCGCCAGCGCGCCGGCGGCGTTGGTGGGCCCATCAGTGCCGTCGGTGCCCAGGCTCAGCACCAAAATGCCCGGTTGGCCGGCAAGCCGCTCCAAAGCCGCCAGGGCGAACTCCTGGTTGCGGCCGCCCAGGCCATGGCTATCAGGCAGCACCACTGTGGTTTCCCCGCCGGAAAGCACGCAGGCAGGCGGGGCAAGGGGCTGCGCGGCCTGGCTTATCTCGCGGGCAATGGCAACATGGGCTATAGCCGCGGCGGTGGTGTCGCCTTCCCAAAGCGAAGTAAGAACTAAAACATTGTAGCCAAGCTCTTGCGCTTTTGCGCGGGCCGCGGCTAACGCCACCCGGTTGCCGGCCACAATATGGGTAAGCACGTGGGCGAACTCGCCCTCTTTTTTAGGCGTGTCGGCTATGCGCCCGGCCAGGCCCAGGTTCACCCGTTTTACCACCGCCGCTGGCAGCTTGTCCCACAATTTAAACTTTTCAAAAATATCCGCCACCTCCCGCCAGGTGCTGCTATCAGGCACACAGGGGCCAGAGGCTATGGTATCCAGGCGGTCGCCCACCACGTCGCTTATCACCAGGTTTACCACCAGGGCCGGCCGGGCCAATTGGGCCAGGCCGCCGCCTTTAAGCCGGCTTAGGTGCTTGCGTACCGCGTTCATCTGCCCTATGTCGGCGCCGGCGGCCAAAAGCAGGCTGGTGGTCTTTTGCTTATCAGCCAAATTTATACCGGGCGCGGGCGCCACCATCAAAGCGCTGCCACCGCCGGAAAGCAGATTGAATACCAGGGTTTTTGCGCCGGCCCGTTTTAGAATACCAATTATTCCACGGCCGGCTTCCACCCCGCGGGCGTCGGGCAGCGGATGGCTGGCCTCACGCAAGGTTATGCTCCTGGTGGGGGCCAGATGGCCGTCTTTCACCACTACCAGGCCGGGCAAAGGGCCCAGCACCTGCTCCAGGGCCTGGGCCATGGGAGCCGAGGCCTTGCCGGCGCCCACCACCACTATCTGGTCATAGTCCCGCACATTCAATGAATGCGGCCCAATGCTCAAAAGGCCTCCGCTTAAGCTAAGCGCGTTTTTAACAGCGCCCGCCGGATCAACCGCGGCCAAGGCAGCGCTGTAGATTCGCCTGGCATGTTCGCGCATTCATTGCTTCCTTTCCTGGGCTGGAATTATTGCGCCGTTTTAACTGCGCCCTCGGCGTTATCAGGCTCAAGAATTAGCGGTATGGAATGACAGCAACAAAGCGCCGCGCCCAGCCCTCCATCCTTCCCGGCATTGAGACAATTTTACTTCCTTAAATCTCTTACGCACCGTCTGGTTGTATTTTTGTTATTGGTTATATGTTCTCGATCCACTACTTAAGAAAAAGCGCGCAGCCCCCTCACCCCACCCCGTCATTCTGAGCGAAGCGAAGAATCCATGCCTTTTGCCTTTCACAGTTATACTTTTGTTATTGGTAATATGTTTTCGCTGCCACTCAAAAATACCATGTATTTTTGAGCCTCGTTAGCTACTGGGGCCGGGGCAGCCGTGCGGCTGGGCAAATGCTGCGCTTGCACATACTAGGTTCAGGACTCATTAAGTTAAGAGCGCCAAGACAGCACATCGTCATTAACTACAAATAATTGCGTTATTGTCACCCCGGAAGTGGAGCCAGCCGCCGCTATCCGGGGGCCTGGCTTTTAAAGCTAACAGCCTGGATGCCGGATAGCCGCAAAGCGGCTTCCGGCATGACATGCCACCACATTACTATTGATTAAGCAGCCTATTCACACAAGCAATTAATGAGTCCTGAACCTAGCTGTGCTTAACATCTAACTGCCCGGCAGATACCAGCCCCTGTGGGGCCGCCCCTAGGTCTCCAGACCCCTACCCCGCTTGGCTGCCCGCCAAGACTTGCCCAAAACTTTAATAGCGAGTTGTGCCCTCACCTGCGCACCGGCGTATGTAGCACCCTCGGCACGGTAGGGGCTATTTGCGGCAAAGTGCTGGCGGCCCGGAAAGGCAAAAGGCTAAAGGCATGGATTCTTCGCTGCGCTCTGAATGACGGGGTGGGGGCTGTGCTTCTATTCAGAATGACGGGGTGAAGGGCTGTGCTTCTATTCAGAATGACGGGGTGAGGGGCTGTGCTTCTATTCAGAATGGCGGGGTGAAGGGCCGCGCTCTGAGTGACGGCGCGGCCTGCCCCATGGGGCAGGCAAGCGGCAAAATTCCCCCAACTAACTCTTAAAACACACCGTGCTTTTCCATGTCGTCCATGGCGGCTTCGCTGTAGCCCAATTCGTCCAAAACCTCGCGGGTGTGGTGCCCCAAAGGGTAGCCGGCATGTTTGTAGCACACCGGGCAGTTGGAAAGCTTAAGCGGAGAGCCCACCTGCCTGATCTTCAACTTAGAATGCAGGGGCATCTCCACTTCCACGGTCATGCCCCTGGCCAAATTGTGCTCGTCGTGCAAAAGGGCCTCAGACAAGGACAGCACCGGCTCCACGCATGCGTCTTTGCCCGCAAACACCTCAAGCCATTCGTCTCTGGTTTTACTTTTAATAACCGCGCGGATATCGGTTTTCACCTCATCTAACTTATCTGGCATAACCGTGCCTTCTATGTGCTGAGGCCGGCCGATGCATAAGCAGAACTCACGCCAGAACTGGGGTTCAAGGCTGCCCACACTCAGGTAGTGGCCATCTTTAGTTTCATAAAAATCGTAAGCGCTGCCGCCGTTTAGCATGCGTCCTTCGCGTTGCGGCTCTATGTTGGAGGCCAGAAAGGCCGCGGAATCAAGCGCGTTGAAGGCCATGGCCCCGTCAAGCATACTTACATCAATATACTGGCCCAGGCCGGTTACATGGCGGTGGTTAAGCGCGGCCAGCACGCTGATAACCGCGTGCAGCGAACCGCTGGCAATGTCGGCCACCTGCATGTTGGTAAGCACCGGCCCTGTCTGCCTGCGGCCGGAATAAGACATGTTGCCGCTGCGCGCCAGATAGTTTATATCATGGCCGGCGCGGTCGCGCAGGGGGCCGTATTGGCCGTAACCGGTGATGGAGCAATATATAAGGCGCTGGTTGAGCACTTGCAGGCGCTGGTAGTCCAGCCCCAGCTTAGCCATTACCCCGGGCCGGAACTGCTCCATAAGCACGTCGTAGCGCATAATGAGCTTTCCAACTATTTCCAGGGCCGACGGATGCTTCAAATTCAAAAACATGGTTTTTTTGTTACGCCCCAGCCAGGCCTGATTGGCGCTGGTTTGGGTGCCAGGCGCCATGGGCGGGGCGTGCCGCGCCAGGTCGAGCCGGTCGCGCGCGCTTACGGTTAAAACCTGGGCCCCCATGTCAGCCAACATAAGGGTGGCGTAGGGGCCTGGCAGCAAGGTGGTAAAATCGAGAATTTTAAGACCGTCAAGCGCGCCCATAGCTGGTATCTCCTTTGCGTGAGTGAATATAGAGAGTTGCGTTTGCCCTATCGGTCAAGCCAAGTCGACACAATAGATTATATAACAATTTTAAGGAAATGCATGCCATTGCCCTTGCCCATGGGCGCTTGCCGATGAGTAACGCGCCAATAAAAATGAAAGCGGAAAAACAGCTAACCGCCCCAAAACACTAGCTGCCAGGCCGCCCGCAAGGCCGTCCGCCCCCGTTTTATTGAATCCATGGAAACTTTTGGTTTAACAATTCCATTGGTTGTGCTATTAATAGTGTAGTTTGCGGTGTTGCGGCAGGCTGGGTTGGGGGTTGGTTATAATCAAATATTTTCAATAAGATGCCCCGTTAGCCTGTATTGTTGTCAAGCTAAGAAAGAACAGATAATGGCGCGCCAGAACTTTTCCGCATTCCATGTAAAAATATTAGCCGCGCTGGTTATATGCCTTGGCATACCTCTGTTTGCAACCTGGCATGTCGTGCAATATATCAATAAAGACATTTTTTATGAGCAAAAAAGCAACCAGTTAACCTCTATCGCCTGGATGTTGAACACCAAGCTTGGCCAAGGCGGCTATGACGATATTTTGCGGCAGGCCGGGGCCGACGAGCATACCCCGCGCGAAGAAAAAATCGCTATTTTGAATAAAGCCCTGCACGCCGACACCGACAGTGTGGCTTCTCTCAGGGAGGGGATGGGCGTGGGGTTCTACTCCCAGGAGCTGGATGCCATACTGACTTACGGCCCTTCCGCCGAGTTTGGGGCCAATGTGGGCAGGGCCATTTCCGCAAGCCATCCGGGGCGCAAGGTAATGGCGGCCAACACCCCCATAGTGCAGCAGGGCACCATGGTGCGCGGCAACATCATGAACGCCATGGTTCCCGTGGTGCGCGGCGGGAAGGTAATAGGCTATATTTGGGCCAATGAGCTGGTGTCGGATTTGGAGCATGCGCTCAACCGCGCTTCCCATATCATTACCGCGCTGCTGGTGGTTGCCTATTTGCTCATGGTGGCCATTGTGGCTGTTTTCTTCCGCCGGCTGATGGCCATTGAGAAAAAATCCCGCACCGCCATTGAAGAGGCCTCGCAAGAGATAGAACGGGTGGACGGCCTGATCCATATTGTCAATGAGGCTATTTCCTCGCTGCTTAGCGCGGACGAGGAAGGGTTCAGGGCGGCGCTTGAGCACAGTATGCAAATGATGGCCAGCGCTTTTGAGGTGGACCGCCTCATCATCTGGAAGCGCAAAGTTGCGCCAAGCGGAGAGATTTATTTCCAGATCGAAGCCCACCAACAGGGGGAATTGGGCAGTTCATATAACTGTATTGATTTTTCAGCCAGCCTCCCAAAAGCCGCCAACTGGGACGAATGGCTGGCAAAAATGAGCGCCAACAAAAGCGTTACCCGCTTTGTCAGCACAGAAGCGCAACAAAGCGCCCAGTGGCTCTCCTCTTTTGGCATAAAGTCCATAACCACCATACCGGTTTTTTTGCAGGAAACCTTCTGGGGCTTTGTCAGCTTCAGCAATTGCCTTAAAGAACGCCCCATCACCCCCAAAGAAGAGGAAATTTTATTTTCGGGAAGCCTGCTGATGGCCAATGCCATTGCCCGCAACGAAATGCTTCTTGGGCTAAGGGTGGCCCGAGAGGAAGCTCTTAGCGCAACTCATGCCAAAAGCTCCTTCCTGGCCAGCATGTCCCATGAAATGCGCACGCCCATGAACGCCATTATCGGCATGACCAGCATTGCCGAAAATTCGCGCGATATTGAACAAAAGGACTACTGTCTCGGCAAAATTACCGAAGCCTCCAACCATCTGCTTGGGGTTATCAATGACATACTGGACATATCTAAAATCGAGGCTAACAAATTTGAACTGTCGCAAGAAAGCTTCAGTTTCGAACAGGTGCTGCGCAAGGCTGTCGGCGTTATCAGCTTCCGGGTGGATGAAAAAAAACAAGACCTGATTGTGCGCGTGGACGAAAACATTCCCCCAACCCTGGTGGGAGACGACCAGCGCATTACCCAGGTAATAACCAACTTGCTGAGCAACGCGGTAAAATTCACCCCACAGCGGGGCGCCATTCAGTTAAACGCCAGGCTGCTTGAGCAAACAGGTGATGACTGCACCCTGGCAATAACCGTCCAGGATAACGGTATCGGCATTGATCAAGAAAAGCAGGCGCAGTTGTTCCAGTCTTTCACCCAGGCCGACAGCGGCACCGCGCGCAAATACGGCGGCACCGGGCTGGGCCTGGCCATCTCCAAAAGCATTGTGGAAATGATGAACGGAACCATCTGGGTGGAATCGGAAAAAGAAAAAGGCTCCCTCTTCGGCTTTACCATAAAGCTAAAGGCGGATTCCCGGGCCGTATGCCATTGGCCGGCGCGTAACTGGGCTGGCCTTAAGGTGCTGGCAATAGACGACAACCCCGACCAATCGGCCTATTTCAAAAGCATTGCCACCCAATTGGGCGTTGGCAAATTATGCCTTGCCGCCAGCGCGGAGCAAGCCCGCCAGCATATGTTGCTTGACGGCCCCTTTGACATGTATTTTGTGGATTGGAACATGCCCGCCACCAACGTGCTTGAACTGGCCAAGCATATCAAGGCGCAGAGCCCGCGCTCGACAGTGGTGATAATGATTTCGGCGGCGGAGCTGAGCCGTATTGAAGGCGAAGCCCGGCGGGCGGGGGTGGACTACTTCCTTGAAAAACCTGTCTTCGCCTCTAATGTGGCCGACTGTGTGAACCAATGCCTGGGTCTGGCTCAGGCCCAAACCCAGCCTCCCCGGCGGGAGCATGAACACGCTGAAAGCTGCTTTCAAAATTCTTGTGTCCTGCTGGCCGAGGATGTAAAAATCAATCGGGAGATTTTGCTGGCTCTGCTTAAGCCCACCGGCATTAAGATTGACTGCGCTGAAAACGGCGCGCTGGCTTTTGAAATGTTCAAAGCCAACCCCGAGCGCTATAAAATGGTTTTTATGGATATCCACATGCCGGAGATGGACGGCTATGAAGCCACCAGGCGGATTCGCGGCCTTTCCAGCCCATGGGCTAAAGAAGTGCCCATAATAGCCATGACGGCCAATGTGTTCCGCGAAGATGTTGAAAAATGCCTGGAGATGGGCATGAACGGCCACCTGGGCAAACCTCTGGACATGAATGCCGTGATGGATAAGTTACGGCATTATCTGTCATAATCCAGGGTTATTGAACCCGGGAACGGATCGTCGCCGGTATTTATGCTTAACCGTTCTTGCCATACCCCAACCTGGCGCCCGGCCCACGGCTATCGGGCGGCGCCTATGCCCTCCATTGTGGGGCTATAGCAATAAAAATAGCCCCACTTGCAACCCGGCTGTAGGCGATTTCAGGCGAACAGGCGTGAATAGAAACGAACGCAAATATTTAAAAAACCTGAGTCCGTTTGAACTCTTACGAACTCAAACGGACTCATACGGTTTTATTGCTGGTGCCGAAAGGGAGACTCGAACTCCCACGGAAGTACATCCGCTAGACCCTGAACCTAGTGCGTCTACCAATTCCGCCATTTCGGCTTTTTAAGCTTGCTCTTAAGCCAAGCAGAGTTTATAATCCTAACCCATACTTGTCAATACTATTTTAAGTGTGGCTTAACTTTTGAACCAAATTATGCAAATTTACTATCAGTTAGAACAATTACCGCAATTTTCCGTCCCGCCGGTGGTAAGCGCCGGCAACTTCGACGGCGTGCATCTGGGGCACCAGGCCTTAATAACCACCATGGCCGAGCGGGCAAGGGCGCTTAGCTGCCCCTCCCTGGTCATTACCTTCCACCCCCATCCCCTGCTGCTCCTGCGGCCCGACAAGGCCTTCCGGATGATCTGCACCCCCGCCCAGCGCTTCGCCCTTTTAGAGCGCTATGGCGCGCAAATGGTGCTGTGCCTTAACTTCGACCAAAAACTGGCCGACTTAAGCGCCCACGATTTCATCCGCTCCATTTTGGTGGAAAGGCTGCAAGTGCGCGAAATGGTGGAAGGCTATGATTTCAATTTTGGCAAATACGGCCGCGGCAATGTGGATTTTTTACGCCAGATGGGCGAAAAATACAATTACATTGTGCACCAGCTGGAGCCGGTTATCATTGGCAGCGAACCGGTCAGCTCCTCGCGCATTCGCAGGGCGGTTGCCGCCGGCGAGCTTGCTTTGGCGGCCAGGCTGCTGGGCCATGCCTTTCAGCTGGCCGGCACGGTAATGGCCGGAGAAGGCCGTGGCGGCCCGCTGCTGAACACCCCCACCGCCAACCTGAGCACCCAGCCAAACCAACTGCTGCCGCCCCAGGGGGTGTATGTGGCCAAGGCGCAACTGGCGGACGGAGCCCGCCTGCCCGCCATCTTTAATTTGGGGGTTAACCCCACCTTTAACGGGCTTAGCGCCCCGCGCATAGAAGTGCATATTCTGGACTTTGTCGGCAACCTCTATGGGCAGAACATTTTGCTGGAACCGCTTGCCTTTTTAAGGCCGGAATGCAAATTCGGCTCCGCGGCCGAACTTAAGGAACAACTAGCCCGCGACATAGAAAGAACGCGGCAATATATGGCAAACGAAAGTTAAAGACTATGACCCAAATTCCCGAAAGATACGACGCCCACAGCCTGGAAGAACGCTGGCAGAAACGCTGGCAGCAGGCCGGCCTGTTTAATGTGGATGAAACCGCGGACAAACCCAAGTTCTATTTGCTGGAAATGTTTCCCTACCCCAGCGGGCGCATTCATATGGGGCATGTGCGCAACTACACCATTGGCGACGCCATGGCCCGCTGGCGGCGCATGCAGGGCTATAACGTGCTGCACCCCATGGGTTGGGACGCCTTTGGCATGCCCGCCGAAAACGCGGCTTTAGCCAACAATACCCACCCGGCCAAGTGGACCTATGAAAACATAGACTACATGCGCGAGCAGCTTAAGCGCCTGGGCTTTTCCTACGACTGGAGCCGCGAGCTGGCCACCTGCGATCCGGCCTACTACCGCTGGGACCAGCTGGTGTTTTTAAAGATGTGGGAAAAGGGCCTGGTCTACCGCAAGCAGGCTTTGGTTAACTGGTGCGAAACCTGCCAAACCGTGCTGGCCAACGAGCAGGTGGTGGACGGCGCCTGCTGGCGCTGCGACCACCCGGTTAAGCAAAAACGCCTGTACGGCTACTTCTTCCGCATTACCCAGTATGTGGAAGAGCTGCTCGGCTACCTGGACAACATGCCAGGCTGGCCGGAAAAAGTGCTCACCATGCAGCGCAACTGGATAGGCAAGTCTTATGGCGCGCGCATAAACTTTGCCATAGAGGGGCACGACAAAAACATAGACGTTTTCACCACCCGCGCCGACACCCTGATGGGCGCCACCTTCATAAGCCTGGCCCCCGAGCATCCCCTGGTGGACGAACTTAGCAAAGGCACGGCCGAGGAGGCTTTGGTAAAGGCCTTTGTGGATAAAGTAAAGCGGCAAAGCCATGCCGAGCGCGCCGACGACAAGCAAAAAGAAGGCGTGTTTTTGGGCGCCCACTGCCTGCACCCCATAACCGGCCAAAAAATGCCTATCTATGCCGCCAACTTTGTGCTTATGGACTATGGCACCGGCGCGGTCATGGCCGTGCCCGCCCACGATCAGCGCGACTTTGAATTCGCCAAGGTCTACAACCTGCCCTTGGCCGAAGTTATAGCCGGCGAGGCGGGCGCCAAAGGCGTGGCCAACATGGAGGCCGCCACCACCGACTACGGCACGCTCATCAACTCCGGCGAATTTAACGGCTTAAGCAGCGTGGACGCGCTGAAGGCCGTGCCCGCCAAGCTGGCCCAGTTGAACAAGGGCGAACAAACCATCAACTACCGCCTGCGCGACTGGGGTATTTCCCGCCAGCGCTACTGGGGCGCGCCCATACCCATTATCCACTGCCCGGCCTGCGGCCTGGTGCCGGTGCCGGAAAAAGACCTGCCGGTGGAACTGCCGCTTAACGCCCAAATACCCGAAACCGGCGGTTCGCCTTTGCCCCTTCTGGAAAGCTGGGTAAACGTAACCTGCCCGGCCTGCGGGGGCGCGGCCAAACGGGAAACCGACACCATGGACACTTTTGTGGAGTCTTCCTGGTATTATGTGCGCTACTGCTCGCCAGGCTACGGCGAGGGCCTGGTGGAGGTTGACAAAGGCCGCTACTGGCTGCCGGTGGACCAGTACATTGGCGGGGTGGAGCACGCTGTGCTGCACCTGCTTTACTCGCGCTTTTTCACCAAAGTACTGCGCGATTTAGGCATGATGCCAGGCGTGGACGAGCCCTTCACCAACCTGCTAACCCAGGGCATGGTAATTAAAGACGGCGCCAAAATGAGCAAAAGCAAGGGCAATGTGGTGGATCCCAACGATCTCATCGCGCGCTATGGCGCCGACACCGTGCGCCTGTTCTCCCTGTTTGCCGCGCCGCCGGAAAAAGATCTGGACTGGTCGGACAACGGGGTGGAAGGGGCGGGCCGCTTCTTAAGCCGCCTGTGGCGGGTTTGCCTGGCCGTGGCCGAAAGCGGCCAGACGGGCGTGTACGACGGCAAGGGCGAGCTTACCCCCGAACTGAAAGACCTGTACGCCAAAGTTCACGAAACCATCAAACGCGCCACCGACGATTTGAACAACTCCTTCCAGTTCAACACGGTAATTGCCGCGGTTATGGAACTGTTAAACTTGATAAGCGCACTGGAGCAAAAGCCTGAAACCAAAGAACACGCGCAGGGGCCTAAACTGCTGCGCCTGGCGGTGGAAAGCGCGGTAACCCTGATAAGCCCCATGGCCCCCCACGTGGCCGACGAGCTTTGGCAGCGCCTGGGGCACAACGGCTACCTTATCAATCAGCCCTGGCCGCAATATAATGAAGACGCCATGCTGCGCGACGAAAAGGTGGTGGTGGTGCAAATTGGCGGCAAGGTGCGCGGGCGCATAACCATGCCGCAAGGGGCCAGCGAAGAAGAAGTGAAACAGGCCGCCCTTAACGATGCCAAGGTAAAGCCCTACCTGGAAGGCGCCACCATTAAAAAAATTGTGGTTATAAAAAACAAACTGGTAAACATAGTGTTAGGCTGAATTATGAGCAAAACAAAATGCCTTATAGCCGTTTTAAGCCTGTGCCTGGCATGCGCGCTGTGCGCCTGCGGCTACGGCTTTCGCCACCAGCAAAGCAATTTGCCGCCAGATGTAAAAACCATTGCCATACCCATGTTTGAAAACAAAACCAACGAAGTGCGCATGGAGGCCATGATTACCGAGCAATTGCGCTTTCAGTTTTCCAACAGCCAGATACTGAAGATTGTGCCGCAGGGCGAGGCCGACGTGGTTTTGCAGGGCACGGTTGAGCAGGTGATAAGCGACGACATCGCCCTTACTTCGCGCACCACCAGCGAGCTGCGCCGGGTGGGCGTGTCTATAAGCGCGCGCCTGGTGCGCCGCGACACGGGCGAGGTATTGTATAACGGCGGCGCTTACCAGTGGCGCAACTATGTGGTAAGCGCAAGCGACGATTTAAACACCAACACCGCCCGCCGCGAGGCCTTGCGTTTAGTGGCCCGCGAGGCGGCGCTTATTATTCACGACGGGGCGCTGCAAAATTTTTAGCGGATAGCCAAAGCGCGCAAGCAAAGGCTGGTTTGTTTTGGAGATAGAACATGGCGCATATGTGGCCTGAAATTGCAAAAGGCAAACCCGGCCCCCTTTACGGCGTTTTCGGGCAGGAGGCGTTTTTGTTAGACCAGGCCTTGGGGGAATTTATAAATTCGCCGGCCTTTGCCGCCAACCCATCGCTCAACCAAGAACGTTTTCTGGCCGCGGAAACCCCGCCCAACAAGGTGCTGGACAGCGCCAACACCCTGCCCTTTTTGGGCAGCCGGCGCCTGGTGCTGGTGCAGGGCATAGACGCCTGGAAGGCTGAAGCCCTGAACCAATTCCTGGATTACTTCAATAACCCCGCGCCCAGCACCTGCCTGGTATTCAGCGCCGCCAAGCTGGACGCGCGCAGCCGCTTTGCCAAGGCCCTGCAAGACAAAGGCAAGGTGCATACCGTGCGCAAGCCCTACCCTCGCGAACTGCCCGCCTGGCTGGCCGGCCGGGCCAAACTGCGCGGCAAAAACTTAACTCCGGCCGCGGCCGGCCTGCTTATGGAGCTGGGCGACATAGGCCTTATGGAACTTGACCGCGAGGTTGAAAAAATTTGCCTGTTTGTGGGCAATCAAAAAGAAATCACCCCGGGCATCATAAAAACCGTAACCACCCAGGGCCGCCTGTTTTCCGTGTTCGATCTCACCAACGCCATTGCCAAAAGCGAGCTGGCCCGCGCGCTAAGCGCCCTTGGCCATTTGCTGGCCATGAATGAAGCGCCTTTGGCCATTTTAGGCATGATAACCCGCCTGTTCCGCCAGCTAAGCCAGGTGCGGCAAATACTGGATGAAGGCGGCATTGAGGCCCAGGTGCAGCAAAGCCTGCGCACCCCGCCCCAGGTAACCGCGGATCTTATCAAGCGCGCCCGCAAGGAAAGCCAGGGCCGCCTGTCCGCTTATCTGGAGGTAATTCTGGCCACCGACCTGGCGCTCAAGTCCTCGGCCGGCGCGGACAGAGTAATAATGGAAAACCTGCTGTTCAAGCTGTGCAAGGCGTGAAACAAGCGGCTGGCGGGCCCATGGCCGCCGCCCGTTGTTAATAAACACCGCCGGCACGGCGAAAACTCTCTCGCCCATGGGCACAACTTCTTGCCCGGTATAGACAACCACGCCCCGGACAAAGCGCTCGCCTAAGCGGTCCACATCCTCTTTAATGGCCAGCAATGGTATATTTTACAATTTTTTCCGCTCGGGGACAGAAAATGGCCGCGCCATGCTTAAAGGCGAAAAAAACCCCGTTGAACTTGGGTTCAACGGGGCTAATGCTGCTATCCAGATTATTTTAGTATCTGTCAAATCTTCTGCTGTTGCCACGTTCTTCACGCTGGCGGGCCTGGTTTACATTAATGGTGCGGCCATCCAGAGAAGAGCCGTTCAAACCAGCGATGGCCGCGTTAGCTTCGTTACTGTTAGGCATTTCCACAAAGCCAAAGCCTTTGGAGCGGCCAGTCTCCCGGTCAACAATGATGTTCACTGAACTTACTTCTCCAAAATTTTCAAAAGCGGCGGTTAGTTCAGTTACGCCAGAGTTGTAAGAAAGATTTCCCGTGTAGATATTCATTTGTCATTTCCTTTATGCTATGTAATTTTATGTTTAAATACGATACCAAACATTCAATAGCCTAAAGGTTTAATGAAAGAATAGCGCTTCGAACTTAAAAAAAACAACAACCTTCATAGCGAACAGGTTGTTGCCGTACTTCGCTTAACATTAAGCGAAAGCTTAAATTTTACATCTCAACTAATGCTGATTGTATCAGCTTTTCAATACGACACCGTAACCTTACAGCAAAGGCCATAAAATAGCAACTGTCAATAATTTCGTGCCAATGCCTTGCACCTAAAGTGGAACTTAACTTTGTCGGGCTTCTAGGCTCAGGGCTCATTAAGTTAAGAGCACCAAGACAGCGCACCCTCATTAACTACAAATAATTGCGTTATTGTCACCCCGGAAGTGGCGCCAGCCGCTATCCGGGGTCCATGCTTTTAAAGCTAACAGCCTGGATGCCGGATAGCCGCAAAGCGGCTTCCGGCATGACA
>JAVBVK010000032.1:0-15772 GCA_031554335.1 Desulfarculales bacterium
CGCCGCCCTTTAGGTTCATGGCTCATTAAGTTAAGAGCACCAAGACAGCGCATCGTCATTAACTACAAATAATTGCGTTATTGTCACCCCGGAAGTGGCGCCAGCCGCTATCCGGTGTCCATGCTTTTAAAGCTAACAGCCTGGATGCCGGATAGCCGCAAAGCGGCTTCCGGCATGACATGCCACCTTACTGTTGATTAAGCAGCATGTTCACACAAGCAATTAATGAGTCCTGAACTTGGAACCGGTAGGTAAGATAAGCGCCGCCCTTTAGGTTCATGGCTCATTAAGTTAAGAGCACCAAGACAGCGCATCGTCATTAACTACAAATAATTGCGTTATTGTCACCCCGGAAGTGGCGCCAGCCGCTATCCGGGGCCTGGCTTTTAAAGCTAACAGCCTGGATGCCGGATAGCCGCAAAGCGGCTTCCGGCATGACATGCCACATTACTGTTGATTAAGCAGCCTGTTCACACAAGCAATTAATGAGTTCTGAGCCTGGGCTCAGCAAGCCTGAACTAGCTGCTGGAATTGATGACAATGCCCTTTTGCGCCGCGCCGGCGTTCAGGATGTCCATCTGGGTTTGGAAGGAAGGGCTGATGCCGTTTGCCTTATTGGCCTGCTGCTTGCTTTTGCCCTTGTTGAGCAGGCTTAAGGTTTGGCTTACCACCTGGCCGCCCAGTTCGGCCTTGCTTAGGCTGCCGGTGTTTTGCGAATTGTTGCCGCCCAGGCTGGCGCCGGCCACTGCCACCTTAGCCATATCGGAATAGCTTACCATCTAGCACCTCTTTCTTGGGGTACCTTCCGTGGGCCCGGTAAATTAAGTCGTCCTTGGGGTGATTTACCCATAATAATAACAATTAAACGCCATAACGCAATGGCCAGGCAAGGGGAAGACGAAAAAATTACTTATTTTGCCGGGCAATGTCACTCCCGGTTGCTGGTGGTGGATTTTGCTTTATAACACAGAAAGTTGTAATTATGCGCCGCCTGGCGGCAAGAAACCCTGGCCGGCCCCGCCCTGTTGGCGCAACGATTTTATGTTAAACTTTAGCCGCGCCCTAAGCGGCGGCGCCAGACAATTGCGGAAAAAGGAGTCAGTCATGAAAGCCAGAAGAATAGGCCTTATTACCTGCGCCAATGCCGCGCAAGAGCTTAACTGCGCCATGGCGGTGTGCATGAGCGCCATCAATAAGCGCACCGGCACTTTCAGTAAATATGAGGAACCCGTTTCCCTGGCCGGGGTTGTAACCTGCGCCGGCTGCCCCAGCCTGGCTTATCCGGAAAAGATTTTGGACAAGGTGCGGGCTTTAACCAGCGTTGGCATAACCGACATTCACCTTAGCAACTGCATGGACGAACTGTGCCCCTTTGTCAAAAAGTACATCAAACTCATAGAAGAGGGCCTGCCCCAGGTAAAGCTTACGGTGGGCAGCCATGTGGAGCTGATTAGCGCTGAGGAGTTCCGGCAAAAGGTGAAAAGCGCCTTTAGCGGCCACCGCCCCATGAGCGATATCATAAACGGGAAAATTTGAGCCAGTAAATAATTTGGCGCTAATTTTGTTAAGTTGCGGAGCCAGCCGCCCCCTTAAGTTGCGCCAGGCCCTTCAGCCCCGTTATAGCGGCTTACGCCGCTATAACAAACGGGGGCTTACCGAACTCATTTCACACTGAAATAACCCAATGGCGCTTGGCCGCTTACAGCGGGAAGGCAAGCGCACAGTTTGTTTTACACGCCCTTAAATTCAGGCTTCCACCACAATAATTTCCTTGGCCCCGCCGGTAAGGCAGCGCCCGCCGTTGGGGGTTACCACATAGGTGTCTTCGGTGCCCACCACGCCCAGGCCGGGCACGCCCATTTTGGGCTCTATGGCAATGGTCATGTTCTCCCGCAAGGGCTCGTCAACGCCCTTGGCAATGGCGGGCAGTTCGTCCAAGTTTAAGCCCACTCCGTGGCCAATAAAGGAGGCGCGGCTGTCGGCGTAGCTCATGAAAATTTTGGCGCCTTCGGGGCTAAGGCTGTTTATGGCGTCGGCATAAATTTTAGAAGGTATGGCCCCCGGCCGCAAGGCCTCCACCGCGCGCGCGGCAATGTCCAGGCATTCTTGGTGGAAGCGTACGGCCAGCGGGGAAGGGGCCGCGCCGAAACAGAACACTTGCGTTTTGTCGGTGTGGTAGCCGTCCAGGCCAAAGCCTATGTCGGCCAGCACCAAATCTCCTTTTTTAAGGTGGCGGCTTGGGTTGCCGGCCAGCGGCGCGGCCGGGCCGGTGCCCAGGCCGCCCGAGCCGCCGCTGAAGTTGTTGGGATAAAGCATGTTTTCGCCAAAGCCCACCTGGCCAATATGAAACTCGGTCTGGTAGTCGTAAAACCTGGTTATGCCCTGGTGGCCGGCCAGCATCATGCGTTCTTGCACCTGGCCGTAAAAATGCGCTTCGCTTAAGCCTTCTTGCAAAACATCTGGTATAAACTCGCTAAACAGGCGTTCATGCATTTTGCCGCAGCGTTCAAGCACGCTAAGCTCGTAGGCCGACTTTACGGCGCGTAAGTTGCGTAGCGTGGTATCCAGAGAATTTATGCTTTTCATTTGAAAATTTTTTTGCAGGCGCATAACCGTGGAATAGGGCAGGTAGTCCAGCTCCAGGTAGGCATGGCCCAAATCCGCGCCTTCGCGCCCCGCCACATCGCCGTAGCTTTTCATGGCAAATAAGTTGTCCAGCGGCGATTCGGCTTCCGCGCGTTGTATGCTTTGGCGCACGTTGTAAGAATAGCCGCCGCCTTTTTTAATGAGCAAAAGCGCGTTTTGAATAGTGCCGGTGAAGTAGTACTGGTTTACTTTGCTTAAAATAAGGGCGCTTTCCCAGTTGGGGTGGGCAACATCCATTTTTTGGCAAAAGGCGGCGCGGCGCGCTTCCAGTTCGCTAAGTCTTGCTTTCATGCTAGTTTTCTCCTAAAAGGCTTTTTAAGTTGGCCTCCAGCCTTTGCAGGCGCGAAGCGGCCTCGGCTAATTTTTCCCGCTCTTTTTCTATTACCTCGGGCGGGGCGCTGCCGGTAAAGCCCGGGTTGTTAAGTTTGCCCTGGCTTTGCGCGGCCTGCTTTTGCATTTTGGCTATTTCTTTGTTAAGACGCGCGCGTTCGGCCTCCACATCCACCAGGCCCAAAAGCCCCACATAAATGGTTAGGCCGTTTATGGGCGCGGCCGCCGCGTTTGGGGGCGCGCTTTCCGCAAAAGTTATTTCACTTATTTTGGCCAAACTCTTTATGCGCGCCGCCTGCGCCAAAATGGCCTGTTTCAGGCCCGGCTCCTGCAGCACCACGCTAACTTCAATTTCCAGGCCGGGGTTAATGTTCATTTCCCCGCGCAAATTGCGCACGGCAGCCACCGTTTCCATCAAAATTCTCATCTGGGCCTCGGCCGGGGCATCGTAGGGGGCCAGTTCTTCACTGGGCCAGGCCGCTTTCATCAGGCTAAAGCTTTGCGTTGGCGCCTTAAGCGGCAACTGCCGCCACAAATGCTCGCTAATGAAAGGCATAAAGGGGTGCAGCAGGCGCAGCACCATGTCCAGCGCCAGCATTAAACGCGCGCGGGCCGCGGCCTGGCGGGCGGGGTTGCTTTCGTCATTCAGGGGCACTTTAATGAGTTCCAGGTACCAGTCGCAGAATTCGTGCCACACAAACTGGTAAACCAGGCTGGCCGCCTCGTTAAAACGGTACTCGTCCAGGGCCTGGCCGGCGGCTTGGGCGGTTTGCCCGGCCCTGCTCATAATCCAGCGCTCTTCAAGCAGCGGCGCCAGCTCCTCCGCGTGGCTAAGCGGGCCGCGTCCGGCATGCATGAAAGCAAAGCGGGCGGCGTTCCACACTTTGTTGACAAAGTTGCGGTAGCCTTCAATGCGCTCAAAACTCATGCGGATATCGCGGCCCTGGGCGGCAAAGGCGGCCAAGGTAAAGCGGAAGGCGTCGGCCCCGAATTCGTCGATGATTAAAAGCGGATCCAACACGTTGCCTTTGGATTTGCTCATTTTCTGCCCTTCGGCGTCGCGCACCAATGCGTGAATGCAGATGTGGCGGAAGGGCACCTCTCCCATGAATTTAAGCCCCAGCATCATCATACGCGCCACCCAGAAGAAGAGGATGTCGAAACCGGTGACCAGGCAGGAAGTGGGGTAGAATTTTTGCAAGGTGGGGGTTTGGGCCGGCCAGCCCATGGTGGAAAAGGGCCACAGGCCGCTGCTGAACCAGGTGTCCAGCACGTCTTCGTCCTGGCGCAAATTTCCGCCGCCGCATTGAGGGCAGGAAGCGGGGGCCTGGCGGGCCACAATGACTTCATCGCAGGCCTCACAATACCAGGCGGGAATGCGGTGCCCCCACCATATCTGGCGGCTTATGCACCAGTCGCGAATGTTGTTGAGCCATTCAAAGTAGGTTTTTTCCCACATGGCGGGGAATATTTTGCTTTTGCCGGTTGCCACCGCGTTCAGGGCCTCTTGGGCCAAGGGCTCGGTTTTAACAAACCACTGCTTGCTAAGAAGCGGCTCCACCATGGTGGCGCAGCGGTAGCAGTGCCCTACCGCGTGGTTAAGCTCTTCTTGCTTTTCCAAAAGGCCTTGCGCCTCCAGGTCTTCCAGCACCCGCTGGCGGGCCGCGAAGCGATCCAGCCCGGCATAGGCCCCGCCGGCCTGGTTGATGCGCCCCTCCTCGTCCATTATCTTGATCAACGGCAGATTATGCTTTACTCCCAAATGGAAGTCGTTGGGGTCGTGGGCCGGGGTAACTTTAAGCGCGCCGGTGCCAAACTCCAGGGAAACATAGGCGTCTTTAATAATGGGAACGCGCCGGTTAACTAAAGGCACAATAACCTCGGCCTCGTTTAAGCCTTCATAGCGCGGGTCTTTGGGGTTGATGGCCACCGCCACATCGCCCAGCATGGTTTCCGGCCGGCTGGTGGCAATGGTGATATGGCCGCCGCCGCTGGCAAGGGGGTATTTTATATAATACAGGCCGCCTTTAACCTCTTTGTGCTCGCTTTCCAAATCCGACAGGGCGGTTTGGCAGCGCGGGCACCAGTTGATGATGTAGTCTCCCCGGTAGATGAGGCCGGCTTCAAAAAGCTCCACAAACACTTCGCGCACCGCCTGGCTTAGCCCCTCGTCCATGGTAAAGCGCAAACGCTGCCAGTCGCAACTGGCGCCCAGGCGCTTTAGCTGGCCAATTATCTTGCCGCCGTATTCTTCTTTCCATTCCCACACCTTGGCAATGAATTTATCGCGGCCCAGTTCATGGCGGCTTATTCCCTGGCTGGCCAGAAAACGCTCCACCACGTTTTGGGTGGCAATGCCGGCGTGGTCGGTGCCGGGCATCCATAACACTTCGTAGCCCTGCATGCGCTTGAAGCGGCAGAGAATGTCCTGCAGGGTGTTGTCCAGCGCATGGCCAATGTGCAGTTGCCCGGTTACGTTGGGCGGGGGGATAACAATGCTGTAGGGCGGTTTTTCACTGGCCTCGTCGGCATGGAACAGGTGGTTTTGCTCCCACCAGGCGTAAATTTCATTTTCCACTTTTTGCGGCTGATAGGTTTTATCCAGCTCGGGCATGTCAACTCCTAATAAAAAAGGCGGCAACGCTCAATTTCGCTGCCGCCGGGTGTGGTTAAAACTTCTCTATTTACTGCCGGCGGCTAAAGCCTTGATGGCCTCTATTTCCGCCTCTACCCGGCGGGTTACTTCCGCCGCCACCAGGCCGGGCAGCACCTCTTTCAGCACGGTCTCCAAGGTGGCGCGGTAAATCCGCTCCGCCGTGCCTGCGTCCAAATTGGTGGGCAGCTGGGTAATGGCGCCCAGCGCTTCATTGCCCGCCTCCGCCAGCGGGATAATGGCGGGCGCGGGTTTTGGGGGCGCGGGTTTTGGGGGCGCGGGCGCGCCGGGGGGCGTGGGCGCGTCAATATTCAGCTCGGCCAGCAGGGTGTCCAGCTCCTGGCCCGCGCCTACGGTAATTGCCATGGGCTTCGGCGGGGCGGTTGGGGTGGCCTCCAGGTCGGCCAGCAGGCTGTCCAAATCGTCCAGGTCTTCAGCCGGGGCGGGGGCCGGGGCAATTTCTTTAAGCAGGCTGTCGATGTCGTCAGCGTCCAAAAGGCCGGTGCCGCCCGCGGGTTCCGCTGTTTCCGGCGGGGCTTCGGGCGGGGCGGCGGCCAGTTCGTTTAATAAATCGTCCAAATCGCTGGCCGCGTCGGCTTCCGGGGCCGCCGGCTCCTCCGGGGCGGGGGCGCCCTTGCTCGTGGCCAACTCGTTTAAAAGGCTGTCCAGATCGTCCTGGCTTATCTCCTCGGCGCTTGCGGCCTCGGCCGGCCCGGAGGCGGGCGTCTGGGGCGTTGGTTTTTGCTCGGCCAGTTCGCTCAAAAGGTTGTCCAAATCATCCCCGGCCAGTTCGCCGGCATCTTCAGCCGGGGCCTGGGGTGGAGGGGCCTCACCGCCCAACTGGTTTAACAGCATGTCCAAATCGTTGTTGGCCATGTCGCCCTCTTCAGGCTCATCGTCAATGCTCACCTCCAAGGTGGGCACGGCCGCCGCCTGGGGCGGCTGGCCAGGGGCTTTAGCCGGAGCGTCCAATTCGGCCAGCAAGGCGTCCAAGCTGTCGTCATCTATGTTAAGGTCCAGGTTGTCTTCAACCACGTCGACCAGATCAATTATTTTAGCGCCAGGCGGTGGTGTGGCCAATGTGCTGTTCCCTTAAGGTTAGAAATTGCCTTACTGCCATTAGTTATTGGTTAAAATTAACATAGTACAATTATATCGTCAAGTAAAGTGCCGGGGTTAGCGCTTTTTTAGAGGCCGCCGGGGTGGCGGCGGTTTTGCGTAAACGGCTGGCGCCAGGCGTGTTAACCCCGCGCCCGCCATGGTTGGCGCCTGCCGCGCTTACGCCATGCCGTCTGGCCGGCGGGGACGGCAATTTTGTTTGAGGCCATAATGTATTGCCGCCTTGCGGCCAATGGGGTTAAAATAAGAGAAGGCTTGGCTGCCGGCGGCCAGGCGGCCGCGCAAGCCAGCTTCAGGCGGGGTTGGCGGCCAGTTATGAAACGGCGTGAAATGGCGAAAGGAGCAGGAAACATGCGGCGCCAGCTTTGGCTTATTGTATTGTTGCCGCTGTTATACGCGGGCGCGCCCGGCTGGTGCCAAACGCCCGCGTCGTCGCCGCTGCCGGCGGGTTTCGTCTATGTGGGCGAGGCGGCGCCCGATGTGCTTTTGGAAATACGCTATTACAGCACCTATAATTTTGTTGGCGCCAGGATAGACGGCTATGAGGCGCCGCGGGCCATTTTAAGCGCGGATGCCGCCGCCGCCCTGCAGCGGGCCAGCCTGGAGGCCATGGCTCTCGGCTATGTGCTTAAAATTTATGACGCCTACCGCCCGCAGCGCGCGGTGGATCATTTTGTGCGTTGGGCGGCCAGCCCGGGCGCAACGGCCAACCGCCAGTGCTTTTATCCTTTGCTGGATAAGAGTGAACTGTTTGCCAAAAACTACATTGCCGACAAATCGGGGCATTCGCGGGGCAGCACCGTGGATTTAACCCTGATGCGGCGCCTGAGCGGTAGGGAGTTGGACATGGGTTCGCCTTTCGATTTCTTCGGCCCCGTTTCCCACCATGGCAGCGAATTGGTGAGCGCTGAGCAGGCGGCTAACCGCGCGCTTTTACGCGCCATTATGGAAAACGCCGGCTTTGTGCCCTATGCCGGGGAGTGGTGGCACTACACTCTGGCCAACGAGCCCTATCCGAATAGCTACTTCGACTTTGTGGTCAAGTAGGCACCGGCGCGCTCTGGCGTGCGGCCGTACCGGCTTGGCGTATGCCGGCCGGCGCCGTTACCATCTAAAACTGCCCTAAGGCCCGGCGCTGCCGGCGGCATGCTGAAAACAGCGCCCGCGCGGCTTGGTTGGCGGCTGTAAATAGCGCTGGGCTTTAGCCCCCGGGTTTGTTATTATTAGCCGTGGTTCCGGCTCTTTTTGCAATAGTGCGGAATAAATAGGCGCCGGGGCGGGGGCCCCGGGGGCGGGCCGGGGGCGGAATTTCAGGTAAAATCGAGTTTCCGCCAGGCCACGGCGGCGCAAGGCTTATGCCTGGTTGGGGCCGGGTGGCGCGCCGCTTGACAATGGCGCTGGCAACTCGCCATTCATAAACCAGCAAAGGCCGGCCGTTAGCCCAGGCGCGGGAGAAATGTTTATGCGCGGAGAAATGATATTAATCGGCGATGAGCTGATAAGCGGCCGCATTGGCGACACCAATGCCCGTTACGCGGCCAGCGCCCTGTGGGCGCTGGATTTGGGGTTTAGCGCGGTGCAGATGGTGGGCGACGACCCGCACGACATAGCCAACGCCCTAAACCTGGCCAAGCGCGCGGATTACGTCATTGTCAGCGGGGGGTTGGGCAGCACTGAAGATGACATTACCAACAAATGCGCCGCCGGTTTCTTCGGCCTTGAGCTGTGCGAGCACCCGCAAAAAATTGAGCAACTGCACGAATTGGCCATTAAACGGCGCCGGCCTTTAAGCGAGGCCCACCGCCGCATGGCCATGATGCCCAAAGGCGCCGCGGTACTGGATAAAATCTGCGCGGGCTGGTTTTATGAGGACAGCGAGGCCAGGCCCTGGTTCTTTTTGCCGGGCGTGCCCTTTGAATTTACCCGCATGATAGACGAGCGTGTGCTGCCCTATTTAACCAGCCGCTTTGTGGGCAAGCTGGTGGGCAACCGCTATTTAAGCGTGTTTGGCCTAACCGAGGCCAATGTGGGCCGCCGCATAGAGGGCCTGGCGGCTGCCATACCCGGCGCGGGGATTGGCTATTATCCGGTGTTTCCCGAAGAAAAACTCGTAATTACCGTGCGCGCCGACAATGAGGAGCAGTTGCGGGAGCGCCTGGACCAGATGGAGCGGGAAATATGCCAGCGGTTGGGCGAGCATGTGGTGGTGCGCGGGCCGGGCACTTTGGAGGAAAGCGTGGGAAAAATGCTGGAGCAGCGCCAGCTTACTTTGGCTGTGGCCGAATCTTGCAGCGGCGGCCGGGTGGGCGCGCGCCTAAGCGGGGTGCCCGGCGCCTCCGGCTATTTTGAAAGGGGCTTTATAACCTATTCCAACCAAAGCAAAATAGACCTGCTGGCGGTGGATGCGGCCATTATTGAAAAAGACGGCGCGGTGAGCGAGGCCTGCGCCCGGGCCATGGCCCTGGGCGCGCGCCGGGCCGCCGGCACCGACATTGCCCTTGCCATAACCGGCATTGCCGGGCCCACCGGCGGCAGCGAGGAAAAGCCGGTTGGCACCGTGTTTACGGCTTTGGCCGCGGCCCAAGGCGTGGTGGTGGAAAAGAGCTGGTACATGGGGGGCCGCGACTGGGTGCAAACCGCCAGCGCCGAAGGCGCGCTCAACCTCTTGCGCCGCTATCTGCATGGGGGCCTTAGCTTGTCTTGAAACGGGCCGGCGGTTGGGCTACAGGCGTTTTTACCTGAAGGCGCGGGGGTAAATGGCGGCGGCTTAAGCTGGGCCGCCAAACGGGCGCCTTCTGGTAGGCGGGTTGAATTTTAGGTAAAATATACAGTTTAAGAAACCGGGGCGGCAAGGGCGGCCGCGCTATGAAGGCCAACCGCACAAAGCCTGAAGGCGCGCCTTAGGCCGCCGCGCAGGCCTTACAGAGGCGGCGTTGGAAGCCATTTATGAAATGGCTTCTGGCAATTAATGAGGCCCTGGCCTGGTTTTGCCTCGTTTTAAGTGGCCAAGGCGGCGCGTGGCGCCGTTGTGGGGGGAAGGCCGGCGCGCCATTTAGGCTGTTGGGTTTGAAAGGCGCAAGGCATGGCTGCCGGCCGCGTTAAGCATGGCGCGGGCGGGGCCGCATGTAATCTAACCAAGGCAAGAGGCCGCGCGCAAATGGCGGCGGCACTGCTTTTAAATGGCGTTTAGCAAAAGAGGGTGTGATGGCAACCGCAAAAAGTAAAGAAAAAGAGCAGGAAAAAGATCGCGACCAGGCGCTGGCCGGCGCGCTGAAGCAGATAGAGCGCAGTTTTGGCAAGGGCGCCATTATGCGCCTGGGCGACTCGGACACCGTGGGTAACGTGTCCACCATTCCCACCGGCTCTCTGGGGCTGGACCTGGCCACCGGCGTGGGCGGTATTCCCCGTGGCCGGGTTACGGAAATCTACGGGCCTGAATCTTCGGGCAAAACCACCCTTACCCTGCACATTATTGCCGAAGCGCAAAAGCAGGGCGGGGTGGCGGCCTTTGTGGACGCCGAGCACGCCCTGGATGTGAGCTATGCCCGCAAGCTGGGGGTTAATGTGGACGAGCTTTTGGTAAGCCAGCCCGACACCGGCGAGCAGGCCCTGGATATTGTGGAAATTCTGGTGCGCTCTGGCGCGGTGGATGTTTTGGTGGTGGACTCGGTGGCCGCGCTGGTGCCGCGGGCGGAAATAGAAGGGGAGATGGGCGATTCCCATGTGGGCCTGCACGCCAGGCTTATGAGCCAGGCCATGCGCAAACTCACCAGCATTATCAGCAAAAGCCGCGCCGCGGTTATCTTCATTAACCAGGTGCGTATGAAAATAGGCGTAATTTACGGCAGCCCCGAAGTTACCACCGGCGGCACCGCGCTTAAATTCTACGCCAGCCTGCGCCTGGATATTCGCGCCGGCACCCGTATAAAAACGGGCGAAGAGGAAGTGGGCCGGCGCACCAAGGTTAAGGTGGTTAAAAACAAGATGGCCCCGCCTTTCCGCCAGGCCGAGTTTGACATAACCTTTGGCCACGGCATTAACCAGATGGGCGAAATTTTGGATTTGGGCGTGGAGGCCGGCCTTATCAACAAGGCGGGCGCCTGGTATTCCCTGGGTGAGGAGCGCATGGGCCAGGGCCGGGAAAACGCCATTGGCTATTTGAAAGAACGGCCCGAGGTGGCGGCCCAGCTTGCGCTTAAAGTGAAGGAGAGCTTTGGCCTTAACCCGGACATACTTTTGGGCAAGGCCGGCGGCGACGACGAGGATGAGGCCTTTTAGCTTTCAGCCCCGGCGCTGGGGAACGGGTTCTTAGCGCTATTGCATTGCGCGCGCCATAACCATGGCTTATTACGCCGTTGCCATTAAAAAATTGCAAACAGCCGCGCGGCGGCGGAAGAAGCAAGATGGCTTCCGCTTAAATAAATAAAAGGAAAATAGCAAATGTCTGTTAAATCGGGTCATGAGTTAAGGCAGGTTTTTTTAAACTACTTTCAAAGCCACGGCCACCGCATTGTTAAAAGCGCCAGCCTAGTGCCCCAAGACGACCCCTCCCTGCTGTTTACCAACGCGGGCATGGTGCCCTTTAAAAAGACCTTTTTGGGGCAAGACCCCCGCGACTACAAACGCGCGGTTACCTGCCAGAAAAGCTTTCGCGCCTCTGGCAAGCATAACGACCTGGAAAACGTGGGCTTCACGCCGCGCCACCACACCTTTTTTGAAATGCTGGGCAACTTCAGTTTTGGCGACTACTTTAAGAAAGACGCCATTACCTTTGGCTGGGATTTGCTGACAAACGGCTACGGCCTGCCTGCCGACAAGCTGTGGGTAAGCGTGCACCACAGTGACGATGAGGCGGAAAAACTGTGGCAGACGGAAGCCGGGGTGCCGCTAAGCCGTATTGTGCGCCTGGGCGATGAGGATAACTTCTGGGCCATGGGCGACACCGGCCCTTGCGGGCCATGTTCGGAAATACACATAGACCTGGGGGAAAGCTATGGCTGCGGTAAGCCCACCTGCGCCGTGGGCTGCGACTGCTCGCGCTATCTGGAACTGTGGAACTTAGTATTTATGCAGTATAACAGAGATGCCAGCGGCACCCTTAACCCGCTGCCCGCCCCCAGCATAGATACCGGTATGGGTTTAGAACGCATTGCCGCGGTGGTGCAGGGCAAGTTCAGCAACTACGACAGCGACCTGTTCACCCCTATTATCAACCGCGCTTCCGATCTGTGCCGCATAGACTATGGCCATAACCCGGATAGCGACACCAGCCTGCGGGTAGTGGCCGACCATGCGCGGGCCTGCGCCTTTTTAGTGGGCGATGGGGTATTGCCCAGCAACGAAGGGCGCGGCTACGTGCTGCGCCGCATTTTGCGCCGCGCCGCCCGCCATGGCCGCAAGCTGGGCCTTACCAGGCCCTTCCTGCACCTGGTGGCTTTGGAGGTGGTGGAACAGATGGGCGAGGTTTACCCCGAGCTGCGTGAAAACCGTGTGTTTATCAATAAAGTTGTGCTTTCAGAGGAAGAGCGCTTTGGCGAAACCCTGGATACCGGCCTTAAAATGCTCTCTGATACCATTGCCAACTTAAAGGCCAAGGGCGCCGGCACCTTAAGCGGCGAAGACGCCTTTAAACTTTACGACACCTATGGCTTTCCCCTGGATTTAACTATGACCATTGTGCGGGAAGAGGGTTTGGGCATAGACGAGCCCGGCTTTGAAACCGCCATGGAAGAGCAAAAAAACCGCAGCCGCGCGGCCTGGAAGGGCAGCGGCGACGAGGCCCTGCCCGAAGCTTTAAGCGAGCTTAGATCCACGGGCTTTAGAAGCGCTTTTGTGGGCTACGACGATTTACAGGGTGAATCGGAAATTGGGCTTATGCTGCGCAATGGCAAAGTGGCCAGTTGCCTGGAGGCCGGCCAGGAGGGGGAAATTGTTACCGGGCGCTCGCCTTTCTACGGCGCGTCCGGCGGCCAGGTGGGCGATACCGGCATTATTGAAGGCGCGTCCGGCAGAGCGCAAGTTACAGATACCGCCAGGCCGGGCGGCGATTTGATAGTACATAAGGTTAAGGTGGAGCAAGGCTCTTTCACCAGCGGGCAGCGGGTAAAGCTTAGCGTAAACGCCGAGCGCCGCCAGGCCATAAAAGCCAACCACACCGCCACCCACCTTTTGCAGGCGGCGTTGCGCCAGGTGCTGGGCGAGCATGTGAAGCAGGCAGGCTCTTTAGTTTCAGATGAAAGCCTGCGTTTCGACTTCAGCCATTTTCACGCGCTGAGCAAAGAAGAAATAGCCAAAGTGGAGGCCCTGGTAAACCAGGGCATTTGGCGCAATTATGAAGTGCAAACCACGCTTATGAGCCTGGACGAGGCCGTGCGTAGCGGCGCCACCGCGCTTTTTGAAGAGCGCTACGGGGAAAGCGTGCGGGTGGTGGCCGTGCCCGGGGTTTCGCGCGAATTGTGCGGCGGCACCCACGTGGAACGCAGCGGCGATATTGGCCAGTTCCGCATTGTGGGGGAATCTTCCGTGGCGGCGGGAGTGCGACGCATAGAGGGCATTACCCGCGAGCCGGCCTTCAAGCTTTCGCAAAAACAAAGCGAAATGCTTGGCGCCACCGCCAGCACGCTTAAATGCGGCCAGGATGAGATAATAGAGCGCATAAAGCGCCTGCAAAGCGGGCTTAAAGAAAAAGACCGCGAGATGGAAGCCATGAAAGTGCGCATGGCCACTGGCGGCGGCGGCGCCGATTTGCTGGCCAGGCTGGAGGAGGTAAACGGGCTTAAGCGGGTGGTGGCCAGCATTGGCCAGGCCGACCCCAAAGCCCTGCGCGAAATGGCCGACAACCTGCGCGGCCGCCTGGCTTCCGGCGTGGCGGTGCTGGGCGCCACCACCGAAGACGGCAAGGCTTTACTGCTGGCTTTGGTGAGCCAGGATTTAACTAAGCGTTTCCACGCCGGCAATATTATAAAAGAGCTGGCGCCGCTGGTGGGCGGCGGCGGCGGCGGCCGGCCCGATCTGGCCCAGGCCGGCGGTAACGAGCCCGCGGGCCTGGAAAGCGCGCTTAAACGCGCGCGCGAGATATTGCAGTAGTGTTTAAGCGGGCGGCCCTAGTTTTAAGCCTTTGCCTTGGCCTTGGCGCCCCCGGCTTGGCGCAGGAAGCCGGGCCTGACGGCCCGCCCATGGAATACCAGGCATACGGCCAAAGCTTTACTATGCCCATTGGCCGCGAATTGGGCCTGGCGGCAAGCGCGCTGCCCACTTTCAATTCTCCCTGGGTGCCGCTTATGGCCGCCGCCTGGAACCAGGCCGGGCTTTTGCCCTATGATCAATTTATGTTGCTGGAGCAGGCGGATGTGGATGTTTTGGTAGCGGTTATGCGCGCCGACGTAAACGGCCGGCTGTTGGAAACCCCCCAGGAAAAAGATTTTCTTTCGGCGCAAATATGGCAGCGCATGTCCGCCGGGCTGGATGTAAGCAAGCTTAAGCCCGGAGAGAATGTGGGCTTGGGTATTATTGCCCAAGACGACAACAGCCTGTTTGCCCTAAGCGTGCAAACGCCAGCCGTGCCGCCCGCCGCGCCAGATGCCCAGCCCGCGCCCGCGGAACAACCCAAAGCGCAAGCTATGATGGTAAGCTCGCTAACTTTAGTTAACGGGGTGCCGGTGCTTTTGGGCGCAAGTTCAACAAAAGTTTTGGATGCGGGCAAGCTTATGGATGTGTGCCGCGCCCTTACCATGTATTTGCGCATTTTTAACGGCCTTAGCGAAAGCGGCTTTTTTAACCCAAACCTTAAAGATATGGTGGTGGCCGGCCGCCGCTTGAACGTTAGGCTGCCGGAGGGCAGTTGCGTGTTGAGCAGCCAAAGCGCCCGCCAGGCGGCTGCGCTGGTGCAATTGGAAAGCATGGTGCATGGCTCTTTTTATCCGCTTTTGGCCTATGCCCCCTGCGACAAGCTGAAGTTGTGGGGAGAGGGGCCAGTGGAAGCCCAGCTTAGCCATTACGGCCTTTTGGGGGTTAATTTGCAAGAGGGCCAACTTAAGGTGCTGATGGAAGTGGATGGCAAAACCCTGCTTGCCAATTTGCGGGAAGAGCAAAAGGGGCAGCCCCTGAACGCCGCCGGGCTGGACAAGCTTGACTGGCAGCCCGTAATTGCCGAACTGCCGGCAGGCACGGCGGAAAATTTGGGCCACTTTGGCACCGACCGCCATGGCGCCTACTGGGCCGCCATTTTAAAAGCCTATGCCGCGCCGGGCAAGCCAAGCCGGGTGCTGGCCGGGGTATTGGGCGTGGGGGCGGGCAATGGCTTAGCCATAACCAGCCTTATGTACGCGCCCATAGACGAACCAAAAGTTTTCAGTACGCTGCTTAAGCAGCAGCAGAGCTTGCTCTCCAATTTGAACAAGTAGCTTGGCGCCGCCTGCCGTTGCTGGCATTTCTTTATCTCTTCATTTATAAACTTGGCCAGAGCTGTGCTGGCCATTGCCAGGCGAAAGCGCTGGCGGCTTAGCATGCGCTTGACCTGAAGGCTCTATATGCACTTGGCATAGCCTTTATCCCCGTCATCCCTCAGCGCCACGGCCCCTCACCCCGTCATTCTTCAGCGCAGCGCGAAGCGGGTGGCAGCGAAAACATATAACCAATAACAAAAGTACAACCCTTTTGTTTTAAACCCAACAGCCTGGATTCCGGGTTGCGGCCTCAAGGCCGCCCCCGGAATGACGTGGTTCTTAACGAGTTGCGCCCCTAAAGGCCGCCCCCGGAATGACGTGGTTCTTAACGGGTTGCGGCCTAAACGCCGCCTACACGAATGTATTGTGCATGTTAAGTCACCGTCATCCTGAGCGAAGCGCCATGGCCCCTCACTCCGTCATTCTGCGTAGAAACATAGCCCCTCACTCCGTCATTCAGAGCGCAGCGAAGAATCCATGCCTTTTGTTTTAAACCCAACAGCCTGGATTCCGGGTTGCGGCCTAAAGGCCGCCCCCGGAATGACGTGGTTCTTAACGGGTTGCGGCTAACGCCGCCTAC
>JAVBVK010000002.1:0-29323 GCA_031554335.1 Desulfarculales bacterium
GGCATTTTCGCGGCGGCGGTTTTAGTGGTGGCCGCTTTTTTCACCGCTGGCTTTTTAGCGGCGGCGGTTTTAGTGGTGGCCGCTTTTTTCACCGCGGGCTTTTTAGCGGCGGCGGTTTTAGTTGTGGCCGCTTTTTTCACCGTGGGCTTTTTAGCGGCCGCGGTTTTAGTGGTGGCCGCTTTTTTCCCCGCTGGTTTTTTAGCCACTGTGGTTTTAGTTTTCACTACTTTTTCTTCTTTAGTAATTTTTTCGCTCGCCATTAATTTTTCCTTCTTATGGTTAAGTTAAACTACAAATCTGTAACAACCCAGGCTACCCTCATATACGCAAGCCAACGGTGTACCGGCTGTTGCCAAAGTTGTTGGCGCATACTCTGCACACAGTTATCGGACATAACGGCATTTATCTTAAACTAAACCAACAAGCGCTACAGCATCTCTATAATTTTTTGCGCATTCTTCTCTATGGTCTTCATGTTGCCGCTTTTTACCGGCCAATTTAAAACAGTAATTTTGTCTTTTGCGCCCAAACGCGGAATTAAATGCACGTGATAATGCATTACCGTTTGCCCTGCCGCGCTGCCGTTTAATTGCAATACAGCCAGGCCAGGCGCTTTAAAAGCCTTCATAATGGCGGCGCCAACCCGCTGGGTAGTTTGATGTACCGCCGCCAAATCTCCAGGAGTTATTTCCAGTAAATTGACAGAGTGGGTTTTAGGTATTACCAGGATATGACCGTGGGTAAGAGGATTGATATCAGCAAAGGCAAGCGTGCGTTCGTCTTCATAAACTTTAATGCTGGGTATTTTCTTATTTACGATTTCGCAAAAGATGCAATTTTTTTCAATCTCGCTCATATTGTGGTCAATCTCCCAGCTACAGGTTTGAAGCCAACATCTGCTCCAAGCATATCATGAAATTTGATAAAGTAAAAGCGAAGTTTAACGAATTTCATTTTTTTTTTGCCAGTCGTCAACAGGGGTGACAAATGAATTGTAAAAAAAAATGTTTTTTACATTGCAGGCTAAGTGTTTCTGGCAAATTTAAGTTATAGTGAATTATGCATACGAGCTTGACGTGAATATTACTTGGCAGCATAATTTACTTAAAGTTTAGCTTACAGGAGCGGTAATAATGAATGATTTACTACTAAAACGGCTTGGCGCATTGGAAATTGAAATTAGCGAAGTGGAAGTGCCGCTTTTGGGCACAGTTGCGGCGGGAGAACCCATAACCGCGGTGGAAGAGCATGCCTGCGTGTCTATTCCCAGCAGCATGTTGCGCCGCTACCGCACCTTTGCCTTGGAAGTGCGCGGCACCTCCATGATAAACGAACACATAAAGCCCGGCGACGTTATTGTGGTAGAGGAACGCCATACCGCGGAAAATGGCGAAACCGTGGTAGCGCTTATTAACGAAAGCGATGTGACCTTAAAAAAATACTATCTGGAAAAAGATCATATTCGCTTAGAGCCTGCCAATTCCACTATGGACCCTATTATTCTGCCTCATGAACAAGTGCGGGTTTTGGGCGCGGTGTGTGGCCTTATTCGCCATTATGGTAAAAAAAGGATAGTGTAAAACAGTCTCCCCTGCAACGCGACGATAGCTAACTAGGAAAAGGGGTTACATGAACAAATCTTCTTCGTCTGCGCGCGCCTCGCGCCTTCTGCCCTGGCTGGTGGCCACAGCATTTTTTATGCAAATGCTGGACGCTACCATACTAAACACCGCATTACCAGCCATTGCCCAAAGCCTAAACCAAGACCCGCTACGCATGCAGTCGGTTGTGGTGGTGTATTTATTAACGGTGGCGGTTCTGATACCAGCCTCGGGCTGGCTGGCCGAGCGCTTTGGCAGCAAACGGATTTTTTTACTGGCCAGTATATTGTTCAGCATAGGCTCGCTGTGCTGCGCTTTGTCTTTTAATTTAGTGCTGCTGGTGCTTTCGCGTTTCTTGCAGGGGTTGGGCGGAGCCATGCTGGTGCCGGTGGGGCGTTTGGTGATAATGCACGCCTACCCGCGCGAGCAGCTCATAAAAGTATTAAGTTTTATTATGATGCCTGGCCTTATTGGCCCGCTGACGGGGCCTATTTTGGGCGGTCTCTTGGTAGAGTATCTGAGCTGGCACTGGATATTTCTTATTAACCTGCCCATTGGCGCTCTGGGGGCTTGGGCTACCGTTAAATGCATGCCCAACTTCACCCAGGAAAATATGCCGGCCTTCGATTGGCCTGGCTTTGCCATGTTTTCCGCGGTTATGGTGCTAATTTCGCTTGGGGTTGGCGGGTTGGGAGAACTGCACTTGCCCCATGTGCAGATACTGTTCCTGATGATAGGCGGATTGGGCGCCCTAACCGCTTACTGGCTCTATGCGGTACGCAAGCCCACGCCTCTTTTTGACCCCAAACTGTTTAATATACGCCCCTACGCCATTGGCATTTTGGGCAACCTCTTTTCACGCTTGGGCAGTACGGCCTTGCCCTTTTTGAATCCGCTCATGCTGCAACTGGCATTGGGCTATTCACCCTTTCAAGCCGGGCTTATGCTGGCCCCCATTGCCGCGGCTTCCCTATTGGTCAAACCCCTAATCAACCCGCTAATTCAAAAATTCAGCTACCGCCTGGTGCTGGTGTGTAACACTATGCTGGGCGGGCTGCTCATGGCTTCCATGAGTTTTATAAGCAATGACACCAGCATCTTTTTCGTCATTTTACTGCTGTGCTCTTTAGGCGCAACCAATTCGCTGCAATTTACCGCCATGAACACCCTAACGCTCATAGAGCTGCCCGACGAACGCGCCGCGGAAGGCAACAGCCTGCTTTCGGTGGTAATGCAGCTAGCCTCCAGCCTGGCGGTGGGAGCGGCCGCGGTATTCCTGAACGCCTTCAGCTCGCCAAACGAGCAGGTACTGTCCGCCTTTAAGGCCACTTATATATGCGTGGGCCTTCTATCCAGCATAGCCGCGCTTATCTTCATGCAGCTTAAAGCCAGCGATGGCAGCATTGCCTCCAAAAATAAACATCCAAATAAGGAAAGCCGGCCTTAGCCGAGTTAGTGGCTTTTGTTCATGTTTTGTTATAAGATATCATTTTAAATATAGACAAAAGTCGCAAACCTTGGCTTGACAAATTTTAAAGCGAGGCATCTTTATGCAGTACAATTACCGCCGCACCAAAATAGTCTGCACCCTGGGGCCGGCTACCTCTTCACCCGCAATGATAGAAAGGCTAATTGTCGCCGGCATGAACGTGGTGCGCCTCAATTTTTCTCATGGCACCCACGAAAGCCATAAGCAAACCGTGGAAGACATACGCACCGTATCGCGCCGGCTTAGCCGCGAGGTTGGTATCCTGCAAGACTTAAGCGGCCCCAAAATAAGGCTGGGAGTGCTGGCTGAAGAAGTGCATCTGGAAAACGGGCAAAACGTCATGATGGGCGCGCCCACCAGTTGCGAAGTTGGCATGATATGCTTGCCGGTCACCTATCCCTATCTCTATGACGATGTGGAAGTTGACAACCGTATTCTCTTAGCCGACGGCCTGGTGGAGCTGAAGGTTATTGGCAAACGCAATCAGGCGCTGCTATGCGAGGTAACCGCCGGCGGCGTACTCAGCTCGCACAAAGGGGTTAATCTGCCCACCAGCCAACTGCGCATTCCCGCTTTTACCGAAAAAGACCAGGCCGACCTGGAGTTGGGATTAAAACTTGGCGTTGATTTTGTAGCTATGAGCTTCGTGCGCCACGAGGATGACCTTACCCCGGTTAAAGAACGCCTTGAGCAAACCGGCCTGGAGCGCCCGCCCCTTCTTATTGCCAAAATAGAAAAACCCCAAGCCCTGGAACGCTTGACCCAGATATTGGCTAATGTGGACGGAATAATGGTGGCCAGAGGCGATTTGGGTGTGGAAATGCCTTTGGAGCAGGTGCCCATTATTCAAAAACACCTTATTCGCGAAGCGCGCCGGGCCAGCAAAGTGGTTATTACCGCCACCCAAATGCTGCGCTCCATGATAGACAACCCGCGCCCCACCCGGGCTGAGGCCAATGATGTGGCCAACGCCATTTTAGACGGCACCGACGCGGTAATGCTGAGCGATGAAACCGCGGTTGGCGCCTTTCCGGTGGAGGCGGTGGAAGTGCTTAACCGGGTAAGCCTGGCCACCGAGCCAGACATGATGGATTGGCGTTTTATCGAAGACCGCGAATCACTGTTGTTATCGGAAACCAACTCCGCCATCAGTCATGCGGTGTGCATGCTGGCCCGCGACCTTAAACCAGCCGCCATTGTGGCCACCACCCATTCCGGCAGCACCGCCCGCCTCATCTCCCGCTATCGCCCGGCCACGCCCTTAGTTGGCTTAAGCTCCTCTTTAACCACCTGTCGCCAGTTGTGTCTGTCATGGGGGGTAGAGCCCATCTTAAACTATCATCACGACAACGTACAGGACATGGTGGACTCAGCCCTGTACAATGTGGTGGCCAAGGGCATTGCCCAAAGCGGCCAGCGGGTTATCACCACCACCGGATTTCCTTTAGGCACACCAGGCAGCACCAATCTCATAAAAGTTTCGGAAGTGGAATAAAAACACCCAACTTTTACGGATAATTGCATGCCTTTTGGCAAGAGAGAGTATTTTGGAAATTTTTTCAGAAATAATGCCCATGCTAACCGTAGCGCTGCTGATACTGTTATTAGTGGCGCTTATACTTATTGCCGTGCTCCTCAAAAAGTCACTGCACAGCGCAATCATCCAAAACTTGGCCAGTGCTGAAGAAAACGCCCTTAAACAACAGGCCGCCTGGCAGTACGAATTTCGCCAGGAGTTGTGGGGGCAACTAAGTAATTTAAAGCAAGAGTTTAATCACGCGCTTCTGGTAAGCCGTCAAGCCGGGGTGGAACAAGCCCGGGCCGACCGCCAGGAGGTGCGGCAAGTGCTGGAAAGCATGGCTGCCACGCAAAGCCAACGCTTAGGCGAAGTGCGCCATGAAATGGAAAACGTGCTTGCGAGCATTTCCCGGGGGTTAGACAAAATGCGCGATGAAAACAGCGCCAAGCTGGAAGAAATGCGCCACACGGTGGATGAAAAGCTGGCCAACACCTTGGAAAAGCGCCTGGGCGAAAGCTTTATGCAGGTAAGCGGCCAGTTGGAGCAAGTACATAAGAGTGTTGGCGAAATGCAAAGCCTGGCCATAGGCGTGGGTGATTTGAAAAAGGTATTGAGCAACGTAAAAACGCGCGGCACCTGGGGTGAAATCCAACTGGGCAATCTTTTGGAAGACATGTTTAACAAAGAGCAACTGGCCTATAATGTGGAGGTGCGCCCGGGCAGTAACGAACGCGTGGAATTCGCTCTGCGCATGCCTGGCAAAGAGCGGGAAGCATTGCTCGCCTTAGACGCCAAATTTCCCCGGGAAGACTATGAACGCCTGCTTGCGGCCAGCGAACAAGGCGACAAGCAGGCTGAGGAGGCGGCTTTAAAATCACTGGAGCAAAACCTGCGCAAGGCGGCTAAAGACATAAAAGAAAAATATATCTGCCCGCCCTACAGTTTAGATGTGGCCATAATGTTTTTGCCCACTGAAGGCCTTTATGCGGAAGTGCTGCGCCGTCCCGGGCTTATGGACAGCCTGCAGCGGGAATACAAGGTGCTGGCCGCCGGCCCCAGTAGCCTTAGCGCGCTTTTAACCTGTTTACAACTGGGGTTCCGCACCCTGGCCATTGAGAAAAAAGCCTCCGACGTATGGAAAATTTTGGCCTTGATTAAGACTGAATTTGGAAAGTACGGCCAAACCATGGAAAACTTGCGCCGCAAACTGCAAGGCGCGGAAAAAGAGCTTAATAAAATTGTAACCAGGCAGAACGTTATTAACCGCACGTTAAACCAGGCGGAAACTCTATCGCCCAATTCAAGCGGCCCTATGCTTACCTTGCTGGATCCTTTTATTGAGGATCAACCCCATGATGAGGAAGGAGAAGACGAAGCGTAACCCCATGAGCGCACAACTGATGAAGGGCCTAACCGTGGCCCAAAAAATACGCGAAGAGGTGCGCCAGCAAGCGCTTTTGCTGCGCGAACAACATATCATCCCCACCCTGCAGGTGCTTTTAGTGGGAGACGATTCGGCCAGCTTGGTTTACGCTGAATCTAAAGCCAAGGTAGGCGCGCCTTTGGGCATAGAGGTTAAAATTACCGCCATGCCCACAAGCAGCACCCAGGCTGAGGTTTATGAGGTTTTGCAAAACTGGCGTAAAAATCCGCTGGTGCATGGCATTTTAGTGGAACTGCCCCTGCCCGCTCATTTGGATAAGTTCGCTCTTCTAAGCCATATAAGCCCGCTTAAAGATGTGGATGGCATGCACCCCCTAAACTTTGGCTACAGCCTGGCTGGTTTTGAAGATAAGGCCCTGGCGCCGGCCACGCCTTTAGCCTGCATGAAGCTTTTGGAACACTATAACATAAACTTACGCGGCAAGCGGGTGGTGTTGGTAGGCCGCGGCGACACGGTGGGCCGCCCGTTAATTGGCCTTTTACTCAAACGCGACGCCACCTTAACCATTTGCCACAGCCGCACCCAAGACCTGGCCAGGCATTGCCGCGATGCCCAGGTGCTTATTGCCGCGGTGGGCGCGCCAGACATAATAAAGGCCGATATGCTCAGCGACGGGGTTGTTGTGTTGGATGCCGGCATAAACCCCACTCCGGACGGCGCTGGCATATGCGGCGATGTGGAAGCGGCGGCGGCGGCTAAAGCCAGCTTCATAAGCCCGGTGCCTGGTGGCGTGGGTTCACTCACCACCACGGTAATTATGGATAACCTCATAAAGGCTATAAAGCTGCAACAGGCGGCGGGCAGGCTTTAAACCGCTATTCTTTCCCCTATTCCCTTTTTTTATCCAGCTTTTTGGCAAGCAGGTATATCTGATTGCGCCAAAGGTAAGCCGGCAGCAGAAAAACCACCGCAATCAGAGTAATAAACAAAAGCCCCCAGTAGTCCCCCTGATAAACCGCGGCACCCTGCAAGCTAAGCATTAAAGTGCCGGGCAGGCGGCCTATGGCGCAGATGAAAATGAAAATGCGCCAGTTGATGGGGGTGAGGCCAAGCGCCAGGCATAAATAGTCTTTAGGAAAGCCCGGGATAATAAAACACAAAAAACAGGTGATAATTCCCTGACGCTCCATTACATCGTCTATTTTATTCAAGGTGCCGCGCGGCACCCAGCGCTCCACCAGGGCGCGCCCCAACAGGCGAGCTATGCTAAAGTTTATCATGGAGCCTATGGTCAAAGCTATGGTGGAATACAGCATGCCAAGCTTCCAGCCAAAGACATAGCCGCCCACTAACCCTGTAAATTCTCCGGGAATGGGGGCAATGAACACCTGGGCTATTTGCAGGCCCATAAAAACAATGGGCGCCCACACGCCGAAAGATTCTATATATTGACGCAGCCCCTCTTTGTCAGACAAAAAGTTCCAGATGGGCGCAAGTTTCTGCCATATTGGTTCGCGAAAAATAAATATTAACAGCGCCAGCAACAGACAAATTAAAACGGCCCATATAAGGGCCTTGGACATTTTTTTACTCATGGTTATTCAATAAACCCGGCGCGCTGGCGGATAAACCGCCAACGCGCCGGCAATGGGTTATCGGTTTAACATATCAGGCTGGCCAGTGGCTTCGCGCACAGCCTGCCATACAGAACTGGTGGGGCTTACCTGGCGGCGTTCGGATATGGCCAGCTCCAGCGGTATATGCACAAACTTGTTGAGCCACTTGCTGACCAGCATGCCGGTTTTACCGGCCATGCCAGCGTGCACCGCGTAATGGCCCAGCATGGTGGTATATACGCGATCACTGGAGTTGGAGGGCATGGAACGGATGAGATAGGAAGGATCGATGTATTTCAGGTTGAGTTCCATACCCATGTTGCTGAAGTGAGCGTTGATGCGGTCTTTTAAAAATGTGCCAATATCTCCCAGGCGCTTGTTGCCGGAAGCGTCGGTGCCCAGGTTGTCGCCAAAAAACTTCTGCCCCGCCCCTTCGGCCACCACTATTACCGAGTGCCCGCGCTCTTTCATGCGTTCAGTTAAGCGGGCCAACAGGCCCTTGGGGCCATCCAAGTCAAAATCCACTTCCGGAATAAGGCAGAAGTTGACTTCCGACATGGCCAGCGTGGCGTTGGCCGCCACAAAACCGCTGTGCCGCCCCATAAGCTTAAGCAGGCCAATGCCGCCGGGCGCGCCGGTGGCTTCGTTGTGGGCACCCCAAATGGCCGAGGTGGCCTCTTGCACCGCGGTTTGAAAGCCAAATGAAGGGTCAACGTAGTTGATGTCGTTATCTATGGTTTTGGGCACCGCCACCACCGAGGTTTTCAACTTGCGCTTGTCTATCTCTTTCACTAGCTGCACCCCGGCATGCAGGGTGCCATCGCCGCCAATCATAAACAAAAGGCCAATATTCAAGCGCTCCAGCGCGTCAACAATGTCTTCCACCGGCTGCCCGCCACGGCTCATGCCCAAAAAAGAACCGCCACGGCCGTGGATATTGCTTACCGTACGCGGATTGAGGTCCACCAAGGGGTGGTTATAGGAAGGAATAAAACCCTGCAGCCCGTATTTAATGCCCACCACGTTGCTAACTCCGTACATGTAGTGCAGTTGCAACACAATAGAGCGCACCAGAGAGTTAAGCCCCGGGCACATGCCGCCGCAAGTTACAATGGCCACTTTCAACTTGTTGGGGTCGAAAAAAATTTTTTCGCGCGGCCCGGCTATTTCAAAAGTGGGCGGCGGGTTGCCCAGGGCAATTTTAGGATGAGTAAGCGCGTTTACCAGCACCCGCTCTTTATCATTAATGAAGCTGATCATATCTTCATGCACCCCTTGGCGCAGATAAACAGGGTTGGCGATCTTAGCTGGCCCCAAATTTCTTATTTTGGTGTCTTCCATGGTAAGGGGTTTATTCATGACAGCCTCTTATATTTAAATGTTGTAATGGCATGGCCCAACTAGGCATGCGGTTTTGTTCTTAAAAGCTAACAGGGGTTAATGCTCAGGTCAAGCGGGCAAAATGCCGATAGATGCAAAAATGAGCTTGAAAATGGTTTTTTGAGGAATATTGGGCTATATTAGTTGGATTATGGGTTGAGTTGCCAAGGATAGACCTGCGCAACCGCCCGCCAGCAATTATAAGAGGAGCTATTTACTGACATGAGCGCCAACTACCTTTTTACCAGCGAATCGGTAACCGAAGGGCACCCGGATAAAGTTGCCGACCAGATAAGCGACGCCATCTTAGATGCCATGCTTAAGGACGATCCAGAAAGCCGGGTGGCTTGCGAAACCCTGGTTACCACGGGCATGGCCATTGTCGCCGGGGAAATTACCACCCAAACCTGGGTGGATATACCGTCCATCATAAGGCAGACTATCAAAAAAATAGGCTACAATGATTCCAGCATGGGCTTTGACTGGGAGACCTGCGCGGTAATGACCACCATAGATAAGCAATCGCCCGATATTTCCCAAGGCGTCACCGCATCTTCTTCTCTGTTTGGCGAACAGGGCGCGGGCGACCAGGGGCTGGTGTTTGGCTTTGCCTGCGATGAAACCAAAGACCTAATGCCGCTGCCCATAGATCTGGCCCACAAACTGGCGGGCCGACTGGCCATGGTGCGCCACAAGGGCATATTACCCTTCTTGCGGCCCGACGGCAAAACCCAGGTAACTGTGGAATACGAAAACTGGCGGCCCAAAAGGGTGGACGCCATTGTGGTGGCGGCCCAGCACACCCCGGAGGTTACCTACAGCGCCTTAAAAGAAGCCATTATGGAAGAGGTTATAAAAAACGTGGTGCCTGCGGGTATGATGGACGCTGACACCAAGTTTTATATAAACACCACCGGCCGCTTTGTGGTGGGTGGCCCCATGGGCGACTGCGGGCTTACGGGCCGTAAAATTGTAGTGGATACCTATGGCGGCATGGGCCGCCATGGCGGCGGCTGTTTTTCCGGCAAAGATCCCAGCAAGGTGGACCGCTCGGCCTGCTATGCCGCCCGCCATGCCGCCAAAAACATTGTGGCGGCCAAGCTGGCCCATAAATGCGAGGTGCAGCTGGCCTATGCCATTGGCGTGCCCCACCCGGTTTCCATTATGGTGGACAGCTTTAACACCGGCCTTAAGCCAGACGGTGAAATAGCCAAAGCCGTGCAGCAGGTTTTTGATTTCCGCCCGGCCGTCATTATTGCCAACATGGATCTCAAACGCCCCATTTACAGCCCTACCGCGGCTTACGGGCATTTTGGCCGTCCGGAATTTCCCTGGGAAGACACCAGTAGCGCCCCCAAGCTGCGCGCGGCATTAGGCCTTTAGCAATCTCACAGATAAACATTAAGGGATGAAAAATGAACTACCACATAAAGGATAAGAAGTTGGCGGAAAAAGGCCGGCTGCGCATTGAATGGGCCGCCAAGTCCATGCCGGTTTTGCAGCAAATAGCCAAACGCTTTGAAAAAGAAAAGCCGCTTAAGGGCCTTACCCTGGCCGCCTGTTTGCATGTAACCACTGAAACCGCCTATCTGGCCACCACCTTAAAGGCGGGCGGCGCCAAAGTTTACCTGTGCGCCTCTAACCCGCTTTCCACCCAAGACGATGTGGCCGCCTCTTTGGTGGAAAATTACAGTATCCCGGTGTTTGCCATTAAAGGCGAAGACAACGCCACGTATTACAAGCATTTAAATGCTGTTCTTGATGTAAAGCCTCAAATTACCATGGACGACGGCGCTGATCTGGTTTCCACCATTCACAGCGAACGCAAGGCCCTGTTGAGCAGCATTATTGGCGGCACCGAGGAAACCACCACCGGGGTTATCCGCCTCAAAGCCATGGCCGAAGGTAACGTGCTGGGCTATCCCATAATCGCGGTCAACGACGCCAATACCAAGCACATGTTCGATAACCGCTATGGCACCGGCCAGTCCACCCTGGACGGCATGGTGCGCGCCACCAATCGCCTGGTGGCGGGCTCCGCTTTTGTGGTGGTGGGCTACGGCTGGTGCGGCAAGGGCGTGGCCATGCGCGCCAAAGGCCTGGGCGCCCATGTGGTGGTGGTGGAAGTTGACCCCTTGCGCGCGCTTGAGGCGGTGATGGACGGCTTCCAGGTAATGCCCATTGCCAAGGCCGCGCTGGTTGGCGATTTTTTCTGCACCGTAACCGGCAACATCAATGTTATTCGCGCCGAACATTTTGCTAAAATGAAAGATGGCGCCATTGTGGCCAACAGCGGCCACTTTAACGTGGAACTTGACTTAGTTGGCCTGGCCAAGCTCGCCAAAAAACGCCGGGAAATTCGCGATTTTGTGGAAGAATTCACTCTGGCAGACGGGCGCCGCGTTTACGTGCTGGGCGAAGGCCGCTTAATAAACCTGGCCGCGGCTGAAGGCCACCCAAGCAGCGTAATGGACATGAGCTTTGCCAACCAAGCCCTGTGCGCGGAATACATGTACAAAAACGCGGCCAAGCTGGAAAAGCGGGTATACTCTGTGCCCGCGCCCATAGACGCTAAAATATCCCAGCTTAAGCTGGCGTCTTTGGGCATTAAAATAGATACGCTTACCAAAGAGCAGAAACAATATTTGGCCTCTTGGGAAATGGGCACTTCATAATAGAGAGGTTTGGGCTTTTATTGGCGGCGGCGCGTGGTATAAACCTTGCGCCGCCTTTTTATGTTATTATTAACCTAAAGGTAAATCAAATTTTTACAGGCGGGTAAAGCTGTTGCGCGATGTAAGCCAACTTATAACTTTTTATGAAAACGAAGGCAGGGAGGAGTTGCGCCTGCAAAAAGACGGCGCCCACTACCTGGAGTTTCTAACCGCCACCGCTTATCTCAAGCGCCATCTGCCGGCCAACTGTAGCGTGCTGGACAGTTGCGCGGGCACAGGAGCATATGCTTTTTTTCTGGCCCAGGCCGGGCACCAGGTAACCTGTTGTGATATTGTGCCCTACAATGTGGAAACCATAAAACAGAAGCAAGCCAAAAACCCGGTCCTGGCCAATATCTTATGTGCCGACGCCCTTAATCTGCATATGCTGAGCGCGCACTCTTTCCAGGCGGTTTTATGCATGGGCGCGCTCTACCATCTGCGCGATTCCGCCAAGAGGGAGCGGGCTGTGGAAGAAAGTTTACGCCTGCTGCAAAAAAACGGCTTATTTATCTGCACCTATTTGAACCGCTATGCCGTAGCCATGCAAAACTTGCAAGGCAGCCTTAGTAATATAGATGAAATATTGCATTTCATTGAAGACGGGCAGGAAGGCATTTTTTATGCCTCCACCCCCGGTGAGTTGGAAGAGCTTATGCAACAGGCGGGTATAAGCAAAGTGTGCCACCTGGCCCTGGACGGCATCAGCGCCCTTCTTCACCAGCTAACTAACCGTATTAACAATGAAGGCCTAAAACAATTCCACAAGTACCATATGGCCTGCTGCGAAGAGCCCAGCCTTTTGGGATACAGCTACCACAACATGTTTATTGGCAAAGTGGCAAGATAATGCCCCCTGCCACGGGAGATTTATATGATAGCTCGCAACTTAAAACTCAGCCTCGTATTGCTAGCCATACTGCTGGCTTGCCCGGCTGTGGCCAAAGCTGAAGACGGCAATAAACCGGGGGTTTATGAGCTGGGTTCTTTTCATGTGTACCCGCGCAGCTTCACCAGCCTTAACCTAAGCTGCGGGCGGAGCAATATTGCCCAAAGCGATGAGGGCTACTCCGCGGTGGATTATGATGAATTACGCCAGAACTTTCCTCTGCCCGGCTACCAAACTTTAAAAATCAACATGTTCACCGGTGGGGCCAACTGCTGCTTTGGCTATTATCTGCTCAGTTCCTCAGCACAGGCCAGCGTGGCCGCTTATATTGCCCCTGGCGACTATAATGTGGTGTGGGAAAGCGGGCGCTATGTTATCTCGGACCCATATTTCATGTACTATGCGCCCGCCTTTGCCGACAATAAAATAGCCTTTAACCGGGTGCAGTCGCCCCGTCCGCTGCGCCTGCTGGTTTTTGAACAAGGCAAGTGGCGCATGGATAAGCCTGGCGAATTTCCTGCTTTCTATCAAGAGCAGATGGCACTTCTGCCCCACAGGCAGCCGCCGCACAACCAACTGGCCGGGGAAATTTTGCGTCTTTACTATGCCCTTATGTCCGGACAGAACGAGGATGAATGTCGCGCCGCCTTCATGCGCGCCCCCCTGGCTGAGTACCAGAAGTTTCATTCCCAGCTGTTTGATGAAGTAAGCAAAAGCGCGAAGATTTTTAACCCCATCCAGAATTTGACTTGCCAATGATAAACAAGCGCCGGGGGCGCGGGCAATCTCGCGCCTCCGGCCTTATCCGGTGTCATTACCCAGAATAGCACACATTTTTGCTTGCCTTTATCCACAAAAATGCACTATAATTATAGGCGCAAGGCTATTTCTTTTATTTACACACAATAAGTATGTGGTTAGCCCGGGGGGGTAAGATAATACTGCACAAGCGGGATGGATTTTTATTTTAAAATTTTTAAGGAAGGAGTAACCCCAATATGCGCACCTTTGAGCAATACCAACAACGTTTAAAAGGCATGAGAAAAAACGTATATGTTGACGGCAAGCTTTTAGAACGCGACGATCCGCTTCTTATCCCCGGACAAAACGTAATAAAAGTAACTTTTGACGCCGCCCTGTCCGCGGACCCCGAGGAAAAGGCGCTGTACACCGCCACTTCCCATTTAACCGGCAAACCCATTAACCGTTTTGCCCATATCTATCAAACGGTTGACGATATGTTGGCCAAGCAGAAAATGATAAGGAACCTGTGCGGCAAAACCGGTGGCTGCATCCAGCGCTGCATGGGCTGCGACACGGTAAACGCCCTCTATGTGGTTACCAAGGAAATGGACGAAAAACACGGCACCAGCTATCACGACAGGTTTGTTAAATATCTTACCTGGTACCAGGAAAACGACCTGGTGGGTAATGCCGGGCAGAGCGACGTTAAGGGTGACCGCAGCAAGCGCCCCTCCGAACAGGCCGACCCCGACCTTTACCTGCGCATTGTGGAAAGAAGGCCGGACGGCATCGTGGTTTCCGGCTGTAAAGCCCATAACACCATTGCCCCCTATGCCGACGAAATTTTGGTAGTGCCCACTCGCGCTCTGAAGAGCGATGACGCCGATTGGGCCGTGGCCTTTGCCGTACCGGCCGACATTGAAGGCCTGTACCTGGTTACCCGCCCCACCAACACCGAAACGCGCCGGGAGTTGAAAGCCCCTTATAACGAACTTGGCGTGTGCGACTCCATGGCCATTTTCGACAACGTCTTCGTGCCCAACGACCGCGTGTTCATGGCCGGCGAGGCCGACTTTGGCGGCCGCCTGGCTTTGGCCTTTGCCAACAACCACCGCTTCAGCTACTGCGGCTGCAAGCCCGCCATTACCGACATCTTCCTGGGCGCCACCGCTTTAGTTGCCGACTACAATGGCGTGGGCAAGGCCTCTCATATTACCGACGAGCTATCGGAGGTGATGGTTACCGCCGAGTTGGTGTATGCGGCCGGCATTGCCGCTTCCCACACCTCCAAGCGCACCTCTTCCGGCGCCCTGGAACCCAACTTCTTATACAGCAACTGCGGGCGCTACCATGCCGGGGTTAACATCATGCATGAATATGACCTGCTTTTGGCCACCGCCGGCGGTCTGCCTTCCACCCTGCCTTATGAAGGCGACTGGATGAGCCCGGTAACCAAAGGGTTTATGGAAAAATACATTATGCGTAACCCCAAGGTAAGCGCGGAAAACCAGCATCGCCTGTTCCGCTTCTTAAGCGACTTCACCTCTTCCCACTACACGGGTTGGGAACAGTACGCGGGCATTCATGGCGGCGGCTCGCCCATTATGGAGAAAATCGGCATCCGCAGCAACTATGACCTGGAATCTAAGAAAAAAACCATTAAATATCTGGCCGGCATTAAAGACTAAGCCAGCCCACATTTCATAAAAAAAGGCCGGCGGAACTTCAGATTCCGCCGGCTTTTTTTGTGGCATTGCCAGCATGTGTTAAATAGCACGGGCCGACGCTACCCCTGGTTTAAAAAACTAAAAGCCTCCAATCAATGATTAGAGGCTTCCAGATTTTATTTTTGGTGGGCCAGGTGAGACTCGAACTCACACGAGCGTACACTCTCAGGATTTTAAGTCCTGTGCGTCTGCCATTCCGCCACTAGCCCTCATAAGCTAAAAAATATTAGCACAAAATTGGCAAATAACAACGCTGGCCTAGGAAAACCGCCGCGGTATTAAAGGCCGGCGGGGGCCACCAACTTTTGCGCCAGCTTTATGCTCAATTGAGCGCCAACTTCCTGCAGGCGTTGGCCCAGTTCACTCACCCGGCTGCTGTTCATACGCTGTACAAACGAGGCCACAAACAGGCCTCCCACCACCTGGCTGCTGGGGCCCAGAAGCGGCACGCCCACCGCCACCACCTCTTTGGCCGCCACCTCATTATTGCAGGCAAAACCCTGTTCGCGTGTGACAGACACGTCGTTTAGTATGTTTTCATGGCTAAGGCCATAGCGTGGCAACCGATTTTTGATGGTTTTAAGCACATCCTGAACCTGATAGTCGTCCAAGGCCGCCAGCATGGCCATACCACCGGCGCCAATGCCCAGAGGATGGCGATCACCCACGCCGGAAGTCAGCGTCTTTATGGGGTAGGAACCCTCGGAACGCGCCACACACACCGCGTCCCAGCCACTACGTTGCAGTAAAAAGGCGGTGTCTTCGGTTTCCTCAGCCAAATGCTGTAATTCCATAAAGCATAAGTCGGTCAGATTGCTTCTGGGAAAGGCACACAAGCCAAGTTCGAACAACAAGGGGCCCAAGCGAAAGGTGCTTTTCCCATGTTGTTTAACCAGCATACTTTCGCTCATCAGGTATTTGATGATGCGGTGCACAGTCGATTTATCGAGTCCGGTGGCCATGGCTATATCGGTAAGGCGCATTCCTCCATTCTGGCCGGAGGCCACTACCCTAAGCACGTTGATGGCTCTAGTCAGGGTTTGCCCGCTATTAGATTCTGTTAGTTTCATTGCTCTCCCAAAGTTAAATTTCATTCAATGGCACAATAATTCATATATTTTATCTAGACTTTTTATTTTTTAAATATTTTTATTGATTAGAGTTTATTTTTTAACAATTCCCTCTAAACTTAATTATTAAGTTCAATTTTATTTAGTAAAACTGAGAAGATGGAGCGAATGCATGTCTACCCTCAACACACCCGCCCGACGCAGTACCTATAGCGCCATAGTGGATCGACCGCCACTTAAATTACCTGAAAACGCCCGCATGGTTATCTGGACCATTGTCAACCTGGAATTTTGGAGCATTGAGCGGCCCATGGCGCGCCAAGTGCTGCCGGCCCCCACAGCTCAAGTGCTTTTGCCAGACATCCCCAACTGGGCATGGCATGAATACGGCATGCGTGTTGGCTTCTGGCGTTTCAAAGAATTATTCGATCGTATGAAAATTATACCCACTTTGTCTATAAATGCCAGAGTGGCTGAAGAATATCCACGTGTCACTCAGGCCTGTCTGGAAGCTGGCTGGGAGTTTATGGGCCATGCCTACGAGCAAATGCCCATTCACAAAGTGGAAGAGCAAAGAGCCATGATTGAGCGCACCCGCGATGTGCTGCAAAGGTTTAGCGGGCAGCCGCCCCTGGGCTGGCTGGGGCCCGGCCTCACTCAAACTCTGGAAACCCCGGATCTGCTTACCCAGGCCGGCTATAAATATATTGGCGACTTTGTCTATGACGACGAGCCCACAACCATAGACACCTTGCATGGGCCGCTTACCACCCTGCCCTACACGGTGGAGATAAACGACATCATCATTGCCGCCGCCCACTATTATCAGCCCGACTTTTTCATGCAGCGGGCCAAAGACCAATTTGACCGCCTTTATAAAGAAAGCGCCAGCCGGGCCAAATTCATGGCTATTGCCATCCATCCCTATATCAGCGGAGTTCCTCATAGAATTGGCTACCTGGAGCGCATTTACGAATACGCCGCCTCCCACAGCGACGTGCTTTTTTGGAACGGCCGCGATATATATAATTGGTATCACCAAAGTTAAAAAGACATTTAAATTTAAGCGCCAGAATTAATATAACGTGAGCTCATTTTTATTCAATTTGTTAAACGGCCTTACCCTGGCCGCGCTCTATTTTCTTGTGGCCTCCGGCTTTACCCTCATTTACGGCCTTATGCGGGTGGTCAATCTTTCCCACGGGGCCTTTTACCTTTTAGGCGGCTATTTTGGCTATAGCGCGGCCACGGCCGCAAACAGTTTCAGCCTGGGCTTGGCGGCTGGCGGCCTGGGAATTGCCGCGTTAGGGCTTCTGGTGCAAAAGGGCCTGCTGCGCTTTGTGGCCGGGCAAGACCTGCGCCAGGTTATGCTTACTTTGGGTCTGGCCATATTTTTAGATGACCTTATCCTGGTTATTTGGGGCGGCGATACTTTTTCGGTGCCCGCGCCGGCGTGGCTGCGCTCGGTGATGGATATGGGCGAGTTTTTCTACCCCCAGTATCGTCTGTTTGTGCTGGCGTTGGGGATGGCAACTTTTGTTGGCCTGTTGGGGCTGCTTAAGCATACCCGCCTGGGCGCGCTTATTCGCGCCGGGGTGGATGATGCCGAAATGGTGGACGCCATGGGGGTAAACATCAACCTGGTGTTCACCCTCACCTTTATGCTGGGTTGCGCTTTAGCCGGGATGGGCGGAGTTGTGGGCGGGGTGTTTCTCTCGCTCTTTCCCACTGCGGATAGCGAAATTTTAGTACTGGGCCTGGCGGTGGTTATTATTGGCGGCCGCGGCAGCCTTGTTGGCGCGGCCCTGGGTTCTATTTTGGTAGGTATTCTAAACGTATTTGGCCAAACCGCTTTCCCCGAATTGGCCTATTTTGTGGTATTTGGTCCCATGGCTATAATCCTGGCCTTCCGCCCAACCGGCCTTATGGGCAGTAAAGGATAACCCGTGGCCCGTAAGTTAACCATATTTTCCATAGTGGCGGCCATATTGCTGGCGGCTCCTTTCATGGCCACCTCGGCCTATCAAATAAGCGTACTTACGCAAATTCTCATCTTTGCCCCCATTGCCATGTCGCTTAACATCATGGTGGGTTTTGCCGGCCGCACCTCTTTATGCCAAGGAGCCATCTTTGGTGTATCCACCTATGTGGTGCTGTATCTGGCCCATACATACAATCTGCCGCTTAGCGTCTGCCTGGCCGCCGGCGTGCTGGCCTCCGCTGTGTTGGGGGCCGTATTCGGCCTTCTGGCCTGCCGGGTTTCCGGAGTGTATTTTTTACTGTTGTCTTTGGCGTTAGGGATGGTGGTGTGGGGGTTATGCCTGCGTTGGACCTCCGTAACCGGCGGAGAAAACGGCCTGCGCGGCAGCATTCGCGCCCCCTGGATGCAAGACCCGGTGTCATTCTATTTGCTGTGCCTGGTGGTATGCGCGGCTCTTGCTCTGGTTATCGTGCGCTTTCTCAAAAGCCCTTTCGGCATGTCGCTGAAAGGCATTAGGGAAAGCGAAAGCCGCATGAAAAGCCTGGGCTATAACACGCCCCTGCATATCTTTCTGGCCTTTACCGTAATGTCGGCTTTTGCCGGGGTGGCGGGCGCCATGTTTGCGCTTTTTAACGGCTTTGTCAGCCCCACCACCATTGCTCTGCCCCAATCGGCGGAACTGCTGCTCATGGTTATCCTGGGCGGGTCCGGCTCTTTCAGCGGCCCGGCCATTGGCGCGGCCTTGGTTATTTTTATCCAAAACTATGTTAGCCTATATACAGACCGTTGGTCCATGATTTTAGGCTTGTTCTTTGTCTTAACCGTTATTGTGGCGCCCAAAGGCATAATGGGGCTTTTGCAAAGTTTATATCAACGCTACGCAAAAAAATATTAACTAGGCGCGTCCGCTAAAGCTGCGCGCCTTAACAACCCGGCAACAACAAATATAAGGCTATAAGGAGGATTATATGGATCGCAGAGATTTTTTAAAAGGAAGCGCGGTAGCCATTTTGGCCAGCAGCCTCACTCCCCTAAGCTCTTTATTCAGCCAGGCCAAAGCCGCGGCTAACGAGCCTATTCGCATTGGGCTAATGGCCCCTATGACCGGGGTGGTGGCCTCTGGCGGCAGGGAAATAGTGGATGGCTTTAAGTTATGGTTCACCCAAAACGGCTACTCGGTGGCTGGCTGCAAAATAGAAATTTTAGAAGAAGACGATGGCAGCAATCCGGAAATAGCCCTGCAGAAAGCACGGCGTTTGGTGCAACAGTACAAAGTGGACATGCTGGTAGGCAACCTGCTGGCCAACACCGGCCTGGCGGTGGCCGAGTTTGTAAAAGAGACCGGAACTCCGTATTTTATTCCGGTAATTGCCGCCGACAACCTAACCCAGCGCAACCGCATTAAAAATGTTATCAGGGTGGCCGGCTATTCGGCCAGCCAGATGCCCAGGCCCCTGGCCGATTACGCCCTTAAACAGGGCTATAAAAGAGTGGTTACCATAGCGCAGGACTACACCTTTGGCCATGAGCAATGTGGGGGCTTTGCCCAGTATTTTACCGAAAACGGCGGTATGGTGCTGGATCAGTTGTGGCACCCGCTCAACAATGCCGACTACGGTCCCTACCTCTCCCGCATTATGGGCTTAAAACCCGACCTGGTATTTTCCGTGCAAACCGGCGCCGACTCTACCCGGGTGGTGCAGCAATATGCCAGCTTTGGCTTGAAGGGCCGCATTCCTTTGTATGTGGCCATGAACGTTTCCGACCAATCGGTTATCCGCACCATGGGCGATGAATGCGAAGGGCTTATCAGCGCGGCCCAGTTTGCCGAAGGCAGCCCGGACAAGGCCAATGTGGCCTTTGTAAATTCTTACAACGATGCCTATAAAAAGCTGCCCAGCCTCTATGCCTTTACCCATTACACCGGCGCCATGTGGATAACCCAGGCTTTGGAGAAAATAAACGCTGATGTGGAAAACGTTGACAAATTTCTAAATGCCGTGCGCACTACCGAACTCATCAATACCCCCTTGGGACCCAAGGTAACCCTGGACGCCTACGGCAACCCCATTTATGATGTGTATATCCGCAAGGTGGTTAAACGCGACGATGGCAAATACTGGAATGTGCCCATCACCACTTACCCGCGGGTGTCGCAGTTCTGGAAGTATGATCCGGAAACTTATATGCGCCAGCCCTCTTACTCCCGCAGCTTCCAGGGCTACACGAAAAGCTAGCTTTGCCGGTTATGAACGCGGAGTTTAATGACAACATGACCCCTTGCCTGAAACTGGAGGGGGTGCAGGTGGCCTTTGGCAGCCTGAAGGCCAACGACGATGTTTCGCTAGTGGTGCGCGCCGGTGAACGGCGCGCGATCATAGGCCCCAACGGAGCCGGCAAAACCACTTTGTTCAACGCCATAACCGGCGACTACCCGCCCACTAAAGGCCGTATCTGGTTTTACCAGCAGGAAATAACCAGCCTGCCCCCTTACCGCCGCGCACGTTTGGGCATAAGCCGCACTTATCAAATAACCAACCTGCTGGCCGCGCTTAGCGTAACCGAAAACTTGCAACTGGCTATACGCGGCTCTCGCAAAAGAAAATTTTCCTTGTTTGGCAGCAGCGGCCTGAGCGCTCAGGAAAAAGATATTATAGATACTTCGCTGGCCGCCTGCGGGCTGAGCCACCGCGCGGGCGAGGTGGTTAAAATGCTTAGCTATGGCGAGCAACGCCAGTTGGAAATAGCCATGGCCCTGGCCACCTCGCCCCGCTTGCTGCTGCTTGACGAGCCAGCGGCCGGGCTGACCGCGGCCGAACGCAAGCGCATTGCCAGCCTTATAAGCGAACTGCCGCGCAGTTTAACCTTGGTTATGATAGAACATGACATGGAGCTGGCCCTGGGCCTGGCCGACTATGTTACCTGCCTGGCCGCGGGTAAGGTGCTGGTGGAAGACCTTCCCGCCCAAATTGGCGAAAACCAATTAGTGCAGGAAGTTTATTTGGGAGGGGCGCTCAATGCTTGAAATACGTAAGCTGGTGGCTGGCTACGGGCCATCCAGCGTATTGCGCGAAGTGGATTTGAGCGTGCCCGCCGGCCAGGTAACCGCGCTTTTAGGGCGCAACGGCATGGGCAAAACCACGCTTATCCGCGCTATTATGGGCCTTACTCCACCCGAGGTGGGCGGCGGCTCCATTACCTACAATGGCCACGAGCTTGTAGGCAAAAAACCCCACCAAATATCCGCCCTTGGCCTTGCTTTAGTGCCCCAGGGGCGCAGGCTGTTCGCCTCGCTTACGGTAATGGAGCATTTGAGAGTATTTGCCAGCAATAAACAAAACATGCCCCCTGGCGATATCTGGAGCGTGGAGCGCGTCTTTGAGCTGTTTCCTCGCTTGAGCGAACGCAAACAGCATTTAGGCAGCCAGCTTTCCGGCGGCGAGCGCCAGATGCTGGCCATTGCCCGGGCCTTAATGCTTAACCCGCGCCTTTTGTTAATGGACGAACCCACCGAAGGATTGGCGCCGGTAGTGGTGAAGCATGTGGAAAGCTTTGTGGCCAAACTTTCCGCAACCGGCCTGCCCATACTCTTGGTAGAGCAAAACCTGCACAGCGCGCTGGCGGTGGCTCATAACATCTATATTATGGAAACAGGCAGTATTGTGCATAGCGCCCCGGCCAGCGAACTGAAGGCCGACAGCAACACCCTACGCCGTTTTTTAGGAGTGTAGAAAATAATGATCCTGCATTACATGCTTTCAAATGAAGATTATATCAAATTCAACCTGTTCCATTTCGGGAACTCGCCCGTCATAAAACGGCAACGCCTGCTGCTGCTTATTGTAATGCCGGTTATTATGTTATCGCTGGTTTTCTTTTTGATAGATCGCTGGGACGCCACAACCCTGGTTCCCATCGCGCTTCTTACAGTTGTCTGGTTTTTTCTTTACCCGCGCCTTGTTAACCGTGCTATTGCCCGCAATGTCAATAAACTGATAAACGAAGGCCAGACCAACGAATTCATTGGCGAACGCAGCCTAACTTTGCAAGATAGCGCCATGCGCATCGAAAGCCAGGGGCGGGTAGCGGAAATAGCCTACGCCAACATACAGCGCATAGCCGAGGATGCTGATCGCATTTATATCTACATAGGGGCTATCAGCGCGGTTATCATACCTGTGTCGGCCTTTGCCAGCAATGCGGATAAGCAGGGATTTTTGAACACGCTCAAACAAAAAGTTACCGCCAGCGTTTAAGCCCTACCACAGGCCAAGTAAAGCTTTTTGCCGGGCCGCGCCCAGTTTGGCCTCCAGATAATTAACCGTAACGGTTATGGCCGTGCCCCCGCGCACGTTAAAGCGCCCTTCCAGCCACAAGCGGCGTGGCGCCAAAACGCCTATTAAATCGTCAGCCATGGTGTTTGCAATATCCTCCATAAAAGCGCCGTGGTTGCGGAAGGAGGCCAGGTAAAGTTTGAACGACTTGGACTCCAGGCACAGTTTGTCGGCCACATAACGCAGGGTTATGGTGGCAAAGTCGGGCTGGCCGGTCATGGGGCACAGGCTAGTGAATTCTGGATGGACAAATGTTATTATATAGTCCCGGTGGGCGTGGCTGTTGGCAAAGGCCTCCAGCATATGCGGGCCGGGGTTGCTGAACTGATAGCTGGTTTTTTGGCCCAGCTTGCTGAGGCCGCGTGTTTCGCTTTTTTTCATATTACCCTCTGTAAACTAAAAGAAACCGTGCCGCTAATTCTACCACAGTTAAAAAGAGAAAAGCCATGGGCTGGGCGCTTTTATATATAGTAAACATAGTGCTGGTTAATTGGGCCTTTGCTTATGTGCCGTCCGTTAGCCTTCCTGGCGGGGCCATGTGGACGCCTGTGGCCTTAGTGGTGGGCTTTACCTTTGTGCTGCGCGACTATGCCCAGCGCGCCTATGGCCACCGGGTATTGGTGGCCATGGCTGTAGGCGGGGCTATAAGCTGGTTTATGGCCAGCCCGGAAATAGCATTGGCCAGCATGTTGGCTTTTTTAATAAGTGAAATGGTGGACTGGCTGGTTTACACCGCAACCGGCAAAAGCTTTGCCCGGCGTATTCTTATTTCCAGCCTGTTAAGCGCGCCGGTAGACAGTGTGGCCTTCTTGCTGTTAATAGGCATGTTCTCGCCCCTTACCGCCATTTGCATGAGCATGAGCAAGCTTCTTGGCGCACTGGTGGTTTATTTTATCGCCCGCCGCACGGCGGAACAGGCCGCCCAAGGAGCCCGCGTATAAGCGCGACTATTGCCCTTTAAGCGCTTCCAACCTGGCCAGCGCCGCGGCCGCGTGCCCTTTCACCTTTACCTTATTCCATATCTCCGCCACCACCCCCTGAGGATTGACCAGCATGGTGGTGCGCGCCACTCCCATGTACTCACGTCCGTACATGCTCTTTTTCCGCCACACCGCGCAGGCTTCCAGCAGGCTGTGCTCCGGGTCGGCCAGCAAGGTAAAAGGCAGGCCATATTTAAGCGCAAATTTACGGTGGCTGTCCACCCCGTCCGGGCTTATCCCCATCACCACAGCCCCCAAGGCCGCAAAACGCGGGTGCAGCTCGGCAAAATCCAGTGCCTCGCTGGTGCAGCCGCTGGTGTTGTCTTTGGGGTAAAAATACATAACCAGCCACTGGCCGGCATAGCGTTCAAGGCTGTGTATATGGCCGCTCTGATCGGGCAACTGAAAATCAGGGAACTTGTCTCCCGCATGCAACATAAAACGCCTTTTATCTGAATATAGTCGGGCGTTGCCGTAAGCCCTCAATTAAAATGCGGCGCCAGGACATGGCAAAAACCTTGGCCTAAAGGGCCGAAGCCCCCAAAGCCAAGGCAACCCAAGAATAAAGTAGCGAAAAAACCCTTTATTCTTTTTTAGGCGAGCGTAACACGGCCAGCAGGCGCCTGAAGCCATAGTTTTTAGGAGTGAGCGCTAATTCAACTGTTTGGTTAGCAATATCGTCATAGGCCTGCTGGGGCTGGTAAGCACCGCCATGTTGGTTCTGATTATATTCGGCTATCAATTCATCTTTAGATTTTAATGTGTTATGTACAAATTTCATAACTTTCTCCCTGGCTCATAAAATCGCAATATCTAATTTATATGTTAAGTGTTGGCTAGGGATAGCGCAAGGGAAAAAGTAAAATATTTGGCGTTAACTGTGCACAAAGACAGCCTTAGTTGGCTAAGAGAGCCAACAGGCGCCTGTCTTCGTTTATGTAACTTGCCATAAGCAAAACAAAAACGGCTCATATCAACTGGAAGTTATTTCATAAACTACTTCTATGGGGTCAGTCCCAGGCCACATGCTGGCGCGGCCACCATAGCCCGCCCAAAACCACGCCTTGCGCCAAGGCGGTTAAAGCGCCGCCCGCCCTATTCTAGGAACAGGCAAAAGAAGCCTTTTCAGCCGCGCTTCGCTGCGCCCTTATAATGAACTTCAAAACCACCGCCATGAGTACTGCTATGCCCGCGAATATGGTGGCATAGAAAAAAGCCCCCTGATAACCGCCTGAAGAGGATTTTACATAGGCGGTAACTTGGGGCCCCACCAGGGCCGACAGACCGAAAGCTATAAAGAGCATATTATAGTTCATGGTAAAATGCTGGGCGCCGAAAGTTTCCACCGCAACGGGGGACAAAGTGGCCGCATAGGCGCCGTAACACATGGGAATGGCCAGCAGGCAAATGAGGAAAATGAATTCATCGTTAATGTTGGCCAGTACCACCATGCACGAGCAGGTTATGGCTCCCAGAATAACGAGCACATTAAGACGCCCCAAGAGATCGGACATCAACCCCCAGAATAAACGGCCCCCGGCGCTGGCCAGCGCAAAAAGCCCCACAACGATGGCCGCTTTTTCCGGGCTGAAATTGAGAGACTCTTCAATAATGGGGGCACCAAGGGAAAGCACCATGGCGCCGCTGATAAGCCCGCAGGTATACATGGTGACTATCACATAGTAGGTAGGCGTGCTCAAAAGCTCTCTCGGCGATTTTTCGCTTATAGCGGTTGCCTGGGCAGCCGCTATTCTGGAATTGACGCGCGCGGGTTCTCCCCGCCAGCCGGCCGGCACCTCGTAAAGAAAGCGGGTGGCAACCATCAGCACGGTTGTCATTATTGTGCCTACATAAATAAACGCCGTGCTCACATCGCCAAAGTTGGACATTATATAACGAGCGGCCGGAGCCCATAGAATAGCCGCCAAACCGTAACTGGCAGTGTAAAGGCCGGCGGCCAGGCCGCGCCTATCGGGAAATAGCTGCACCACATAAGAAGCAAGGCTTAAATAAATAAAGCCAATGCCCCCACCCGCCAGCACCCCGAAGTATAAGTAAACCTCTATCACCGAAGACTGGATAAAGCCGCACAGAATTACCCCGCCGCCATAGACAAACGCGCCTATCATGCAATAGTGGCGAATACGGAGCCGAGCGCGCAGCCTGCTCACCAAAATTGGCACCAGGGCGCTGAAAACCATATTGATGGTATATGCTATGGACGTCTCAGCCGCTGTCCAGCCATATTTGCCCACCAAAGGGTTAACATAAACGCTCCAGGAATAGATGATGCCGATGAAAATAGCGCATACCATGGAGGCCAATAAGGATATCCATCTTTTTTTTGCAAAATCCATATTTTTTATATTCCATTTATTCAGGATCATCCACGCAAAGGATTGCATGCAAACTGGCAAAACGGATTTTCCCATGCGGGAAAACGGGAAAGCGGTGGCGCCTTGTTAATTTGCCCCAACAGTATAGGTATTAGCATTAAAGTTCGTTGCATAAACCCCCTTACCGGAGATTTATGCAAACCGCAAAACGCGGCTTTCGGCAGGCTAGCGGCGGCTGTGCCACCGCGCAAACCCTAATCAGGCAACGTTAGCGGCCTGTTATGAAATGATTTCTAGCCATAAAGTAGATATCATATTTGCCATTCTTTTACAACGCGCTGTGCGGGTTTTTATTGTGGTTGGTGGCGGGAGCAACGGTGCCAAGACAACAGCCTTCGGGTAAATACTTCCGGACAAACATTAGGCTCATGACTCATTAATTGCTAGTTATGGGTTATAATTGCCCATCATCTTGCATCCGTGCCAATTATTTTTGTTGCCTTTGTTGTTTTTATTGTCGCCCCGGAAGCCGCCACCGGCGGGGGACACTTCAAGATACAAGCCTCGATCATCAAAGACACGGTATATTTTATCCTGTGGTTTTAATGCCTTAATTTTAATTTCAGTCAAAAGTGGGGCCATATTAACCTCTGTTTTGGGATAGCCATATTATAGCCCCAAAATAGCCCCCAAATAGCCCAACTTGCAATCCGGCTGTGGGCGGTTTTAGGCGAACAGGCATGAACGGGAACAAACGCTAATATTTAAAAAAACCAAGTCCGTTTGAACTCTTGCGAACACAAACGGACTTGTACGGTTTTATTACTGGCTCCGGGCCGGACTCGATTATGCTATATAACATATCGATATATATCATTAAAATAATCTTAAAAAAATTTCATACCAACAAAAATACCAACTGTCCATGTTAATGACAGTTGGAAACCGAGCTTGTGTCTCTAACCATCTTTAGTTAGGCAGAGCATCCATTCATAATGGAGCGTATTTTTCTCATCCTAGCCAAAACGGTATCATATGTTTTATCCATAAACGATGGTTCAATTTGTTTTTGAGATACAATTCTGCCAAGCAGCCGTTGCAATTCTTTATATGTAAATTCATTTAAATTAGGTTTACTCTCTAAGGTTTGAATAATGTTGTTCCGCTTGCGATTTTGAATCCTGACCTCATGATCTGGAGTAATAACACAGCCCGTTACTATTTTATATTCATCTGGATTATAGTACTTAGTTTTTTCTGCTTTAATACTTAACCGAACTTTGTTAAATCGAGAAATAATATACCGTCCAAAATTTTTTGGTATTATTCTTTTAGAAGAGAATGTTAAGTCATCTACATACAATGTAAAAGTTATATCTCTTTTGCTAGCCTCGGTTTCAATATCATTAAATGTTTGATAGTAAGCCCAAAAAATAGCAATCTGGCTAGCAGGGGAGCCTGTTGGAATATATGAATAGGATTGACACTCGGAAGGTATTGTCAATAAATCAGCAATTCTTAATGCTATGTCATTTGGTATTAAAAATAAATTCTCTAGCGTAGCTGATAAAAAAGTCTTTCTTGCGCTTTGATAAAATGACTTTATATCCATACATAAAAAGAAATTATTGTCTTTATGCTTTTCCGCATTATTCGTGTAGTTGAACCCCTTACGCCCTGAGATAAGATATTCTGGTGGCTCGATTCTCGAAATTAATTGTTGGATGTTTCTGTGAACTTTTTTAAGAAAAGGATTTGGATCTTCAATGATCCTATTTTTTTTGTCCTGCTTTATACTAAAAATTGCATAGTTGTCCCTGGAGCTTTGAAAGCGAGCCAGCCATTTGGCATCACACTTTAATAGCTCTGCTAGTTTTCTTTTATTAGAAAGCTTATAAAGAGGACTAGTTTTGAGTGGGTAATTCTTTGTCGTCTTTGTCGTCTTCATCATCTCCCCACTCTAACGCTTTTAACAACAAGAAAAGCTTATTTCTTATAGCAACCTTAAATTTGCCTAACTTTTTTTCGTTCTCTAAATTGTCAGCAAAAAATAGCAGAGCGGAACGAGTTGTGTTAAAAATGTCCGCATACTTTTGGAGTAAATCTAAAGATGGGGCGGCCTGGCCGTTTTCAATTTTAGAAAGATAGGCTACCGAAATACCTAATTCATCTGCAAGGTCTTTAGCCTTCTTATCATGAAAGACTCTTATTAGTCTTAACGCTTCATTCATCATCTCAAAAAATCCAATAAAAAAATAAAAGAGAGCTATTTGCCTATTCAGACCCCATTAGATATCTTGCTATGAGCAGAATGATATCTAATAAGGCCCTTCTAACTAACGTAAGCAAAAATTTTTTAAATTTGCTTAAAGCAGTTTTTCTGCTCTTTCTCATCTTTATCCTCCTTCCTACCGTATTGATAACAGAACCATTCTGCTATCTCAGGCGCTTCCGTAAAGGAGGGAACAATGAGCAGGGGTATTTAAAAAACTTTCGCTCTCTTCTCTTTTCGCAACGCGGCTCTTCCGCCGCGTTGCGCCTGTCCGGGTTGAGCAGTATCAGGCCAAACAATATAGCAAATACTGTCAGCGTCGCCGAACACTGTACCCGGGGAAAAAGTAGTTAGCTTTCGCCAACCGCAGATAATACCCTATGGGTATTATCCAAAACAATGGAAGCTATGCTTGCCCCTAACATCATCATACATTATAAAAATTAACTGTCAAGAAATAAAATAGCCATTTTAGTAAAAATATTTTACTATATTAAGTTAATACATAATTTTTACAGCTAGGTATGTAAAGCAATAAGAAATAAAGTATAATGGCTCTAGGTAACTTTTGAGAATAGCTCAATGTTCTGGCATAAGCCAGCGGTGACTTCAATCGCCGAAAGACGTAGAGGGGTTATTCCACCTATCGGCATACGTGTATACGTGTGTCGGGAGTGGGATAATACAACAACCGCAAGGTGAATATTCCCGACCATCTCTGCGTGGATTGAAGCTCCCGGCACACCCTTTCCCTACAGGAGACAAGCGTATGTCGAAGCAATCCATCTCTCCCGCCTTTAATGATTTACGGACTGAAATTTATACGGTCATATCCCTAACCCAGGACGTGTACGGCATCTGCCGCTATATTCCGCTGGAAGACCGAGACAGGCCAGAGCGCCTTTCTCTTTATTACGATTATATGCTCAAAGAGGTGGGGCGTATGCAGGCGTATCTGGAAGAGGCGCTTGACCGAACCTTTATGCTTGAGAGCGTTGTCAATCAAAATCTGGGCATACTGCCTTGCGATGTGGAAATGATGCGGGAGGCGGCCAGGGAAGAGTGCAGAAAAATTGAAAGAGAATCTGGCGTACAAGTAGTCTACCAAGGCCCGCCTGACGGCAATGAGGCCGCACATTCTATTGCCGAGAGTGTCCTGAATTTTGTGTAAATGCTAAACTGTAATACTTAACAGGAGCATTTATATGAAAGAGTTGGACAAAGACGAGATAGCCAGGATTGCCAAAGAGTATGCTGACCGCATGCCGTTATTGAAGACTGAGGCGG